>JBOHGG010000004.1:0-187079 GCA_050700115.1 Pseudonocardiaceae bacterium
ACCCCTGGCCCTACGACAAGCCCTCCGAGTGATCAACCACCACGTCGAAAACTACATCCACGAGGCCCGAATGACCGCCTGAAAACTTGGCTCAAGTATCAACGTCCTAGCGCCCAAGCGGCGCTAGCGCCCAAGCGGCGCTAGACGCGCTCCGAACCGCCAGCACCCTCATCTACACCTGCGCCCGCGACTACACCGAAGCTGGGGTCGCCGTGTTCGGTGAAGCGCTGCGCAGTGGCACCGCTGTGGCCGCCTTGACCTGGCGATCCGGCACCTGCGCGCAGACAGCGCTATGTCGCGAGACCGGAGTCATCGCGCAGGCTAACCGGGATGACGACGACGAGAGCGCCGCCGGCCGTCTGGTCGAGGCCATCACAGCGGCCGAGCGACTTGGCGTCCGTCGAGTGCAAGAGATCGGGCTGGCCCGCTTCGACCCGGCCAGCCACTTCAGGACGCTGGCCGGGCTTGATACCGATGGCTGAGGCGATCGCTAAGCAGTTGCTCGGCGTACTTCAGCAGCGCTTCGCGCGTCGCTGGCACCTCGACCTCGACGCAGCCGAGCTGGTCATGCGACCGCGCAGGCCGGTACAGGGCAAGCCCCGGCGACGCGTGCCGTCGCCGGGTGAGGTTGTCCACGCGATGCACCAGGTGTTCGCCGATCATGGCGTTCACCGTCCGCCTCTGCTGCCGATCCGATGGGGCCGGGACACCGACCTGCTGATCTCCGCCATTCAAGGGCTCGACCCCTGGCTCAAGGACGGCGCCGACCGGGTATGGCGCGAAGGATTCCTGCCACAGCCGGTTGTGCGCTTCACCGGCGAACACGATGAGGGTGGCTGGCTCCGCGACGGCTTCCTGACCTCGTTCGTGAACCTGTCCTGCGTCCAGCGGATCTCCGGCGTCGATCGGCACGTCGTGTTACTCGACGCGTGGCTCGACGCGCTGTCGGCCGTGGGCGTTCACGCAGGTCGGCTGTGCATTGCCGGGAGCCTGCACATTTGGCAGCGCGGGACGGTCAGCGGCATCACACTGCACATGAGCTGTGACGGCATCGGCTTCGCTGACGCCGTACTGCTATGGCACACCGCCGACCCGCGCCGCCTGGCCACCGATCTCGGCTCCGGGCTCGAACGGCTGCGCTGGCTGCTGTCTCCGCTGTCCTGGGCCGAGACGGTCTTCGGAGCCGACGCCGAGCGGTTCGACGTCGATGTGCTGGATGCCGTCCGAACAGCCACCTTGTTAATCATGGCTGGCACCCGGAAAAACGGCAGCGGTGCCGGCTCGGTTCGGCGGGTGGCGCGCCGCATCCCGGTCACGCTGGCGGCCAGTGGCCTGGGGCGTCTGGTACGCGCGCAGCGGACATACTGGACAGAGATCGGCATGGCTGGAACACCGTGGCCGCAGGTGGCAGAGATCCTTGAAGCCGAAGTCCTCACGCGAAGAGCAGCTCGCCCGAGATGATCTCCCGGGTCAGCTCGGGAAACCGTGACAGCACGCCGCGCAGGATGGCCCGGATCTCCTCGTGATCCACTTCGGACTGCGATAACCGGATCAAGGTCTGCCACGGGCGCGCCAGCAGCTGGCCGGTGGCGCTCACCAGGTGTACCTCGGCGTAGCCGCCGAATCGTTGATGTAGTAGCTGGGCGATGCGTCGAGCGGCCACGTTGTAGAGCTTGCCGACGTGGTACACCGGGTTCTTGCCGTTGGCACCCTCCAGGTTCATCGGTCGTAACGGGGTGATCAGGCCGTTAACCCGGTTACCGCGGCCGACCACGCCCTCGTCGCCGGACTCGATCGAACTTCCGGTGTAGGTCAGGTACAGCTCGTCTCGGTCCACGATGTCGCGGGCGTTGAGCCGGAAGGACGGCTTGAGATCCGGCAGGGCATCTGCGGCCCGGCGGTAGCACTCCTCCAGCACGTCCTCGCAGTTCGCGACGTAGGCCGCGCGGTTGGGGACATGGCTGGACTTCTGCGGCACGCAGAGCACGGCATCGAGCCGTTCGGCGTCGGCGAGGACCATCACCTTGACGTCCGAGCCGCACCACGGACGCGAGGCGGTGACGTCGCTCGGGCTCGACAAGCGGTCCACGAGCGATCGGGCGAACATCTCAACTTCGTTGTCGGGCGCCCACCCGGTGCCGAGCGAGGTATCGTTTGCGATCAATCGGCGCCGCTCGCGCAGCTCGTCCACCGAGTTCGGGGCGAACCACGCCGCGCGCTCCGGCGGCATCGCGCCCGCCAGGACGGCGCCAGGACTGGAGTTGCTGGTGACGTTCAGCTCGATGGTGAGATGCGGCGCAAGTTCGAGGAGCCGCGCGGCGAAGAACGAGCGCACCGTCTCGTTGATCAGGTCGTCGACTGGCACGACAACGCCACCGCACCGGCGCGTGGCGCGGCCGTTTACCAGCACCCGCACCGGATCGAGCACCCTCCCGCCGCCGTACCAGACTTGGGCCGCACCGCCGAGCAAGGCCAGCTTGTCGAAGTTGTGATGCAGCACGGCGCCGCAATGCTCCAACGTCCAGCGGCTGTAGGCCCGCGACAACTCCTCCGCCAAGTGATCGGCGAGCGTGTCCGGATGCCCGAAACCCTTGCGCTCCAACAAGGTGAAGCTGCTTCCGTCGGGCACACCCGTCTCCACCGTCAACCGGGCGTCGGTGTGGTCCTCGTTTGCTGGCACCTCGATCTCAGTCACTTAACATCCCTTGCAACGTGTGTACAGGCGGTGCTCGGCACGTTACGGGGTGGGACCGACAAGATCAGCCGCTGATCGGATGCAGCCTCAAACAGAGCCCGCTCGTCCCCTCGACTCACCGGGCTCTCCTTTTCTCGCGCCGATATGCGGTTCTTGGAGTGAGAACCCGGCAGGGTACGCATCAGGCGACGAGCACCGGCAGTCGCTTCACGGAGATCATCTCCCAGGGGTTGTGGAACTCGATCGGGCCGGCAACGTCCACCGCGATCTCCCGGTAACGCTCCAGCAGGATGTCCAGGGCGATCTTGGCTTCCAGCCGGGCCAGCGGCGCGCCGATGCAGAAGTGGATGCCGTGCCCGAAAGCCAGGTGGCCGGTGCTGTTGCGGTGGATGTCGAATCGATCAGGTTCGGGGAACCGCGCGGCGTCCCGGTTGGCGGCCGCGATCCACGGGATCACCAGCTGGCCGGCCAGCACGGCGTGCCCGCCGATCTCGGTGTCGGTCGTAGTGACCCGGGCTAGCCGGGGAAACGGCGACCGGTAGCGCAGGACCTCCTCGATGGCGGCAGGCAACAGGTCGCGGTCGGCGCGCACCGCAGCCGCCGCCTCCGGATGGCGATCGAAACAGAGCACGGCGTTGCCGAGCAGGGCCGTGGTCGTGATGTGTCCGGCGAACAACAGCACACTGGCGAAGCCGACGATCTCCTCGTCAGCCAGCCGCTCGCCGTCAACCTCGGCGGTGGTGAGCTTGCCGATCAGGTCATCGGCCGGCTGCCGGCGCCGCCGCTGGATGTGCGCCAGCATGTACTCGTTCATCTCGCGGATGGTCGGCCCTATCGCGTTGACGATCTCCTCGGTGACCGGGGTCGTGGCGTCTACGGTCTGCTGGTCGGACAGCACCTCGGCCCAGGCGCGAAACTGGGGCTGGTCCTGCGCCGGCACCCCGAGCAGCTCCGCGATCACGGTGACCGGCAACGGGTAGGCGAGGGCGTCGACCAGATCAAACCGGTCCGCACCGTCCGCGGCATCGAGCAGCGACGTGGTGATCTCGGTGATTCGCGGCGCCAGCCCGGCCACCACCCGCGGGGTGAACACCTGACTGACCAGCGCGCGCAACTTGCGGTGCCGCGGCGGGTCCTTCGTCACGATGTTGCCCTTGTCGAACAGGTCAAGGTCGGGTTGGGGCATGTTGAACGCTGCGGTGGTGTCATAGGAGAAGGTGGCCGGGTCGGACAGGATCCGGGCGACGTCGGCGTAGCTGAACACCTGCCATAGCTGGTTGTCGTTCAGAAGCACCGGCTGAGTCTCGAGCATCGTGTGAAACCAGGCGAACACCGCATCCGCCGGGTCCTTCGCAGCGGTGGCGACGGGTGGCAAGGTCATGGCCCCGAGGCTAGGCGCGGCTCGCCGGCTCCGCCCTCGAATTTCACCTTGAGCGCACCTGCCAACTGTGCGGCGATCTGCTTATCCTGAACTGGGTGCGCGCTCCCCCGCGTCGAGGATCGATCTTGTCGACCTTGTGCGGGAGCTGCCGTGGGGCTTGGTCCGATGCAATCCGACCTACCGCGCCGGGGCCCTTCGGTGCGCACCACACCCGTCTGGGTGCATCTGGAACAGCTGTACCCGCGTCCCGGGCGGCGGCGCACCGTCGGGGACGGCTTGGACTGGACTGGGCGGGTCCGCGGTGAGCTGTATCGGTGGTGGCGCACCGCCGAGGGTGTCTGGCTGGGCCAGGTCACCTACGAACTCGGCTATGCCGACGGGCGCGACTCGTGGCTGCGGGTCGAGGACCAGCTCATCCCGGCGGCGGCGTTGAGCAAGCGGTCCGACGGCAAACACATCCGCTACGCGGCGCGGAGTCTGACCATCAGGTAACGCAGACTCGCAACGGATTCGTACCACGCCAGAACTGTCAGCCCCGGGCCGTAGCGTCCTGCCTACCGACACCGACCGGAAGGCGGATACTGTGACCAGAACTGAGCACGCTGTGACCGGCGAGCGCGCCGACCTGCTGGAGACGTTGGCCAAACACCGGTACTTCCTGCGCTACACCGTCCGCGACCTCACCGACGAGCAGGCCGCGCAGCGCACTACCGCCAGCGAGCTGTGCCTGGGCGGCCTGATCAAGCACGTCGCGCTGACCGAGCGGGAGTGGATCAACTTCATTCTCGAGGGCCCCTCAGTGATGGGTTCCTGGGCAGACGGGGACATAGCTGACTGGTCGGAAGGCTTCAGCATGCTGGCGGGGGAGACGCTGGCCGGACTGCTGGACGAGTACGAGCAGGTGGCGCGCCGCACCGATGAGCTCGTGACGACGCTGCCCGATCTGGACATCTCCCACCCGTTGCCCGAGGCCCCGTGGTTCGAGCCGGGCGCACGCTGGTCGGCACGTCGGGTGCTGCTCCACGTGATCGCGGAGACCGCCCAGCATGCCGGTCACGCCGACATCATTCGCGAGTCCCTGGATGGCGCCAAGTCCATGGGATAGCGATCACCTCTCCGCTTCAGAGCGCGCTAGCCTGGGCTGGCGCGATAGAGGATGCTTGCGGGCGGCTGCTCGAGAGCGCATGGCTGGCGAAGGGATCCCCCTGATGCAGGTGTCGGAAGCCTACGAACAGCTGGCGAGACTCCCGGTAGAGAGCTACGGCGAGCAGTGCACTCTTGCTGAGATTGCCGAGCTGACGATTCACGACACCATGGTGTACGTGAAGCCCTACGACCCCACCCGAGTTGACTACCTAGCAAAAAAGATCATGAAGTGCGACCTGGGCCTCAACTCCTCGAACGACGGCCGCGGCATTCGCGTGCCCATCCCTTGAGGTGTTCTTGCAGTCGGTGTCAGCCCATGTCGTTCTCGCCTCGGCCGACAGCCGGGGGTTCGTTTCGCTGCGTCAGCCGGCGACTCCCCGCAGGGAGCGGTATGCCATCGGGCGGTCGCTGCGCAAGCGGGTACCCCGGTCAGCGCTGGGCGCCTGGAGCGTGCCCGAGGGCCGCGTCGACCCGGTACAACAGATCATTGCGACCCACGAAGGCCGGCTGGGCCGGCTGATCCCGGTCCGGGTTGGCCGAATGGTCGCCTCCCCCTATGCCTTCCTCCGCGGCACTGCCGCGATCATGGCCGAGGACTTCGCCCACCTGCCGTCCACCGGGATCACGCCAGTTATCTGTGGCGATGCGCACCTGGGCAACTTCGGCTTCTACGCCTCACCCGAGCGCGATCTCGTCTTGGACCTCAACGACTTCGATGAGGCGCACCCGGGAGCCTGGGAGTGGGATCTGCGCCGACTCGTGACCAGCGTGTGGGTCGCAGGTCGGCAAAACAGCTCTCCGGAGCATGCGTGCGAGGAGGCCGCTGCGCGCTGCGTCGCCGCCTACCGCGAGCACATGGCGTACCTGGCAGAGCAGCCGCTGCTGGCCCGCTCCTACGAGCGGCTCGACCTCGACCGGCTGCGGACGACCGCGACCCGGAACCCGCTACGCCAGGAGATCACGCGGGCAGCCCAACGGGCGCGCCGGCGTACCAGCGACCGTGCGCTGCCACGATTCACCCAACAACAGGACGGCGCCCGCCACATCGTCGAGGAGCCCCCACTCATCACCCGCTGCGACCTTGCCGAGGCCGACCGGATTGCCGAGGCGCTGGACTCCTACCTGCAGACGCTGGCTCCGCACTGGGCCCGCATCCTGGCCGGTTACCGGATCATCGACGTCGCGCACAAGGTCGTCGGGGTGGGCTCGGTGGGTCTGCGTGCCTATATCGCGCTCTGCGAGGGCAGCAGTCCCGACGATGTCGTATTCCTCCAGCTCAAACAGGCCCGCCGGTCCGTGGTCGCGCGGTTCGTGCACGGTGATTCGGCCTGGCACGCCCACCAGGGCCAGCGGGTGGTCGAGTACCAGCAGGCGCTGCAGACCGTCAGCGATCCGCTACTGGGATGGACCACCGTCGGAGACCACCAGTACTACGTCCGGCAGTTCCGGGACATGAAGGGCGCTGTCACGGTCGACGGGATCGACGCGTCCGCCCTGGCCGACTACGCCGGGATCTGCGGTCTACTGCTGGCCAAGGGCCACGCCCGCACCAGCGGCGCCTCCATGATCGCCGGCTACCTCGGTAGCAGCGACAAGGTCGACCGGGCCATGTGCCGGTTCGCCCGCTGCTACGCCGAACAAACCGAGCGCGACTACCAGGCCCTGCTGGCCGCCGTCGCCCGCGGCGTCCTCCACGCCGAGGCCGGCCAGATCTGACGGGGCCAGACCGAGGCTATCGCCATCCCGTGGGATGGTGCTAGCCTGTCCATTGGATGGTAGAAGCTGCCATATGGCGCCGACCGACCCGGTTGACGCGACATCACACCCCGAAAGGGCTCCCATGGACGACCACCGCACCGCTGGCATGTCCAAAGCACTGAGGCTCACCCGCGCCGGACAGCTGACCGAGGCGTTCGCGCTCCTGCAGCGCACGCTCGGCGCCGCACCTCCCGCCCCTCCCGCCGGGCCGGGTGCGGGTCTGCCCGGTGGGCTGGCCGACCTGCTGGGCAACCTGCCCACCGCCGGCCGCGGAACCGCGCACCCCGACGCGGCCGCGGCAGCCGCCGCACCCGGCGGCGAGATCCGCCACCTCAGCCACACCGAGCTGGCCGGGACCCGCAGCTACCAGCTCTACATCCCCACCGGCTACACCGGTTCACCGGTTCCCCTGATCGTCATGCTGCACGGCGGCAAACAGGACGCCACCGACTTCGCCGCCGGCACCCGGATGAACGACCTCGCCGAGCAGCACACGTTCCTCGTCGCCTACCCGCAACAGTCCGGCACGGCCAACAGCGGCGGCTATTGGAACTGGTTCTCCCCCGCCGACCAGCAGGCCGGCGCCGGCGAGCCGGCGATCATCGCCGGCATCACCCGCCAGGTCATGGCCGACCACGCAGTCAACCCCGCCCGGGTGTACGTCGCCGGGCTCTCCGCGGGCGGCGCGATGGCGGCGGTGATGGCCGCGACCCACCCGGAGCTCTACGCCGGGGCCGGGGTGCATTCCGGGATCGCCTACGGCGCGGCACACGACGTCGCGTCGGCGTTCGCCGCCATGCGGACGGGCGGCGCACCGGCGCCGGGTGGGGCAGTGCCGTTGATCGTGTTCCACGGCGACCACGACGGGATCGTGGCGCCGGTGAACGCGGAGAACCTCGTCGCCGCCCGGCTGGCAACGGCCGACACCTCGGTATCAGACACAACGCACCTCAACGGGCAAACCAGCCACGCCTGCACCCGGACCGTGCACACCGACGTCGACGGCGTGGTCCTCGCCGAGTCCTGGACGGTGCACGGTGGCGACCACGCGTGGTACGGGGGCAGCCCGGTCGGGTCCTACACCGACCCGATGGGTCCCGACGCGTCCACCGAAATGGTCCGGTTCTTCCTCGCCCAAAGCCGCCGATCCTAAGCGGCGGCGCGGGGCGGCGAGCCACCAAGGGGCCCGATATGCAGCGTGGCGGCATCGAGGTCGGTGCCGCCGTATGCGGTGGTGAAGCAGCCCAGCGCGAAGTTCCAGCCGCGGTCGAGCACCTCGGCCGCGATCTGCTCGCGTAACGGGGCCCAGGCCGGGTCGGCGGGCCTGGCGTATCGGGCGGCCAGGCCCACCGCGCGGTGGTGCGCGCCCCTGTGATGCTCACTGGCGGGACGGTCGTGCTCGCCCGGCCACGTACCCTCGGGTGATGAGCGTCGCCGCCGGGTCGCTGTTGGAGTTCGACCACTCCTATGCCCGCGAACTGCCCCGATTGTCCGTGCCGTGGACGGCGGCATCGGTGCCGGCGCCCGCCCTGCTGATGCTTAACGAGGAACTGGCCACAGAGCTGGGTGCCGACGCCGAGGCGTTGCGGGAGCCAGCCGGCGTCGCGTTGCTCGTCGGCAACGCGGTCCCGGACGGGGTGCGCCCGGTCGCGCAGGCCTATGCCGGCCATCAGTTCGGCGGCTACGTGCCCCGGTTGGGAGATGGCCGGGCGCTGCTGCTCGGCGAGCTGGTCGACGGTGCAGGGCGCCGCCGCGACCTGCATCTGAAGGGCTCCGGTCGAACCCCGTTGGCCCGGGGTGGGGACGGGAAAGCGGCCGTCGGGCCGATGCTGCGGGAGTACGTGATGGGCGAGGCAATGCACGCGCTGGGCATCCCCACCAGCCGGGCGCTTGCGGTGGTGGCCACCGGCGAGCAGGTCGTGCGCGAGACGATGCTGCCCGGCGCGGTGCTCGCGCGGGTCGCGGCGAGCCATCTGCGCGTCGGCACGTTCCAGTACGCCGCCGCGTCCGGCGACCCGGCGCTCGTCCGCAAGCTGGCCGACTACGCCATCGCGCGCCACCATCCCGACGCGGCCGAGGCGCAGAACCCCTACCTGGAGTTCTATCGGCGCGTCGTCGACGCGCAGGCATCGCTGGTCGCCCGCTGGATGCTCGTCGGGTTCGTGCACGGCGTCATGAACACCGACAACATGACGATCTCCGGGGAGACCATCGACTACGGCCCCTGCGCGTTCATGGACACCTTCGACCCCGCGACGGTCTTCAGCTCGATCGACCACGGTGGCCGCTACGCCTACGGCAACCAGCCCCGGATCGCGCAGTGGAACCTGGCGCGGCTGGGCGAGACGTTGCTGCCGCTGATCGAGGCAAACACCGACGCGGCGATCGAGGCCGCCACCGACGCGATGAACTCGTTCGCCGAGCGCTACGAGGGCTATTGGACAAGCGGCATGGCCACAAAGCTCGGTCTCGACGCGCCGGACCGACCGCTGATCCAGGACCTGCTGGCGCTGCTGCACGCGCAGCGCGTGGACTTCACACAGTTTTTCCGGGCGCTGTCGTCGCACCTGTGGGGACGCCAGGCGCGATCACTGTTCACCGAGCCGGAGGCGTTCGACGCGTGGGCTGGGCGGTGGCAGGCCCTGCTGCCACGGGACCGAAACGCCGTAACGGCAGCCATGGAGCGGGTCAACCCGGTCTACATCCCGCGCAATCATCGCGTGGAGGAGGCGCTGAACGCCGCCACCGACGGCGACATCGTGCCGTTCCGCCGCCTCGTCGAGGTCGTTGCCCGTCCGTTCATCCAGCGTCCAGGCCTGGAGCGCTACGCCGAGCCGGCACCCACGAGCTGCGGTCCCCACGTCACCTACTGCGGCACCTGAGACGTGGTGTTCCGGTGTCAGCACCGTGGCCACGTCATACCGCTCAGCCGGCGCTACGTACGTTCGAACGGACGTACCGTCTATCGCGGCACGCCTGCGACGGCAGGCAGCAGCGGCCGCGCCGGAATCCGGTTTCGTCGGCTGCCCGACGATGGCCATATCGAGAGCTGCTTGCCCCAAGCCTGAGTCTGGGGTCGCTTAGGTCACGGCAGGGCGCACCCATGAGTCGAAGCGATTGCCAGATCGCCGAAACGTGTGATCATCTTCACCGAGTACCGGGACACCCAGCGCTGGCTTTACGAGCGGCTGCTCGCCGCGGGCTACCCGGCGCGGCGGCTGGCGCTGCTGTTCGGCGGTCAGGACGAGCAGGTCCGGGAGCACGTGAAGAACGTGTTCACCGCCGACCCCGAGCTCGACCTGGCGGGCGCGGATGCGGCGCAGCAGCTCGGCGATGAGCTCGTCGTTGGCGGCGTGGTCGCCGCGGTCGGCGTTGGTCAGGAAGTGATCGCATAGCGCCTGGGCGACCGCGGCTGAGTTCATGATCACTGGACTGGGATCCGGCTGGCCGCCAGGAGCTTCGGGGGTGCTCGACCGGCGGCCAGCCGGAGTCTTGGTGGGCAATTCGGGCTCGGGCACCTGCAGGGTGCTCCACCGGCGCGTGGCAGGATCGCGATCCAGCGTCATCTGGACACACCTCCCGAGATCAGCCGGCTATCAGGCGCGGCACCGAGGGCGTCGGCGAGGTGCCGGTGCGCCGCGGCCGCATCGGGTTGGTGCAACAGCCAGTAGCTCGCCCTGAGGTGGATCCGGCAGGGTCGGCGCCGCGGCCCGATCATCGCGCCGGAGCGCCGGCAGGACCGGCAGCGGCCCCGCCGGTCGAGGGGATGGTCGAGCAGCAGGGTGTACAACACGGCAGCGGCCCGGTACCGGATCGAGTCGATTCCGCTGACGGCGCCGGGACCGGCGGCCACGGCCTGGCGCAGTGCGTCACAGACCAGCCGATGACTGGTCTGCTCGATGGTCCACCCCATCCTGGTCACCACTGCCATCCGGTCACACGACGACATCACAGGTGGGACAGGCGGTGAAGAGTCTCCGCGTTAGCATCATCAGGTTCCTCCCGGCAGACACGTCGTCACATTAACTGAAATGTTTCACGCGAGGTGGAACGTAGCTTACGAAGATGCGGCGTGTCCAGTCGGGGTGCGGTCGATTCAGATCACCACTGGATCCGGCAAGGAGTTGCAGCGATGGCAGGTGGCCCGACGGTCCGGGCGCGGCGGTTGCGCCGGGAGCTCAAGCGGCTGCGCAACAAGGCCGGGCTGAACGTGGACGACGCCGGTCGGCGAGCCGGGCTGTCCGGGCCGACGATCAGCCGCATCGAGAGCGGCAAGCGCGGCATGACCGTCGATGAGGTGGAGAAGCTGCTCGACACCTACCAGGTGCCGGTGCCCCAGCAGCGGGAGTACCTGGAGATGGCCGAGCGCGCCGCCGAACGGGGCTGGTGGCAGGCCTACGGCTCGGCGCTGACCGATGCCACCCAGACCCAGATCGCGCTGGAGGAGGACGCCACCACGATCACCAACTTCGAGCCCGTCGTCGTGCCGGGTCTGCTGCAGACCGCCGCCTACGCGCGGGCGGTCATCGGCACCGTCGGGCTGGACGCCACGCCGAGGCAGGTCGAGGCCAAGGTCGCCGCCCGGATGGCCCGGCAGGCGATCCTGACCAGGCCCGACCCGCCGCAGCTGGTCACCATCCTGGACGAGGGAGTATTGCACCGCGAGGTCGGCGGGCGCGCGGTGATGGCCCGCCAGCTGCGGCAGCTGATCGAGGCCGCCACCACCCAGCCCAACGTGACGGTCCAGGTGATCCCGTTCACCGCAGGCGCCCACGCCGCGGTCGAGGGCTCGTTCGCAATCATCGAGTTCGGGGTGGAACCGGGTGCGGTGCTGCTGGAAGGCAAGACCGCCGACCTGTTCCTGGAGGAGCCGGACGAGATCGCCGCCTACCAGGACACCGCGAGTAGACTCCAGCGATCGGCCCTGGAGGCCGACGATTCGGTAGCCCTGATCGAGCAGATGCTCAGGGAGATGACATGAACCGCGACACACGCCCGGGCCAGGGCGTGGACCCCGCGTCGGCCGGATGGTGCAAGAGCACCCGCAGCGCCGCCAACGCCAACTGCGTCGAGGTCAACCTCACCCACCCCGACCTCGTCCACATCCGGGACAGCAAGTCGCGCGGGACCGGCCCGACGATCACCGTGCCCCCCCGCCAGTGGGCCACGCTCCTCGACCAGATCGTCGCCACCACCCCGTAGCGCGCCCTGTCACCGCTTAGCCTGGTGCTGCTGTGTCGTAGCCGGCGTCATCACCTCGCTCCGGAGCCGACGACCTTCCGGGGCTCAGCGATGTCAACATCCAGGTTTTGCGTAGCGGCTTGCCAGCCGTGGGAAAGGACTGTTGCAGCGCGCGGACGCGCCACTGACGGCAACTTTTCGCCCAAAGTTGCCACCTCTGGCACCTCCGTAACAGATCCACCCCCTTCTCCGTGGGATAGGAGGGACTGAAGGGACGAGACGCAGGGATGCTGCCCCGTGAAGACCAGCCCAGACAGATCTACCGGACACGCCGGAGATTCCGGCTGGTCGCCGGTGGCCGGTCCGGCTTGGCATACTGGACGGTCCACCAGTCGTTGCCCACCGATAGCGTCGAGGACCCTGCCATGGCCATGCCGCTGCGCCGTTCGGGGTCGTTGATGACCCTCGATGAGTGGGCCGCGTTACCCGAGGACAACAGCTACCGGTACGAACTCCAGGAAGGTGTCCTGCTGGTGTCGCCGATCGTGCGGGTACCCGATCTCGTGGTCACCAAAGTCGGGACTGTAGGAAACCGGTTGGTGGCATCCGACGTGCAACTCGCAGTAGAGATCATGTCTCCGGGATCACGCAACCTCGACCTCCACCTCAAGCCATACGAGTACGCCGAGGCCGGGATCCCGCACTACTGGCTCGTCGACCTCGATCCGCCGGCCCCTTCGATCACAGTGTTCCATCTGGGCGCACCGGGTGACGGCTATGTCGAATGCCCAGCGACGGCGGGTCAGCTCGACACGACTGTGCCATTCGAGCTAGGCATCGACATCCCCGCGCTCCTCGCCCCGCGAGGAGCCTGACCTCTGGGACGACACCGACCGGGAGAGATCCAGCGGCTGCGGGCGCCCCGCAGACTTCCAGCAGAGCGTCGGCGTTGCGTTGGGTGGTGGTGCGCGGATCGGAGCTGCCGATGGCGGCGGAGCCCCAACGTCACTGTGTGGTGATCACCATGAACAGTCTGGTGTTGATCCGCTCCATCAGTGCGCCAGGCGCCTCCCCGGTCATCTCGCCGAGTAGGGACTTGGGTACGTGGTCGAGACGGGTGTAAGCCACTCGTAACCCGTCTGGCAGTTCCACGTCCAGGGGATCGGGCTGGTCGGCTACCTCCATTGTGATCACATACGGCACATCGGGCAGCTCGTTGAACATGTTGCCGGAATAGATGAGCACTCGACGTCCCGAGCTGCCTGTCACGGTCCACACCTGGCCCCTACGCGGCCGAGGAGCCACGATCCGCTTTCACGCTCGACCGGAGATCCTCGCGCTGGTTGTGGTCGTCGACCTGCTGTTGGGCGGTCTCGGGGTGCTGGGCCCACCACGTGTTGGCGTCCTGGCAGAGCTGCCGGAAGTTTTCGCGTTCGATCGCCACGACGATCCAGGAGTGCACCGAGACACCGGCAGCGTCGGCGCGTTGCTTGATCTGCACGTGTGTGTCATCCGGAAGGTTTAGCCCAAGACGCTTCGACATGACGCCACTCTAGAGTGCCATCGTTCAGCATGCCAGGAAGGTGCGCCGGACTTTGTTTGGCTGGAGGTCAGCCAGGGCGCCGTCTACCCGCTGGCTGTGTCGGCCGGGGCGGCTACGGTACGCCGCGTGACCTCAGAAACCGTGCTCGATCTGCCCCGGGAACAGGAGATCCGGGACGAGCTGCAGCGGCTCGTGCTGGCGGATCTGCACGGTCCGCTCGGGGGTGACGACGAGGAGTTCTCCGGCGAGAACCCCATCGACCGCTACCCGCTGGGCCGTCTGGCGCCCCGGGGCGTGGTGCTGGAACCGGATACCCACGACGGGCTCGCCCCCGCCGACGCGGGGGATGCGAGCGAGGTCGACCCGGAGCCCAGCGCGCCGAATGTGCCCAGTCTCAACCCGTCCGCGGTGGGTTTCACCGCCCACGTCCAGGGCCGGGCATCCGAGTTCACCTGACCGCGAAGTGGGCGCGTTATGAGCTCGGCACCTCCGATCGGGAGGAGACCCTCGGCCGGCGTCTGTGGCAACGCGAGCTTACTTCCAGTACCCGTCCCGCCGGTCCGCACGCCGCCGCGACCAGGACTTAACCTGGACATCGATCTTGGGATGGCGGGTAGCGCCGAACACGCCCTTACGGCTGATCGTGAAGTCGCATCCGTCCACGTCGAGGTCGGGCCTGGACACGATCAGGCCAGCCGCCGACGCGAGCACTCGGACGAACGACTCGCCGAACAGTCCCTGGTGCTGGTTCGGGTCCAATCCCATACTCACCACTTCGATCCCGGTACGGGTCAGACCGTATGTGATCGTCGAGCGCCCGCCGGCATCGGCCCACTGCTGTCTCGCCGAGAAGCTGGCAGCTGTGTGAACGCGTCCCCCCATTGCTACCCTCACTGCGGAAGAGCCCTCGTTCGGCTGACTTCCGCCCACGAGGTCGTGCCCTGACCGGCGCGAAGGGAGACTGCGGTGGCGTCCCAGAGCTCTTCTGCTCCCGGCAGCATCCTGATTTCCGATTCTGACCTGGTCCTCGAGCAGACCGGAGGGGGCGTGGGCGGTCGCGTGGTCCGCGCCGACGCTGCAACTGGTACCCGCACGCTGGTGTCTTCAGGGGGTGATTTTGTCAGTCCCACGGCAGTAGCGGTCGAGGCCGACGGCAGCATCCTGGTCGCAGACGCCAATGCCTTCGGTGGTGGCGGCGGCGTGATCCGGATTAATTCGGCGACCGGGGAGCAGACCACGGTGTCCTCCGGTGGCGACTTCGTCGGTCCGTTGGGGATCGCGGTCGAAGCCGACGGCACAATCTTGATCGGCGATGTCGATGCGTTCGGTGGCGACGGTGGACTGATCCGAGTGGATCCGGCTACTGGCGCGCAGACTCAGCTGTCCTCGGGTGGATCGTTCCGGCGCCCAGGCCGGATCGCGATACTGGCCGCCACGAGAGATGACGCCGCCGCACAACCCCAAGATTGAACCCGTCCATCAGGTCGAGCTCGTCACCGCCGACTGCACCGTCCGGACCGCCAACCGCGACGAGAACGCGGAGCTGTTCTGGGCGCTGCGGGGCGGCGGCGGCAATCTCGGAGTCGTCACCCGCTTCACGTTCCGCCTTCACGAAGTCGGCCCGACCATCGCCGGTGGCGTCATCGCCTGGCCCACCGACCGTGCCGGCGAGGTGCTCGCCACCTACCGCGACCTCACCGAGTCGGCGCCACGCGCGTTAACGGCCGCGCTGATCGTGAGTCTCGCGCCGACGGCTCCGTTCTTACCCCAGGAGTGCCACGGCAAGCCCATCGTCTGGATGCTGGTCTGCCACAGCGGCGCACACGCGGATGCTGATCTCGCTGCGGTTCGCGCCCTGGGAGACCCGCTCGTCGACATGATCACCGAGAAGCCCTACCCGGATCAGCAGTCGATGTTTGACGGCGAGCTGCCCAAAGGATTCCACTACTACCTGAAAAGTGAGTACCTGCCTCGCCTCTCGCGCGAGTTCCTGAGCGCATTTCGCCGCGCTGCCCTCAAGGTCACCTCACCCGTCTCTGAATCGATGATCGTGCACATCGGCGGTGCGCTGAATGAACGCAAGCCCGACGACGGAGCCGTCGGCAACCGCGACGCCCAGTATGTGATGTGGTTCGACGGTGCCTGGCCGGCTGGCACCCACGGCGAGGAACACATCGCCTGGGCACGCGCTGCATGGGAGACCATCCGGCCCTTCTCGACCGGCGGCAACTACATCAACTTCCAGACCGCCGACGAGAACGAGCAGCGCGTCCGAGCGACATACGGCAGCAACTTCGCCCGACTCGTCGAGGTCAAGAACACCTACGACCCGGACAACCTCTTCCGCGTCAACCGCAACATCGGCCCAGCAGCGCGACGCGTCCTCTCCGACCACCCGGTACGCGCTGCATCTGACTGATCGCCCGGTGTCCTAGGCAGTGCCGCGTCAGGTAACCGCGTGGGCCAGCCGGTATTCCCTGGGTGGGAGTCCATAGGCGTCGCGGAAGGCACGACTGAAGTGTGCCGCGTTGGGGTAGCCCCAGCGAGTCGCGATCGCGCTGACCGGCCGATCCGCCAGGGCCGGATCCAGCAGGTCTCGCCGGCATCGGTCAGCCACGGGCAGGCCGGTCACCGGAAGCTTGCGACACGGCGTGAATGCCGCTCATGGCGCCCCGTCGCTCCGAGCCGGATGATCCGCTCTTGTCAAGCTCGGCGGGGGTAGTCCCGGGTGGGCCGAGCACAACGTCCCCGAGCTCGGTGGTCACCTTCATGAACAGCTCGAGGTCAAGCTCGACGTCTGGTTTGGCGAGATGGGCGGGAGTGGCGGTGCGCTCAATGAGCTCGGCGAAGGCCGCCGGGGAGCTGATGTTCAGCGTGCTCGCTCCCGCCGGTCCCGTCTGGATCATGTGCGGGACGTTCATCCGGATCACGTAGAACCCACCAGCGCCCACGGTGACCTTCTCCGCGCCTGCCCAGATGATCAGCTCACCCTCAAGCACAAACAGCCGCTCCTCGTAGCGGGAGTGCTTGTGCAGCGCGGTGGCCATGCCTGGTCCCGCGACAGCCCGCACCAGATCATGCCGCCCGTCGGTTTCCACGCCCCTGGTCAGCACGGTGATGCGCAAATGCTGGTCGACCACGTACTCGCGGTCTGGTCCGCTCAGATCGGTCATGTGCTACCTCCACACAGATCAGTGCCTCACGACAAGCCTGCGGCCACGCCAACACGGTGTCTATGCCCCAGCGATCGGGCCAGGCGCTCGAGAACGGGCAACGTCGGCACTGTGCCACCGGCCTCAAACCGCGCCACGGAACTACTTCGGCCGCGAGTTCGAGACCACCCGGGCCGAGGCTGGGCTGGAGCTGCGCCCCCGGTCTCGAACCGTCAGGGCCGTCGAACTCAACCGCTGAGACGTGGCACGTCGACCACACGTCTGGATCGGCCGAACCGCTACTGTGGGTCGCCGCCATTAGGCCAGTTCACCCTAGCGGGCTCCAGCGCAGGCGGTGGGAAGGCCAGCAACCGAGCCCGACCACGTGCCGGCGACGGCGGTCACCGGGGACAGGGCCAGCGCGCGGTGGCAACCGCGCCCAGCCCTACCGTCCTGCGCATGTCGCCGGTGTCTCGTGGTCGCAAGCGCAAGAAGAGTAAGACCACCTCCGGTCTGCGGGGTGCCGCGCGTCGTCGCGCCGATGGCACGCTGACTGGTCCACCGCAATCGGCGTTCACGGTGATGCAGTCATGGCTGGGTCCGCGGCAGCGGCCGGCTTGGTTCGATTCCTCGATCAAGGCTGTCCTCGATCGGGCCGGCGTCGTCATGGCGGCGCAGGGGCGTCGGGAGCTTGAACAGGCGACGGCGGAGCTGTTGGGCGCCGAGCTGCACCGCATCCTGCGTGAGGAACGCGAGGGGATGTGGTTCAGCTGGTGGTTCGAGGAGCTCACAGAGGCTGCGACGGCTCGGATCCGGGAGGAGGTGGGCAGCCCGGACGGCGCGTGGGGGCACCGTGGCGATTGCTGCACGGTCTGACCTCGATCGGGTCACCGGCGCTGAAGTCCATAGCGCAGACGGCGTTGGGCCGTGCGAAGAAGGAGTTGCGGGTTGATGAGGTGGTGCGCCAGCAGCCCGACTGGCTGCGGCAGCTCGCGCGGATCACGGCCACCGGTGAGGTGTGGGAGATGCGCGACGCGTATGGCGCGCGCATCGCGCTGATCGCCGGCTTTTCCTATCCGGTGGGGTGGACCGCTCGGTGTTCCTGTTCGACATCGACGCGTGCGGGTTCGTCGAGATCGTCCATGCGGGTGTCTTCGACGACGTGCAGCAAGCGGCCACCGCGTGGCGAGCGCTTGTGGGTGACACGGCGGAGGACGCACGGCCGGAGCGGGTCGAGTCGGCGGATCGCCTGCTCTGCCTTGTCCATTGCGATTCCAGAGAAGATATTCTCCGGGGAACCGAATCGCGGACGGTGCTGGATAACTGGTTCCGGGCACGCCGCCGGATCCACGATCTTGCGGATGCGCTGCGGAGGCGGGGAATGTCACTGCCGGCGGCGCGCTCGTTGTACCACGACCTCGACACGGATCCGATGGCAGGGGCGTTCACCGGCTGGTATATGCGGCGGCACGGTGCCGAACCCGATCCGGAGGCCGTCGATGCGCTGGCACAGGAGTGGATGGAAGGGACGCTGCCCGACACCTGGCATGCGGTCTCGCCGCATCGAGTCGAATTCCAGCTCACGTTGATCAATGATTGGATCCCTGACGATCCGATCACCGTTGCGACGAAGGCGCTGTTGCCCGAATGGGTGCAGTGGCACGGTGAGCAAGCCGGTCTGCCCGAACACCTTGTCAACAGTGCGGTCGCTGTCGCCGTAGGCGGTGTCCGGGCGTCATCGGACTGCACAGGTTCTCGGGCTTAGTCACGGAGTGCTCCTCGTCGAGCTGAATGGCCGCTCCACCCAGAGCGACACACCCGAACAGCAGCCGCACCCGATGCCCCCGGACCCGCTGCAAGACCGGATCACCCGTACCGCTGCGGTGGATCCAGCCCGCCACTCTCAGCAAGATCATGAGGGGGCTTGCGGAAATGGCAGCGGGCGATGGCTGGGATGGTCACAACGGGCGGGCTAACGCCACGACCAACCTGTTCGCCGCGCTGCCCGCGTGTGAGTCGGGCAAGTCGTCGAGCTGAACGCCTTCGAGCAGCTCGCGCTCAATCCCGGGCCGGCGCGAACGCCTGACGTGATCTTGTCGGGGATCCAGGTTAGGGTGGCGCATGGCTTCGCTGCAGACGTTGGAGCGCCGTATCGCCGCGCTTGAAGCCCGCCTGGCTGATGTCGAGGGGGGCTACGGCGACACGCTGTACAAACTGCATCGCGCGAGTGTCAAAGCCGATCTCAGAACGGCGAGGATCCTGGAGCGCTTGGAGATCGAGGACGTATCCGATGAGGATATTGATCAAGCGCTCGACGAGCAGTAACGCATGACATGGCGGTGGCCGACATGATCGGCTCGGCATCGGCACAATCCCAGAACCGGGTCGGCGCGGCGCGGCATCGCTTCGGGCGGCGTGGAGGCAAACCCGGGGTCGAGAACCGCTGCGGTGACCAGGCAGGCGACGATCCGCTCGGGCATGATCGGCACCTCGGTTGAGCAGGGCCCGGTGAGCCTCAGTGCTGAGCCGCCGGGTAGCGGCCCTCGCGGACCGCGGGCCAGCGCCTCGATGTCGACTCCTCCGTGTTGAGCACCGTCACGTCGGCAATGCCACACTGCCACGATGTCCAGGGGCGCAGCTCGCCCGCTGCGCCGCGCGCCAAAAGGACAGATGGTACTTCTCGCTGCACCCTGGCCAACGCGTTTGTGCTGGTCAGGGGTGGAGCCGCCTCGGGGAATCGAACCCCGGACCTGCTCATTACGAGGAGACCGCACCCCGCCCACTCTGGCGCCTACCAGCGACAACAGTTGCAGATCTCGCACCTTTGCTTGCAGCAGCGGCATTGTTCGGCTTGAGTTCGCACCACGTTTGATTCCACGACGATCCCGTTCGCTCTCGCCACCGGCAACGGGACAGGCCTGCACGACTTACTACTCGATATGGCCGGGCGTTCAACCGGAACAGACTGCCAGCTGCGGCCCGCTCTTGGCCTCCCAGCGCTTCACCTACGCGAGTTCGCAGACGCCGGACCGGGCAGTCACCGCCGACCCGTGACGCGCCCACGCCCGTGGGCGGCCGGGCGTAGCGCTGGGCCGTTGCGCAGCCACGTCACCTATCTCGGCGGGCAAGCTCCCCAACAGGGCTTCTCTCGGCTGCGAACTGCCAATCCGCTCACGCTGCCTGGGGTTGCTCCCAATGGATCTGTGCCGTTTCGGCACCGCTGGCAAGCAGCCGGTCGAAGAGCGCATCAAGGCGCTTCGCGACATCCATCGTGAACCACACCTGCCCGCACGCGGGGCAGATCTCCACCGGAACACCGAGCACCAGCGCGATCCGACCATCACGCTCCGCGAGCCGCGCACGCTGAGCCGCAACACGCTCGCCGTTCTCACAGACCTCGCATCGCATCAACGCCTCCGCCTGCGGCAGTCGTGGCTCCAACGTCCAGGATCCGGCTCGTACACGGCGACAATACGCTCTTCTTCTCGAACAGCGTCAACGATCACGACCACGTGCAACGGACGCCTCCAGTCGATAACCAGCACGAGCTCCTTGAGCCGGCCAGGCTCGGGTTCGTGCGCCTCGATGACCTCACCACCGCGCAGAAGCTCTTCGAACTCAGCCAACGCCATGTCGATCGAGCGGATCTTGTCGAAGACGTGCTCGGTCAGCACCACCGGATGCGTGAGCACTTTTCGTCTCGTCACTCACCCTCCTCAGTGGCACACGACGGCTGCAGTCGCGATCATCGGACAAGGATTGCGAACCAGCGAGACGACGCGCCGTGCGCAAGATCTAACGTGGTGCGAAATGCCGCCCACCACAGCGATAGGAGTGGCACAAGTGGCGGGTGGTGGCACGTGACGCATGTCTGGCCAGCGCGTTCGCGCTGGTCAGGGGTGGAGCCGCCTCGGGGAATCGAACCCCGGACCTGCTCATTACGAGGGGGCCGTACCCCGCCTCCTATGGTCTCTACCAGCGGCAACAGTTGCAGATCTCACACCTTTGGGTGCACCAGCGGCACCGTTAGACCTGAGTTCGCACCACGTTTGATTCCACGGCGAGCCTCTACGGCGTCAGTTGGGGCGAGTGTTGGCGACCGACCTCCTCGGTACACCGGCATGTGGCACAATTGTGGCTATGACCGTGGAGCCGCTGCGTACCGTACGTGACCACCTGTCCGACTTCGTCGACCGAGCCGAGCGGGAGCACGAGCGCGTCGTTGTCACCCGCAACGGCCGGCCAGCCGCCGTGCTGATCGGGTATAAGGATCTCGCCGCGATCGAAGAGACCCTCGAAATCCTGAGCGACGGCGAAGCCATGGCGGACATCCGAGAGGCACACAAGGAGGTCGCTCGCGGCGAGGTGATCGAAGGAGTCGATGCGGTGCGAGGGCTGCGGCCTCGACGGTGACCGAGCCATGCCAGTTGCGGGTGACGGCCAGTGCAGGCCGCGCCATCCAGGACAAACTGCCCGAAGGCGTCGCCGTAGCAGTCATCGAGTTCATCACAGGAACCTTGCTGGAGAACCCGTATCGCGTCGGCAACGCTCTGCACCACGAGCTCACAGGAGTCCACTCTGCGCGGCGGGGGGCCTTCCGCATTTTATACGAGATCGACGATGTGATCCGCCTAGTCACGGTTCTCCGCGTCGAGCACCGCGCCGACGTCTATCGCCCGCGTTGAGGCCCTGTGCTGCCGCAGCGAATGCCGTGCCCTGTCAGGCCGCAGCCTTAGCTTCTTTGGGCTTCATACGATCGGATGATCTCGATCACCCGATCGTCGACGAGAGCGAGCACATCGTCGTGCAGGCGCTTAGCGCCGGCTAACTCGGGCAGGGGCAGACCGGTCTCATCAATAACCTGGCTCACGATCTTGCCGAGCCGGGTGAGCACGGCCCGAAAGGATGCTGAGGAGGACGAGCCCGTGGGCGGGCTGATCGTGGCAAATCACGAGCAGGGCGAGCGATAGGGCAGGTCCAGCGATACGTACTGCTTCCACTTCGCGGGGGTGAGGGTGTTCGTGGTGGTGGCGCAGATTCGCTGGATCGCTTGGTCGACGTTCATCTCCCACAGCCGTACCGTCTGGTCGGCACTGCTGCTGGCCAGGGTGTGCCCATCAGGGCTGAACGCCACCGCGTGGACGGTGTCGGTGTGGCCGGTCAGGGGTTGGCCCCGCGATGCGGCGTAGGCCGGGTCGGTCACGTTCCACAGCCGCACAGTCCGGTCGGCACCGCCGCTGACCAGGGTGTGCCCATCGGGGCTGAACCCCATCGCGGCGATGAAGTTGGTGTGGCCGGTCAGGGGTTGGCCCAGGGGTATGGGGTGGGCCGGGTCGGTGACATTCCGCAGCCGCACGGTTTGGTCGGCGCCGCCGCTGGCCAAGGTGTGCCCATCAGGGCTGAACGCGATCGCGTTGACGGCGTTGGTGTGGTCGGTCAGGGGTTCGCCCAGCGCCGTGGGACGGGCCGGGTCGGTGACATTCCACAACCGCACAGTCCGATCGGCGCCGCCGGTGGCCAGGGTGCGCCCGTCCCGACTGAGCACCATCGGGTGGACATAGTCGGTGTGACCGGTGAGGGGTTGACCCAGGGGCGTGGGGTGGGCCGGGTCGGTGACATCCCACAACCGCACCGTCTGGTCGGCGCTGCCACTGGCCAAGGTGCGCCCATCAGGGCTGAACGCCACCGCCGCGACGTACCTGGTGTGACCGGTCAGGGGTTGCCCCAGGGGGGTGGGGTGGGCCGGGTCAGTGACGTTCCACAGCCGCACGGTCTGGTCGCCGCTGCCGGTGGCCAGGGTGCGCCCATCAAGGCTGAACGCCACCGCGCCGACCCAGCCGGTGTGGCCGGTCAGGGGTTGCCCCAGAGGGGTGGGGTGGGTCGGATCAGTGACGTTCCACAGCCGCACGGTCTGGTCGTCGCCGCTGGTGGCCAGGGTGCGCCCATCAAGGCTGAACGCCACCGCCCACACAGTGTCGATGTGGCCGGTCAGCAGCTGCGCAGGGATGTTCCACAGCAGCACGGTTTGGTCGGCGCTGCCACTGGCCAGGGTGCGCCCATCAGGGCTGAACGCCACCGCGTGCACGGCGTTGGTGTGATCGGTGAGGGGTCGGCCCAGCAGGGTGGGGTGAGCCGGGTCGGTGACGTCCCACAGCCGCACGGTCTCGTCGTGACCGCCGCTGGCCAGAGTGCGCCCATCCGGGCTGAACACCACCGCGCGGACATAGTCGGTGTGGCCGGCGAGGGGTTGACCCAGGGGCGTCGGGCGGGACGGGTCGGTCACGTCCCACAGCCGCACGGTGTTGTCGGCACTGCCGGTGGCCAGGGTGCGCCCATCAGGGCTGAACACCACCGCGGTGACGACGTGAGTATGACCGACCAGCAGGGTGGACAAGGCGGCGTTCGCATCGGTGACGAGGACGGTGTAGAGGTCCGGAGTCGGTCGCATGCGGTAGGCGGTGAGGTCGAGTTGAGCTGCGAGGGAGACGTCAGTGCTGCGCACGCGGTCCGCTTGGGCGATGATCTGGTTGAAGATGGCGGTGTCACGTTGTGTCTGTGCTTGGTTCCGTTGGTTTACGGCTATCAGCGCGGCCACCACTGCCGCGATCAGCAGCATTGCCAAGGCGGTGACACCGCCCCGAGCCAACCGCAGAGTGCGGCGGTGCTGGCGGATGTGCTCACCCACCAGCGCGTCTTTGGAAACTTCGTGTACGGTCGCGGCGACGTCGGCCACGCACTCCCGCAACCGCGGGTTGGACTGGTCAACCTGATCCACATCGTGCAACCACCGCAGATCCACCCAGCGCGGTTCCTCGACGAAGACGTCGCGCAGTGCGGGTGGCAGAGCGGCTGGCGTCCCGTCAGCGTGTCCGGCGCCGCCGTCGCAGGCGAATTCACCCTCGGTAAGCACCACGAGCAACCGTTGCGGTGACTTGTTCTCCAGCCACCACGCAACCTCGCGATTGACCCACTTCGATCGCGCCGCGTTCGGTGAGGCCATCAGCACCAGCCAAGCCGACGAGGCCAACGCTGTTTCGATGGAGGACCACAGGTTTGGGTTGGCGGCCAGTTTTGTGGTGTCCCGGAAAACCCTCAGGGCCCGCGGCCGATACCAGGGTTTAGCGAACCGCTCCAACCCGGTCTGCAGTGCGCGTGCGAGGGCACCGTCCAGCGTGTGACTGTAGGAGATGAACGCGTCATATTCGGAGCTCCCGCCTGCCGCCCGGCCCGGGACGTCGAGGCGACCGTGACTTGCTCCGAGCTTGTCGGTCATCACGCCTCCCCTATCTCTTCGAGCCAACAATCCGGGGCGAGTCCCGACGCGACTCCGTCTGCTAAGTATCGGCAAACCGCCTCCGATTGTTGCTCCTCGATTGAGGTCTGCTGACATGCTGGTGCTGGTACCGATGGTCATGGTCATCGCTAGCCTCGGGGTACTCGTCGCCGTAGCCGTCGGCCTGGGTCGGCACAAGCTCCCAGTCGTCGGTATGCAGCTATCGAGACCAGGCACTGTGTGTCCTGACTGCATGTCGCCACATTTCCACGTAACACCGATCCGTTAAGACAACGATCTGGTGTTCGCCCGGGAGAACGGCGTACCGCTGGCGCCGGACGGGGCACTGGACGCTTCCACGAGCTCACCGAGCAGACAGGCTTTCCCGGGTGCGGCTGCCATAATCTCGGCACCTGGTCGCCACGCTGACGATCAGCTCGGGTGTGTCGCTACCGTTCTTGTGTCCAAGACGCACAGCACGCCGCGTCGGGACCCGTGCTTACTGACCGCGACCGTCATCAGCTTCGCCCATGGTGACCACCTTGGGGTCACCATCAGCCGGTCGGGCTGGATCCAGTCCACAGTGCGTGTACCGAACCGCCCAGGAGTTTCTTTCTCCGACCTACGCTCGCACGCAAGTTCGCATGGACGCAGGCCCTGACCGCGTGCGGCACCACGCCATCCACAGTCGCATGTGGCAACAGTCCCGGCGGAGCAGCAACCGATTCGCACCACGGTTGATTCCATGACGGACGCAAAGGCGCCTGGTCAAGCGGCGGATGCTAGACACCACCAGCCCGCATCACACGACCCCACTGACTGCCGACGATCTCTCCCTCAAGATCACAAGTGGCGCGAGATCCCCTGTCCCAGGCGCAAGAGACGAGGCTGGTGAGTGCGCAACCCGTCCACAACAGACTCTGATCTGGACTGTTTGCCCAGGTCAGAGTCGCGGAGCCGCCTCGGGGAATCGAACCCCGGACCTGCTCATTACGAGGAGGCCGTACCCCGCCTACTATGGCCTCTACCAGCGACAAAAGTTGCAGTTCTCACACCTTTAGGTGCACCAGCAGCGCTGTTAGACCAGAGTTCGCACCACGTTTGATTCCACGGGGGCCCCGGGCGGGCCCACTCGATCAGGCCACCGACGAGGACGGAGCCAGCTGCACGGTCAGCTCAGCCCCCAACGAGCGCGCCAGGCGCTCAAGGACGGGCAACGTAGGCACTGTGCCACCGGCCTCGAACCGCGCCACCGCGGGCTGGGTCATGCCCGCGCGCCGGCCTAGCTCAGTCTGACTCAATCCCTGCTCGACGCGCAGTTCCCGCACCCGCCGACCGAGTTCGAAGGCCAGCCGCGCAGTGTCATACGCTTCGGTAGCGCCGGGCTCGGCCATCCGGCGGCTGCGCAAGTCCTGCCAGTCAGTCCGCCCCGCCATCGCCATCACTCCTCACCGTCATCGTCCACAGTGTGCGCTGCGGCAATACATCGCTGCAGCGCCCGCTGGGCCCGCTCAATCTCCCGGGTCTCCCGCATCCGGGTCTTGACGAACACTGTCAGCAACACAATCCGCCGCCCGGAGGCGAGCCAGTAGGTCACCCGCACCGCCTGACCACCCAGGTGGAACCGCAACTCCCGCAACTTCCCGTCGAGCTGCCGCGTGTACGGCTCGCTCAGCAGCGGACCGTGCTCGGCAAGCAGATCGACATAGAAGGCTGCCGTGGCGAACTGCGTTGTGCTCAGACCTTCCAGCCAGTCGCGGACCTCCGGTTCCAGCTCCACGGTACCCCAGGGCATACCACAGATGCTATAGGTCTGGTCGAACGTCTCCTTGCAGCCGGGGGCCGCTCGCGGATCTGGACGGGCGGGAGGACGGCTCACAGGCGCACGGGCTGTTCGACGTGCTCGTCGTTGAGCTGGCGGGTCCAACGTGGACCGATCCTGAGCCGGCGATCGGCTCGTCGACGGGCTCTACGCCGACGTGCACGTGTCCGGTGAACCCACAGAAGGGCCGACAAGCCCCAGGCCAGGTGACCGAGTCGCTTGTCGCGACAGTCCCAGCGGAGCAGCAACCGATCTCGCACCACGGTTGATTCCATGAATGGCGACGGGATGAGGCTCGTGACTACCCGCCCAGCCCACAACAGACTCCGATCTGGATTATTTGTCCAGGTCAGAGCCGTGGAGCCGCCTCGGGGAATCGAACCCCGGACCTGCTCATTACGAGTGAGCCGCTCTGTCCGACTGAGCTAAGGCGGCGACGCTGCTGGACAGCGCAGCCCAGTGTAATGGTGTCACCGACACCCGCCCTGCGGGCCTACTCGCTGCCCAACGCGCTGGTCAGCGCCTCGACGGCGATCCGCGGCTTGACGTTGAGCTCCAGCGCCTCGCGACAACTGAGAACTGCCTCGAGCCGCCGCAGCAACGCCTCCGCAGGCATCCGCCCGGCGACGGTGGTGACGTCGGTGAGGCGGTCGGGGTGGGTCAGCGCCACCGGGGCGCCCCACGCGGTCACCAGGGCGTCGCGGTAGAAGCCGGCCAGGTCGACCAGCGCGCGGTCCAGTGCATCGCGCTGGGTGCGGGTGGCCCGGGACTTCTGCCTGCGTTCCAGTTCACGGATGGCACCTTTGGCGCCGCGGACCGCGGCTGCGGCACCCTTGCCGGTTCCGCCGGCCCCCAGAGCGGTCTCCAGCTCCTCGGTCTCGACCGCATCGCGACCCGCAGTCAGGCCGTCGGCCTCCGATTCGGCTGCCCCGACCAGCTCATCGGCCAGGGTGAACACGTCAGCCGGTGAGCGCAGCGCCGTCGGCACCCGCAGTACCGCCTCCCGGCGCGCCCGGGCATCGGGATCGGTGGCCAGCCGGCGGGCCCGGCCAACGTGACCGCCGCACACCGAGGCGGCCCACCGCGCGGTACCGGCGTCCACCCCATCGCGCTGTACCAGCACCTCGGCGACCGCCGTGGCGGGCGGCGTCCGCAACCCGACCGGCCGGCAGCGCGAGCGCAACGTCACCGCGATGTCGTCGGGATGATCCGATGGCGCGCAGAGCAGGAACACGGTGCGCGGCGGGGGCTCCTCCACGGCCTTGAGCAGGGCGTTGGCGGCGCCCTCGGTGAGCCGGTCGGCGTCTTCGATGAGCAACACCTGCCACCGGCCGGCCGAGGGCCGCCGGGACGCGCCGGCGACCAGCGCGCGCATCTCGGCCACCGAGATGGACAGGCCTTCGGGCACCACCTCACGGACGTCGGCGTGGGTGCCGGCCAGCGTGGTCCGGCAGCCCTGGCAGGCGCCGCACCCCGGCCCGTGCTCCGGATCGGTGCACTGCAGCGCGGCGGCGAAGGCCCGCGCCGCGACCGAACGACCGCTGCCGGGCGGGCCGGTGAACAGCCAGGCGTGGGTCATCGCAGCAGCCGGCCCGACGCCGTCGGAACCGATCGCCGCAGCCTCCCGCAGCGTGGCGACCGCTGGATCCTGGCCGATCACACCAGCCCACACACTCATCCCCGGCCTCCTGGCCGGGTCGACCGGGAGCCCCAGTGCAGCGCGGCACGCAGGTCGCCCAGCAACGACCCATCGAGCCGGTCGTCCATCTGCCGATGGGCGATCAAGCCGACCGTGGCCGCCAGCAGCCCAGCGCACAGCAGCACCGGGCGGGTGCCGTCGATGGTCACCGGCTCGCTGAACACGATGATGGTGCGTTGCTGGACCAGCCCGACCGCCAGCGGGACCAGGGCCATCGAAGCGAGCAGGGCGAGCCGGACGAGCGACTGGACGAAGGCGATGGTGCGCCCGCGCATCTCATCGGCCACCTGCGCGCCGATGATGGTCAGACCGGTCAGGAATGCGATCCCCGCGGCGCAGCCCACCAGGACGACGGCGACCAGCGCGGCAACCAGATGCGGTACCACCGCGACCGCCACCAGCGCCAGCCCGGCTCCTATGATCGCGAGCCCGAACAACCGGCGGTGCCGGATCCGGCGAGCTGCCTGCGGCGCGAGCGCCATACCCAGACCCAGACCGACGAACAGCGACGCGAACAGCAACCCGTAGGCGGCATCTCCACCGCCCAAGCTGGTGGAGTAGAGCTTCGCGCAGGCAATCACCGCGCCACCTGCGGCGAAGGCGCCGACGATCCCGGTGACCAGGCCGCGGACCAGGGGCGTGCCGCCGACGAAGGCCACGCCTTCGCGCAACATGGTGAACAAGCCGGGTTGGGCGCCGCGCCGGATCCCGGGCCGACCCGAGATCTCCGGGATCCGGGTGCCGACCACGAGCGCGCAGAATGCATAGGCGATGCCGTTGATCGTCAACGCCAGATAGGCCGATCCTTCAGCTCCGGGGAACAACTCGGGAACCGGGCCGAGCTTGGACAGCAGGGTGAACACCCCGGAGGCGACCAGCACGGCCACTCCGTAGGTCATGATCAGCGCGAGTTGGTTGGCGGTTTCCACCTGGTCGGGGCGGCGCAGCAGATTGGGGATCGAGGCGTCCTTGGCCGGGATCCAGAACATCGCGCAGACCTCGATCAGGAAAGTCGCCACGAACAGCCAGGCCAGCTCGCCGACCAGCGGGATGGACAGGAACAGGCCGGCCCGCAGCACATCGCAGACCACCATCACGTACCGGCGGTCGAGCTTGTCGGCAAGCGCCCCGGCCAGCGGGCCGAGCACCATCGCGGGCAGCAGCTTGGTGGCGACCACACCCCCGAGCGCGAAGCTCTGTGCCTGGTAGCCGGTGGTGAGCTGGGTGGCAAGCGCGGTCAAGGCCAGCAGGGACAGCCACTCCGCGGTCGCGGTGAGCGCGGTGACCCCCCACAGCCGGCGGAACGCGGGAATTGCCAGCACGCCGCGCACCCGGCCCGCAGTGGACCCCGCCAGGTGGTGCTCAGCCGGGAGATCCATGCTGCTCCGCGTCCTTAGCTGTGATAATTCCGTATTGTCCCGTTAAGCGACGATACGCCCACGTCACCTCCGAATCGAGTCAACAGGTACGCCAACCGCTGCGCGACCTGAGGGCGAGAAGGGGACCATGATGTTTTCCCTCCTCAGGCCTTCAGCGGTGGCAGGTTACCGATGACAACCTCGGTGATCGCCTTCGCCGGCCCGCAGGGCTCCTTCCCGCCCTGCCCCAGCGACGTGAACCCGAGGATGAGTGTCTGCCTCTCGGCGGCCGCGACCCGGAAATAGCAGGTGGTGCTGTCCACATCGTCCTTAGTGCGGATGGCCGGATAACCCGCCAGCTCGGTCACCTCCAGGACCGGGAAGGCCTCCCGCTTGGCATACACGTTGTGCAGCACGTCGTTGCCGAGGTCGATGAAGATTCTGATCTCGCGGCTGCGCGCCCGGTCGCCCCACTCGCATCCGGCGGAGCCGAGGACGTTCTTGGGGTGGCCAGGTTGGTCGATCCGGTTAGCCTCGAGTTGCGCCGGGGTCAAGAGCAGGCACGGCGGTATGCCGGCCAGGTTCTTGGGATTTCGCACCGGCGGGACCGGACCGGGCGGTGCGCTGGCCGCCGACGCTGGTGTTGCGTCCATGCTGGCGGGCTGGCCGCCCCCCGCCGAGCAACCGGTGGTTAGCACCGCGCCCAGCGCCAGAACGGCCGAGACGACACGCATCACATCACAGCTCCCGCTCAGCTACCGTCAGCAACGCGCAGAGTCTGCCACGGACCCGCATTCAGCAGGCTTGGCGGGCTTACCAGCACCCCGACAACCCCGCCGAGCCCGCTCAATGCGGACGGTCAGTCACGGCAGGAGTCTGGATAGCGCGTCCAGGAAGCCCGTGACGACGTAGTACGCGAGTAACACCATGATGATCAATATGGCGAGGACGACAGCAGTCGCCCCCCCATCCGAGCGGCTCCGCAGCGGCAAGTCGACACGTTCCCGGCGAATCCGGCGACGGAGGTCGGTCAGCGGCGCGGATTCGCGGGACGCGCCCGCCATGGGTGGGCGGTAGCGCAGCCCGCCGGGCCGGCGCGGATGCGACGGAGCAGGCGGGATCAGCGCGGAAACCGGCGGTGGCCGCGGGACCGAGCGCCCGAACGCCTCGGTCCCATGCCTCCCCGAAGCTACTCCTGCTGACGGCCCCGCTGACGTCGTGGAGTGTGGCGGTGCTGCGACCTTGACATCCGCGACATTGGCATCTGGAGCCTTCGGCTGCCCAGTCGGCTGCGCCTGCGGTGCCGGTGCCGGTGCCGGTGCCGCAGGAGGGTCCTGATCTACCTCCTGCGGAGGGGCATCGGCATCGTCACCGAGCACCGCGGCAATCGCCTCCCGCAGCGCGGTGTCGTCCATGACGGGGGGCATCCACATCGGCGGCAATTCCGGCACGTCCCCCCAGGACCTATGTCCCGACCAGGTCGACGGATCGGCCAGCGGCTCAGGCGCTTGGGTGCCGTCGAACCCGGACAGGGCGTCCGACGTCGGCTCGCTCATGGTGGCCATGGTCGCAGAAACCGTCGTGAGTGCGAATCGGCGCTATAACTCTAGCCCTGATTCGCCCTCACGAGCGACGCGCAGGGGCTCCCTTCGCGCGCTTCTCGGCGAGCAGTTCAGCGGCTCGCTCGTCGGTGAGCTGCGCAACGCTGTCGCCCTTGCGCAGCGACGCGTTGATGCCCTCGCCGTCGGTGACGTACGGCCCGAAGCGACCCTCCTTGACGACCATCGGCTTGCCGGTCACCGGATCCGGGGCCAGCTCGCGCAGCGGCGGCTTGGCGGCGGCCTGGCGGCCCCGGCGTTTGGGCTCGGCGTAGATCTTGCACGCCTCGTCGAGGGTGACCGTGAAGATCTGCTCCTCGTCGGCCAAGGACCGGGAATCGGTGCCCCTCTTGAGGTACGGCCCGTAGCGGCCGTTCTGCGCAGTGATCTCCTGGCCGGTTTCCGGATCGTTACCCACCAGCCGGGGCAGCGAGAGCAGCCGCAGCGCATCGTCGAGGGTCACCGCCTCCAGGTTCATGGACTTGAGCAGTGAGCCGGTCCGCGGCTTGGGCTTCTTCGCTGGGCCTTTGTCTGGGCCCTTGTCCAGGCTCTGGTCGGGTAGCACCTCCGTGACGTAGGGCCCGTAGCGGCCCTCCTTGGCCACGATCTCGTGCCCGGTCACCGGATCGGTTCCCAGCGAACGGCCTTCCATCGGGGTAGCGAACAGCTTCTCGGCGATCTCGGCGGTCAGCTCGTCGGGCGGCAGGTCGTCGGGCAGGTTGGCCCGCTGCGACTCTCCGTGGTTCTGGTTGGGTCGTTCCAAGTAGGGGCCGTAGCGCCCGACGCGGACCACGACATCGCGGCCCGCATCGTCGGTGAACAGCGGGATCGAGTTGATCTCGCGTGCATCGATTTCCTCGAGATTGACCCCAACCAGCTTCTTGAGCCCACCGACCCGGGCCACCGACATCGTGCCGCCCTGCTCCGAGCCGAAGTAGAAGCCGGTCAGCCAATCGGTGCGGTGCTGCGCGCCGGACGCGATGGAGTCCAGCTCGTCCTCCATGGCGGCGGTGAAGTCGTAGTCGACCAGGCACCCGAAGTGCCGCTCCATGAGTCCGACCACAGCGAAGGCCACCCATGACGGCACCAGCGCCGACCCGCGCTTCCATACATACCCGCGGTCCTGGATGGTGTTGATGATCGAGGCGTAGGTGGAAGGGCGGCCGATACCGAGCTCCTCCATCGCGTTGACCAGGCTCGGCTCGGTGTAGCGCGGTGGCGGGGTGGTGGCGTGCCCCTCGGGCTCCAGCTCGAGGGCGGTGACGGGGTGTCCCTCGGACAGCCGGGGAAGCCTGCGCTCGGCGTCGTCGGTCTCTCCCCCGGCCTCCTCATCGACGGTCTCGACGTAGGCCTTGAGAAACCCGGAAAAGGTGATGGTGCGACCGGATGCCGCGAACGTGCACTGTTCGCCGGTCGCTGCCACACCGTTGATCTTCACGCTCATCGTGGTGCCACGAGCGTCGGCCATCTGGGAGGCGACCGTGCGCTGCCAGATCAGCTCATAGATCCGGAATTCGTCGGTGTCGAGGGTGTTCGCCACCTGGCCGGGCGTCTGGAAACTCTCCCCAGCGGGCCGGATGGCCTCATGCGCTTCCTGAGCGTTTTTCACCTTGCGGGTGTACTGCCGGGGGCTGTCGTGCAGGTACTGCGCCCCGTACAGCTCCCGGGCCTGGGCCCGCGCCGCCGTGATCGCCGTCTCGGACAGCGTCGTGGAGTCGGTCCGCATGTAGGTGATGTAGCCGTTCTCGTAGAGTCGCTGGGCGGTGCGCATCGTCCGCTCAGCCGAGAAGCGCAGCTTGCGGCCGGCCTCCTGCTGCAGCGTGGAGGTCATGAACGGCGGGTAGGGCCGGCGGGTATAGGGCTTCTCCTCCACGCTCGACACCGCGAGCCGGGCATCGACGAGCGCCTCGGCAAGACGTCCGGCGCGCACCTCGTCAACGATCAGCAGGTCGCTGTCGGCACGCTTGGGCTGACCATCGGGGGCGAAGTCCCGCCCGGTGGCGACCCGGCGGCCGTCGACGCCCACCAGCCGCGCACCGAACGTGCGGGGCGTCGCGTCGTCCCCGGCGTCCAGCACGGCGGACAGGTCCCAGTAGGACGCGGACACGAAAGCCATCCGCTCACGCTCGCGCCGCACGATGATGCGGGTGGCCACCGACTGCACCCGCCCGGCGGACAGCTTCGGCATCACCTTCTTCCACAGCACCGGGGAGACTTCGTAGCCGTAGAGCCGGTCCAGGATGCGCCGGGTTTCCTGGGCGTCGACCAGGTTCTGGTCCAGGTCGCGGGGGTGCTCCGCGGCTGCGCGGATGGCCGGCTCGGTGATCTCGTGGAAGACCATCCGGCGGACCGGCACCTTCGGCTTGAGGGTCTGCAGCAAATGCCAGGCGATGGCCTCGCCCTCACGGTCGGCGTCGGTGGCGAGGAAGAGCTCATCGACGCCCTTGAGCGCGTCGCGCAACTCGGTGACGGTGGACCGCTTTTCCGGGGTGACGATGTAAAGCGGCTCGAAGGCGTTGTCGACGTCCACACCCAGCCGCGCCCAGGACTCGCCCTTGTACTTGGCGGGCACGTCGGCGGCCCCCCTCGGCAAGTCGCGGATATGCCCCCGCGAGGACTCGACCACGTAGTTAGAGCCGAGGTACGGGGCGATCTTGCGGGCCTTGGTGGGCGACTCCACGATCACCAGACGACGGCTGGCTCCCGTGGTCTGCGCACCGCCGGGCTCTGCCCGTGCGGACCCCGCCCCGTCAGCGGCTCTGCCGCGCCGTCGACCGCCGGACGCGCCGCCCGGACCTGCCGTCTTCGATGTTGCCACGCTCGACCTACCTCGATGTACGACTCCTGATACCCCGACCCCCGCGCCCCAGTGTGCACAACCCGGCACCACAAGGGGCAGTCAGCGTCGCACACGAACCCGCGGACGGCCGCATCCTGCGTTACGCCACGCGGGTCAAATCAGCCCGACGACAGCCCGATTGGAGCAGCGTCGCGCGTTCCCCGGCCAGCTCAGCGACCCACAGCCCGAGTCAGCTTGGGGTGCCCAACTGCTGGCATTGCGGCGAAGCACGGAATGCGGGCAACAGCTCCTGGTTGCTGGTCAGCTGCTGGACCTGGGCGCTGGCCGCGCCGAGATCGGGGCCGGCGAGGTGGCTGAGCTTCTGCACGAACTCCGGGTCGTTCGGGTCCAACTCGGCGAGCTTCGCCCGCTGGCCGGCCACCGAGTCGGCCGCGGTCTTGAAGAAGCTCACCACGGTGTCATGTATCCGCTTGCCGTCGGTGATCTTCGGCGAGCCGACCTGCTCGAGATTGCGGGCGGTGTCCGCCATCGCCCGCTGGGAGGCGTCCGCGAAGGCGAGCAGCCCGTCCTTCTGTCCCTGCGGGGTTGGCTGCGCCTTCCCCACGGCGGCTGCTCCGGTGATCACCCCACTGAGGCCACCGCAGAACGCGCCCACCCAGGCGACCGGGTCGGAACCCTGGAGAGCAGGCGGCTTGGTGTCACCCGAGCTCTTGGCGTCGCCGGAGCCGCACCCTGCGAGCGCCAGGACCAGAGCCACGATGACGACGCCGGACCAGCGACGAGATGAGGGCACAACTACTCCTCTACTACGACCATCGGTTACTACGACCATTCGGTACCGATCGGACGTTTCGACCGTCAATGACGCTGGCAACGCTACTCGAACGGGTGGACCGGCTATGCAGTGACCTCAGCGGGCGCCGCGTCCACCAGCGAGGTGGACCGCCGCTTGGAGATCACGACCGCTGCCACGATGACCGCCGCAGCTGCCAGGGCGATGCCGGTGCCCTGCAGCGTGGAGACGTCCTCGGCTCCTCTGACGGCGACGATCGCCGGGGCGATCAGTACTGCGACCAGGTTCATTACCTTGATCAGTGGGTTGATCGCCGGGCCCGCGGTGTCCTTGAACGGGTCACCCACGGTGTCACCGATGACGGTCGCCGCATGCGCGTCGGAGCCCTTGCCACCGTGGTTGCCGTCCTCGACCAGCTTCTTGGCGTTGTCCCAGGCGCCACCCGAGTTGGCGAGGAAGATCGCCATCAGGGTGCCGGTGATGATCGCCCCGGCCAGGTAGCCGGCCAGCGGGCCGACGCCGAGGCCGAAGCCCACCGCGACCGGGGCCAGCACGGCGAGCAGGCCCGGGGTGGCCAGCTCACGCAGCGAGTCCTTGGTGCAGATGTCGACCACCCGGCCGTACTCCGGCCGCACCGACCCGTCCATGATCCCGGGGTTGTCCCGGAACTGGCGGCGCACCTCGTAGACCACGGCTCCGGCCGCCCTGGACACTGCGTTGATCGCCAGTCCGGAGAACATGAACACCACGGCGGCGCCGATGGTCAGGCCGACCAGGACGTTGGGCACCGAGACGTTGAACGCCTCGTCCAGGTTGAGGCTCGCGGCCGCGGACAGGATGGCGTCCCGGTAGGAGCCAAACAGGGCCGTCGCGGCGAGCACCGCGGTGGCGATCGCGATGCCCTTGGTGATCGCCTTGGTGGTGTTGCCCACTGCGTCGAGCTCGGTGAGGATGCCCACCCCCTCGCCCTTGACGTCACCGGACATCTCGGCGATGCCCTGGGCGTTGTCACTGACCGGTCCGAAGGTGTCCATCGCGACGATGACACCGACCGTGGTCAGCAGCCCGGTCCCGGCCAGCGCGACCGCGAACAGTGCGACGGTGACCGACCCGGACAGCAGGAACGCCCCGTACACCGCGCCGCCGATCACCAGGGCGGTGTACACCGCTGACTCGAAACCGATCGAGATCCCGGCCAGGATGACCGTGGCGGCACCGGTCAGTGAGCTGCTGCCGACGTCGCGGACCGGTCGGTGCTCGGTGCCGGTGAAGTAACCGGTGAGCCACAGGATGATCCCGGCCAGCACGATGCCGATGATCACGGCGATCGCTGCGATGAGGGCCGGGTTGCCGGGGACGGTACTGCTCAGCTGACCGTCGATGTCGGTGACGCCGGTGAGCTCGCTGAAGCTGTTGGGCAGGTAGAGGAACGCGGCCACCGTGCAGGCCACCGCTGAGATCGCCGCAGAGATGTAGAAGGAACGGTTGATGGCGCGCAGCCCGGGTTCGCCGACCCGGGCGCGGGTGATGTAGACGCCGATCACCGCGGTCACCACGCCGATCGCCGGCACGATCAGCGGGAACAGCAAGCCCTTCATGCCGAAGGCCGCGGTGCCCAGGATCAGTGCCGCGACCAGCGTCACGGCGTAGGACTCGAACAGGTCAGCGGCCATACCCGCGCAGTCGCCGACGTTGTCGCCGACGTTGTCGGCGATGGTGGCTGCGTTGCGCGGGTCGTCCTCGGGGATGCCCGCCTCGATCTTGCCGACCAGGTCACCACCCACGTCGGCGGCCTTGGTGAAGATGCCACCGCCGACCCGCATGAACATCGCGAGCAGCGCGGCACCGAAGCCGAAGCCCTCCAGCACGCGGGGCGCCTGACCGGCGTAGACCAGCACCACCAGAGCGGCACCGAACAGGCCCAGCCCGACGGTGGCCATGCCCACCACGCCACCGGTGCGGAAGGCGATCCGCATCGCCTTCTCCCGGCCACCGGACTCGTTGGACGCCGCCGCCACCCGGATGTTGGCGCGGGTGGACAGCCACATGCCCATATAGCCGATCGACGCCGAGAACAGCGCTCCGACCAGGAAGAAGATCGAGCGGCCGATGCGCTCGCCGACGGTCTCGGCGGGTAGCACGAACAGCACCAGAAAGACGATCACGGCGAACACGGAGAGCGTCCTGAACTGCCGGTTCAGGTAAGCCGTCGCACCCTCTTGGATCGCCCGGCCGATTTCCTGCATGCGGACCGTGCCCTGACCGGCGGCCAGCACCTCCCGGAGCAGGACGGCGCCGACGGCCAGCGCGGCCAGCGCGACGACGGCGACCGCGCCGACGACGGTGTAGTCACCCCCGCTCAGCTCGAGATCCCCGTACTGGGCGAGGATGAACCCGGACATCCGTCCTCCTGATTGCCGTGCAGTGCACCGAACTGCGCCGTCGGTAAAACGGCGTCACGGCCCGTGAGTCTAGGCGTTGCCGTGGCTGCTCACGTCGGCCGGTGCCGATCACCTTCGACCGCTCCCCGTCTCCCGAACTCGACCGGGGGAGCTGTTTGATCAACCCCGGACAGCTCCCCCGTCGAGTTCGGGAGCAACAGCGCACCCACGCCGCAGCCCCGGCAAGGGGTGATGACGTTAGCGTGCGGGTGGAGGAGATGCCGGCGACCGGGAGGCGGAGGCGGTGCAGCGCGGTGAGGAGCGCGGGCAGGCCCTGCTGCGGGGGTTGCTCGCCACTGCTGGCAATCCGACCACCGCCGGCGGTGAGTCGCCGTTGCGGCACGCCGTGACGATTCCCGCTCGGGCAGCGACGACGGTGCAGTGGCCCTGCTGGACGCCCGACGAGCTGCGCGAAGCGTTTCAGATGGCGGGCGTGGTGGCGCCGTGGGCGCATCAGGTCGCCGCCGCGGAGCAGGCCCGGGCGGGTCGCCACGTCGTGGTCGCCACCGGTACCGCGTCGGGTAAGTCGCTGGCCTACCAGCTGCCGGTACTCACCGAGCTGCTGACCGACCAGCAGGCCACCGCGCTCTATCTCGCTCCCACCAAGGCATTGGGCGCCGACCAGATCCGGGCGGTGGCCGCGCTGGGGCTGGACGGGGTGCGACCGGCCGGTTACGACGGCGACACCCCGATGGCCGAGCGGGACTGGGTGCGCGCCCACGCCCGGTGGGTTTTCACCAACCCGGACATGCTGCACCACGGCCTGCTCGCCCGGCACGACCGCTGGGCACGCCTGCTGCGGCGGCTGCGCTTCGTGGTGATCGACGAGTGCCACGCCTACCGTGGGGTGTTCGGCTCGCACGTCGCTCTGCTGCTGCGCCGGTTACGCCGGGTCGCTGCCCGCTACGGCGCGCATCCGGTGTTCGTGCTCGCGTCGGCGACGGTCGCGGACCCGGGATTCTCGGCGTCGCGGCTCACCGGCCTGGACACGGTGGCCGTCACCGAGGACGCGTCACCGCGCGGTGAGCGCACCGTGGCGCTGTGGGAGCCGCCCCTGTTGGACGAGCTGACCGGCGAGAACGGGGCACCGGTGCGCCGCTCCGCCGGAGCCGAGGCCGCCCGGCTGCTGGCCGACCTGGTGATCGACGGCGCCCGTACCCTGGTGTTCGTCCGCTCCCGCCGGGGAGCCGAGCTGACCGCGCTGGGGGCCCAGCGGGCGCTGACCGCGGCTGCAGCCGGTGATCTCGCCGACCGGGTCGCCGCCTACCGGGCGGGCTATCTCCCCGAGGAGCGCCGGGCGCTGGAGAAAGCGCTGGACTCCGGGAAGTTGCTCGGGGTGGCCTCGACCAACGCACTGGAGCTGGGGGTGGACATCGCCGGGCTCGACGCGGTCGTGCTGGCCGGTTACCCCGGTACCCGAGCGTCGTTCTGGCAGCAGGCCGGGCGAGCCGGCCGGGCCGGGTCCGGAGCGCTCGTGGTGTTCGTCGCCCGGGACGACCCGCTGGACACCTACCTGGTGCACCACAGTGCGGCGCTGCTGGGCTCGGCGATCGAGGCGACCGTGCTGGACCCGACGAACCCCTACGTGCTGCGACCGCAGCTGGCCTGCGCGGCCGCCGAGCTGCCGCTCACCGAAGCCTGCGTCGATTCGTTGGGCGGCGACGTGGCCCGGTCGGTGGTCGCCGACCTGGTCGCCGACGGGACTTTGCGCCGCCGCCCCGGCGGCTGGTATTGGGCCACGCCACGGCAGCGCCCACACGCCGAGGTCGACATCCGCGGCTCCGGCGGGCACCAGGTGGCGGTGGTGGAGGCCGGCACCGGTCGGATGCTCGGCACCGTCGACCCTGTCTCAGCCTGCAGCGCGGTACACCCGGGCGCGGTGTATCTGCACCGAGGGGACTCGTTCGTGGTCGACGAGCTGGATCTGGACGCCGGCGTCGCGCTGGTGCATCCGGAGGAGCCGGCGTGGCACACCTCGGCCCGCTCCACCACTGATATCCGCGTGGTGTCGGTGCTGGAGCAGCGGCACTCGGGTGGGGTGTCGGTGGCGCTGGGCGAGGTGGAGGTGACCTCACAGGTCGTTGGCTACCTGCGGCGGCTGCCGTCGGGCGAGATACTCGATGCTGTTCCGTTGGAGCTGCCGGCGGCCACCCTGCGCACCAGGGCGGTCTGGTACACGGTGGCCGAGCAGTTGCTCGCCGGCGCCGGGCTGGCACCGGCCGCCTGGCCCGGAGCACTGCACGCTGCCGAGCACGCCGCGATCGGCCTGCTTCCCCTGGTCGCCACGTGCGACCGGTGGGATATCGGTGGCGTCTCCACCGCGCTGCACCCGGACACCGGAGCGCCGACGGTGTTCGTGCACGATGGGCATCCCGGTGGAGCCGGGTTCGCCGACCGGGGCCACGCCGCACTCGCCCCGTGGCTGACTGCGACCAGAGACGCCATCGCCGCATGCGAGTGCCCGGCCGGTTGCCCTTCGTGTGTGCAGTCGCCCAAATGCGGTAACGGCAACGACCCGCTGGACAAGGCCGGCGCGATCGAGGTGCTCAACACCGTGCTCGCCTCACGGGTTGTTGCGCCGGTCGAAGCGCACCGTCAGGGCCGTCAAGTCGACGTCGGTGACCTCAAAGCCAGCTGCCAGCCACGCCCTGGCCTGGACGCGGCCAGGTGAGTTGCCCCACCAGCTCCGCTGCGCCGAGGCCGACTTCGGGAGCCCGCCGGGCACCAGCTGGCCGATTTCGGAGAAGCCAACCTCGATGTGATCACTGTTGCAGGCGGCGAGGTAGTCGAACAGCGGCCGGTACTTCCCGGTGACGTGAGCCGCCGCGGTGGCCTGAGCTGCCGCGGTCACCTCCGCCGCCGCGGCCGGCGTCTGGCCGTTAGTGAGCGCCACTGGTGCCGCCGGCCGGCGCTCGGCGACGCTCAGCGACGCAACGCCCGAGATCGCCGGGACGACCGTCGGTGGGATCGGGCCGAACACCTGCCGGCTGGCGGCCACCACCATCCGGCCGTACGCGCGGTTGCTCACCGCGCCGATCGCCGCGCCGATGCCGAACGGCAGGATCGTGCTGATCGCCAGGATCCAGCGCTTGGTGCGGTACCTCGTGACCAGCCACCGGTGAACTCTCTTGCCGCTGTAGGCCAGCCCCGGTCCACGGGTCCCGAAGACGATCGCGAGCAGCAGCATGCGCCGCCGTTCGATGTCGTGCACCGGCGTGCCGTGCACCTCGGCGACGGCCAGCGTGAACAGCGCGGTGGCCTCCAGGAACGCGGCTGACTCCGCGACGGTGAGCGCGAGGGCAACCGCCGATCTCGCCCTGGGCGCCGCGCCGACCACACCCACGGCGGCTCCAGTACTGGTGACCGTGGCCACGTACTTCTTCTCCAGAGCTGCCACGATCTCGGCCGGCGTGGCGCCGGGATGCCGGCGATGTATCCGTCGCACGTGGTTGGCCACCACTGAATGCTGGAGCCGGATGGCCTTGTCGATGCTGTCGGTCAGCAGCATGTCCCACCTCCAGTTTTCGGCACCGGTGGCTAGCCGACGTTAGCGCGCTACTGCGCGTGAACGGCATCGGGACGCCGCCGAGTCAGGCGGTGCGCAGCCCGGCCGCACTACGCTTGCTGGTGTGGATCCGCTGCTCGCGGCGCAAGCCTTCGTGGCCTACGGGTTATCACACGGTGTGGTGGTCTTGGTGCTCACCGTGGTGGCGGCGGCACTCGTAGTCCTGGGCCGGCGCCACCGCGGCACCCCTGCCGAGTTGACGTTGAGCCGGACCTTTGCGGTGGTGTTCGCCGCGTTCCTGGTGCCGGTCGAGGTCTTCTGGCTGTTGCCCGGGCAGTCGGGTATCGCGCATTCGCTGCCGTTGCAACTGTGCGACCTGGCGGCGATGGCCACGGTCTGGGCGCTGTGGTCGCACTCCCCGACCGCTTTCGCGCTCACCTACTTCTGGGGTCTGACGCTCACCTCGCAGGCATTTCTCAGCCCGGAGCTGCACGGCCCGGACTTCCCGTCGCTGCAGTTCCTGTCGTTCTTCGGCATGCACAGCCTGGTGCTGTGGGCCGCGATCTACCTGACCTGGGGAGTGGGGCTGCGCCCGGGCTGGCGCAGCTACCGGATCGCACTGCTCGTCACGATCGGCTGGGCGGTGGTGATGTTCGCCGTCAACCATGTCCTCGGAACCAACTACGGCTTCCTCAACGCCAAACCACAGGCCGCATCGCTGCTCGACCTGCTGGGCCCGCACCCCTGGTACATCCTCTCCGCCCTCCTCCTCACCGCCACCTTCTGGGCCCTCATCACCTACCCCTGGACCCGGCGGGCGCATTCAGCGGGCTCAGCGGGGTTACGGACGGTCGAATTACCCCGCTGAGCCCGCTGAATGCGCCCCGGCTCCCGCCCGCAAGACTTCGATCACTCGGCGGACCAGCGGATCGCGCTGCAGTTCCTCCAGGGTCAGTGGCAGGGGTAGTTGCCAGTTCGGGTATTCATCGACGGTGCCGGGCAGGTTGGGCTGGCGTACCTCACCTACCACGTCGTAGGGGGAGGCCAGCAGCAGCCGGCAAGGCGTGCGGGCCAGCAACGCATGCATCGCCACCACGAGGTCGTCCTCGGTCTGTGCGCCCAGCAGGCTCTCACCGTCGAGCAAGCCCTCGGCGCGTAGCAGGCCGACGAGCTCAGCGCGCTGCGCCCGCGCCCGGGCCCACTCCGCGGCTTCGTCGTCCAACAGCCCCAGCCCGGCGCGCACCCGCACGTGCTCCCCGCGCAGGAAACCGACCGCGGTGGGCAAGTCGTGAGTGGAGATACTGGCCGCGGAGTGCTGCGGCCAGCGTCGCGCAGCCAGCAGCGGCTTGCCGGGGGCCTGCTCGTCGCGGGCGAACCACAGCACCGCGCAACCCAGCATCCGCTGCGCCGCCAACGCCTCGGTGACCTCGGGTTCCACCGTGCCGAGGTCCTCGCCCACCACCACCGCGCCCGCCCGGTGTGCCTCCAGTGCCAGCGCAGCGAGCATCACCTCGCCGTCGTAGTGCACGTAGGTGCCCTGGTCCGGGGACGCCCCCGGCGGCACCCACCACAACCGCCACAGGCCGGCCACGTGGTCGACGCGCAGCCCATCGGCATGGGCGAGCACAGCGCGCAGCATGTCTCGGTACGCGGCGTACCCGGTGGCGGCCAGCCGGTCCGGGCGCCACGGCGGCAGCCCCCAGTCCTGTCCCTGCTGGCTGAACGCATCCGGTGGGGCACCGATGGTCACCCCGGTGGCGAGGACGTCCTGCAACGCCCAGGCGTCGGCGCCGTCGGGATCCACCCCGACGGCGAGGTCGTGCACCAACCCGATGGCCATCGGTCGGGCGGCGTCCCTCGCGGTGGCAAGCTGCTCGTCGCACTGCCGCTGCACCCAGGCGTGAAACGCCACCCGCAGCGGGTCCGCGCTCGCCGTCGCGGGGTGGCGCAGCTCGATGGGCCAGCGCGACCAGCGTGGGCCGTGCCGCTCGGCGAGCGCGCAGAACGTCGCGAAGTCGCGCAACCCGTCCGGCAGCACCGGGCGCGGGGCGCCGTCGGCCCGCCAGAGCAGTTCCAGCGCCGCCCGTTTGGCACGCCAGACGGCGTCGCGGTCGATCCGCTCACCACCCGATCCGACCCGCAAGGCGTCCACCTCTGCCCGTAACGCCGGGTCACCGCGGCGGTAGGCGCCGACGTCGGTGATGCTGAGGTAGAGCGGGTTGATGAAGCGGCGGCTGGACGGGTAGTAGGGCGAGGGCTGGATCGGGGTGGTCGGGGTCACCGCGTGCAGCGGGTTGACCAACACCGCGCCGCTGTCATGAACGGTGCCCGTCCAGGCGACGAAGTCGCGCAGGTCAGCGAGGTCCCCCAGGCCCCACGACCTGGCCGAGCGCAGGGCGTAGAGCTGCAGCATCCAGCCCCAGGTGCGCGGCGGCTCGGGCCGCCTTGGTGGGGCCACCAGCACGGTGGTGTGCCGGTTTCCGCTGGTCAGCGAGTACCAGCCGGGCACAAGACCTGCTGGGAGACTCCCGCTGACCAGGGTTTCCGTGCCGCGCTCATCTCGCAGCACGCCGGCATCGGGAATCGTGCGGCTCTGCCCCTCGCGCAGCACGACGGTGCCCGGCGACCCGGGTTTGCGAGCCGCAGCCAGCGCGTCCCGGGCCTGCGCCGGGGTGTCCGCGCTGACGCCGAGCAGCGCGAGCACCCGGCGCACCACATCGTGGTCGATGTCGACCCGCCGGCGCTGCCCATCCCGGTACCAGGTGGCGACGCCGTATGCAGCAGCAACCTCTTCGAGCGCGGGGTCCATGCCGTCATCCTGGCGGTCCGCGGCGAGCGGCGCGCTGCACGCTGACCCAGACCTCGCTATGGTGACGAGGCATGTTAGCCATTACCGAGACAGCAGCAGTGGCCATCACGACACTGATCTCCGACAGCCAGATGCCCGAAGGAGCCGGGCTGCGGATCGTGCAGCCGGAAGGGTCCGAAACGCTCCAACTCTCGGTCGCCGCAGCCCCAGCCGCGCAAGACACCGTGCTCGAAAGTGCTGGCGCCAGCGTGTTCCTTGAGCCCATCGCGGCGCAGGCGCTGGACGACAAGGTCCTGGACGTGAAGCTCGACGAGGATCAGTACAGCTTCGCCATCGCCCCGCAAGTACCCGGCTGAGCCCATTCAACGAGCCCACTCAGCGGGCTCAGAGCCCACTCAGCGGGCTCAGCGGGGGTGAGGCAAATCGAGTTACCCGTTGAGCCCGCTGAATGCGGGAACGTCTAGTCGACGTATCGATCACGAAACGTGTCCGCCAGCGCCACTCTGATGGAGTAACCGCGTTGATGTTGTGCTCCGTATTCTGGCCGTACCGGTTTCAACCACCGAGAAGGTGAGCTGTTGGGTCAGGACCGCGCCGGCGTCACGCAGGCCGAGCCGGGTAACACCCTGACCTCCCGAGGATGCCAGCGGTGACAGCGTGAGTTCCGCTCCTCCTTCCGAGCCCGGCCTGACGGTGGCCGGGCTCGCTCGGACTTGGGCTGCGGTGGCGAGCCGGACCACGTACTTGCCGATGTCCGGGGAGGAACTCGAGCAACTCCTGGCGCAGCTGATCAACCGGCTGGTGACAGCGGTGGCCTGCGCACCGGTCGATGAGCAGGCGGCGATCGAGGTGACGGCCGAGCTGATCGCGCACGATCTCACCGGGCCGCGCAGCATCGGCCGCAGCATCGAGGTCCTCGGCGACGGCCTGCCACGGCTGGTGGAGCTGCAACACGTCGACCGGCTTGACGCCGCCGTCCGGCAGGTGCTGGGCGCGTTGGCCGGCGGGTACGCTGAGGCGCTTCGGCAGCGCACCCTCGACGAGCAAGACCAGGTCGCGCAAGCTGTGCTCGGGGCGAAGGTGGACGCTGAGCGTGAACTACAGGTCAGCGAAGCACGGTTCCGGCAGATTTTCGCCGAGGCGGCGGTGGGAATCGCGATCAGCGACCTCGACGGCACGCTGGTCGCCGCCAACCGCGCATTCGCCCGAATGGTGGGCCGTGCCCCGGACGACCTCATCGGCGCCGCGCTGCCGAAACTGTTGCATACTGAGGGCGATCCGACGCTGGGTGCGGCCTACGATGAGCTCGCCAGCGGTGCGCTGACCCACTTCCGGCATCGGGGCCGGCTGACCGCCGCCAGCGGCGAGGTCGCCTGGGCCTCCCTCGCGGGCTCGCTGCTGCGCGACCCCGACGGGGTGCCGACCCAGCATCTCATCATTGCCGACGACGTCACCGAGCTGCAGCTGCTGCAACAGGAATTATCCGAGCAGGCGCTGCGCGACAGGCTGACCCGGCTGCCCAACGAGCATTACTTCATGTCCCACCTGCATGATGTGCTCGAGGCCGACCCGTCGGCTCAGGTCACGGTGTGTCGGGTGAACCTGGACAGTTTCTCGGTGATCAACGACGGGATCGGCCGGACGGCCGGCGAATCGCTGCTGCGCTCGGTCGCGGGGCGGCTACAGGACCTCGTGACCGGCGAGCGGGCGATGGTGGCTCGGATGGGCGCCGACGATTTCGCGATCCTGATCGAGGGCGGCATGGACAGCCGTGACCTCGGACTGTTTGCCGCGACCGTCAACATCCGGCTCTGCGAGCCGGTCTACCTCGGTGACGACCAGGGACTCTCGGTCTCGGCCGGCGTCGGGGTGGTGAGCCGGTCCGCCAGTGGGATCTCGGCGGGCGAGCTGGTCCGCGCTGCGGACGCCACCTTGCGCCGGGCCAAGCGCACCGGTCGCGGGCAGTGGGATCTCTACGACCCGGAACATGATGCCCAGCAGCGGGCGCGCTCCCAGCTGGCCGCCGAGATCCCCGGGGCCTGGGAGTGCGGTGAGATCGACGTGCAGTACCAGCCGGTGTGCCGGCTGGACACCGGACAGATCGTCGCGCTGCAGGCGTTGCTGCGCTGGGACCGCGCCGACGGGACGGTGCTGGGCCATTCCGAGTGCCTCGCGCTGGCCGAGCGGACCGGGCTGGTGGTCTCGATCGGGGGCTGGATCGTGGAGAAGGCCTGCAGCGCGCAGATCCAGGTGCTGCACAGCCGGGCGGATCGAACGCCGCTGATGCGGGTCGACCTCACCCCACAGCTGAGCCAGGATCCCGATCTCGTCGGGGTGGTGCGCGGCGCCTTGTCGGCCAGCGGCCTGCGGGCCGAGCAACTCCGGGTCGGGGTACCGCTGGTGGCTCTGGCACGGGGCCGCGGTGACGTGGTGGACAACGTAGGCGTGCTTGCTGACCTGGGCGTGGAGGTGGTGCTGCTCGGCGCCGCGAGCGGTCCCGGGTACCTGGCCTACCTCGAGGACCTCCCGGTGGGGGCGGTAGAGATCGCTACGGAGATGGTCTCCCGGATCGCTGGGCGACCCGGGGATGACTCACTGGTCGCCCGTGCGGTCCGCGATGCCATCCCGCTGATGCACAGCGCCGGCGCCACGGTGATCGTCCCTGAGGTGGACACCCCAGAACAGGCGCAATGGTGGCGCAACGCCGGGGCGGATACCGCGTGGGGTGCCCACTTCGGCCCACCCGTGCCCGATGTCGAGCTGCCAACCCTCCTATCCCACCTGTAACTAACCTGCCCCTGCTCCGCCACATGTCTCGCCGCGCCATGAACTGCCACCTGGATGCTTCTCGCACCTCAGACGAGCGACACTGGTGGGGTGGAGGATCCAGTACGGCTGAGGGTCGCGTTTCCGTGCCAGCACGAGGACTGCCAGCGCGCGGCGGCGATCGTCGAGGTGACCCGGCGCGGGCAGCTGTTCATCGACGAGGAGCAGGACATCATCTATCGGATCTTTCCCCAGGCGCAGGGCACGATCCGGGTCACCGGTTTCCTGCCGTACACGAGCTTCGCCACTCAGGTCACCGACCTTGCCGCGACCACTGGCGCGGTAAACGCCAACGACGCAGCCGCACTACACGCCGTGGACCGGACCTGGGTCCCGTTCTACTGCCAGCAGTGCGACCGCTCGTTCTGCGGCGAGCACTGGAGCCTGAAGGCCACCTTCGACTGGGGCTTCGACTACTACTCGGGAACCTGCCCGGTCGGGCATCCACACTTCATCGATCATTGTTGATTCCTGGTACCGAACCGCTCACGCAGCCAGGCTCGCGTCGCCTCCCGGTACTCGCCGGCATTCTTGTGCAATGCCATGGCGTGCCCTGATTCCGGCAGGACGTAGGTGGACAGCTCGGCGGCGTGACCGAAGTGCGGCGCCTCCTGTTTCCGCAACGCCTCCGCACTCGAACAGTCACGGCCAAGAAAACCGCAGAAAACGATATCCTTTTCGCCGACCGCCACCAGGACGGGAACGTCGATACCGCGCGACGTGGGGCCTAGCAGGCCAAGCACCTCCCCGGTCGCTACCGCAGCGAGAGAGGCCTGGTCCTTGGTGGCCTCGTCGGTCGCGATCACCTGGGGGTCGGCGTTCTTGGTCGAATAGCTCAACGCCTCGCGTTGTCCCGGCTTGGTGGTGATGTATCCTGGATCGCTGCCATCCTTGCTGAGTTGCGGGTCCAACGTCACTGGATGCACGCCCATGGTGAAGATCTTGGCTAAATTTACCGGCGGCTGCTGGTGGGTCGCGCCGGTCAGGATCACCCCATCGACGTCGTGGTAGGTGGCTGCTTCCAGGGTCGCGACGCCCGAGCCTAGCGAGTGTCCGACCAGGACGACGCGATCGAAGCGCACCCCGCCGACTCGGCCGGCGCGCAGGTAGCCGACGACCTGGTGGATCGCTGCCGCCTCGACACTGCTCAGTAATATCGCGCTGGGCGGTTTGGAACTCTGGCCGGTGCCGAGCTGGTCCACGGCGAAGGTGGCGTAGCCGTGGCCGGCCATGTCGAGCTGATAGGAGTAACGCTCCGGCTGGTAGGGAAAGTCCCAGTACACCCGGTTGTACGTGCCGCCGGGAATCAGCAACTGCACGGTCGCGGGAGCACTGCCCGCAGGCATGCAGAGTTGCCCGTGCACGGTTTCGCGGGGCGTCGGAACCGACACCGGCAGATCGATCTCCGAACAACTCACCGGGGACGCAGCGGCGGCCTGCGGCGCGAGACCACCGGCCAGCAGGGCGAAGCACGCGAGCAGCGAACAAGTCAGCGTCGGCAGGCGCACGGAAAGAACCTTCCAAGATCAGAAATCCGGTGGAAGGCTCGAACTATAACGACCAGCAACCAAACGGACACTTCGGGTAACCACGGCCCGGATGTGGCGGCCTCACGTGTGTCGCGGCATTGCGATCATGGGCAACTGGTTGGGATGCATCGTCACGGCCCGCCTCGGGTGCACGGGCTGGCCGGCTACTGGCACCAGCCGCCACTGCGCGGCCACCGTCGCCGCCACGATGGCAATTTCCGTCTCCGCAAAGGAGTATCCGACACAGCGATGGATCCCCGCGCCGAAGGGGATGAATGCCCCTTTTGGCAACCTCGCGGCCCGGTCGGGCAACCATCGGTCCGGGTCGAAGCATGCCGGATCGGGGTACAGGTGTGGATTGTGATGGAGTGCGTACTGGCTGAGCGCAACCTCTGTACCTGCCTGAATGTGAACACCGCCAAGGTCGACGTCCGTGCTCGCTCGGCGCATCAGAATTAGTATCGGATACTTGCGCAGGACTTCACTGATGATTCGCTGGGTGTACTCCAGTCTGGGAATATCGTCGAAAGTAGCTGTGCGACCGGCGAGAACCTGGTCGATTTCGGCGTGGAAGCGTCGCTGCACCTCGGGGTGCTGCCCGAGCTCGTGGAAGAACCAGGCCAGTGCCACGGCGGTGGTCTCGGTACCGGCAGTCAAGATCGTGACGACCTCGTCGTGGATCTGCTGATCGCTCATGCCCTCGCCGGTGTCCTCGTCACGGGCCAGCAGCAGCATGGACAGCAGGTCACCGTGATCCTTGCCCTGGGCCCGCGTCACCGCGATGACCTCGGCTACCACCCGCCGGAATCGGGCGGCGGCCTCATCGAACCGCCGGTTAGCTGGGATGGGTAACCGCTCCACCCACTTGGGCGAGAAGGCACGGACCGCCAGGTACTTGATCAGAATCGGCATCGATCGCTGGACCTCAGCAATCGCGTCCCGACCTAGCTCGGTCGAGAAGAGGGTTCGCCCGACGATGGTGAGCGCCACATCTTCCATTCGCTTGTCCACCGCGACGACCTCACCCGCCCGCCATGACTCGACCAGGTCCGAAGCCACCCGTGCCATAGTGTGGGCGTAACCAGCGATTCGTTTCCGGTGAAACGCCGGCAGCGCCAGACGGCGCTGCCGGCGATGGAAATCGCCGTTCGAGTTGGCCAGGCCGTTGCCGGACAGCGGGCGAAGCTTGTCGAAGATTATCCCTTTGTCGAACCTGTCGGCGTTGGTGGCCAACACCTGCCAAACGAGCTCGGGGCTGGTGACCAGGTACACGGGCAGGGGGCCGAGGTAGATCCGCACCACTTCGCCGTGCGAACGCAGCAACGACAGGAACCGGAACGGCCTACCCAGCAGCGACATCGCATGGCCGAGCAGCGGCAACCGACCGGGGACAATCGGGGCGATGCTCGCTCCGCTCCGCATGCCGTTACTCGTGAGGTCCGGGCCAGCCGCCATGCCGCCCACCCTCGCACACTGACACCGCGACACTCAACGACAGGCGCGATGCCTCTGACCGCGTTGCTAGGCGATGGCCGACGATCCCCGTGTCGCCTAAGCTGCTCCGTGCCGACAGAGGATGGTGAGGAGCCCGATGGCAGAAAACCCCAGCTGGGTGCCGTACGGCGTCGACGTGACCGTGCCCAATGCCGCTCGAGTGTACGACTACTTTCTGGATGGCGCCCACAACTTCGCGGCCGACCGAGTCATGGCGAGCAAGGTCCAACAGGTCATGCCAGCGGTACGGGACGCCGCCCGGATCAATCGGTCTTTCCTGCGCAGAGCAGTTCTTTTCATGGTCGACTCCGGAATCCGCCAATTCCTCGACATCGGCTCCGGCATCCCGACCGTCGGCAATGTGCACGAGATCGCCCAGCGAGCCGATCCGGAGTGCCAGATCGTGTACGTCGACAAGGAACCCGTCGCGGTCGCGCACAGCGACCTGCTACTCAAGGGCAACGACCGGGCCGTGGCGATCCAGGCGAACCTGCGCAACGTCGAGGACATCCTCGACCACCCGGAGACCAGGCGCCTGCTGGACCTCGATCAACCGATCGGCCTGCTGATGCTTGCCCTGCTGCACTTCGTCCCGGATTCCTGGGACCCGGTAGGCGTTCTAGCTCGCTACCGAGACAGGCTCACGCCCGGCAGCTACCTGGCACTCACCCATGTCACGACAGACGGCGACCCCACCGGGCTGAAAGAGACAATTCAGCAGTACAAGAACACCCCCGAACCGCTGTACCCCCGCAACCACGAGGAGACACTGCGCTTGTTCGATGGGTTCGAGCTGGTCGAACCCGGACTGGTTGGCAGCGCCCTCTGGCGGCCCTCAGGATCCGCGGACATCTCCGACAGCGTTAAGACGAACACGCTCACATACGGGGGTGTCGGCCGCAAGCCGTGACTGCTAACGCGGCACTGGCTGGTCCTGGGCCAGCGCGTCGAACAGCTGCCCGGCTCGCTCGCGGTCCCACAGCACGCCGGAGGAGCCGTCGCTCATCCTGCCGAAGCCGGCGATCGGCACCGTGGTGGTCACCGCGTCGCCGCCGGACAATGAGCGCATCGCCCAACCGAGCCTGGCCAGATCCCACACATGGCCACCGTTGTCAACGGTGACCGTGTCCGGGGCGTCGGCCGCGAGTGCGCCGGAGCGCAACGGGTTGAGCAGCACTGGCAGGCTGCTCGCCCGGGCGATCAGCGCGCCGAGAAACTCCTGCTGGCGCACTACCCGATCCAAGTCGGCGCGCGGAGTGTTCCGGGTTCGCACGTAACCCAGCGCCTGCGGCCCGTCGAGTACCTGGCAGCCGGCCGGGATGTCCAGCCCGGCCAGCGGGTCGGAGATCGGCTCAGTGGGGCACAGCTGCACGCCACCGACATCGTCGACGAGGCGGGCGAAGCCACCGAACCCGATCTCGGCATAGTGATCCACATGCACGCCGGTGACCGTCTCCACGGTCTGCACCAGCAGGGTCGGCCCGCCGAGTGCGAAGGTGGCGTTGAGCTTGAGGCGGCCTTGGCCGGGGACCGGAACCGAGGAGTCCCGGGGGAGGCTGACAAGCGTCGGCGCCCCGCCGCTGGTCAGCGCGGGGATATGCATCAACATGATGGTGTCGGTGCGCTGGCCGCCGGTCGCCGCCTCGTCGCCGGTAGTCAACTGGGCGATCTGGTCGGGGGTCAGGCCGGCCCGGCTGTCCGATCCGACGATCAGCCAGTTGGTGCCTGAGGTGTCCGCGATCCGTCCGGGGTAGTCGGCCAGCGCGTCGACCCGCTGCAGTGACTGATCGACGTACCCGGCGACGCCGATGACCACCAGCAGCAGCAACCCGAGGATCACACCCAGCACGCGACCTGGACGCCGGCGCCGGCGAGGTGGGGCTGGCCGTGGTGGTGGCGCGGGGCGACGCGGGGCGGGCCAGCGCTGGTCTGGCCGGATCGCTTGGGTCGGCGGAAGCGGTCCGCGCCGGGTGTTTTGCGGAGGCATGTAGTCGCCGGGTGGCCGAGGTGCCTGAGGTGGCCGTCCGGAACGGTCCCGCCGGGGCGGTCCCTGGTAGCTCACCGTTTCGCCTCCTGCGGGTCGGTCCCCTCGCGGGCGCTGCGGCGAGGATAGCCGGACCGAGGCCCTGAGCTGGCGGATCATTCTGGCGAAACCCGGGGGCGGGTGGTCGTCGTTGGGCCGATCAGGTGCAAAAATGCCTACCTGCTGCTCGTCGGGGAGGCATCAGTGGCTCACGTGGATCGCAAGGACCTGAAGGACGTCGCATTTGACGTCGTGCTGCGGGGTTACGACAAGCGGCAGGTCGACGAGCGGTTACGCACTCTCGGTGCCGAGCTGGCCGCGACGAGAAACGCGCTTCAAGCAGCTACTGAGCGGGTTTCGATGCTCGAAGACGAGATCAACCGCTCGCGACCCGGTGGCGATTCGCAACCGGAGTCCAACTTCGGTGCGCGGGTCGAGAAGATTCTCATGCTGGCGCAGGAACAGGCGCAGGAAGTTCGCAGCCAGGCTGACGCGGCGGCTACCGCGCTGGTTGAGCAGGCCCGCGCGGAGGTCGCCAGCCACCGCCAGCGGGCCGAGCAGGACGCCGCCGCCTGGCGAGCCGAGGCCAACCGGAGGGCCGCCGAGCAGGACAGTGCCCTGCAGCGACGTTCCGCTGCACTAGAGAATGCTCGCCAGGAGCTGCAACGCGAATCCGTGCGGGTTCGGACGCAGGCCCAGGAAGAGGCCGAACAGATCCGTAAGACGGTCGCGCAGGAGGCCGACGAGCTGTTCAAAGCAGCCGCGCAGGACGCAGACGAGGTGTGCAAGGCGGCCCGCGCCGAGGCTGCGCAGCTCGTGGCGCAAGCCCGGGCCGAGGCGAACCAGCTGGTCGCCACCGCGACGGACAACGCCCAGCAGCGGGAGCGGGCCAGCGCGCATGAGCTGCATCAGATGTCCCGGTTGCGCGACGAGATCAACGCCGACCTCTACCGGGCCAAGGAGGTGCTGGACCGCCTGTTCGGTGCCACCAGGCCCGGCACTCGGACGGCACCGGACGCCAGTCCCGCGCCGGCGAAGCGACCCCATGACGGTGCGCCGGACCGCCACCAGGCCCGTACGGTGTGACGAAACCGCTCCGTCCGCAGTCAACCGTGCAAGGATTGTGCATGGAGTGATTTGTTAGCGTCGACTCCTGGCAGCGACCCACACCCCGGGGCCACGCTGCGCGGCGGTGGCGCCGCGTGTCCATCACGAGTGGAGCGAGGCGCGACAACAAGGAGATGTCATGGACGTCGATGGTCCACAATCCCCCCAGCAGGTGATCGCCGGGCTGCGGGCCACCAGCGAGGGTGCGGACTTGGTCCAGTTGCTCACCCCGGAGGGTCAGCGAGCCTCGCATCCGCAGTTCGACCTGCAGATCTCCCCGGCGGAGATTCAGTCGCTGTACCGGGACATGGTGCTCGTCCGCCGGGCTGACCGGGAAGCCAACGCCCTGCAGCGGCAAGGTCAGCTCGGTCTGTGGGCCCCGCTGCTGGGCCAGGAGGCCGCGCAGATCGGGGCCGGCCGCGCGATGGCCCCCCAGGACATGGGCTTCCCGTCCTACCGCGAGCACGGTGTCGCCTGGTGCCGTGGGGTGGATCCCACCGAGGTCTTCGGCATCTTCCGCGGCATCGACCAGGGTTCCTGGGACCCGATCAGCACCGGGTTCCAGCTCTACACCATCGTGATCGCCAATCAGTGCCTGCATGCCACCGGATACGCGATGGGCCAACGACTGGACGGCAAGATCGGCGACGCGGAGACCGGTGAGGCCACGATCGCTTTCTTCGGCGACGGTGCCACCTCCCAGGGCGACGTGCATGAGGCCTTCGTCTGGGCCGCGGTCTACGACGCACCGGTGGTGTTCTTCTGCCAGAACAACCAGTGGGCGATCTCGGCGGGGCTGGATCGTCAGACCCGGGTGCCGTTGTATCGCCGTTCCCTGGGCTACGGCTTCCCCGGGATCCGGGTGGACGGCAACGACGTGCTGGCCACCCTGGCCGTCACCCGCTGGGCGCTGCGGGAATGCCGCACCGGCAACGGTCCGGTGCTGATCGAGGCGTGCACGTACCGGATGGGCGCGCACACCACGTCCGACGACCCGACCCGCTACCGGCTCGCCACCGAACTGGAGGAGTGGAAGCTCAAGGACCCCATCGAGCGGGTTCGGGTGCACCTGGTGCGGGAGGGGCTGGCCGAGCCGGAGTTCTTCCAGCAGGTGGCCGCCGAGTCCGACGCACTGGCCGCGCGGTTGCGCGACTACTGCACGTCAATGCCCGTCCCCGGCCCGGAGCGGATCTTCTCCCAGGTCTACGCCGAACCGTCCCCGCATCTGAAGGCCCAGCGCGAGGAGTTCCTGGCCTACCACGCGTCGTTCGCCGAGACTGGGGGTGATCCCCGATGAGCCTCATGATTCCGGCTCATGAGCGCGCCCCCGCGGTGACTCAGACGATCACCCTGGCCAAGGGCCTCAACCAAGGCCTGCGGGCCGCGATGGAGGCCGACCCCAAGGTCATCGTGATCGGCGAGGACGTCGGCAAGCTGGGCGGGGTGTTCCGGATCACCGACGGCCTGCAGAAGGACTTCGGCGAGCCGCGGGTCTTGGACACCCCGTTGGGCGAGTCCGGGATCATCGGCACCGCCGTCGGGCTCGCGCTGCGCGGCTACCGCCCGGTCTGTGAGATCCAGTTCGACGGGTTCGTCTTCCCCGCCTTCGATCAGATCGTCTCCCAGCTCGCCAAGCTGCACTACCGCTCCCAGGGCAAACTGCGGATGCCGGTCGTGGTGCGCATCCCGCACGGCGGCGGTATCGGCGCCGTCGAGCATCATTCGGAGTCCCCGGAGTCCTACTTCGCCCACACCCCCGGACTCAAGGTCGTCGCCTGCGCCAACCCGGGCGACGCCTACTGGATGATCCAGCAGGCGATCGCCTGCGACGACCCGGTGATCTTCTTTGAGCCCAAGCGGCGTTACTGGGACAAGGCGTCGGTGGATCTCACGACGGTGCCGCCGCCGCTGTTCACCTCTCGGGTGTTGCGCGCAGGTACAACGGTGACGGTCGTGGCCTACGGGCCGATGGTGCGCACCGTGCTGGACGCCGCGGCCGCCGCCGAGGCCGACGATGGCCACGCGTTGGAGGTGATCGACCTGCGTTCATTGTCCCCGCTGGACCTCGCGCCGGTGTTCGAGTCGGTACGCCGCACCGGACGGTTGATCTGCGTGTCCGAGGCGCCCGGCGAGGCCTCCCTGACTGCCGAAGTGGCCGCCCGGGTGTCCCAAGAGTGCTTCTACTCGCTGGAGGCGCCGGTGCTGCGGGTGACCGGGTACGACACCCCGTACCCGCCCGCGAAATGCGAGGAGGACTACCTGCCAGACCTGGATCGGGTACTCGACGCCGTCGACCGCGTGCTGGCGTTCTGACGCCATGACCCGCATCCAGCATTTCCTGCTGCCCGACGCCGGCGAGGGACTCACCGAGGCGGAGATCCTGACCTGGCACGTCGCGCCCGGCGACACCGTCACCGTCAACCAGATCCTCGTCGAGATCGAGACGGCCAAGGCGGCCGTTGAGCTGCCCAGCCCCTACGCCGGGGTGGTCAGCGAGCTGTGCGCCCAACCCGGGGCGACCGTGCAGGTGGGTAGCCCGCTCATCGCGATCGACGTCGGCCCCGGCGGGGCAGCACCGGAGACCCCTCCGGCCGGAAAGATCGGCGAGGAAGGGCCCGGCGGGCGGATTTCGACCCTGGTCGGTTACGGCCCGCGGGCGGGTGCCGCGACCCGCCGGCGCCGCAAGGAGGCTGGGGTTGCGCCGGCAGGAGTTGCGCCGGCAGGGGTTGCGCCGGCAGGGGTTGCGCCCGCTGCCGCAAGTGCCCCGCGGGGACCGGTCCCGCTGGCCAAGCCGCCGGTACGCAAGCTGGCCAGGGAGCTCGGCATCGACCTGCAGGCAGTACTCGGCTCAGGAGCCGGCGGGGTGATCACCCGGGAGGACGTGCAGCACGCCGCGGCGCTCGCCGGCAACGGCAGCGCCGCCGGGTCCGCTACTGGCCGGCAGCGCCGGGAGCCGGTCCGCGGGGTGCGCAAGGCTACCGCCGCGGCGGTGGTGTCCTCGGCCTTCACCGCGCCGCACGTCACGGTGTTCCTCACCGCCGACGTCACGCCGATGATGGAGCTACGAGCCCGGCTCAAGGCGGCACCGGAGTTCCGGGACGTGAAGCTGACCCCGCTGGCGTTCGCCGCCCGGGCGATGTGCCTCGCAGCGCGGCGGACCCCGGAGGCCAACGCCAGCTGGGACGATGCGGCCGGCGAGATCATCTACTTCGACTACGTGCACCTCGGGATCGCCGCCGCCACCCCGCGCGGGCTGGTGGTGCCCAAGGTCCGTGACGCCGACCGGATGTCGCTGCGCGAGCTCGCCGTCGCGCTGGACGAGCTGGTGCGGTCCGCGCGGGAGGGACGCACACCTCCGGGTGACATGCTCGGCGGCACGATCACCATCACCAACATCGGGGTCTTCGGGGTGGACGCTGGTACCCCGATCCTGAACCCAGGCGAGTCAGCCATCCTGGCCCTCGGCGCGATCCGGGACATGCCATGGGTGGTGAACGGTGCCGTGGTGCCCCGCAAGGTCTGCCAGCTCGCGCTATCCGTCGACCACCGCGTGGTCGACGGCCAACAAGCCTCCCAATTCCTCGCCAACATCGGCGCCCTCCTCACCACCCCCTCACTAGCCTTCACCTACTAACCCCCTTTCCCGCATTCAGCGGGCTCAGCGGGGTTATTCGCACCTCTTTTACCCCGCTGAGCCCGCTGAATGCGGGTTGGCGGGATGTCAAGCGGGGAGTGGGGGGTTGGGGATGGTGGTGTGGGGTGTGGATAGGTCGGGGTTGAGCAGTGCTGATCGGGTGGGCCGTGGCGGGGGGTGGGTGATGATGCCTGCATGGGGCGACGGATGCAGCTGGTGGACCTGGCTGGGGTGTTCCGCGGAACCGAGGCGCTGGCCGCCGGCATTGTGACCAAAGAACAGTTGCGCGGTCCTGGAGTCCGCAGGCTGTTCCGTAATGTGTACCTGCCCGCCGGTATTCGGTTCACCCACCAGCAGCGGTGCGAGGGGGCGGCGCTGCTCGCCCCGCCCGAGGCGGTTCTCACGGGCAGGTCGGCGGCAACCGTGCTGGGGGTGGAGCTGGCTGGGCCGACCGATCCGGTGGAGTTCGTCGTGGACGAGCGTTACCGGTTCGGTCCGATCCGGGGTATCACCGTCAAACGCACCACCCTGACCAGTGCAGACTGGCAGGGCTGGAACGGGATCAGGATCGCCCGCCCCGGGCGGCTCGGACTGGACCTGGCTGCCCGAGCAGATCTGCGGGGCGCGGTCGCCGACCTGGACGAGATGCTGCGCGCCGGCCAGGTCGACCGCGCCGAGCTCGAAGAGCGGTTGCTGGGCTGCCACGAGCATGGCGTGGTCCGGGCCCGGCTTGCCGTCGATCTCGCGGATCCGCGGGCGCAGTCGCGGCCGGAGTCGGAGCTGAGGGTGGTACTGCGCCAAGCCGACCTGCACCCGGAGCCCCAGGTACAGGTATGGGATGCCGCCGGCCCGGTGTGCTGGCTCGATCTGGCTTTTCGCGACTGGCGCGTCGGAGTCGCCTACGACGGTCAGTGGCACGCGCTGCGGCTGCAGTTGCGCAAGGACCGGCGCATGATCAACCGCCTGCAGGCCCTGGACTGGGAAATCGTCTTCGTCACCGCCGACGACCTCTACCGCCACCCCAACGAGGTAGTCCGCACCGTCCACACCGCCCTCACCAAAGCCCGCCAGTCACCCTGACCCCTTCCCCCGCATTCAGCGAGCTCAGCGGGGTTATTCGGTGCCGGATAACCCCGCTGAGCTCGCTGAATGCGGGAAGAGCCAGGAGAGGAGCGTGGTGGGAGAGATGGGGTGCGCGTGAGAGGGGAGGCGGGCGCGCAATCCGCGGTCGGCGGTGACTACGAGGCAGGGACCTGCGCGGCGGGCCTCGCCGACGATGGTGTCATCGCCGGAGCCCGGAGCCCGGATCACCTCGATGCCGGCGACGTCGGGCGCCCGCGACGCCACCCCCTCCAGCACCAGCACCGGGCGGGTCACCCACCCGAAGCAACCTTGCGGGAGCGCGAGGACACCCGGCCCCGCGGCGGCGATGTCGCGCAGCAGGCGCTCGGCGGCGCCGGCACGGTCGCGCCACCAGCCGTCGGGACGGGAGCCGACGACGTTGGCCGCGTCCACCACGAGACCGGTCTTGACCACCTGCAATGCCGACCAGCTGGCAGCGAAGGCGGGATGCAGGTCCAGCGCGGGGACCTCGGGCTCGGGGACCCAGACCAGCTCGGTGCTCTCGTGGTTGGGCGCAACCGGGAGCGGCTCGGTGGCGTCGGCGACCACTGTGGTGAACGACCAGGTATCGCCGCCGGGGTGTTCCACCAGCTTGCCGCGGACCCGTACTCGACCGGCGTCCACCGCGGCCTCCTCGGCCGCTTCCCGCAACGCGGTACGGACCGGCGTCTCCTCGCTGTGCCGGGCTCCACCCGGCAGCCCCCAGAGGTCCCCATAGTGGGTCCACGGGGCTCGGTGCTGCATCAGCACCAGCGGCTCGCCGTGGGCGTCAGGGGCCCGCAGCAGCAGCCCGGCCGCGCCGAAGCGTCCCCACCGATGCTGCCCGTCGCAGCAGTGCACCCAACCGTCACCGTCCCCGCGGACCGTCGCCTCGTGCACCACCTGTCCACGGTGGCACAACCCGCGCCGAGCTGCAGCTACTTCCCGCTCACCCCACGTTCAATTACCGTCCGTCAGAGATCTGTCACCGTCGACGAAGAGTGTGCTCACCTGATCGGAGGGTCGACGTAACGGGCAGCCGTACGTTGACGACAAGACAACTGAGAGTGATCGCTCGGATCTGACGTCACAGGGTGAGCTCGTGGTGTGACCGGGGGTGGTCATGTGAGAGGACTCGGATGGTGGGCCGGGTTGGGCATGATAGTGGGAGGGGGGGCCGCCGTGTTATCACGGCATCAAGGCGGGAGGTGGACGGCCCTGGACGTCAGTCCCGGCGGGGGCGTCGAGGTCCTAGCCCGCGAGGATCCTGACCCCGAGGTACTGCGGGCGTGGGACCTGCTGGTGGACCGGACACCCGGCACGGACGTCACCCAGCTCTCCGTCTGGGCGGGGTTGCGTGGCCGGGTTGGCTTCAGACCGCTGTACCTGCTGGCCTACCGCGGCGCCGAGCTCGTCGGTGGGGCGCAGATCTTGACCCGGCAGGTGCCCGTGCTGGGAGGAGTGGGCTATCTCCCCTACGGCCCACTCGTGGCGCCCGATGTCGCGGGTGCGGATGACGTCCGTAGCGCGCTGATCGACGCGCTGGGGGTGTTGGGCCGGCGACGGTTGCGAGTCCTGTTCGTCCAACCGCCCGAGGGTGCCCACGACACCAGCAGTGAGTTGCTCCGGCGCGGGTTCCGTCCCTCGTCGGCGGGCATTGCGCCCGAGGGCTCGATCCGGATCGACCTGACGGCTGACCTCGCGGACATCCGGAGCAGGTTCGGTAAACGACTCAAGTCGTGGACCAACCGGTGGGAGTCGCGCGGTGTTGTGATCCGGGCCGGGGACGAGCGGGACGTCCCCTTGCTCGCCGAGCTGATGGCCACGTCAGCGCAGCACCAGGGTTACACACCCTTGCCGGTCGACTACATGGCGGCGCTGTACCGGGAGCTCGCCGCGACGGGGCATGCCGTGCTGTTCGTCGGCGAGGTGAACGGCACGCCGGTCGCTGCCGACCTGATGACCGGATGTGGGGACATGATCCGGGGCCGGCTGTCCGGGTTCGATCGGTCCAGCGAAGCGATGCGGCTGTCCGTGCCGGCCGCTATCCGGTGGGAGATGATCAAGTGGGCCAAGGGGCAGGGGTACCGCTGGTTCGACTTCGGCGGGCTGCGTCCGGAGACCCTGGATGCGCTTCTGGACGGCGACGGGCGCAGCGCCGACACGTTGCCGACCGCCGATCAGCCCAAGGTGACTTTTGGGGGCACGGCATTCCGCTACCCCACTCCGGTCGAGATGATCAGGCCGGTGGCGCTACGGACCGCCTATGATCTGGCGTGGCGTTCCGCTGCCGGTCGCCGGTTGTTCAGCGACGTGCAAAGCCTGCTCCGCCGCGGCTCCCGATGGCGTGGCACCGCGGTGTCCTCGCGCTAGACCCGGCTTGATCGATAAGGGCAGTCGCTCGCCGTCAGGGAGGAGAAGGCATGAAAATCGTGTGTGTCGGCGGCGGACCTGCCGGTCTGTATTTCGCCATTTCCGCTAAGCTGCGTAACCAAGATCACGATATCACTGTTATTGAACGCAACCCGGCCGGGGTCACCTACGGCTGGGGTGTCACATTTTCTAACGATCTACTGGACAGTCTCTACCGCAACGATCCCGAGAGCGCGCGCGCGATATTCGACAGCCCCTCGTCCTGGGGAAACCAGGAAGTACACGTCCGGAGCACGCAGCGAGCCCACCTCGGTGGGTACGGATTCGCCATCGGTCGCAAGCATCTCCTCGACATCCTCGTCAAGCGAGCGCTGGCGCTCGGGGTCGATATCCAGTTCCAGCGCGAGGTCAAAGATCTGTCCGAGCTCGCCGACGCCGACTTGATCATCGCCTGCGACGGCGCGAACAGCCGGGTACGCAAGCTGCACGGCGAGCATTTCCAGACCGGCGTCGACATGGGTCGGAACAAGTACATCTGGCTTGGCACCCGCCGGGTCTTCGACTCCTTCATGTTCGCATTCGAAGAAACTGCTGCCGGCTGGATCTGGTTCTACTCGTACCCTTTCAATTCCGACACGACCACCTTCATCGTCGAGTGCTCGCCGGAGACCTGGAAGGGACTCTGTTTCGACGAGATCGGGCCCGATGAGAGTCTCAAGCTGTTGGAAGACATCTTCGCACACCACCTCAACGGTTACCCGCTCATGAACCCCCCGCTCATAAGCCCCCAGCGCGATCTCGACAAGACTCCATGGCTGAACTTCACGCGCATCACCAACACCGTCTGGTATCACGACAACGTCGTCCTCATGGGCGATGCGGCGCACACCACACATTTCTCGATCGGGTCGGGCACCACTCTTGCGATGAAGGATGCGATCGGGCTCGCCGATAGTCTGCACGCCCACGATGACCTCCAAGCGGCGCTCAAGGACTATGCAGAGAAGCGCCGCGCAGGAATAGCGGGTTTGCAGGGTGCGGCGGTGAGCAGCACCGAGTGGTTCGAGAACGTGCGGAGCTACATCCACCAGCCGATCACCCGGTTCGCCTACTCCCTGTGGAAGCGCCGCGGGCATTACCCGCTGTGGCGTTATCAGCTTCATCTGGCCACTCAGATCGCCCTGCTGCGCAGGTTGCGGCGATCTATCAGTGCGGCGAGAAACGAGATTCGAGCCCGTCGACGGATGAAGCTGCCTGACATCCACGTGCCGACCAGTCCCAATACTGAACGGGGGCTCCGCGCGCTACAACCAGTGCAACCACGCAGTCGCTCGACGTCGACCCCGAAGTGAGAAGGGAGGGCGAGTGAACAGGAAGATGAATATTGTCTGTGTCGGTGGGGGCCCCGCTGGCCTGTACTTCGCCATCTCGGCAAAGTTGCGCAAGAGGGACCACGATATCACCGTTATCGAACGCAATCCCTCTGGCGTTACCTACGGCTGGGGCGTTGGATACTGGGACGATGTCCTTGACCTCCTCTACCGCAATGATCCTGTGAGCGCCCGGGAGATACAGGCCGTTTCTGGGGTCTGGGACGGGGTCGAAGTGCACGTCGGGGGAAAGCGGACGGCATACCTTGGCGGATATGGGCTGAGCACGGGCCGCAAGCAACTGCTCGATATCCTGGCCAAACGGGCTACAGATCTCGGCGTAGACATCCAATTCCAACGCGAGGTCAAAGATCTGTCCGAGTTCACCGAAGCAGACTTGATCGTCGCTTCCGGTGGTCTCAACAGTCGAGAGCGCCAGCTCTTTGCGAACCACTACCGGACGAATGTTCTGGTGGGCCGGAACAAGTATCTCTGGCTTGGTACATACCGGGTATTCGACGCCTTCAAATACGCATTCGAGAAGACATCTGCCGGCTGGATATGGCTGCATGCCTACTATCTTGACGCCGGGAGGAGCACCTGCATCGTCGAGTGCTCCCCAGAGACGTGGGAGGGGCTCGGCTTCCACGAACTCGGAGCGGACCAGAGCATGAGGTTGCTGGAACAGATCTTCGAGCGCCACCTGCGTGGCCATTCATTGATCAACCAGATGCGCAGTACTGACAAACTTCCCTGGCACAACTTCAGGCTCATCAGCAACGAAACCTGGTATCACGAAAACGTCGTGCTCGTGGGTGACGCTGCCCACACCACGCATTTCTCGATCGGCTCGGGTACCAAGCTGGCGATCGGGGATGCGATCGCGCTCGCTGCGAAGTTGGATGAGCACGAGGATCTCCGCTCTGCACTGCGGGCCTATGATGAGCAGCGGCGCGCCGAAGTGATCCCGATACAGCGCAACGCGGCGCGCAGCATGCGATGGCTCGAGAACGTGGACGACTACATCGGCCGGGACAGCGTGCACTTCGCCTACGCACTGTCGGAGCGCTACCGTTCCCAACCATTGTGGCGCTACCACCTTCACCTGGCGACCCAGATCCCGGCGTTGCGGACCTTACGCCGCAAGCTGACCTCGGCCCGGAGATGGCATCATGCCCGGCTACGGGAACGTTTGGCTGATCCGCACCAGTGTCCGCTTCACGGCAAACAGCGCGCGCCGATAAAGGCGTGACTGGAGATGAGCGCCTCGGCTCACTCCGAGGGCATGTCGAAAATCTTGGTCAGCTGGGCAGCGAAGCCGATGTCGCCATCCAGCTTCACCTTCCCCGTAACGAACATCATCGTGGGGGAACTGTTGCCGGAGACCAGCTTGAGGAACTGCTCGGCGGACAGCGTCAGGGTGACGCGTGGATCGTGCGATGGCTCCTTGCTGGTCGAGCACTGCGGCGTCGCGGAACCGTGCGTCCCGGTGATCCAGGTCTCATACACCTCGTCGCCGTGCGGCCCTTCGGTGAGCTGCCAGTGGATCGCGGAGTCACTGCCCGGCGCGTTCTCCGGGCGGAACTGACCGGCCATCCGGCTAAAGATCCGGTCCAGCAACGCGCGGCGCAGCACCGGGTCGCCGAGAACCGCGTCGAGCTGCTCGGCTGAGGCGTGTTTGATCAGCCGAGCGAAGGCCTGCGGCTCCATCGCGCCGATGTCGTTGCCGGGAGCCGGCGTGAGCAGCCGCACGAACTCCGCTGTGGACAGGTTCCTCGGATCGATGTTGTTGACGTCGGCCATCATCACTCCCTATCTACTCTTGAGTAAGGTTACGGCTTCCACCTGGCATCGATGGACGATATCGCCGAAGTCGCCGAGGTCTCCAAGCCGATGATCTACGCCTACCTCGGCTCCAAGGACGACCTGTTCACCGCGTGCATCCGCCGGGAGGCGCAGCGGCTGATGGAGTCGATCACCGCCGCGGTGCCTACCGGCGCTGCTCTGACCCTGGCCACCCGGCTGATGGACATCGCCTGGACCGGCCTCGAGCACGCCGACCGACATCACTGTCCATGATCTCGGGGAGTGACTTCGGGGGAGGTGACGTGCTGCAGCGGCGATCTCGACACAGCTCCGTCACGGCGGTTGCCTGGGCGAGGATGAACCTGTCCGCACGAACGGGTGAACCCGGCGGGGCGAAGCCCGCATGTGGCGGGCAGCGACGATAGAAACGCGGTAGACGATCTCGTGGCGCCAGGCGCGGGAAGGGGAGGTCTCACTCATGGCGGGCTCAGTTCCTGAGGATCTCAAGTACACCCAGGACCACGAATGGGCGCGGCAGCGTCAGAGCGTGGCCGTGGTCGGCATCACCGATCACGCCCAAAGGCAGCTCGGCGACGTCGTCTTCGTCGAGCTGCCGGAAGTCGGCGCCCGCTTCGAGGCGAACGAGCCGTTCGGGTCGGTGGAGTCGGTCAAGGCGGTGAGCGAGGTGTTCGCGCCGGTCGCCGGTGAGGTCATCAAGGTCAACGAGGGACTTTCCGAGTCTCCGGAGCACCTCAACGATGACCCTTACGGAGATGGGTGGCTGATTGAGATCCGGATGACGGACGCCACCCCGGCACCAGGGCTGCTCACGCCGGCCGAGTACATCGCCTACACCCAAGAGGCAGATGACTGAGGGCGCGTCGCGCTGCTACGCACCTCGTGAGTGGCAAACAGTGTCATAGCACTGCTCCACATTCACGAGTGACCACAGTCGCCGTCCTGTCGTTCCGGCTCGGCGCGGCCGATGGGGTGTCGGTGGCTGCAGCACAGTGGGTCGCGGCGCTGCGCCGGCTCGGCTGCCGGGTGCGCACCGTTGCGGGAGCGGGCACCGCGGACCGCCTGGTACCCGGGCTCGCCTTCGACGCCGACCGCCTTGCCCGCCTCCGGGATGTCGAAACGGCGCTTCGCGGCGTCGATCTCGTCGTGGTGGAGAACATCTGCTCGCTGCCGATGAATCCGCCGGTGACTGAGGCTGTAGCGCAAGTGCTGCGGGGACGGCGGGCGGTGCTACGCCACCACGACCTGCCCTGGGAGCGGGAACGTTATGAACACCTGCGCGGCTGGCCACCGGACGACCCGAGTTGGCAGCACGTCGCGATCAGTGAGCACAGCGCCGCGGAGCTGGCCCGGCGTGGCATCGACGCGACCGCTATCTACCACGGCTACGCCCGCACCCCGCGCCGCGGCAACCGGGCGGCCGGTCGGGCCGCGCTGGGCGTGGCGCCGCAGCAGCGGCTGCTGCTGCAGCCCACCCGGGCGATCGCGCGCAAGAACGTCGCCGCGGGGATCGCGCTGGCACAGGCCGTCGACGCGGTCTACTGGCTGACCGGGCCCGCCGAAGAGGGCTACGGTCCGCAGCTCGCCGACCTGCTGGCTCAGGCCCGCTGCCCGGTGCGTCGCGGGCTGCCCGGCGGGCTGCGGATGGCTGACGCCTACGCCGCCGCGGATGCAGTGGTGCTGCCCTCGACGTGGGAGGGCTTCGGCCTGCCATTGATCGAGTCCGCGCTGGCCGAGCGGCCGCTCGCGGTCAGCGACTACCCGGTGGCGCGTGAGGTGGCGAAACTGGGCTTCGCCTGGTTCCCCGTCGACGATCCAGCGCCGCTCGCCGCATGGTTCACCGACCCCGACCCAGCCCTGCTGGCGCGTAACCGAGTGTTGGCGCTGCTTCACTTCGGCCCGGACGCGCTGGCCGGCCGGCTCGCCGACATGCTAGCCCGAGCTGGGCTGCCGTGCCCTCGGCCTAGCTAGGTTGGTTGGTGGCGGTGGCGCCGAGGAGCTTAAGGAGTGTCAGCTCTGGCTTCCGGCGGAATCCAGCGCTGTCAGAAGCTGGGGGAGATCGACGGTCACGCAGTCGAGCAGTGTCGTCAGGCGGCATAGACCACCCGTGCGCTTGCCACGACGTCGTCCCTAAAGTAACGGCTCAGGTCGTGGTAAGTCCGCAGGTCGACCGCCCGGCCGATAGTTGCCTCCAGTTCGCGCTCCATCGCGGCGAGCGCGAAGATCTTGGTTGCGGCGAGTAGCGGACCGGAACGCACCGCTTGCAGCCGCGCTGATGTGGACACCCGACCCCTTCGGCGGCGCGGCGCTGCCCCAACTAGGGTTTCGATCATGTCAATGCTGGACGACCTGCTGATCCGGGTGCTGCGTGGCCCGGTGCAGCGCCTGGTGGCCGAGGAACGCAACCGCTACACCCACGGTGACAGCGAGGATCCGCTCTACCGTTACCAGGTGCACGGTGCACTCGAGCGGCTGCATATCGACCCCACGGCGATCGTGAACAACGCGCTGTTCAACGTGTCCGGCGGGGAGATCACCATCGGCGAGTACGCCTTCTTCGGGCACGAGGTCGCGGTGCTCACCGGCACTCACGACATCACCAAGTTCGGCCGGGAGCGGCAGACCACCTTTCCCCGGTCGGGACGTGACGTGGTGATCGAGGAGGGCGTCTGGGTGGCCAGTCACGCGATGGTGCTCGGGCCGGTGCGCATCGGGGCGCACGCGGTGGTCGCCGCCGGCGCCCTGGTACTGGAGGACGTGCCGCCCTACGCGGTCGTCGCGGGGCGCCCGGCGAAGGTGCTCAAGAAGATCGATCCGGTGTGAAGGTCGAGATCGGCGCGGGTGAGAACCCGCACCCCGATTACGACGTGCACGTCGACATCCTCCCGCTGCCCGATATCGAGGTGATCAGCTGGATCGACCCGCTGCCGTTCGCCACCGCCTCGGTCGACGCGCTGCGCGCCAACCACGTGCTCGAACACCAGAGCTACGAACTCGTCGAGCCGACCCTGCGCGAGTGGGCCCGGGTGATGCGACCTGGCGCCCGGCTGGACATCGGCGTGCCGGACGCCCGGTTCGTCGCCGGGCAGTGGGTGCGCGGCGAGATCGACACCGCCGAGGCGAACTACTGGATCCTCGGCGGCCACTCCGACCGGGCCGCCCACCAGGGCGTCGACGCACGCGGCGTGCCGAGATGGATCTGGAATGCCCACCACACCATGTTCGACGCCGAGTCGCTGGGCGCGCTGGTGTCCAGCTGCGGCTTCGTCGACCTGGACGTCTTCACCTACGACATCCGCAACCTGCGTTGCTTGGCGCTGCGCGCCCCGTGAGTGGCGATACTAGCTATGACTCGCATCGCCACTCACGGGTCTGAGGAGAGCACATGCCACTGGGCACAGCCGCGACCGGCGTCGGCAAGCAGGTGGTTACCCACGCGGTGCGCACGTGGTTGGGTGCGAGGCAGGCGCAGGCTGAACGCGACGCCGAGCTGGTCGATCTGGTGCGGCTCAACGTTGGGGACCACTTCCAGCGACGCAAGTTGGTCCGGCAACTGGAGGATCTGGCTGACCAGATCGCCGAGCGACTGCGGCCGGTCTACGAGCACGACTTCCGCAACGTGGCCGAGAACGAGCGGGTCGCCGCGTTGCTGGCGGTGGTCGATGCGCTGAAGGCCGCCGATCTGACCGACGACACGCTGTTCGCGGTGGACGTCGATGCGCGCAAACTGGCGCGATTGGTGCGCGAGCGCGTCCCCGTCCGGCGGGTGGGCTTGGCCGAGCCGGCCGAGCGGCTCTACGACGCGGTTCTCGATGAGAGCTGCATGGCACTGGTGCAGGTGGTCAAGCACCTGCCCGCGTTCGAGCCTCGTGCGCTGGCCGAGTTGCTGGGCCGGTTCTCCCAGGTGGTCGAGGGCATCGGCGAGGTACTGCGCCGGTTGCCGCGCACCACCCTCGATGCTCCGTCAGGCAGTGAACATGACGAGGAGTTCCGAGCCCGCTACCTCACCCATGTCAGCGAGACGCTGGACGAGCTGGAACAGTTCGGCATCGACGTCCGGCGCTACAAGCCCCGCACGCTGGTCAGCGTCGCGTACCTGAGCCTGCAGGTCAGCACCGATCCCAGCCGCCGGGGTCGCGGTGACCAACCCGACGAGCGTTGGTTCACCGACGGACGCCGCACCGTGACGAGCGGCAGCAGCAGCCTGCGGGCCGAGGCGGCGCTGGCCGAGAGCCCACGGACCTTGCTGCGGGGTGACGCAGGTTCGGGCAAGACGACGCTGCTGCAGTGGCTGGCCGTGACCGCCGCGCGCAGCGGGTTCTCCGGGCCGCTGGCGGACTGGAACAGTTCCGTGCCGTTCCTGGTCCGGTTGCGCAGCTACGCTGACCGTCCGCTGCCCCGGCCGGAGCAGTTCCTCACAGGGGTGGCCGATCCACTGGTGGACGTCCTGCCGGCGGGATGGGTGCACCGGCAGTTCGGCACTGGTCGAGCGTTGCTGCTCGTCGACGGCGTAGACGAACTGCTCCCTGCTCAGAGGCCAGCCGTCCGCCGATGGTTGCGGGGCCTGCATACCGAGTACCCGCAGCTTCGGATGGTGGTGACTTCGCGTCCCGGGGCCGCCGACCGGGGCTGGCTGGCGGGTGAGGGGTTCGCGCCGGTGCTGCTGGAACGGATGTCCCCACTCGACGTGACGGCGTTCTGCCGCCGCTGGCACGACGCCATGCGCGACGCGGCCCAGCGCTCGGCTGTCACGCTACCGTGCCGCGCCGACGAGTTACCCGAGCACGAGCGGGCGCTGCTGCGCCAGCTCGACGGACGCAGGCACCTGCGCGGGCTAGCGAGTAGCCCACTGCTGTGCGCGATGCTCTGCGCGCTCAACCTCGACCGCCGCCAGCAGCTTCCCCCGGACCGGATGGCACTCTACCGGGACGCCTTGGCCCTGCTGCTGGAACGCCGCGACGCCGAGCGCGAGGTGCCCGCAAGCCGTGCCGTCGTGCTCGACGCCGCCAGCTTGCTCGCGATCCTGCAGCACGTGGCATGGCGGCTGAGCTTGGCCGGGCGCGCGGAGCTACCCCGCGACGACGTGCTGGACATGGTTCGGCGCGCGGTGGATCGGATGCCCAATGTCGAGTACTCGGCGCAGGACGTGCTGGAACACCTGCTGGACCGCAGCGGGGTGATCCGCGAACCGGTGCTTGGCCGGGTCGACTTCGTGCACCGCACCTTCCAGGAGTACCTGGCGGCCAAGGAAGCTGTTGAGGACCAGGCGGCCGACGCGCTCGTCACCCGCGCTCATCTCGACCAGTGGTGGGAGACCATCGTGATGGCCGTCGGGCACGCCACCCCGGAGCGCCGCGCGGTGCTGCTGGATAGCGTGCTGAACCGCGCCGACACCGAACCGAAACACTGCCGGCGGTTGCGCCTGCTGGCCGCCGCCTGCCTGGACACCGCGCAGATGGTCGCCCCCGAGGTCACCAGTCGAGTCGAGGCAGCAGTCGACCAGCTGGTGCCGCCGCGCGGGCAGAACGAGACCCGCTCTCTGGCACTTGCCGGTGGCCGGGTGCTGCGACGATTGCCCTCCACTCTGGACGGGCTGAGCGACGCCTCGGCCGCCGCGTCCGTGAAGACCGCCGCCCTGGTCGGTGGCCCCGAGGCGCTCAGGCTGCTTGCCCGGTGGTCGCCCGACCCGCGCGCCGCGGTGCAGCAGGCCCTCGCGCAGGCGTGGCGCTACTTCGACCCCGCTGACTATGCCCAGGCTGTACTGCGGGATGCCCCACTGGACCATGGTGATATCACAGTCACGCTGGTCGAACACATTTCACCCCTACGCACCCTACAAAATCTCCGTAGCGTGTCGCTGCGCCTGTTCGACTCAGGCAAAGTCGATGACCTTGCCTTCCTCCATGATGCGCCACCGTCCACGATCGAGCTAGAGGTTCAAGTCGCAGGACCGGTCGATCTCTCGGGTCTCGCCAACTGCCCCACATTGGAAAGGGTACACGTAACCGGTGGAGAAGTCAGCGCGGGGTTAAAGATAATCGGCACGCTACCAAAACTCGAACGCCTGCAAATCCACCATCCAGCTGGAGGTCAAAGTCTGTCCTTTCTGGCTGACTGTCCTGCACTGATAGGTGTCACGTTGTATGGTTGCACCGAGCTGTCGGATCTTTCGGCGCTGGTGTCAGCCTCGCGCCTGAGAGATGTGTATCTGCTGAACGCCAAGCGTCTTCGTGGTCTAGGTGCCCTCACTGAACTCCCCGATCTCACGTCGTTGTTAATCGCGGATGCTCCGCTCCCCGGTGGTTTTGCTGCTATGACGCCTGTCCTCGATCGGCTCAAGGCGCTTTACGTGTGGTCGGTGACCACAGCCACAGCCCCGTCGCTCGATGCGCTCGTCGGCGGGACACTGGATTATCTCAGTCTTGCCGACTGTCCAATCACCGATTTGGGGCCATTGAGCACGCTGCAATCCTTGACACATGTCTGCCTGCAACGGCTCCCTGGAGTGCACCTTGCACCGCTGGTCTCACTGCCGGAGCTGCGTCTGCTATCGCTGAGAGAAATGAACAATCCGGTCGATCTGTCGCCGCTTGCCCAGACGGACCATCGCCTGCGGGTAGAGCTGTGGGATACGCCCACAGTGGGGGAACCGGGTCCCCTGGTCAAGGTCCGGCGACACTGACACAGCGCCGGAAAGCTGCCGCGGACGCGATCCTCCACGCGCTTCTTTCTCAACGTGAAAGTGAACGGAGAGGAAGAGGCAGGATCAGTACGTCAAATAAAGGCGCGTGGTCCCATCCTGGTCGCAACTGTGCCACCTTGCGCCATCCCCAATGTAGGTACGCGCGGCGGGCATGAACGTTGTCCGGCTCGACAAGCAGGGTGGCACGCTGCTCCTCCCGGCCGAGCAGGAGCTGGTCGTGCAGTGCGTGCGCTATACCCTTCCCGGCCCGATCCTGAAGAACCATGATCTCTGAAAGACCAAAAGTTCGATGACCATCTTCCCAGGTGAAGCCCGGTTCAGGCTCTTCAAGCAAACCTGACCACCAGCCGGTAGTCGTTGCGCGCTCGTTAAGCGGCCAGCCCCAGGTTTGCCCGACCGCGTCGTCCCCTTGGAAAGCTACCACCAAGTCAAAACTGGATCCCGACGTGTATGCATCAAACCTGTGCATGAATGTCTCGACGCTATCGAAGGGATCACCGCTAGCGATCGCATCGACATACGAACCGACGTACACAGCCTCGACTACGGCACGGATCTGACGCGCGCTGGCGGCATCATAGCGGCGGAAGGTGACGTCGGCGTCACCGATCGACCCAATATTCGACGCTGTCATGCGCGTGATGTCGCACATAGGGCGTCGTATCGGCCGCAGAACTCGTCATCATTACGGCCCTGCGCAGCTTGTCGAACGGGGCGCAGCTCTACAACGGTTCGCGGAGACGCGACTTGCCTCTCCAGCGCGGGAAGCACTGCCAAACCCTCGGAAACTGCCTCAGCTGCGTCGCCACGTGCGGCGAGCGTCGCAGCCAACTGGGCGTGAGTGCATGCACGATTACGCGGAGACAGTCCCGGTTCCTCCAAGCTAGCGCGATAGAGCGCCGACGCCGTGTCCAGGTCACCGAGATACAATCGCCCTTTAGCTTCATGTACAGTGATCTCACTCACTGTGACAAACCGAAGCCAGACCGCTTCGCCTTCCACAAGTCCCGTACGGTCTATCTCACGCTTAGCTCGTACGATGGCGGCGTCAAAATTATGGCTGTCTCCAACCGCTGCGTGCGCGATCGCTTCCCGACCAGCCAATAATGCGTGCAGTCGCGGGGATGCATCATGTCGCGCCAACTCGATAGCGCGAGCACTGAGCCGGACGGCCTCCCGAGCAAATCCACGGTTACCGCGTTTGCTCGCCATCTGAGTTGATTGCAGAGACATTTTCTCTATCGCCCGCACCGCCAATCCGGCGTTGCCAGCCTGGTCCGCTAAAAGGAATGCCTCAGAATACAGCTCGCGAGCTCGGGGCTGATCATCTCCGTCGTAGTTGAGCCAGCCAGCACACACTGCTAGTTCGCCAGCGATGCTCATGAGCTGCCGACCGATTAACTCGTCGTAGTCAGCTTCATCCAACATGTGACGGACCAGGCGATACTGACCCAGGGCAGCGCCAGCCAGCGCTGCACCACCGACATACTGGTCCTTGGTATACAACTCATCCACCGATGCACGAAGATCTCGGATGTGCACAGAGTCGACCTTCGTCGGTATGGCGGCGACGACTCCGGAAAAAGCTATGGTAGCCGCTGTGCCGCACAAAAATCCTCGTCTGTCCATGTCTTCATCATCCTCGGTGTGCGCTGCCCTCTCAACTGCCGTTTCGAGGCGCTCGAGTGGTAGAACAATGGCGGACCGAGCAGGAGATGGCAGCGGAGCTCCCATCTCGGCAAGAATGCGCAGATAGAAGCTGCGGGGCCTTTTAATCTGACCCGATTCCCAGCGCCAGACCATTTTCTCGTCCAGCTTGGTTCCTCGCGCTTCCTTCGTCCTGTAGGCCATTGCCTCCACTTGCTCACAGAACTCTTTTCGCGACCATTTCTGCACCTCCTCCCGCCACCGCCGGAGGCGCTCGCCCCAAGCTCTTGCCGAAGCGCCTCCCTCGGCCGTCGCTCGACCATGGCTCCCTGGCTGGCTCATGCTCGGGATGTCTCCTTCGCCCTGCCTTTGCCCTGCTGTCGCCTTGATGAGCCCTGTCTTGCCCATCTCGACCGCTGCTTCGCTTCCCCCATGCCTGAGCCGCTTGACCAGAGGGATCCCCATCGCTTTGCGGGGACTCGGGACGTGAGCGTAGTCCTGGTGGGGCCGGCGTCTCCAGCCTTCCCGCTCTGGCTTTGCCAAAGGGCAGCACTGAGCGGCGACGGCCCCGCCCGTGACCCCGAAACCGGGCGGGGTCGTCGTCTTCCACGACAGAACCTGGGAGCATCTGTGGACCAAGCCCCGCGGGATCGTGAGATCCCCCGTCCGAGCCCGGAGTTGGGAGCGGCACTGGCGTTGAGGCAAGCCCACGGCGGTGGACTAAGCGTGCCCGGTCCGCCGTTGATGAGCACAGATGCTGCCGCTACGGCGCTGCGGGACTTCTTTCTCGCCAATGCCGAACGGGGCGATAACGCCGCCAACGACCAACTCGTAACCGAGTTGGTGTGCCGGATCCGCGCTCAGCGAGCTAACTATAACGGCGGTTGCTGATGCCGACGACACTGGAGCGCGGGATCGACCCAGCGGCATCAACCACACCGATGCCCAGGGTGGGCACGCCGCTGCAGCTGTCACCCCGGACCGTGGCCTGGCTGGCCGACCATCCCCACGCTCGCGAACTGGTCCGCTCAGTGTGGGACGAGCTTGCCAGGCTAGAGCGGGCCGGGCAGCACCCCGGCACTATCGACGCACTGCGAGTCGTCCTGGTACACCACCAGCCCCCCACCGCCGCGGGTCGATGCCGCACCTGCCGCCGCTTCACCTGCCGCCACCTGTGGCGCCGCCCACCCTTCCCCTGCATCGTGTGGCACCAGATCCACGGCGAGCTGCTCGGGGCCTTCGCCGGTCGCGGACACCACCGCAGCCAACGATCACCACTTGCCGAGAGACTCTAATGAGCGTTCCGTGCGGGGGGAATGATGATGAGTGGGTGGTAGTAGCCGGGGGCTTGTGGCTCACCGACCGGTTGGCCGTCGGCTTCCACCCAGGCGTGGGCGACGAAGGGGGCGGTGCGCACGCCGGTGCACCACGTGGGCCAGACACCGCGGATGCGGCACAGCAGGGTGGTGGCCAGGGAGCGCTGCAGGCAGTACCGGCCGCCGTAGAGCACGCTGACCGCCAGGACTGCGTCCTGAGCGCCTTTGACCTGGCAGTAGGTGGCCGGTGCAGCGCGGCGGCGCAGGAAGGTGAGCACGGCGCGGATGCGTCGTGGTGGCAGGTGGGCGAGCACGCGGGCGACGCCGACGGCCAACAGGGCAGCAGGCCGTTGCTGAAGGGGAAGCCTCCCGCCGCGTTCGACGGTCTGCGGTTGGGTCATGGCCGCCCCTTGGCTATGAGTCCGGCGGTGTGCAGGCGCTCCAAGAGCGCGGCCACGTCGGCGGCCGCCTGCGCGGCGCTCACCGCATGCCGGTCCGCCAGAGTCTGGGCGACCTGGCGGGGGGCAGCGCCGTCGAGCAGCAGCCGAAGGACGACTGCGCCGGTGGGGTTGAGCTGCCAGTAGCGGCCGACGCGCTCGTCAAGCAAGACCATGCCGTCATCGGTGGCTGCGGTGGACACGTCAGCCCGCAACTGCACGGTCATGGCGACGCTCCCATCGCAGTCGCTGGAGATGCTGGGATCAAGCTGCGCAGCCATGCTTCGCAGGCCAGGGTCCGGTCGAGCGCGAGCATCGGCAGGGTGTACGGGTACAAGCCTAGGCAGATCTTCCGTAGCGCGTCGGCGTCGACCAGGCCGAGCCGGGCCAGTACCGGATCATCGAGCAGGTCGGCGAGATGGGCCCGAGCCCGCCGCAGCCCAGTGTGCCCGTCGGCGCTGAAGTTGCCCTTGGTGGTGCGTTGTAGGACCGCGGCGGGCACCAGGTCGCGCATCGCCTCGACGATCAGCGGCTTGAACCGCCACGGTGTGGTGCGCTCGTGCAGGCGAACGGCCAGGCAGGCTTCGACCACCCGGTTATCGAGGAAGGGGGCAGCTAGGGGTAGCCCGGCCCGGGCATGGACTCCGGCGATGTGACGGGTGAGGTAGCCGACGCCGCGGAGGTGCTCCAGGGTGGCGTGCTGGCCGCGGGTGGGGGCCAGCGGCTGCGCGTTGGTCGCTGCGTCGTGGAGCAGGCTTCGGGCGGCGTCAGCGGCTCGTGGGGTGGCCCAGGGCGGGAGTCGCAAGGCCGGGCCCCAGCCGAGGTTGGGCATCCCGCGGGCCGGTGGCGCAGCGGTGAGGTCGTCGATGGTGGCGGTCAGCCATTGCCGGTAGGTGCGGCGATCGGCCAGCCCGCGCAGCGTGGCCGCCAGCGGCCAGCCGCTCACCGCGCGGCGGCCGCGCAGATGGCTGGCCGCGATGCGGGGATGCGTCACGGCAGTGGTGTGCAGATAGGCGGTGGGAGCTTGCAGCACTTGATCGCCGCCCATCCCGCTGAGGTGCAGCCGGCTACCACGCTCGACGAGCTGGCGGGCAACAAGAGTGGCGGAAGAATGGTCTCGCACAATGATGTGCGGCTCGTCGGCTCCCGCACCGCCATCACCGACATTGTCATACATCAGGGGCAACCCCTGCATACCGAGCACGAGGTGCTCGGTGGCGTTCAGCTGGTCAGCGGCGAGCTGCGCCCAGCGCGCGTCGTCATGGCCCGAGTCGGCCGAGACCAAGGTCACCGCGATCACTTGACTGCTGCCACGCGCGGCGAGGAAACAGATCGGGGTCGAGTCCAGGCCGCCGGACAGGTCGCAGCTGACCGTCCCGCCCGCCCGGGTGCGGGCCTCGACCGCCGTAACCAGTGCCTGCGCCACCAGGGGTGCGGCCTCAACCAGCGGCGCGACCGACTCCGGCGGCCACCACCACTGCACGACCCGAGCCGGCCGGCCGGAGTCGGTGAGCAGGTAGCAGTCGTCGGCAAGCACCCGCATGCCTTGCCACGGGCACCCGTCGGCCACCGGGTGGGGCAGGTAGGGGTAGACGAGGCGCGCCGCCAGCCATTGCTCGTCGACGGTGGCTGCGGCGAGACCGGCCAGGACATCCGCCCGGTCCGCGGCCACCGTCACCTTCCCCAGCTGGGTGTAGAACACCCGCCGCAGCCCGGACACGCTGCCCTGCACCCGGACTTGGCCGTCAATGGCGGCCACCAGGTGGAAACTGCCGGACAGCCCGGCACCCAGCCGATCCAGGTCAGCCGCCGTCCGCACCCGGGCGGCCATGGCCGACAGTCCAGTGGCGGTGACCGGACAGCACCCGATCACCGCCACCTGCACCCGTCCGGCCTGGGCCGCTACCAGCTCTTCGCCAGCCCAACGGCCCATCAGCCACGGCCGTCCGGAGGGATGCCGCAGCGTCTGTGGCGCGGGTGGGCCCAAAGCAGCGGCGACGCCACGTGCGGCGTCGCAGTCAGGAAGGACCACAAACCATGGCTGGCCACGGTCAGGTGAACCAAGGGAGGAGCGCACGACACGCTAGTTCGGGAAATGCCCGTACCGGTCTGGATCTGAGCCGTCGGGATCCATGCGGGTCAGCGCGGTGAACCCACCGATCTCGTCGAGCATCGGAGGCTCGTACACTTCTGGGCGTTCTGCGTGAATCTCGGTGTCACGTTCTGCGCGAATATCCATGTTGCACCTTCAACCTTTCGAACTCCATGCCGTCAATGAGGGACCTCAGGATTATTCTCTGCCCATTCCACTGCTTCCCGGATTACCCGGTCAGGATCGGTGCACGCCGGACAACTGAACTGGGCAACGGTCGTGTCATCACTCGCGGAGATCAGGCGGGATCGGTCACCAGGCAGGAATACAACCTTATTAACGGGGGCGCCGTGGTGACGGTGGAGCATGACCATCACGCCGGAGTGCACATCCCAGACCTCGACCAGCCCTCCGGCCGTACCCACGGCGAGCAGCCCGCCGTCCCCGCTGAAAGACGGGCTGCCGGACAGGTGACCGTGAGCGACCAGATTGTGGACGAGCTTGCCGTCGTGGGTCCAGATGTTCACCGTGCCATCCCCGACTGTGCTGACGAGGTGCTCGCCGGAAGGGGCGAAGTCCACGCTGGTCGCGTTCTGATGGCCGAGCAGTATGGGTGGCTCGGCGCTGTCCAGTTGCCAGAGGCGGACCCCGCGGCTGTCAGTCGCGGCGAGCAGCTGGCCAGTAGGGTCGAACGCCAGGCTGTAGGCGGGCTGTCCGGTGCCGGGGAAGTCCCGGTCGGTGCGCAGCGCCCCGGTCATGGCATCCCACAGGTGGATGGCGCCGCGGGTGTCCCCGGCTGCCACTGTCTTGCCATCGGGGCTGATGGCCAGGCTGACCAGGTACTCGAATGTCGGCAGCGGAGGTTTCGCGTACGTCGTGAGACGCTCGGGTGTGCCGTCGCCGCCCCAACGCCACAGCGCCGGGACCCTATCGGACTGCGCAAGGGTGAGGATGCGACGCGGTTCGGTCGGGTCGAAGAGCACGACCCGCAGCGGAGCGCCGGCGGACACGGTGGCCACCGGCGGTTTCGACAGGTCGTGCGGATCGATGATGAAGGCGTGACCATCTTGGCTCGCCGTCGCCAGCCAAGACCCGTCGCGGCTCAGGTCCATGCCGACAACCCAATTCTTGTGCTGTTCGAAGCGCGGCACCGGGGGTAGCTCCCAAAGCCGAACCGCGCCATCAATGCCAAGAGACAACACTACGTTGCCATCCCGCAGGTAGCTCACCTGAGTGACCTTTCCGCGGTTGGCGAGAAGTTCATAGGTGGGGGCGGGTGGGGACTGCCGATTCCCCGGGAACCAGACCAGGACACGACCGTCGGCGCCGACTGTGGTAATCCACTTGCCATCGGGATTAGTGGCCACATGCGTGACGACGTCCGCCTGTGGGGGCAGCTTTCCCAGCAATGATCCGTCGACGAGGTTGTAGGTCAGTACCTCCTTGTCCAGCGCGATCATGACGGTCTGAGCGTGCTCGTTGACGACCACCTGCTGAACCTCGTTGAAGTCGTTGACCGGGTACCGAATGGGATCTCGCCCAGCTTGCCAGTCCCACACGACGATCGAGGGCTTTGCGCCTACTGACAGACCGACAACGGACAAGCTGACGACGGACTGCGCGTAACGTCTGAGCGAATATGCGGCGGGGTTCAGTGCGGACGACTCCGCGATCTTAGTGCCGGTTCGCGCGTCCCACACTCGCAGCTTCCGGTCCTTTCCGGAGGTCACAATGTGCTGCGCGTCGGCCAGGGGCAAGGCGTCGTAAACGTCACCTGGGAAGCTCGCGACCTGCTTTCCAGTGTCGGGACTGTATGTTGCGGCGAGCCCGGACCCGGAGACGACGAGGACGAGATCGTTGGTGGCGGATCCGATCCAGGTGACGGTGCGCGGTGAGCCTCTTTCGCTCTCGATATCGATATGCCGTCCGGTCGTGGTATCGATCACTGCCACCATGCCCTGGTCGGTGCCGAGCGCGACGCGGGACGCGTCAGGGTTGACGGCCGCCGCCCACTCCCCAGGGGTGACGGTGCCGCGCAGGCCAGCAGCCTTTACCTCGCGTACCACGGCGCCGTTGTCACCGATGACCCGGATACTGCCGTGGGCGTCGTAGACGACGACGTGCCGGAAGTCCGGTGTGCTCTTCATGCCGATCATCATCGGGTTCGGCCCAGCGACCACCTGACTGCGCGGGCTCGACGCCGCGGTCAGCACCGCCGAGCGGCTCTGCTCGTTGTCGTTGACCTGGTAGGCATCGACCGCGCGGCGCAGACTCTGCACGGGGTTGTAGCCAAGGGCGTTTGCCGCCTGCGCCAGATACGTCTGTTGGAGCGCATCGCGGCTGCTCCGATAGGCGAAAACGCCGAGCACACTGACAATGAGCAGCATCACAGCCAAACCCGCCACGAGCCGCTGGCGCAGCTTGCGGCGGGCGGCCTGCGCCGCTGTTCGGGCTTCCTCCTGTGCGGCACTGAGCTGGCGTAACGCCTCGGCCTGCTGCCATTTCTCCACATAGCGACGGCGCCAGTCGAGCACCGCGGCGCCCATGACATCGTGGAAGATCTCGTAGCGGGGCGGTCCCGCCGCCCCGACAGCCGGGGGCACCGGGCGCAGGATGCGTTGCGGCCCGGAGCTCAGCGCCTCGAGGAGATCCCGCACTGCACTCACCGGCTGCCCCGACCATTCGGCAAGGTCCTCGACGGACAGCGCGATCTTCGCCCCCGATGCCGTGATCAGATGGTGAAACACAGCGGCGGCGACATCGACCTGCGCGGGCAAGAGGCCGGCCATGACGTTGTCGAGGTGGGTCTGGACTATCGTCTGGGCTCCGCCCAGGTCATCCAGCGTGCTGCGCCGAAGTGATGACGATCCGGTGGCACGCTCGGAGTTCCACAGGCGGGTCAGCACGAGTTGCAGGTAGGGCGTCTCAATGTCCCCGCGATCGTCTGATGCGGGCGCGGCGAAACCGTCGGGTGCCGTCCCCTCCGGCGCCACCCGCACGTGACCGGTGCGGACCTGACCCAGGAGGGTCTCGATGACGCCGAGTCCGATGGACATCCTTCGGTCGGGTGGCACGACCCGGTTGTAGTGATCGAGGGGGCCCTCGATGGCGGCTCGGGCTGCATCGCGGCTCAGGTGCGCCAGCCGGAGATAGTTGTCGAAAAGGTGCGGCACCCGGCCCTTGAAACGATCAAGTCCGGCAAGTGCATCCTCGCGGATGGCCAGCAGCACATGCACCGGCAAGTCTCGGGCGCTCAGGATCCTGCCGAGCTCGACGGTCAATCCTTCCTCACCACGATCTATGGGGTGGTAGAGGAAGTACTCCTCGAACTGGTCAAGGATCAGGTAGATCGTCGAGACCCTCGACTGGCGTAGTATCTCGCGAAGCCAGGGGACGCTGAGTGTGGGTGCACTGGCGTCCACTAGGTCTTCCACTGGGTCGGCGCCAGTCACTTGTGACACCGCATCGCTGACCGCCACCGCGATGCTCTCGAGTGGCGCATCACGCCAACTGCTCACATACACCACTGCCGCACCGGGGACGCCCAAGTCGGCATAGGAGTCGTCATCGATGTGGTGCAGTGCAGGCAGCACACCTGCGCGCAGCACTGAGGTTTTGCCGACCCCGCTTGGGGCGTACAGCAGGGTCAGCCGCGAGGCGGTGAGGTTGGCGACGATGAGGTCGGTGTCGCGCTCCCGGCCGAAGAAATACGCCGCATCGTTCTCGTTGAAGGGCACCAGCCCGACGTACGGGCACTCGGGCACGATTTGATGCGGCCCGGTTCGATCGGGCCCGGCTGGATCGGGCGTGTCCCGTGACGGGGCGGGAGGTCCCGTCACGGTGGTCACGCCGCCGCCACTTGTTGGTCGGGAAGCCGTTGTTCAACGGCTGCGACGAAGTTCTCCACTCTGATGGGCAGGATGTCGACGCCGCGCTCGTCCCACGCCGCGCGGTCGATGGGATCCGGGTCGGCCTGGATCGCCCAGGATTTGAAATTCTTTCCCTCCTGTTCTCCCCACAGCCGGTACAGCATCGCCCGGACGTTCCAGTCGCGCAGGCTGTAGCCCAGGAAGAGGAAGTGGCTGGTCCGCAGCTTCGCCGCGAGCGTGACCGGAAACAGACGTGAGATATCGGCACGGGTGATGTAGTCGATGTAGTGATCTTCGGTGATCACGAAGCTGTCGGCTCGGTGGATCCGGTCCACTGCGCCGTGAATCTTCGCGATGACGGTCCGTTGGTCGAGTCGGAGGCCGTCGTACTCGTTCGGCACTCGGATCACGGTCGGTTCACTATCGACAGTGATGTGGCGGGACAGCCCGCGATCTCTGCCTTCGGCGATGTAGGTGACCAGTTCGTACGGCTCACCCTCGTCTACGAATGCGCGCTCAAGGGAGTCGTCGTAGTTGGTCGTCACGATGAGCATGCACTCGCGGACGTCTTGCGCCTCACGGGTGCGGCGAGCCAATCGGGCGAGAAAGCGGTGCAGATTTGTGGGTGGATAGTTCGCGTCGAAGACGTCGTGGAGTTCATCGTAGAGCGACCCTTCGCCCTCCAATGCCGCCACGTACTGCGACACCCGGGCCAGGTCGTGGCCGTCGACCGTCACGTTACCCATGTCTAGGTACTGGGCCAGCTTGGCGGCGAGTTCCTGCCCGCTGGGTAGATACCGGCCCCGCTCCCAGGAGACGTGCGGAGGACGCTCGGACAGGTTGACCCCGGCGCCGAGCACCGGAACGACCTTGCCTCTCAGCAGGCGTCGGACGATCAGGTCGTAAACATGTCCCAGCTCGTCGGGCATCGTGCCCACCCCGGTTCGTGTCCAGTCGGCCCAAACTTGCAGCCAATGGGGGGAGGACGGCGTACGCCCAGGAAGTACGACATGCTCTACCCCGATCGGGTGAACTTGCAGCTGGCCGTCGCCCAGACCGCCTGGCTGTGGCCCCAGCGCCCGGATCTAGATTCACTCGAGGGGTTCAGGATGGCAGTGCTGCAAGACGCTTCCGTAACTGCATGGGCACTCTGTGTGCATCTGGATCTAGGATATCGATGATGTCCATCAGTTGCCGCTGGATCAGCCGAAGTCGCCCGTCGTGGTTCGCCGGGTTTTCGGCGAACTCCTCGATGTTCTCTCTCAGCCGCCGGAACCATCTCGCCATCTGCTCGTCCTCCAGCGAGCGTACAAAAGCTGCGTACCCCAGACACTCCCACCTGGGAGCCCCAGGCGTCGACACCCCGGCTGGCGCCATCATCATCTCGCCGAGCGCTCGTTGCTCTCCTCGAAAGAACCGGAAGCACTTTTCCGGGATGCCGATGCTGTCTGAGAAGGTGTCCAGGACAGCCTCGAGCCCGAGCGCGTTAGCACGGTTCCTTTGATCGCTTCGAGGATCGACGAACTGGGATTCTCGTCGCACGATTTCTACCCAGCAGAAGTACTGCGCGAAGACATACATCGTATTGTGGACAGCATACTCCTTCTCGGAGTCTGCGCTGTCCGCGCCGAGGAATCGGCCAAAGAAGTCGAGTTCGACTATATTGTAGATCCTTGTCTGCAGGTTGGATGCGGCCTGCAGCAAAGGCTCTCGAAATTTTCTTGTGAGTTCCTCCGCAGCAGAGAGACGCTCTTCCCGAGCTGCCCGCCGGCTGATCGCGACGCTGACTATGGCGCCGATCGTTGAGATCGACACCGACACGACCGTGATGAGCCACTCCGGCATTGCTCCACCTCGCATGACCGTATGGGCGCGCATCCGGATCGCGCGGATGGCCAGGACATGACCACTGTGCCGCATGGTGCCAGCGTGGCGCCCCCGACATCCCGGCAGCAGTACAGCAGGCCCGTATTGTCACGACTGTGATCGAGTGGATGCGGCGCCGGCTGGACGACGTGCACGAAGTTGACCTAGCCGTTTCGCGGTGGATCGCGAAGCAGCCGCCCAGCCCGCTCGACGGCGTGATGAAGGGTCTGAGCACTGCGGCGAACCACAGCGTGCTGTGGTTCGCCATTGCGGCCGCGCTGGCCGCCAGGAAGGGTGCCACCCGGCGCGCCGCACTGCGCGGCGTTCTGGCTATCGCCGCAACGAGCTTCACCGCCAACGCTGTGCTCAAGCCGCTGCTGCCACGACGCCGCCCGCCGGCCCGGGACCAGCCCGCCTACCAGGTGTTACCCGACCCACCGACCTCGTCGTCATTTCCCTCCGGGCACGCTGCGTCCGCGGCGGCATTCACCACGGCCGTCGCGTTGGAGTGCCCGAAGGCAGGCTTGGCCATCGCTCCACTGGCCGCCGCCGTGGCCTACTCCCGGATCCACGTCGGCGTGCACTGGGCGTCCGATGTAGTGGTGGGGGCGGCGGTCGGCTCCGGCATCGCGCTGAGCACCCAGCGCTGGTGGCCGGTGCGAACGATCGACGAGGCCCGGGCGCGGCCGCTCGGCGATGCGCCGGTGCTGCCGGACGGCGCTGGCCTGGTGCTGGTGGCGAACCCGCGATCCGGCGACCCCGAACTCGACCCGGCCGACGAGATAGCCGAGGCGCTGCCAGGGGCCACCGTGCTGCGGACCGAGGAAGGAGTGGACCTCGACGACCAGCTCGAGGACGCGCTCGCGGCCAGCGATGCGCACGGCAACGGCGCGGCACGGGCTCTCGGTGTCGCCGGTGGCGACGGGACGGTGGCGGCCGCAGCGGCCGTTGCGGGCCGACATGGCTTGCCGCTGGTCGTGGTGCCGACCGGGACCCTCAACCACTTCGCCCGCGACGTCGGGGTGTACGACCTGCAGGAGGCCGTCGACGCTACCCGGGCGGGCGAGGCGGTCGCGGTCGATCTCGGTGTGGTGGAGGTCCACGGCGCAGGGCAGGCGCCACTCACGCGGTACTTCCTCAACACCGCGAGCCTCGGCGGCTACTCCGACCTGGTGCGGCTGCGGGAGAGGTGGGAAGACAAGTGGGGGAAGTGGCCGGCGTTCGCGGCTGCGCTCGTCACGTCGTTGCGCAACGCCCAGCCGCTGCGGGTGAAGCTGGACGGAAAGGAGCAGAAGCTGTGGCTGCTGTTCGTCGGCAACGGGCCCTACCACCCGCGCGGCATGGTGCCGGCCTGGCGGCCGCAGTTGGACTCCGGTCTGCTCGACATCCGCTACCTGCGCGCCGACCGGCGGTTCTCCCGGGCCCGCGCGATCATCGCGCTCGCACTGGGTGCACTGCAGCACACCCGGACCTATGTGCAGCGCGAGGCGGCGTCGCTTGACGTGGAGCTGATCGGTGATCACGCCATGCTGGCTACCGACGGTGAAATCCTGGACGAGGCCAGTCGGTTCACCTTCCGGGTCGCCGGGCGCCCGATCGCGGTGTACCGGCGCGACGAGGAGAACTGGCCGGACCGCCCACGACCGCATCTCCCCTGGTAGACCGCCGCGCCGGGTGGCGATTTAGTTATCGCGCCAGCAGAGCGCCACGGCTTCACGAGACGCGTCTGGGACATTGACGACCTTGGTGCGGCTAGTCGCGCCGCTCACGAGCAGCACGGCCCGGCGGGGCACTCCAAGTGCCTTCGCGAGAGCCTGCAACGCCGCCGCCGTGGCCTGACCGTCGACCGCCAGCGCACCCACTCTGACGACGAGGGCGCCGTCATGGGATCCACCGACCACGGTCCGGCTCGCCCCTGGACGAACCCACACGACTACTCGCACGGCACCATCGTCCAGGGTTGGTAGATCCGAGTGCCTGCTCGCAACACCGTTGGGTTGTGTCTTGTAGATCATCCGGCGGATCGGGTCAGTGCGGGCCTCGGGAGTTCTTCCCATCCCGAGCTCGACAGTAGGGCTGTTCGGCCAGCTTTGAACGGCCCTGTTGCCGAGCTCGGGAACTGTAGGGCTGCTGCCAACTCACAGATCTGCGGGACATGCTGTAGCCCGCGCGGCCGAATGGTTCGTGCTCGGACCAGTTCGCTGGCGCTCTATTGCCTGAGCGACCTGATCCGCCGCAGGACGGACCGCGCAGGCCACGGTGTTGGCATTGTGGGTGGCATGGGGATTCGGGTACTGCGCGCGGTGACGCTGCTGCTGGCCGCGCTGACGATGGGGCTGCTGTTCGCGCACGTGCTCGAACTCGGTCCGAAGTTCGGCTACCCGCCGGAACTCTACGTCCGGCTGAACAACTCGCTGTACGCCTGGTACGGGCCGCCCCTCGGGGCGCTGCTGTACGTCGGCTCGATCGTCGCGGCCGGGGTGCTGACGTGGCTGGTGCGGCGGCGGCGCGCGGCGCTGGCGTGGACGGGAACTGCCGCGATCCTGCAGGCAGTGGCCCTGGTGACCTACTTCGTGGTGGTCGAGCCGGTGAACCAGCGGCTGCGACCGCTGCCGCCCGGCGCCGTCCCCGCGGACTTCACCGCGTTGCGCACCCAGTGGGAGTTCGGCCATGCGACCGAATTCGTGCTGTTCTTGGTGGCGTTCGTGTTGCTGGTGGTGTCCGTGCTGCGGGAGACCGGCCGATGAGGTCCGGGGCCTCGAGGTCGAGCTGGCCAGCGCGCTGCTCGGCTCGTTTCTCGCGATCCCGGTGGGCTGGGCGCACCTGACCTTCGGCGTCGCCTTTGCTCTGCTGGCGTTGGTGCATGTCGGTCGCCACAGGCGCGTGTACCTGGCCGTGCTGCGGCAGCGGCGGCGCCGGGCGGTGGTCAGCGCCGTGCTCGTCGCCTCGGCGGTGGTGATGACAGTGTCCGGGGCCGTGCAGTGGGCAGGCGTGACCGCGGCGATCCCGTGGCACGGCGCCAGCTCGATGCTGCTCATCCTGCTCGGCGCAGGTCACGCTGCCTGGCCTTGCCGCAGCCCGTGCCGGCGTCTTGGGCCGTCGACCGATCTCAGGCGCCCCGCCACCGCAAGCCCGGTCTGCTCACTCGGCTCCTGCCGTGGTCCCTTGTCGAGCCGCACCCCCTCGGCACGACCGGTCCGGCCACCGGGTTGTCACCGTCGGATTCGCCTGCCATCAGGCCGCAACCCCGCGGTGAACCCATGACTGAAGTAACCACCGACCGGCTGAGGCCACGGCTAAACTCCGCCCGGTGACTACAGACACCACCCGCGAGAGCGTGCACTCGGATCAGGACGCCGACGAGCTGCGCGGCGCCATGGTTGATGAGGTCATCGTGGACCGAGAATGGGTGGGCTTGGTGCCGCGCGAGGTCGAGGCTGCGTTGCGGATCGTGCCCCGGCACCTGTTCGCGCCGGAGGTGCCGCTGGAGGAGGCCTACGCCGATCGCTCCATCGTCACCAAGCGCACCGAGCACGGCGCCTTCATCAGCTCGGTCACCGCGCCGCGGATACAGGCGATGATGCTGGGTCAGCTCCAGGTGGGGCCGGGGCAGCGGGTTCTGGAAATCGGGTCCGGTGGCTACAACGCGGCGCTGCTTCGAGAGCTGGTCGGGCCGGAGGGCTCGGTGACCACGCTCGACATCGACCAGGAGATCGCCGACCGCGCCCACGCCTGCCTGACGACCGCAGGCTATCGCGATGTGCGTGTCGTCTGCGCGGATGGGGAGTTCGGCGCGGCGGAATACGGCCCGTTCGACCGGATCATCGTCACCGTCGGTACCTGGGGCATCCCGCCGGCGTGGGTGGAGCAGCTCGCCGAGGGCGGGCGGCTGGTGGTCCCGCTGCGGACCAAGGGGGTCAACCTGTCCTGGCCGCTGGAACACGCCGACGGACACCTGGTGGGCCGTGACCCCATGCCGTGCGGGTTCGTGCCGATGCAGGGCCTCGGCAAAGACCGGAGCCGGTCGATCTCGCTTCATGGCGGCCAGGCCAGCCTGTGGGTGGGCGAACAGCAGGTCGATACCACGGCGCTGAGCGAGGTGTTCTCGACGCCGCGTGCGCAGGCCTGGTCCGGCATCAGGGTCCGCAAGCGGGAAAACTTCAACGACTTGAACCTATGGCTGGCCAGGCTGCCGGGCTTCTGCCTCCTCTCGACGGAGCAGGACGCCGTCGACCGCGGGCTGGTGTCCCCGACCTCACCCATGGCCACTCCCGCGCTGCTCGACCGAGGCAGCAGCCTCGCCTACCGCGCCAAGCTCCGGCCGGTGGACGCCGACGGAACTGTGCGAGAGCTCGGTGCCTACGCCCACGGCCCGGGCGCCCCCGAGACCGCGGACCGGTTCGCCGAACAGATCCGCATCTGGGACCGGGACCACCGCCACGGCCTGGGGCCGCGCCTGACGGTGCACCCCGCCGACACCCCCGACACCGACCTTCCGACCGGGCTCGTGACCGATAGGCGACACACCCGGATCGTGATCTCCTGGCCGGACCACGCCGAATAGCACCCACACCCTCGACAGAGAACGGAGTCCCCTGATGGATGCCACTACGCCGTCCACCACCGACGACGAACTGGACCTCGACGTGAGATTCGTGGAGTCATGCCTGGAATTCGCGGGGGGCGATTCGGGCGACTGCACTGACGACAACTGCGAAGACACTACAGACTGCGACTAGTTCACCGTACGTGACGCTTCGGCGGGTGCAAACCAGTCGGTTGCGACATGGAGCGAGGGGGGCGAGGCGCGCGGGCCGGTCCGCACTGGCCAAGGCCCGGGACGATGGGAGCCGCCCGACGACCTTGAGCAGACCATCCAACGGTATCGCCCTCGGCCTTCTCCGCGCACCTGCTCGACCCTCACCTTACTGCCCCGCCGACAAATGGCAGAGGTAACGCAGCACCCCGTGGCACCACCCGCACTGGCGACGCGTCTTTACCCACGCGGCGCGCCAGATGTTGCGCTGCCATACAGATCAGCGTTATCACCGCTGCCGCATGGCGTGTAGCCAACATAGTCTTGCGATCGAACACAGTTGGCTCCGGACTCACGTCTTAACGGCTAGATAGGCTGAGAAATTGTACCAGCGGAACACTTGATCGACTAAATCAAACCCGGCATTGTGGAGCATCTGCCTATTCTCGGAGTCCCGGTATGGTACAAGAATATTTTCTAGCGACTCGCGTTTTTTGGCGATCTCCGTCGCATTATAGCCACTGCGCACTTTGTGCTCGTGGTAGAGGGCGATGTATAAACGAGTAAGTACCGAGGTGTCTGCTAGTATTTTCTCTGCAATCAGCAGACACCCACCGGGAGACAGTGATTCGTAACACATCCGTAGCACCGCGTTGCGATGAAGCGGGCGAACGAACTGCAAAGTATAGAGCAGGATAACGACGCGGGCTCCGGGAAGTTTATTGAATTTCTCGATCGGCTCGGACCATAACTTTACGCGGTGAGCGTGCCCAGACCCCGCTAGCTTCTCGGCAAGCTTCTCACGCATGGCACTTGATGGTTCAATGCCGACAAATTTCACTGCGTTCGCAGGCGGAACGATGTCCATGAGGCCGATCAAGGTATTTCCAGTTGAGCAGCCGATATCGTAGACCGTACCACCATCTGATAAGAAGTGAGCCGATAACTCCACAACCATGCGTTGAACTTCAGAATAGAAGGGGATGCTCCGATCGAGCATGTCATCAAAAACCTCGGCAACAGCGTGGTCGAAGATGAAGTCCTGCGCCCTGTTCGTACTGCGAAAAAACTCGTCACGCATATTGATCCCGTCGAGCCTCGATAACCAGGAAGTAAGGTATCCTGCTGGCTTTGTCATAGATAACAGGTTCACGCTCTGCGATCTCCGAAGCGGGTGCGGGCTCAACAACCCTCGTCACCCGTAGGCCACTCTCGAGAACGGTATTGAGGTAAGTTGAGGCGGTGCGATGGTAGCTGGTGACGTCGCGCACCCGTACGTTTCCGTAGCGGTCCTCGCGGACCTTTGTGCAAGTACCTTCGTCAAAGTAGTTATCAACGATAAAATGCGCATAAGCCCAATCCAATGCGCGGGGCGTCTTTCTCCACCCCCCACGGTCCTTGAACGGATGGGGCACTGACAGTACCAGGGTACCCCCCGGACGCAGCGCCGTTGACAGTGTGCGCATCGCCCCTAGAAGATCTGGCACGTGGTCCAAGACGTTAAGGCAACACACCACATCGTAGGCTCCAATCTTGTCCGCCAAACCATCGATGCCGCACGGGAGTACTTGCGCAGGTGTGCCATTACTCGCGAGACGTTGATTCAAGAGCAAACGCATGGCCGATTGCGGCTCGTAGGCATGGACTATAGCACCTCGCTTTACCATACTCGTAGTTATCTGACCTGAGCCAGCGCCGACATCCGCCACAGTGCGACCATCGAGCGGCGGTAGCAATGTATGGATCAAGTCGTCTAAAAGTATTGCATTGAATGAGTGCAGCTCTCGCTCGTCTTCGTACTGCCCCGCGATGTCATCCCACATCGTCCCGACGGAGGATTGGCGTCCACATACGTCGCAGTTATCTGAGACCTCGAAGTCTTCCCATGTGGTTTCATAGGTACGCGAGTCTATAAGGAGACGCCGACCTACGGTCGCGGTTTTCATGCCGAGAATCCAACGGATGGCCTCATTCGCTTGGACCGACGCAACCATCGCGTTCAGCGGACCGTAGCTCGGGGCCTGCCAGGCGGGGTTGAGCTCAATTCGTGATGCTTGCACAGATGCCGGATCAAGGGGCTGTTCGGCAAGGGCTTCAGCAGCAATTCGGATACACTCGAAGCAAGGTGTATCAGGCACGGAAAGCAACGGCCCGATGCAGCCGTGGCCCTCGATATATCCTGCAGTGCTAAAGGGCTGCCCCGACGCTACACATGCGGCGTTGGCCCACGAGTGGACTTCCGCCGGGCGGTCAGCCGAAACCAACACGAGGTCACTGCGACTTGCGACAGCTTCCGCCAGATCCGGACCGTCGAATCGCCGAGCGATGATCTCGATGTCTAAATCAGAACGAAGTGCGCGTAAACGCTCTGCCGCGACGTTCACCTTATGCCGGCCAACGTCCTCCTCCTGAAACAAGGTCTGTCTCGTCAGGTTAGACAGTTCGACTGTATCACCGTCGGTGATGACTAAACGACCTATTCCCGCTGCGGCGAGGTGCAATGCAAGATGGGTTCCTATGCCGCCCATGCCAATCAACCCGATGGTCGTGTTCGCAAGTCGCTGTTGGGAATCATCGTCGGCACCGAGCATCCGATAATAGAGTTGGTGCCGATCGTAACGATCATGCCGATCCCAGGTCGGAACCAACACCCCCGCCTGTTCCAAGTCGGCGATCAATGATTCCGCTTCCTCGCCGCTCCAGCCGTACCGGCACACCGCTTCGACCGCGTCGGCTCGCTCAGTCGGAGTCACCAGGGTGGCAAGTAGGTCACCTAGAAACTCCGGTGGATCTTCGACCTCCCATGCGAGTGGTGGCAGAATACCCAGACGTAGTCCGGCCTCTACGCGACGGACTGACATGTACGGAGGTAACCACACCTTCATGAGGTACCGCGACTTTTCGGCGGGAGCACAGTCCTGATATGGACGTCGGCAAGCTGCTTTGCAGAAACTTCCCCCGGCGCCCCCATCATCAAATCCTGGGCGTTCTGGCTGAGCGGGAAAGCGATTGTCTCTCGAATGTTCGGCTCCCCGAGAATGAGCATCACAATCCGGTCGACTCCCGGTGCGATTCCGCCGTGCGGCGGCGCTCCCAAGCTAAGAGCCCGCAGCATCCCGCCAAACTTTTCATTGACATCCCGTTGGGAATAGCCAGCGATCTCGAATGCCCGATACATAATGTCGGGACGGTGATTGCGAATTGCCCCGGAAGACAGTTCAATACCGTTGCATACGATGTCGTACTGCCAAGCAAGAATATCGAGTGGGTTCATGCTGTCGAGCGCGTCCAACCCGCCCTGGGGCATCGAGAACGGATTGTGACTGAACTCGATACTTCCATCGTCGGCACGTTCATACATCGGAAAGTCCACAATCCAGCAGAACCGAAAGGACTTTTCATCGAAATTTCCGGTCCGCTTACCCGCTTCGACCCGAACCTGAGCCATGATGTGCCGCACATCTTCGATGTCGTCAGAAGCGCCAAAGAATAGCGCCGCCCCTGGACCGGCTTTGGTCTCAGCCAGCAGAAGCTGACGCTGTTCGGAATCAAGGAACTTCGCGATGGGTCCGGTCACGGCACCATCCTCCCCGACACGCAACCACGCCAAGCCCGGAGCCCCGCAAGACTTTGCGTACTCGGTCATGCTGTCAAAAAAGGACCGAGGTTTACTCCGGCAATCCGGAACGGCGAACGCGAGAACACGCTTGCTGGCAAATGCCCGGAAGCTACTACCCTTGAAGAGATTGGTGATGTCTGCCAGCTGGAAAGAAACGCGAAGATCCGGCTTGTCCGTTCCATAAAGAGCAAGCGCGTCTCGGTACGTAATGTGAGGGAATGGCGCGGAGGTCTCCCGCTCCGGAGCGAAGTCGGTGAACAGTTCTGATAGTAATTGTTCGACAACCGCGAAGACGTCGTCCTGCTCGACGAAGCTCATTTCTAGGTCGAGCTGATAAAATTCGCCGGGAGACCGGTCCGCGCGACTGTCCTCGTCCCGAAAGCACGGCGCGATCTGGAAGTAGCGGTCAAATCCGGCGACCATCAACAGTTGCTTGAACTGTTGTGGGGCCTGCGGCAAGGCAAAGAACTTACCCGGATGCAGTCGTGACGGCACCAAGAAATCACGCGCGCCCTCGGGGCTGGAACTTGTCAGGATCGGCGTCTGGAACTCTGTAAATCCGAGATCGGTGAGCCTCTGGCGAATGCTGGACACAATCTTCGCGCGCATCATCACGTTGCGGTGCATACGCTGCCGACGGAGATCGAGAAATCGATATATAAGGCGTTTCTCTTCGGACACGTGTTCCTCTGGAAACACCGAGAAGGGCAGCTCCCCGCACTGCCCGAGCACTTCCACATCCTCGACCTCGACCTCGACCTCACCGGTCGCCAGGCTGGGATTCACGTTTTCAGAAAGACGGGACACAACCTTGCCGTCAACTCGCAGGACGGTTTCCCTGGCAAGATGCGCAAGCTGCTCCATCAACTCGGAGCCGGGCCGGACGACGAGCTGTACAATGCCGTAATGGTCGCGCAGGTCAAGAAACAGGAGCCCGCCCAGATCCCGGCGATTGTGAAGCCACCCGGAAAGCCGTACAGTCCTGCCAACATTCTGGGAAGTCAACTCACCACAGGTGTGAGTCCGATACCGATGCATAGTCCACCACAGTCTTGGGGTCATGGTCTGCCAATTCTGGCAAGTGTCGGCGACCAGCATAGACCTAACCAGCTCGCCCGATAGAGAGTGGGGCTAAAAGAGGCGAAGAGGTCCGGAGAACGGGTGAGTGGAGTGGCGCCGAAGTCGGCATGGCCCCAGCGGCCGCCGGGGCCATGCCGACACTGCTTAGTTCGCCGCGACAGCAGTGCTGCCCTTCGGCTTCTGGATGCGAACGAGCTTGATACGGCGCATGAATCCTCCCTCCTCGGTACGGTGCTGCCAGCCTTGCCAGACTCGCAGTGCAGCGCAGCAATCCGCAAGATCTGCTGGTTGTTGCCGGGGCAAGCGCCTAGTCAAACTCGCCGTCGCGGACGCCTGCGGTGAACGCGAGCCACTCGGCTGGGTGAAGATCAGGAGCGGGCCGACGGGGTGCTTGGAGTCCCTGACGGCGCTTGCGCCGTTGAGCTCCGCCACCGCGGCGCACTGACTATGGCGCTTGACCTGGTGCTGATCATACAGCCAGAACTTGCGGCAATGTGGCTGCCGGCGTGGCAGGCAATCACCGCGGCGCTTCCCCGCCGCTGCGAGTTTGACCGGCGCGCCAGACAGGGATGGTCCCGGCGACCGGGCATCTCCTGCTTGTCAGAGGACGAACTGCCCGTTCTTTACCGCGTCGAGGAATCCGTCCCACTGCTGCTGGTTGAGCGCCAGCAGCCCGGCGTCGCGATTCTTGGTGTCGCGGACACCGACCCAGCCGGGCACCTCGGTGGTGACCTCCACGCAGTTGTTGGCGCCCTGGCTGTAGCTGGACTTGCGCCACCCGGCTGCGGTGGTCAGCTCAGCGAGCGCCTGGTGGTGGTTCATGTCAACTCCTCTATGCGGCGGACCAGCAGAGTCCGGGTCTCCTCGGGTGTACGGGCGTGGATCTGGACGCGCCGCAGCGTGTTGCGATAGGTCATGATCTCGGCCCGGTCCTCGTAGTAGGTGCCCCTGGTTGGCGCCTCGGTGTAGGCGATTCCGGGGTCGCCTTCGAGCTCGGGTGGAAACGTCAGGATCATGAAGGTCCCATCGATCCCGGCGTGCACGCCGACGTCCAGTGGCAACAGCTGGATGGTGAGCGTGGGCAGGTCGAGGAGTTTGACCAGGTGCTCCAACTGCTCGATCAGGACCTGCGGCTCACCGGCCGGCCGGCGCAGCACGGACTCGTCCAGCACGCTCCACACGATCGGCGGGTCCGGCTGCCGGGTGAGCACATCCTGGCGGGTCATGCGCAGCTCGACGCGTCGGGCGAACTCGGCATCGCCAAGTTCGGGCTCGCCGGCCCGGATGACCGCCTTGGCGTACGCGGGCGTCTGGAACAGGCCTGGAACGATCATCGAGTCGTAGCTGTCGATCTGCACGGCCGATGACTCCATGGCGAGATAGAGATCGAACCACTCCGGCGCGGTGCCCTTGAACGGGATCCACCAGTCGCGGCCCTTGCGCGCGGCGTCCACCAGGTCCAGGAACGCCGGGATGCGCTCGCCGGCGCCGTAGAAATTGAGCAGCACCTCCAGCTCGGGACCCTTGGGCAGGTTCCGCATGGTCTCCAGGTGCGAGACGTGCGAGACCACGCAGCGCAGCCGTTCGGCGACCTGCTCGCGCTTGAACCCGACGGCCTCCCGTAGCCGGCGCAACTCAAGCGCGATGTACCGCCTGAGCACGGTCGGACTCGATGACGCGACCATCCGTGGTCCCCTCGTCGCCCTCCTGCCGGTGTTGTGGAACCAGCGTGGATGCCCGCTACATCACCCGAACGGACGCACCCACACCCATTCCACCGTATCGAGTCACCATGTAACGTGTTACAACGTCACCGGTGCTCGTGGTGTTCACGTACACCGTAGCCCTGGCGGAACCAGCGCCACCACCTGGCTCGCCAGGGTCCACCGCCGGCGGCGGCTCCGTTTCGTCCTCCCCGACGCGCGGGCGGGGCCGCCGCCTTCCCAACCCGTTCGGGGGAGCTTGCCATGCGGTTAATCGGCCACCGGACACGACGCAGCATCGTGCACCGCCGCGATACGGCTCGCCACGATCACCGGCTGGGCAAGCGAGCCAGGGCGTGGGCGTGAGCCCGGCCATCGAGCAGCTGCGCCGGCTGTGCCGGTTCGGCTTCACCGGCGAGCGACTCTTCAACCAGGACGGCCAGCTGCAACTCGTCCACTACACCCGCCACTTCCGGGGTGCACGAGAGGTGGTGCTGGTCTACAGCGAACGCACCGCGCTGGCCTACCGCACCCGCGACATGCTCGACCTGGAAAGCCCATTGCACGTCACCGAGAACGCGATCGAGTGGCGCCTGCACGGCGACGTCGTGACGGTGCTCAAGGATCTCCTAGTGCATACTCGCCGACATGACTACCAGCACACCGCGCCGTGCCGGGGGGCGCACCCTCATCGACCTAGACCCTGACCAGCTGATATGGGTCTTGCTCGCACGCGAGTCGACCGACCGCGAGCGGCAGATCGACAACCAGCTCACCGATCTTCGCGCACAGGTGGCGCGGATAGGCGGGCGGATCGATCGGGAAATTCCGGAGAACGCCGTTTCGGCGTTTAAGCGGAAGCGGGTCGCATTGCCCGATGGCACCTTGGGTTACCGGGTAGTTCGACCGGAATGGGAAAAGATCCTGACCGCGCTACGGCGTGGTGAATGTAACGCGCTTATGGTGCCGGATATCGACCGGGCGATGCGTGACCCACGCACACTGGAAGACCTGATAGACGCGGTTGAACTGTACGGCCTATATGTCGCCAGCCTGACGGGCAATATCGACCTGACCACGGACGCGGGTATTTCGGCGGCGCGGAGCCTGGTCAATCAGCGGAATCAGGAATCGCGGAACACGTCACGGCGCGTCATTGATGGGCTACGGCACGCTGCGATGAAAGGCGGACCCCATGGGGGCCCTAGGCGTCCATTCGGATGGCGAAAAGATCGTATTCGGCTCAACAAGCGCGAGGCTGGCCATATCCGCCGCGAGGTGCCGCGTATTCTGGCGGGGGTGAGCGCGCTGACTCTGGCTCGCGAGTGGAATGAACGCGGAATACCCACGGTGACCGGTGCCCCATGGCGCGGGACAAGAATCCGGAGAATGTATCTGAATCCGCGTATCTGCGGGCTTGTGGTCTACCAGGGAGCGGTCTTGTTCGGCTCGGACGGGAACAAGGTCCGGGGAAAATGGGAAGCGATCTTGACCGAAGACGAATATAACGACGTGGTGGCGAAATGGGGATCATCACCCCAGCCCGTGCAGTCACGGCTGGGAGCCAAGGGACGCGGGCACCGGACCGTTTACCTGCTGTCTCCGTTCTTGCGGTGCGGCAAGTGCAGCGCGCGGATGACCGGCTCACACCGACGCAACCGGCACGGCGAGATGGAAGAGTACTACCGGTGCCCGGCTAGCGGGAACGGGGGATGCGGCGGCGTGACGCGGGTTGCCGAACCGGTCAATAAGTACATTACGGCGCTTGTGATCGCGGAACAGCAGAAAATCCAGTTCCGTAAGCTGGAAGACCTTCCGTCGTGGCCGAAAGCTCAAGAACTCGCGGACCTGCAAAAGCGCATCAACGAGCAGCAACAGAATTTCGAGGCTGGTAATATTTCCGCGGAGCGACATTTTCCGTCACTCGCCCGCATGGAAGCGGTAGAGGCGGGGCTTAAGCGCGAGCGACGCCAGTACGAGGGACGGCAGCAGGCCCGCCGGCACGCGGTAGCGAATCTAGCCGAGGAGTGGGATAAGTCGGATTTCACGATGGAGCAGAAGCAGGCCGCGATAGCGCAGACGCTTACCGCTGTCATCGTCAAGCCATCGGGTAGGGGCGGCCGGTTCCATCCAGATCAGATCGTTCCAGTATTCAGGGAGGACACCGACGAAGCAGCATAACCGGCCCAGATATACTGACGTGGCCCCGACGGGAATTTCCACCGGGGCCACGTTTCGCTCCTACACCGCTTTCCTTTCGGTGTCATCGTCGATTTCGAGGCAGTAGATACGCGCTACTCTTCTCGCCCATTCCTCGGATCGGTGAGGCGCGTTCTTTAGCTGCTGTTCCGCCCACTCTTCCGGAGTGGACATTACCACCTTCTCTCTGTTTTCTGATTTCTTTTTGCGTTTCGTCGTTGTGGTATCACCTCCCCTCGCTCGCGACGGCCCGACCCGGGCGAATCAGTCGGTGTCGGTTCCTGCATCGGAGCCGGTTTCGTCGGTCGCCGCTCGGTCGACGGCTGCCCGAATGTCTGCTGTGAGGTAGCCGCGCACCCGTCGCGCCCCGCCGTCCTCGGTCGGCACGTATTGGCGGGTCGGCCGACACCGCAACTCGCCCATTTGCCGAGCGAACAGGCTTGGTTCCACGTCTAGTTCGTCGGTCAATTCGGCCGTGGGTACGAATTCCCGCCCGTGCGGACTGAGATCATCACCGAGATAGTCCACAACGGACGCCAATGGTTCCGGCAACTCGGGTAACCGCTCCGAACTCCACCCCTCGGTCTCGGCGGTGGCTCCGGCACCGAGAGCGTTCACCACGCTGGTAGGGTCGATCGCCTGTCGCTGATCGTCGCCGGCCGCGTGACCGGCCAGCGTTCCGGCTGACTCCCGCAGCGCCCGCCCGCGTGCACAGACCTCCCGCCACTGCGGGTTGGGCATGTAGTACGTGCGCACCGTCATCGCCAGCACGTCCGCCCCGGCGTCGGTCTCGCCGTCCGGCCGCAGAATCCCCACCCCTTTGTGGGACGGCAGCAGCGTGGAGGCGTCGTATCCGCGTGTGTTCATCTGCTCGCCCAACACGATGTTGGAGTCCCGCCAGTCCATCACCCGCAGGGCGAACCGTGACCCGAGTACCGCCCGCAGCCGTGAGGGGATGGTGTTGGAGTCTGGGCGTTGGGTGGCCAGGATGACGACGATTCCGGCCGCTGGCCCCTTGCGAACGAGGTAGGTCAGCAACTCGGCGATGTACTCGCCTAGCGTGGTTTTCTTGCCGCCGACTTGTTCGCGTGTGGGGTTTTCCAGAAATACGTGTACCTCGTCGATGATCACTGCGGTGATCGACATTCCGAGGTCCTGGTCTCGCGAGATGGCTGGTGTGATCTTCGATTCTGGGCAGATCTCATCGTTTAATGTGGCCATCCGGGCGAACCTGGATTGGACTTCTGCCACGAGCTCTACGAGATGATCGCGCACGGCGTAGGCATGGTCGAGTCCATCGCCGCGCACGAACCGGTAGGCGACCGCTTCGGCGGCGTCCCAGTCCTTTCCGCCCTTGCCGTCGAACACATACAGCCGTGTGTACGGGTCCAGAATCAGCCCGGCGGCTGGTAGGCGAATCGCGAATGTCTTGCCTTGTCGTGGAATCGCCCCCACGAGCAGCGAGGTCCACACCAAGGGAAGATCGATCCGGCGTTGGCGCGCGTCCTGGCCGAAGGGCACCGGCCGCCACGCGTCCCAGCACTGCACATCCAGCAATGGCGTTCGCAACGGTGGACCGGAGTACGGGTCCTCGTCGGCCACCCACACAAACACCCGTCCCGCATGGCCACCCTTGCCGCGCACACGTTCGACGATGAGCTGAACCTCATCGACCGCCAGGGCAGAGGCGAGCGCGTCCCGATGCTTGATCACATCGGCTGCCTTGCGGGTGGCCGGCAGGTCAACGGTGATCGCCCACCCCTCGCCTACCCGCGCGGCGCGCTCGACCAGGCGCAAGCTTTCGTCCTTGCCGATCAGCTTCGCGTCGCGAAACGCGTCGACCAACACCTGCGGGTCCATCGTCCAAGTGAGCGTGCGCGGACCGGCCAACACCGCCTTACGGCCTGGCGAGCCGTCCTTGCGTCGGCCGGTGATCGCCAGTGCGACCGCGCCGGCACCGGCTGTGATCCACAGGGCACGAGAGCCGTAGCCAAGATCGACGACGATCACCGCCATCGCGCCGACCCATATCGCGGCTGCGGTGACTTTCCATCGGAACAACGTCAAGGCGCGGATCTCGATGAACTTGTCCGCAAGCTTCTCGGACTGCTCGGCTGCTTCTCGGTAGTCGTGCACCCGTACCCATCGACGCCACCCGCGCACGGCGACGACGATCCCCCGGCTGACCGCACCGACGAATCGAAACGGCAAGCGCACGACCCACACGATCATGTCTTTGGCTGCCTGCCTCAGCGCTTGGCGGGATTGCAGCGCAGCCGGCACGGACCGAGAACGCCCCCACCAGGTCATGAACCGGCGGACAATCGCCCGCCGTACGGCGCGCGGCAGGTCGTCCACCACTTCGCCGTCGTATACCGGCTCGGCTGGTGCCATCTCGCGTGTCTGGGCCGCGACAGGCAGAGAGGTCAGGGCACCTTTGCCTGCTGATGGTTCTGGTGGGGGTTCGTCTCGTGGTGGTGGCAGGTCGCTGGTCATCGGCGATCCCGCTTGTGGGTGGGCGGGTGGATGATTTCGGTGACGGAGAACATCCGGGCGATCGCGGCGCCGGCGAACAATGCGGGGATGCCCAAGGCCACGGCCCAGGCGCGGGCATCGGAGGTGAACAACACCACCGCCCACTGCACGGCGACGATGAACGCCGCGGTACCCAGCGCCCGAATGAGGTTGCCGCCCATGCGGGTCACTTCCTGGCTGTGGCGGGCCAGGCGGTGCCCGCTGCGGGCACCGCTGCGAAACGCCGCCAAGATCCCCAACCCGGCCACGGCCAGCACCACGACCAGCACGGCACTATCCGGTGTCTGGCTCATCGGGACTCACCCCCGCCATCGCGGGTGGCCGAGCGTGTACCCCCGGTCTGCGGATCGTTGCCGGTGGGCTCTGCGAGCAGTCGAATCAGGGCCGTGGCTGGAACCACCAGTCGGCCGTGCCGCCGCACAGCGCGCAGCGTGCCGAGACGAATAGCGCGAGAGACGGTCGAGGGCTTGACGCCAAGAATCCAGGCGGCTTCCCGAACCGTGTAGTACGCCGGACGCCCGGCGTTGGGCATGTCAGTACACATGAAAGAAGCCCTTCTGATCAATAAGTGTTGGATGATTTCATGACATTAATTCGGATGATTTAATCCACAATGAAGGCGTGGGTGTGCCCTGCTCGGATCCATCCGTGAAGCCGCATGTGCCCGCGCTACTCTTTGGCGCCAGGGGCGGAGCGCGGAGGAATATGTGGTGGAGGACTGGGCGGCCGTCGCGCAGGCGATCAGCCAGCGCATGACAGAACTCGGCCTCAATCAGCGCGAGCTGATTGAGCGCTCGCAGGTCTCGAAAGCGACGGTCGGCGAGCTTTATCACAACTCCGCGCAGCGTCGGCGGAGCGCCCGCACGTTGGAAGCGCTGTCCATGGCGCTTGAGTGGCACCCGCAGCACCTGGTGGCGGTACTGAAGGGTCAACGCGCCCCGGATATCGGCGAACCGGCGAGCCGTTCTGATGACGATGTTCCGGGAAGACTGGCCGCGATTGAGTATCGGCTTGCGCAGATAGCGACAAAGCTCGACACCATTGATGAGTTGAGTGACCGACTCGAAGAGATAAACGCCAACGTCGAAGCGGTGATCAGGTTCGCTGACTCGAACCGAAAAAGGGTGAGGGGCTGAGTGTTCCGGGTGACTGTTCTCCATGCCGAGAAGTCAATAGCGAATCCGCCGCACCAACCATGCACCGACGATGCATCACTAGTGCGCTTCCAGTGCATTTGTAGTGCACTTCGCAGTTTTCGGGGCTATTTCTGATGGAGCCGGTGCAGCTGTGGACGGGCCGCACCGCGTGCGCGCTGCAAGCCGCGCTACGGATGACCAATGAGTCATTTGCCGCACATCTGGGCACTGCGGTCAGGACGGTCGCAACGTGGCACCAGAAGCCGGACCGCGTACCCAGCGCCGAAATGCAGCAAGCGTTGGATACCACCTTGGAACGCGCCGGAGAGGGGACCCAAGCACGATTCACCAGGAACGCCGCCGACACAGGCGCCAGGCTGGAGCCAACGAGCCCGCCGTTCGACGGTTCTGCTCACGCCGCTGAGGACCCGACCGCGACCGCGGTGGACGACCTGACCGCCACTGCCTCACCTACGATCATGGCAGGAGCGGCTGAGGACACTGCGGACGGAGGCTTCATGGGCTGGTTGCAGGTGGCGCACGCCGCCTCGGCGCCGCCGGATGGCTCAGACGTCGGGCAGATCATCCGCTGGTACCGCACGCACGAGCGGCTGACTCAGCAGGACGTCGCCGCCGAGCTGAACACCACGCAGTCGCGGCTGTCCAAGCTGGAGAAAGGCACCCAGGCCCTGCGAGACGTCACGGAGCTGCGGCACATCGCGCGCAAGCTGGGTATCCCGCCGGAGCGGCTTGGCGTTCTACCGGACCACTCGGCGGACGCACTCCCGTTCGCCTCGCACGTCAGCGACCGGCCAGGCTCGGTTCGGGACAGCCAGGAACGCTGGCGGGACATCCGGCGCCAGCTCAACGCTCACCGCGCGGTGCTGGGCGATCTGGCCGCCGAGCTGTATCCGGCGCAGCAGCGCATCCCCGGAACGACAGTCCTCACCTCAGCAAACTGGGTGCCCGACGGTCCGGTAGACCTGGCTGACATCGAGCTGGCGTGGCGCGCCGAAGCACCGATACCGCAGGTGGGCGGTAAGGCTGCACAATCAGCAGGTGCGCGGCCTCTGATGGCCAGCGGTGAGCGTTATGACCGTTACTCGCGAGCGCTCCGCGACCTTGCCCGGCCCAGACTGCTCGACAATCGCGTCAGCTATCGACTGCTTGACGTGCAATGGGCCGGTTTCCGTGGAATGCTGGGGTTCAACTACACGAGCTACTTCGACGTTCTTGACATGGGAGAAGCATTAGGTCACGAGTTCGCAGAAGCATGGCTCACCGCGGGCCGAAAGCGCCCGAGTTTCGCGGAGCTGCCGTTCCGCCGGAGTATCGTCGACCCGTTCGACCTGTCCGCGCGGCCGATGCTGCCCAGTATCAATACGTTGACGATCCGGCACGACTCCATCGAGGGTCACCGCATGTACCTGCATCGACGGGACGCCAACGCGGTGGCCGCCGCTGGCGGCATGTACCACGTGGTGCCCGCGGGTGTTTTCCAGCCCGCGGCGCTGGCACCGGCACATCAAACCAATGACTTCTCTCTCTGGCGTAACATCCAGCGCGAGTTCTCCGAGGAGTTCCTCGGCAACGGCGAGCACGATGGCAACAGCGTCGACCCCATCGCCTACGACACCGACGAGCCATTCGCGTCCTTCGAGCGAGCACGCCAGGCCGGCGACTTCCGCGTCTTCGCCTGCGCAATGGTCCTCGAACCGCTCACCCTATGGGTAGAGCTGCTAACGGTCGCGGTCATCGCGGCACCGGTGTTCGATGAGCTGTTCTCCGACATGGTCGCCGTGAATGAGGAAGGTGCTGCGGTCAGCACCGAGGCCGGCCGTCCCACCGTGGGAATCCCGTTCACCGAGGCGGCCCGCGAGCGGTTGCGCACTGAGCCGTTGTCGCCGATCTCCCGTGCCTGCATCGAGCTGGCGTGGCGGTACCGGCATCAGCTACTCGGCCGATGAGGGTCCTGGTCACCGGCGCCGCCGGTTTTGTCGGCTACGCGGTGGCCGCGCTGCTGGTCGAGCAGGGGCACCAGGTGACAGGGCTGACCCGCTCCGGGGCGTCCGCGCTGCCCAAGGGCGTTGCGCGGCTCGAAGGCGATCTGCGTACACCCGAGACCCTGCCCAAGGCGGTCGCCGAGGTCGACGGAGTGTGCCACCTGGCCGGACTGACCAAGGTACGACAGTCGCGGACCAGTCCACTCGACTACTGGCGCACCAACGTCGGCGGCACCCTAACCATCCTCGACCAACTCGCCACTGCCCGTACCGGGCGACTCGTCCTCGCGTCCACCTGCACGGTGTACGGCGAGCAAGCCGAGCAACCGATCAGCGAGACAGCGACCGTGGCACCGAGCAGCCCCTATGCCACCAGCAAGCTCGCCGCCGACCACGCAGCCGCAGACCTCGCCGCGACCGGAGCGATCGGAGCAATCAGCCTGCGCGCCTTCAACGTGGCCGGAGCCCTACCCGGACACTCAGACCGCGACACAACCCGGCTCATCCCCCAACTCCTCGCCGTGCAACAGGGCCAGACGCCCGAGCTGGTCGTGAACGGCGACGGCACCGCAGTCCGCGACTTCGTGCACGTGGCCGACATGGCTACCGCGTTCGCCCTCGCCCTGCACGCGTGCGAGCCGGGCAGTTGGCGCGCCTACAACGTCGGCAGCGGCCGCCCCAGCACCGTGCACGACGTCATCACCACCGCCGAGACAGTGACCGGACGACCCGTCACACGACGGCACACCGCCGCCGCACACGAGCCAGCAAAACTCTTGGCCGACAGCACCCGCATCCGATCCGAGCTGGGCTGGCGACCCGAAAAATCGAGCCTTCCCGAGATCATCTCGGACGCCTGGACCGCCCTGAACAGCGATTAGTTGCCCGCCGAATATTCGATTCTGGAATAGCGCGTAACTGACTGCGCTGCGCCTACCGTGACGGTCTGAGCTGCTGTTGTCTTATCGGCATGATCAGCCCCGGGACGAAAGCATCGCCTCGGCGCGACCTGTGCGCCAGCCGAGTTCTCGAGCTGGAAGGACCGGCGGCGGTGCCGCACCCCCGTATCCCGCACCGCCGCCGGTCCTTCCCACCACCTCAACCGATCTACCGAACAACCGCCCACCCACGCCAGGCACACTCGAACCGCGCATCGGGTGAACACGCCATGAGCGCGGATTCTGCCGGGGAGTCGGTACGACGTTCTGATGACGACCTACTGGAAAGACTTGCCACGATTGATCACCGTCTTCACCAGATATCGACCCAGCTCGCCACCATGGACACGTTGAGCAGCCAACTCGACGAGATCTGTGCCAACCTCAAAACGTTGGTCGGGTCGCTCGGATCGGCAGGTCGATCGTGAACGCCGCGTTCCTAACCGGACGGTTGGGTGGCTGATCGTCCAAGGCCCGTCGGACTACCGGCTGGCTGTCGGTTGAGTAAGTGGCCCCCGACGCTCAACTCCCGGCGGCCAGCCGGTCACCAACGAGAAATCCGTGATGAAGTGGATGTACACCATGCCCGACTCCGCTCCGCGACCATCCCATGACCAGTGGCGTGATACCGATGGCACCCACATTGCTCTATTCTGCCTGGTAGAGCAGGTCGCGGAACACGCGGAGCCCGGGGTGCTGCCCTCACGGCTACACCAACACGGCCAAGTCGTCGGCCGGGGCCTTGATTCGCTCCACGTGCGCTTCGCGGACAACGCGCTGGTCAGCCTGCCACCCCAGTTGGTGCGCCTACTCTCCCCGACCCGATAGGCCAATGCTGATGCATCCAACACCCGGTCACCGAGTGCGAGAAACTTTTGGAAAGCTGATCACCTATTGTTCCGGAACATGCTATGAAACTGTATTGGAGCCGCGACCAGCGTTGGGGAAACTCGCTATCTCCTGCTACTGAAACAACTTGAAGAGCTAGCCGACCAGCTCGGCAGCAGTGACAAACCCATCGCGTCGGCAGCGCTCACAGATCAGAGCGTGCGATTGCTAGGAGGAGCACTCACGTTGCTTAGACAGCACCGTGTCAACAATCGCGGCCAATGCAAACACTGCGGCTGGACATGGCGACTCTGGCGCAGGCGACCACCATGCACAGTGTTCCGGAGTTTAGATTTCTTCATGCGGCAACCCTTGGACATGGTGTTATTTCTCCTTCAGGGTTCTCCTACCAGCCGGACCCGCCACAATGACTGACATGTCAGCCCATCACTGGCCTGATGTGCACGTTACGTGCGCAGGTACGGGAATGCCTCGAAGAGTGTCCGTCCAAGGTAGAGAAGGAGTCGCCGCCACCGTCGTGGTGGTGACAGTGACGCGAAGCAAGGGACGCGACAGCGGGGAAGGGCCGTCTCCTGCCTCGGGGGCCACGGCGGGTGTCCCGTCCCGGCGTCCGGATGCCGTTGACGATTGCCTGTGTCTGGGTTTGGGAAGGCTGGGACACCCCCCAGCACCCCGTCCCAGCCCAGCTTCGGCGAGTTACTCCGCAGCTCAGCAGCTATTCGGAACCTGTCCCAGCATCTGTCCCGTGGAAGGTCCCGGCAGGACACGTGGGACGGCCCCTCGCAGACCACCAGTGCGTGATCATCGACCACCCTCACAGATGAGCGGTTCCCGACATTCGGCAGATGGGCTGGGCTGCTGTGTGGTAGACGCCCAGGGAGGTCGATGGGATCCCGTCCGGACGGCTCGTCGGCAAGGTGCTCGCACTCAGTCAACTCAGCGCGCAGCAGACAGACGAGTTGTCGCATTTCAGAACCCTACAGTGAGTGCAGTAAGAGAGCCTTGGTTGTGGTCAACGCGCTGCTGTCGCTGCCCACGCCCGGGTCACTGCCTGATCCTCAGTTCTCCCACAAGATCCCGGCTGGCCGCCGGTCGAGCCGCCCCGCACCGGGTCCGGCGCCTGGCGGCCAGCCGGACCCAAGCCCTCGGGCCGGCAGGTCAAGCAGCGGGCAGCTGCGGTGGGCGCGCTGCCCCGATGACGGACTTCTGCACCTGCTGCACCCCGCCGATGTCGTTGTTGCCGCGACCGGCGACCATGCCGAGGCCCTGTGCGGACGCCAGCTTCCCGCGGAGAGTCTCACCCTCATCAACGGCTCGACGGGGGCGTTGTGCATGGCCTGCGTTGCCGGCATTCCGCCTGACCGCGCCCTACGTGACCTTTTCCTGACCAACGCCGACCGCGGTGACAACGCCGCCAACGACGAGCTCGTCGCCGGGCTGGTGCGGCGGATCCGCGCTCAGCAGGGCTCCCGTGATTGCCGTGACTGACCGGTTGTACACGATCCCGGTCACCTGCTTGCACGCACGATCGGGTGGGTCCGAGGCGGGCGCTGCCGGGTGGATCCGGACCGACACACCGCACCGGCTGGGACGGACTGTCGGGGGCCGGGGCTAGCCTGCGTCCCGTCGCGAACGAGAGGGGGCGCCCATGTCCGTCGGCCTGTCCACCGAACACCCTCGGGCCGAGGTGCTGGCCCGGTACGGGTCACTGCTCGACCGGCTCGCCGGTTCCGCCGGTGTCGACCCGCGGCGGTCGGCACTGGTGGACGAGGCCGGCGAGGTGTGGAGCCGGCCGGGTTTCGACACGGTGCTGTCGCAGTCGCGGCTGGGTTTCACCCCGTTCGATTACCAGCTCGCGACGATGCAGACGGTGCTGCGCCGGATGCGGGGGCGGGCGATCCTCGCCGACGAGGTCGGCCTGGGCAAGACGATCGAGGCCGGCCTAGTGCTCTCCGAGCTGCGGATGCGCGGGCTGGCCGATAGCGCACTCGTCGTCACTCCGGCCGGGCTGGTCGGCCAGTGGCGCGAGGAGCTGGAGCGCAAGTTCGCCCTGCCCACCACGGTGGCGGCCCGCGGCGGCTGGGACGCCGGGGCGGACCGGCCGGTGGTGCTGGCCTCGCTGGCCGCGGCCCGCCGCGACCCACTGAAGGCGGCGATCACCGGCAAGCAGTGGGACGTGGTGATCGTCGATGAGGCCCACCGGCTGCGCAACCCAGCCAGTGCGTCGGGTCGGCTGGCCCGCGTGCTGCGCACCCGCTATCTGCTGCTGCTCACGGCCACCCCGGTGGAGAACCGGTTGCAGGACCTCTACGAACTGGTCAACCTCGTTGCGCCGGGCCTGCTCGGCACGGCCGACCAGTTCCGTCGCACCCACGGCAGCGCCGATACCGGGGTCGACGCGCTGCGCAACGTCGCCGCGCTGCGCGCCCGAACCAGGGAGATCATGGTTCGGCACCGGCGCAGTGAGGTCGCGGTGCTGCTGCCGCAGCGGCTTGCCGAGACCGTGCTGGTCACGCCGTGCGACGCGGAGCGCTCGCTGTACGCCGAGATCACGTCCCGGATCCGCGGCGAAGCCCGCGCCGCGGCACCGTCGCAGCGGCTGACCCTGCGCAGTCTCACCCGGCTGGCCGGCTCCAGCCCGGCCGCGGTGGCGCCCACCCTGGCCAAGGTCGGCTGGCACGACCTCGCCGACCGCGCCCGGATGATCGAGCGTCCCCGCAAGACCGACGAGCTGCTGGCCCGGCTGCGCACCCACGTCGAGCGCGGGGAGAAGGTGCTGGTGTTCACCGCCTTCCGGCACACCCTCGACGCGCTCGCCGCGGAGGTCGCCGCGGCCGGCATCCCAGCCGCCTGCTATCACGGCAGCTTGTCGCGGCGTGAGAAGGACGCCGCGGTCAGCTCGTTCCGCGACGACGTGCCGGTGCTGTTGTCCACCGAGTCGGCGGGCGAGGGCCGCAACCTGCAGTTCTGCCACGTCATGATCAATATGGACCTGCCGTGGAACCCGATGCAGATCGAGCAGCGCCTCGGCCGGTTGCACCGGGTAGGCCAGGACCACGACGTGCTGCTGGCCAACCTGGTCTCCCGCGGGACCATCGAGGAGCGCATCCTGCACGTGCTGGAATCGAAGATCAACCTATTCGAGCTCGTCGTCGGGGAGCTGGACATGATCCTGGGCCGGGTGACCGACGACTTCGACTTCGAGACCTCGGTGTTCACCGCGTATGTCACCGCCGCAGACGACGCCGCGTTCGCCGCCTCGCTGGACGACCTCGGCGCCGATCTGGCCCGGGCTCGTAGCGACTACCTGCGCACCCGCGGCGCCGTCGACCAGCTGGTCGGGGAGGACTGAGCGTGGACCCGGGCCTGGAGTTCTGGCTGCGTTACGTCGACGACCGCGGCGGGCTCATCGAGCCTGCCGCTGACGGCACCCTGGTCATGCTGCCGCCCGCGGTGGCCGGCGAGTTCGACCTTCCCGACGAGATGGTCGTCACCGCCGACCCCGACGTCGCCCGTGACGGCGGGATGGTGCTGCTCGCCACCGGCCACCCGGCGCTGATCCGGGCGGCCGACGCGACACTGGCCGGCGGGGACGCCGGGGTCGTCGCTCTCGTTGCTCCGACCACTCCGGCTCCGGACCGAGAACAGCTGCAGGACAAGGTCCGCGACCAGTTCCCGGTGCAGCACGGGCGGATCGACGTGACCGGGCTACCGGTGCGCATCGACCGGCCGATGCTGCGGGTGGGCGCGCTGGTCACCTACACGGTGTCCGCGGAGGAGTGCTACCAGGAGCGGCTGGAGTGCTGGGTCGATGCGCTCTCCGGGCTGCAGCTCGGAGCCGACGACGTCACCCGGCTGCAGCGCGTGCCGCGCCCCGAAGGTCCGGCGGTGGCGCGCCCACCGGTGCTTGCGGCCGTCACCGGGGCGCTGGAGCAGGCCCACCGCATCCTCGACGCCGCCGCCGACCGGCGGCGCAGCACACTGTCGGACCAGGCATCGGACGCCCACCAGCGGGAACGCGCACACGCCCGCGCCTACTACGACGACGCGCTGCGGTCGCTGGAGCGCCGCCGGACCGGCGCCGACCCCGACCGTGCCAAGCTGCTGGCGGCCCGCGCGGCGAGCACCCGGGAGGAGCGTGCCCGGCGCCTGCTGGAGATCGACGAGAAGTACCAGGCCCGGCACGAGATCCGCCCGTTCCGGCTGCACGCCGTGCTGGTCCCGGGATGGCGGGTGCCGGTCGACATCCGTCGCGGGCCACGTCGCTACCCGTTCGCCTTCGACTGGCTCGCCGCGCTGGGCGCCTTCGCCGCGCAACGCTGCCCGCACTGCGGCACGGTCGCACCGCTGTCCGCGAGCAAGACCCGACTCGGCTGCCTGACCTGCCTGCCCGGTACGACGCTGCACGCAGTCCCGGCCTCCGCATGAGCGCTGGCTCCTCCTGATCAGCGCGCTCCGACGACGATGGCAGTATCAGACATCGATGTAGATGAGTAGTCGAGTCGGGAGGAACCTTCATGGCAAGGTCCCGTCGACGTGCCGCGCTGCCCGCGGCTGCACTCAGCGTGCTCGCCGCGCTCGCCGCCGGGTGCGCCAACACCGAGCCTGGCACCACTGCCACCGGCGTCCCCCTGGTCAAGGCCGGCCAGCTGACCACCTGCACCGGGCTGCCCTACGAGCCGTTCCAGTTCGAGCGGGACGGCAAGGTGGTCGGCTTCGACGTCGACCTGGTCGACCTGGTGGCCAAGGAGCTGGGCGTCACTCAGCAGATCGTCGACACCCCGTTCGACGGCATCCAGTCCGGCGCCGACCTCAACGCCGGTAAGTGCGACCTGGCCGCCGCCGGCATGACTATCACCGAGGTCCGCGAGCAGAACTTCGACTTCTCCGCCCCCTACTTCGATGCCACCCAAGGGCTGGTCGCGAAGAAGGGCTCGGGTCTGACGAGCTTGGCGCAGTTCACGGGCAAGCGGGTCGCTGTGCAGAACGGCACCACTGGTCAGAAGTACGCCGAGGAGAACGCGCCCGACGTCGAGATCGTCGTTTTCGAGGACCTCGGTCTGCTGCTGACGGCTGTGCAGACCGGCGACGTCGACGCCGGCGTCAACGACAACGGTGTGCTCTACGACTGGGTGAACAAGGAACCCGCCTTTGAGGTGATCTCGGAGTTCGATACCAACGAGCAGTACGGCATCGGCGTCAAGACGGGCAACACGGTGCTGCTCAACAAGATCAACGAGGTGCTCGCCGAGGCCAGATCCAACGGCGAGTACGACAGGATCTACGAGAAGTGGTTCAAGAAGAAGCCGACCAGCTGACCGCTGCCACCACGGGAAGAAGCGACCCCCTCTATGGCCCTGACCAAGCGGCAACGGGCCAAGGTTGTCCGTGGCGTGCAGTACGCCGTCCTGGTGCTGATCGTCCTGACTATCGCGCTGGCCGCCGACTGGGGCCGGATCCAGTCAGCGTTCTTCGACCTCGACGTCGCCAGAGGCATGTTCCCCGAGGTCATCACGGTAGCGCTGAAGAACACCGTGATCTACACCACGCTCGGCTTCGCGTTCGGCCTCGTCTTGGCGGTGCTGCTCGCGCTGATGCGGTTGTCGAGCGTCGGGGTGTACCGGGCGCTGGCTGGGGCCTACATCGAGTTCTTCCGCGGTCTCCCGGCGTTGCTGGTGTTCCTTGCCGTGGGTAGCGGCATTCCGCTGGCCTTTCCCGGCACGGTTCTCAACCGCTACGTGGCGATCATGATCGCGTTGGGGGTCGTCTCGGCTGCCTATCTGGCGGAGACCATCCGGGCCGGTATCCAGGCGGTGCCTCGCGGTCAGGTGGAGGCCGCCCGGTCGCTGGGCATGTCACCGGCCGCGACGATGGTCTGGGTTGTCATCCCGCAGGCATTCAAGATCATCCTGCCGCCGCTGACCAACGAGCTGGTGCTGCTCACCAAGGACACCTCGCTGGCGTTGTTCCTCGGTTCGACGGTGGCGCAGCAGGAGCTGACCCAGTTCGGCCGCCAGCAACTCAACGAGTCCCGCAGCCTGACTCCGGTGCTGGTCGCCGGCCTGTGCTATCTGATCATCACGATCCCGCTGTCACAGGTGTCCCGGCGGCTGGAAGGCCGCTATGGCAGCGCGCAGCCGGCAACGGCCGGACGCGGAGGTGGGTGAGGTGATCGTCGAGGTCTCCGGGCTGCACAAGTCGTTCGGCTCGCTCGAGGTGCTGCGCGGGATCAACCTGGACGTCGAGCGCGGCCAGGTGGTGTGCGTGATCGGCCCGTCCGGGTCCGGCAAGTCGACGCTGCTGCGCTGCATCAACCTGCTCGAACAGCCGACCAGCGGCACGGTCACCGTCAACGGTGTCGAACTGACCGATCCTGATGTGGACATCGACGCCGCGCGGCGCCAGATCGGCATGGTGTTCCAGCAGTTCAACCTGTTCTCCCACCTGTCAGTGCTGGACAACCTGACACTGCCCCAACGGCGGGTGCTGCGGCGCAGCAAGGCCGAGGCGATCGAGGTCGCGAGACGCAACCTGGGCATCGTCGGCGTTGCGGAGAAGGAATCCGCGATGCCGGCGCAGCTGTCCGGAGGGCAGCAGCAGCGGGTCGCGATCGCGCGGGCACTGGCGATGGATCCGGCGCTGATGCTGTTCGACGAGCCGACCTCCTCGCTCGACCCCGAGCTGGTCGGCGAGGTGCTGGCGGTGATGCGCAGGCTCGCCGAGAACGGCATGACGATGCTGGTGGTGACCCACGAGATGGCGTTCGCCCGCGAAGTAGCCGACCGCGTGATATTCCTGGACCACGGCGAAGTAGCCGAAGACGGCCCCCCAGCCCAGGTGATCTCCGCCCCCCGCACCCCCCGCACCAAGCTCTTCCTCGCCCGCTTCCCGCATTCAGCGGGCTCAGCGGGGTAAACGAGGCGCGAATAACCCCGCTGAGCCCGCTGAATGCGGAAGAGGGGCGGAATGTCACGGTGGTGCGCGGGGTTGGGGGTGGGGTGGACAGCGATCCGAGGGCGGCGGGTCGGGTCGCCACCGTCATCGGGGTGCTCTTCGGGCTCGCGGGCACCGGAACGTCGGCCGTGTCCGTGGCGCTGCCCGAGTTGGCGGCAGGGCTCGGGGTAGGCGCGGCGAGCGCGACCTGGGTGATCAGCGGGTATGCCGTCGCCCTCGCGGTGCTCACCGCGGTGCACGGCCGGATCGCCGACATCGTCGGCGTGCGCGGCCCACTCGTCATCGGCGTCGCGCTGATGGCGATCGGGGCGCTCGTTGCTGCTACCGCGCCCACGTTTGCCGTGCTGGTCGCGGGCCGTGTCCTGCAAGGCGTCGGCGCCGCCGCGGTTCCGGTCCTCGGCATGGCCCTGATCAGCACCCGCTGGGACGGCGCCACCAGGGCGGACGCTCTGGGACGCGTGACCGGCGCTGCGTCGGTGCTGAGCTCGCTGGGTCCGGTGCTCGGCGGGGCACTGGACGCGACAGGCGGCTGGCGATGGACCCTCGTGTTGCCCGTGGCCGGGCTGCTCGCGCTGCCGATGATCTGGCGCGCGGCCCCCACGAGCGGCCGGCGGGAGCACTTCGACGTGCCGGGTGCGGTGTGCGTCGCGGTCGCGGCCACCGGCCTGGTGCTGCTCATCCAATCGCCCGCCACGGGCGCCGTGGTCGCCATGGTGGGCGCGGCGCTGCTGGTCGCGGGTGTCCCGGCAACGCTCGCCCGGATCCGGGCCCGGCCCGACGGGTTCCTGCCCCGCGCGATCGTGACCAACGGTGTGGTGCTGCGCAGCGCGTTCGCCGCCGCCGCGATCCCGGCGGGGTGGTTCGCGCTGCTCGTCGCGGTGCCGCTGGTCCTGGCCGCCCGGGGCTGGTCACCGCTGGGCGTCGGGCTGGTCCTCGTGCCGTCCGCGCTGCTGGGCCTGCTCATGCCGCATGTCACCAGGAGGGTCCTGCCCCGGTGGGGCGCGGACCGCATCCTCGCCGTGACGTGTCCAGTCGCCGTCGCGGCGCTGCTCGCTGCCGCGCTGGGCGCGGCGACCGGGACGCCGCCGCTGCTGGTGGTGGCCGTCGCGTCGCTCACCGTGGCGTTCGGTATCGGTCAGCCGGCGATGATCCTCGGTGTCTCGGGCGCCGTGGACGAGGCACAGCGCGGCGTTGCGCTCGGCGTGGCGACGCTGGTGTTCCTGGCCGGCGCGGGCGTCGGCGCCGCCGTGGTGGGAGGCCTCGGCGACGTGCTGGGCATCAGCGGCGCGCTGGGCGTACTGGCCCTACTGCCGGTCGCCGGGACACTCGTCATGCTCCGGCAGCTCCGGGCGGCGGCACGGAGGGAAGCCGAGGTCCCGGCGGTGCGCTGACTCGCCGAGCCGCGTGGGCCAGACTCTCCACCGTGGCTGGGAGCTGCGAGCGTGTTGATGTGGTCGCCGAGTTCGATGAGCGGGCGCCCCGGTACGACACGAGCGCGGTGCACCGATGGCAAGCGCGGCAGGCGGCTGAGCTGGCATGCTTGCAGTGGCGCGGCAGCGCAGTTGTGCCGCGAGCAGATACCTGCGGGCCGACGGCACCCGCGCTGCCGTTTCGCGCGGAGGTCTTCGACGTCGTGATCTGCGTCGCCGCCATCGCTTACCTCGGTGATGCCGTCACAGCGTTGCGGGAGTCTCGGCGGGTGTGCCGGCCCGGCGCCCGGCTGGTCCTCTCGGTGCCGGCCAACGGCGGGATCCCGTCGTTCGCGCTGCTTCGCGAGGCGGCCAGGGCGCACGGGGTGGCGCTGAGCGAACCGAACGCGGGGCTGGGCGACGAGGACACCCGGCGGTCCGTCCTCGGCAGCGCGGGTCTGCTGTGCGACGGAGTCGTTGAGCGCACCTTCGCCGAGCCGCTCGCCGGGGACTCCAGGTCGACCGCGGAGCACTTCATCAGTCACGGGCACGCCGAGCCACTGCGAGTTGCCCCACGTGAGGTGCGGGAGCGGGTGTACGCGACGTACCGCGACAGCTTTGTGCAACAGCAACAGAACGGCACCGGTCACCACACGGTGCTCTACGTCCGCTGCCGCGCGCCAGGCGCGACCTGACGGTCCCACTCCGGCCCATACCGATGAGTTCTCGGTACGGCTGCGGTCTACACCGGTGATTCCGTTCGAAGAGCAGCAGGAGGATCACCACGACTACGAACGACACCCTGACGACGCCTGCGACAGCACGCGGCCGGGCTACCGACATCGCGTGACGTCGCTGGCCGCAGACCACGGCGCCGGCCGGGGAGCCCTGACGCTGATCTGAGAACACACCGGACCCGAACCGCGGGTCTGGAGAGCAAGAAGAGAGATGAGGCAACTGATGTCCACGAAGATCTTCGTCAATCTCCCGGTGAAGGACCTCGGCAAGTCGATCGACTTCTTCACCGCACTCGGCTTCTCGTTCAATCCGCAGTTCACCGATGAGAACGCGACATGCATGGTCATCAGTGACGGCATCTACGTCATGCTCCTGACCGAGCCGTTCTTCAAATCGTTCACCAACAAGGACGTCGCCGACACAACGAAGAGCACGGAGGCGATCATCGCGCTGGGTGTCGACAGCAGGCAGCAGGTTGACGAGATGGTCGATAAGGCCCTTGCGTCGGGCGGGCAACCCGGGAGGTTCTCGAACGACGAGGACTTCATGTACGGACGGAGTTTCCAGGACCACGATGGGCACCTCTGGGAGGTGCTGTACATGGACCCGACGATGGTGCCGGAGCAGGCTTGACTCCCGTCTTGTAGCCGACGTATGTGGGACTCGCCCGTGGTGGCTGCGTCTCGGACCGCCAAGATCAAACCGCTATTCGGCTCCGGATAGCGCCTGACGGCGGCCCTGAACCGCTATTCGGCTCCGAATGGCGACCTACCGACCGACCGTGACGTCTGCGAAATGCGGCGCGGGCAATCACAACGGTCGACCACCTGGGACCAAAGGTCCCTAGAACAGGTTTCCTTCCGCTGTCCCCAGCATCTGCTCGCGTACCAGTGGGATCGGCGGCCCGCCGTAGGACAGGAAGCCGTCGTGAAACGCGCGCCAGGCGGCGCGTCCGCCGCGGTCCGCGGTCCAGTCCGCGCGCAGCTTGCGGATCATCAGCTTACCCATCGTGTAATTGAGGTAGGCCGGGTCGTAGGTGCCACGCGCCGCCTGCTGGCGCGCGCTACCGGGATTCTGATAGGCCTGTTCGCGGAACATCGTCTCGCAGCTCGCCATGCTCATTCCCTGCGTATGCATGCCTATCGCACACAGAAAGCGAACATTACGTAGCAGCGCATCGCTGAGCTGGCCGATGTGCGCCTCCGGCGCGCCGTTACCGAGACCCGCTTCCCACATCATTTCCTCGGTGTAATGTGCCCAGCCTTCCGCGTAGGCGTAGCCGACGAACAGCTGCCCGATCTCGAACGCCGAGCGGTTCGCGTGAAGGAACTGCAGGAAATGCCCCGGCCAGACTTCGTGAGCTGAGGTGAACAGCAGGTTCGACTTGCCTGGTACGTAGGCGTCCTGATCGGACTTGGACCACGATGGATCAGGCGGCGCGATGTAGTAGACCGAAGGCATACCCTTGTCGTACGGGCCGGGGATGTCGATGTAGGCGAAGTTCGAGCGCTGGTATGGGGGCGCTTCCGCGACCAGTGCCTGTTCCGTACCGGGAATGCTGGCGAGGTCGTGATCGACGACGAACTGGCGCAGCATGCCGAGCTGACCGCGCGCACCTTCCACCGCGCCGCCACTAGGCTTGTCCGCCTCCACCTTGGCGACGCAGGATTCGATCGTCGCCCCCGGCAGGAATTCGGCGCAGGCCTGCTTGAGCGCGGTGAGGTTGCGCGCGAGATCGGTGCGGCCCACGCTCTCCAGCTCGGTGAGCGGCGTGGTGACGCCCTCGGTCATGCGCAGCATGTCGGCGAACTTCGCCGGACCGAGCGCGAAGTTCTCGGTGGCCTGCGCCGCACCGCTCTTGAGCCAGTCCGCGAGGTCCTGCATCGCCCGCGCCGCCGGCTCGATCGTGCTCGCCAGCTCTGCCTGCAGCGCCGGATCCTTCACCTCGGCAAAAACCTTCGATACATCCTTGCGATAGAAATCCGGAAATCCGCCGAAGCCATCGACGCCGTACTGAATGAAGCTCCTCGGCAGCGGTGTGCGCAGGTTCGCGCGAATCTGAGCCGCGGCTGCGGGCACGGCGCGCGCGTAGCCGATGAAGGCTTTGAGGCGCGCGTCGGCAGAGGCGTAAGGACGCGTAAGATACACACTCGGATCAAGACCGCTGCCGAGATAGAATGACGGGTTGGTGAACGGCTCCTCCGCTTCTTCCAACCAGAACAGATCGTCGTCGATGCGCGACAGCAGGTATTTCCGCTCGAAGCGTTGCTCGGCGCTCAATGCGTTCTGGTCGAGCGCTTCAGCCTGCGTGCGCTGGGCATGTAGCCACTGCACTGCGGCGCGGATACCGGCCGCGCTCCAATCCGGCAAGCGGCCATCGTAATCGTGGCGCCCTTGCTGGACGGCGAACGGCGGGTTCAGCGCAAAGTAGCCCTCCTTAAACTGGCCTAGGTGCTTCGTCCATTCGTCACTCCCGGCGGTGCGCGCGGTGCTGTCGGCCGGGGTCGCTGGAGTGGTTTGGCAGCTACAGACCAGAACGGCGAGCAACATCGCGATAGCACGGACGAAGCGCCGCACGAGTGCCGGATAGACCATGGGATCCCTTGAGAATGACGGCACTGGCCCCAATATAGTGGCAGCGGAATCGAAACGCCACACGGTGGCCCCGCCGGGCCGCTTCCTGTATGATCCACCCCGATTCATCCAGGACTCTGACACGTCTCGGGCGCAGTACGGCCGCTGCGGCGCCGAGGTTTAGCGCTTCCTTCTGCGACGCATCGGCGTCACCGGTATTGCCCATTGCATGCGGAGTTGCCCGTCGTCAGGCAGGAGCTGCCATCGTTGGGCCAGACCTCGGAGCTCTGCCACCGCTTCGTGCAACACTGGAATCGGCAACGGGCATGAGCCCGCACGCACCGCTCCCCAACCCCAGCGCAGTTCGAGCTCCGCTCCTGCTCGGTTGAGGTTCAAGCCACGGTGGACGACACCGGCCACAATCTCGGCGAGGCCGATGTGGCGCGCGTTGTCGGCGATGACTGCTGCCGATCGAGCACGGCTGTCGTACCGGCATCGGCCGGACACCACCTCCATGGAACGGAAGACGGCTCCCGCCGCGATGCTTCCCCACACACCTTGGGGGAGCACGAACGCGCGCTCCGCGACGAAATGGGCCAGGTCATGCGGAACCGAGTGCTTGCGGTCGTAGGATCGCATCCGGAGCGTAAGACCGTCAGGCCGGTCGATCAGCGCTACGGATCCGCCGTGCGGGGAGCGCGAGAACCTGACATCCACGGCCCCAGGATGCCCGGCGCCGCCGCCGCGGGCGACTTGATTTCTTGCATCGGCCGACTCGCAAGCGATCTTCGTGCAGGACCCGTGCGCTCAGCAAGATCGTACGTGGGTGTCGGAGCATACTCCCGGACTGCCTCGCCCCGTGAACTCGACGAGAGCGACATCTGGCCGGACTGAAATGTCGCTGACGTCGAGTTCACGGGCAAGCCAGCCAGGGAACACGCCTGGTCGGGAATTTACAGGTGGTTAAGTCTCAAATTTTCGAACGTACAGCACCCATCCGTTACCCGTCTTTGCCAAGGGGCCGGTGACACGCGTCGGCTCGTCACCGCCTCGGAGCTCTTGATACCTTCCGGTCAGGTTCTGGTATGCGTCTCGTTCGTCGCGCGTGGTGTCTCGGACGCTCCTCGTTTGGTAGTCCCATTGCAGCTTCGTACCTTCGCTCAGTGGCATCAGGCTCACTGGGGCGTCGAAAGAGGGCCCGGTCAGCTGCAACATGCCGTCGTGCTCCCCCAGGGTGCCCGTGACCGTCACCTCCACACCGCGGAAATCGTAACTGCCGTTTGCCCATCGGGCGATCTGTTCGGGCCAGCCGTCGAGGTCCGGCAGTCCTTGATCACGAAGGTAGACGTCGGCTGTCGAGTGCTCGGCATTCGCGATCGGCCGCACCGCCGCAACCCCGCCCAGCTTCTTCAACGCCTCGTACGCCCCGCCCCAACACGCCCCCAGCCCGTAGGGGCACTTCGCGGTCAGGCCGACCGTGACGCGAGTGCCGGTCGATTGGGTTCTGACCGTCTCGTCCAGTTCCTGGGTGCGCGTCGTTGTCCCGGGGCTGGTAGGCAGACTCGCCTCAGCGAGGGCCGGCGAGACCGCAGCACGAGCCTGTGGTGCAGACGGGCCGATCCGCGCGATCCGCGCGAGAGAGGGAACCCCAGCCTTGCTCAGCACGAAGAGCATGTAATGCCCCGGAGGACAGATCTCCGGCCGTGCGGGCGCGGTAACGGTTAAGCTACCGCCATTGAAGCTGAATTCGAGAACGTTGACGCGCTGGTTCTGGTCGAAGGCGTGGGTGACCGAGGGAAGCCGTATCCAGGTGACCTTTCCGACATCCGATCCCGAGATCTCGAGCGAGAATGTCTCGCCGTAAGAGATTTCCTCGGGGGCAGCGGTGATCACTGGGCGTGGGCCTTGGAACAGATAGGGCGGATGGAAAATCTGGGCGTCACGGTGGCTGTCCCTGGGGTCGTTCGGCTGGCCGCCGCCGACGTCGAACTCGCCGCTACCCGCGCTGAGCACGGTCGCGTCCGGTAGTAGCATGGCCGTCCCGTGGTAACAGCGATCGACATCTTCGGCGGCCAGCTCCCTCCATTCTTCCGTGACCGGATCCCACAGTTCGGCGACGTGGACAGGCTTGCCCGGGGATAGATCGTTGAAGCCAGGGCCCCTCGTCCCTCCTGTGACGAGGACGCTTCCGTCCGCGAGAATCGCCGCGTTATGCTGGCGGCGCGGGAAGCGCATGCTAGCGACCTCACGCCACTCCGGGGGATGGGCGCCGAGATCGATGACCTCTGCCGCGGCGGTAGGGAAGGCAGTGGGACCGTCGTTGCCGCCCCCGATGTAGACGACCTTCCCGGCGTCATACATCACCGAAGGGCCGTATTGCCGCTCCCCGTTCCGTCGTACTCCGCCCGGCTCGGGCAGCGGGGTCCAGGTACCCGTGCCTTCGGTGTTGAGTAGGTAGGTCTTCGCATTGCTCCCAGCCATGAAGACCCGGCCGTCCGGAGCGACGTGCATGTGCGGATACAGCGGGAGGCCGATGAAGTCGACGGTCGCCGTCCACTGCTGCCCATCCCAGATTTGCGGGACATCGTTGATGATGAATCTGCCGTTCTCGATGTAGCTGCCAGACAACACCAACATCGTCCCGTCCGACAGCGCTGTGACGGTTGGATACCATCGGCGCTTGTTCATCACAGGAAGGGCAGTCCAGTTGTTGGTGCGGTAGTCGTAGATGCACGCCTGGTTGAGCCCGTCGCCGTCGGTAAGGTGCCCGCCCGCGACCAGGAGCCGACCGTCTGCCAGGAAGGCATGCCCCGCGCAGAACAGATTTATTTTCGTGCCATCTGCGAGTTTGGGCTGAGGTGTCGGGGTCAATTCCCCGGTTCTGGGATCCCAGATGTGTGGCGTGCACTCGTGCTCATGCAGCGAGCCGGTAGGGTGGTCCCGTCGCCCCCAGAACAGTACTTTCCCGTTCGGCAGCACGTTCGTATGGATCGCTACGTTCGGCAACTCGAAGACCGGATCCCACCGTCCCAGATGAGTTGATGCGGAATCTTCTGCAGATTCGGGTGCCATTGTCTTATCCTCCACGAGCCAGTCCAGTACGGAGTACGGGGCGGTTGTGCCTCGGGCCGCGCTCGGCCGGGCCGCCGACGACAGCACACGATCTCCCCGCCAGCCAGTGTGCACGCAACTCATTCTGCTCCGCACCGCCCCACATCCATCCGAGTGCGGGCAGGAGAAACTGGACACCCTGGCCCAGGACGCCGACCTGGCGGCAGCCGAGGCGGAGCAAGCCAGCGCCGCCGGAACCCGGACCATCCGGCTGGGCAGCTACGCACGCCGATCATCGCCGTTGCGCTGCGCCTGGCCCGGGCAGCCTGCAGCCGGCGAGAACGTGGTCGAGGTTTTCGTGTGCGAGCGTTCCGAGGGAGATCGCTCCGTCGTTGTCGACCCAGGTCTCGGTGGCTACCCGAAAGGCTGTCACCGCCGCCGCGGCGGCGAGCCGGACCTGCGGGCTGTCCGCTGGTTCGCCACTGCGCTCGGCGAGGAATCCGCGCAGCAGGAGTTCGAAGTCGGTCAGCACCTTCAGGTAGCCGCCGGCGAGCGCGGGGGTGTTGGCCAGCAGTCGCGACCTGACAATCTGCCGGTCACGATCACCTTCGAGGAACGAGACCGACTCATCGACCAGCGCGAACAGTGAATCCTTGAGGGGTTCGCCCGCGGGGCGGTGGCGGAGCCGCTCCCCCGCGCGGGCGAGCTCGTCGCGGGTCGTAGACAGCACCACGTCCTCCTTGGAGCCGAAGTATCGGAACAGGGTGCGACGGGAGATGACCGCGGCGTCGCAGATGTGGTCGAGCGTGGTGGCGTTATAGCCGCGTTCCACGAACAGCCGCAAGCCGGCTTCCTGGATGGACGACCGGGTCAGCGCCTTCTTTCGTTCCCGCAACGTCATCAGCCACCTCCTTCCCTCGTCTCATCACCAAGATATGCTACTCAGTCGATAAACGACACAAAGTAGCATTTTGCACCTAAGAAGCAGTTTTGACGGGCGCGTTGCGGTCAGCCAGGGGCGGTCTTGTGACCGGGACTCCGGCTCCCTGGACGGGGTGTGATCGGGCACCGTAGGGGCATGGACGTCGAAGCTCTCCGTGCCATCACCCCGGGGTGTGTACATCGAGTACACCTCAACAACGCCGGTGCGGCGCTGCTGGCACAGCCGACGCTGGACGCGATGACCGGCCACCTGCGGCTAGAGGCCGAGATCGGCGGGTATGAAGCGGCCGCGGCCGCGCAGGAGGGGATCGCTGCCACCTACGCTGGTCTCGCCGAGCTGGTGGGCGGCCACACCGAGGAGGTGGCGCTGTTCGACAACGCCACCCACGCATGGAACGCCGCCTTCTACTCCGTTCCGATTGGTCCCGGTGACCGGATCCTGACCGGGCGGGCCGAGTACGGCAGCAACGTGCTGGCCTACCTGCAGGTCGCCCGGCGCACCGGTGCCGAGGTCGTGGTGGTTCCCAACGACAAGCACGGCCAGCTGGACACGACCGCCCTGGCCGAGCTGATCGACGAACGCACGAAGCTGATCGGGGTGACCCACGTTCCCACCAGCGGGGGTCTGGTCAACCCGGCCGCCGAGATCGGCCGGATCGCCCGGGATGCGGGGGTGCTGTTCCTGCTCGACGCCACCCAGTCGGTCGGCCAGTTCCCCGTCGACGTCGAGGCACTCGGCTGCGACCTGCTGACCGGCACTGGCCGCAAGTTCCTGCGCGGCCCGCGTGGTACGGGGTTCCTGTGGGTCCGCGCCGCTGCGCTCGAGCGGTTGGAGCCCTACGTCGCCGAGATCCGTTCGGCGACCTGGGATGGGGACCGCGGGTTTAGCTGGGTCGACGGCGCGCGGAGATTCGCGTCCTGGGAGAACAGCTACGTCAACGTCCTGGGTCTGGGCGCGGCCGTCCGGCAGGCCCTCGACCTCGGCCTGGACGTTATCGGGAACCGCACCACCGCCCTCGGCGCTGCGCTGCGCGGCCTGCTCGAGGATCTACCGGGCGTGGCCACCCACGACCTGGGCCAAGTCCGGTGCGCCATCGTCACTGCCAAGGTCGACGGGATGCGCGCCGCCGACGTCGCCGCCGCCCTCGCCGCGGCAGGCGTCAACGTCACCACGACCGTGCCCCAGCACACTCAGTTCGACACCGAGGACCGCAACGTGCACCCCCTCGTCCGGCTGTCCCCGCACTACTACAACACCGAAGACGAGTTACGGCGTGCCGTCAGAGTTATTGGAGTTATTGGAGAATCCGGTTCGCGGTCAGGAACTTCTCGGCAACCTCCGCCGGCTGCCGGCCGTTGAGTTGGATCTCGGCGTTCAACGCCCGCATGACCTCGGTCGTCAGCAGGGTAGAAACACAGTTGAGGGTGTCGGCGAACTCCTTTCCCTGACCCTGGAGCACCGGCTGCTTCACGACCGGGGCGACGTGCTGGAACCCGAAGATGTTCTCGGGATCGTCGAGGGTCACGTAGTTCCCGGTCGTCAGCTGGCCGTCGGTGCTGAAGGCGTCGGCCACGTTGACGTCGCCCTCATCGAGTGCCTGGTAGGTCAGGCCCACGTCCAGGCCGTTGAACTCCACGGCGGTCAGGCCGTAGACCTCCTTCATGCCGATCAGACCGTTGAACCGGGTCTCGAACGGCGGCTGAGCCGCGAGGGTCACGCCCTGACCTTGCGGACCCACGTTGTTCAGGTCACGGACCGTCTTCAGGGTGCGCTCCTGGGCGAAGTCCGGTTTGACGATGAGGACGTCGGTGTTCTGGAACGGCGTCTGGGGCAGGATCGTGGCGTTGCGTTGCGCCTCCTCGAACTGCTTCGCCCGCGTGAAGGTCTCCTCGGGGCTGTTGGCGGCCCGGTCGAAGCCGGCGATGCTGGTCTCGATCTCCCCGAGGTACTCCGGGTACATGTCGACCTCACCGGCCTGGAACGCCTCGTCGATGACCTCCGACCCGCCGATGTTCGACCGGTAGTCGATCGTGTAGCCCCGGGACCGGAGCGCTTGGGTGTACAGCTCCCCGAGCAGGAACTGCTCCGCGAAGTTCTTGCTCCCCACCCGGACCTGCGGCTTGCCTGCACCGGGAGTCCCGCTCGGACACGTCTCGGTCTGGGCGGTGACGCTGGTGACCGCGTCGTCGCTGCCGGGACCCCCCGTCCTCGCGCCATCTCCGCCCGTTCCGGTGCCCCCCGAGGTTCCGTTGCCGCCTCCGGCACACGCTGCCGCGACCAGCGCGAAGGCGGCCAGCCCAGCAGCCAGGGTCGCGCCACGCCGCCGCCGCGAATACCCCTGCGCCACGTGCACGGTGTCCAACATCGGATATCGGTTTCCTTTCTTGTGGTGGGCATGGCGATCCCCGCACCCGTCCGGGCTGCTATGCCGCGGCCGGGGCCGGGGTGAGCCTGAGCCCTCTCGGGGTGAGCAGTCGCTGGAGGACGGCGAACACGCCGTCGGCCAGGAAGGCGAGGACGACAGCGATGACCGTGTAGGCGAAGAGCTGGAAGAGGGGCAGGGTCGGGTTGGTGATCACTGCGCCGAGCGTGTCCGGGTATCCCGCGATTCCCGCCAGGTAGGCCGTGGCGATGATGAAGACCGTGGCGGTGCGAACGCCCGCCATGATCAGGGGCACGGCGTTGGGCAGCTCGACCCGGGTGAGGATCTGCCAGCCGGTCATGCCCATCCCGCGGGCGGCTTCGGCCATACCCGGATCGACCTCCGCCACCCCCACGTAGGTGTTCGTGAGGATGAGCGGAAAGCCAAGGATGATCAAGGCCACCAGGATGTTGCCGAAACCCAGCCCGAACACCGGGATTCCGATCGAGATGATGGCGAGAGTGGGCAGGGCTCGCAGCACGTTGGCGCCGTTGATCGCCAGGAACGATCCCCGGTGCAGGTGACCCACCACGGCGCCCACCGGAATCGCGATCGCGACGGCCACCGCCACTGCCGCCGCGGACAGCACGACATGGCCCCGGACGTCTCCCAAGACCTGGCCGGGATGAGACAGGACGAAGTCGATGGCGTCGACCACGATGTTCATCTGATCCCGCTCTGCCTGGCCCGGGCCCAGGGGGTGACCGCGCGCGTCGCCAGGACGAGCAGCGCATCAGCGACCAGTGCCAGGATGATGGCCAGCGCACCCGCGGCAATCAGCCCGGTGACGAACTGGGTGCCGATGGCGAACAGGATGGGGCGCCCGAGGCCCAGCGGGGACACGAAGGCGGCCAGCGTTGCCAGCGAGATGATGGTGACGCTGGCGACCCGGATCCCGGCCATCAGCGCGGGCAGGGCCAACGGGAAGTTGATCCGGAACAGGATCTGGCGGGCAGTCATGCCCATTCCCGCCGCCGCCGCATGGACCTCCGGGGGCACTGAGCGCAGCCCCGTCAGGGTGTTGCGAAACAGCAGCAGCAGCGTGTAGCCGGTCAGGGCGATCTCGACGGTGAGCAGGCCGATACCGGTGATGGGCACCATGAGCAGCAAGAACGCCAGGGCCGGGATCGTGTAGAGCACGGTGGAGACGGTCACCGACGGTGTCTCGAACCCGGTGTACCGGTAGGCCACCAGCGCGGCCGACACGGCGATCACCAGGCCGATGCCCACCGCGATAGCCGTGATGTAGATGTGCTCGACCAGCCGGGCCTGCAAATCGGGCCAGTTGTCGATGACCCAGCCCCAGCAGAACCGCTCGTTCGCGCGGCAGTCCGGCTCGTCGAAGTCCGGGATGATCGGCTGGCCCGGGACCCGAACCAGCCACCCGGGACTCACGGCGTCTCCTCGCTGGGCTGCGCCCCGGCCGCCTCGCGGAGCCGGTCCAGAGTCACCGTTCCGAGCCGCTGGCCCTGCTCGTCGGTGACGACCAGGACATCCGCCCCGGCGACCAGCAGCACCGACAGGCCGACCCGCAACGTGGTGCGGGCCGGCACCGTGGGCGCCCCAGGCGGGATCTGCCGGCGCGGGTCCTGGACCACGAGCTCGCGCACAGTGCGCAGCGACAGCCGCTTGAGGCCGCGGTCGGCGCCGACGAAGTCGGCCACGAAGTCGTCGGCCGGGCGGCTGAGCAGCTCGTCGGCCGTGCCGTACTGGGCCAGCGTTCCGCCCTGGCGCAGCAAAGCGATCCGGTCACCCATCTTGATGGCCTCGTCGATGTCGTGGGTCACGAAGATGACTGTCTTGCGGATCTCGCCCTCCAGCCGGAGGAACTCGTCCTGGATCTCGGACCGGGTGATGGGATCCAGCGCCCCGAACGGCTCGTCCATCAACATCACCGGGGGATCCGCGGCCAGGGCTCGGGCCAGCCCGATGCGTTGCTGCTGGCCGCCGGACAGCTGCCCGGGGTAGCGCTTGGTGTAGCTGCGGTCCAGCCGCACCAGATCCAGCAGCTCGCCCACCCGCCGGTCGATCCGGTCCCGCGACCAGCCCAGCAGCTTCGGGACCACCGCCAGGTTGGCGGCAACGGTCATATGCGGGAACAGGCCGACTTGTTGGATCACGTAGCCGATGTCTCGACGCAGCGCCGTGACGTCCAACTCCTGCACGCTGCGCCCACCGATCCGGATGTCTCCCTCGGTGAGTTCGATGAGCCGGTTGACGAGCTTCATCGCCGTGGTCTTGCCCCCTCCCGAAGGCCCGACCAGGCAGCAGGTCTCGCCCGCGGGAACTGTGAGCGACAGGTTGTTGATGGCCGGTGCATCCTGGCCCGCGTATCGCTTGGTCACCCCCACGAACTCGATCTCGACGGCAGCAGGTTTGCCCTGCCGATGCGCCGCATCGTGGGGGCCATCCTTCGCACGTACCGCTGGCACGATGGGGCCCGAGACAACCCCGCCGTGCCCGGGACGTCCCGGGGTTCGGCTCACCACCGCGCTCCTTCAGTCCGCCGATGGCGGCTGTCAGCCTGCTGGTCGGCAACCGCGGTCTGCTCCCGTAGCAGCAGACATTGAACCTAACGCACTGTCATCTACGCCGTCACCCCTTTGTGCACACGCGGAGTGGATTGTCCGAAAATCGTGACAATTTGTGCACATAAAGTACCCAGGGCCAACCCGAGTGAGGGTTGGCGCGGTATCGGTCCGGGCAAACACGCGGGTGAGTCGCCGTGGGCCGTGAACCCGACGAGAGCGACGTCTGGCAGGGCTGAAATGTCGCTGACGTCGAGTTCACAGCAAGCCCGAACCGGCACTCGCTCGGGCTCACTGCGACTACCACCAGGGCCTCGCTCGACGCACGAGTGCTGCGGCTGCTGCGGCGACACGCCGATCGGGATCTATTGCGGAATCTGCGGTCAACGCTAGAGAGCCGGATACGGTCCGAGAATGGATCCGGTGCGCAACCCGTTCGCCCCCGGCGCCGGGCAGCGGCCACCCGAGCTGACCGGGCGCGACCGCGAGCTGAGTGCCTTCGATGTGGTGCTGGAACGTGTCGCCCGCGGCCGCCCGGAACGCTCCCTGGTGCTGACGGGCTTGCGCGGGGTGGGCAAGACGGTGCTGCTCGGGGAGCTGCGGTCGATGGCGATGCGCCGCGGCTGGGGTGCCGGCAAGGTCGAGGCCCGGCCCGACGGCGGGCTACGCCGCCCGCTGTCGGCCGCGCTGCACCGGGCGGTGCGTGATCTGGCGTTGCGCCACCGGGCCCCGGACCGGGTCGAGGAGGTGCTCGGTGTGCTCAAAGCCTTCGCCCTGCGCGCCGCTCCTAGCGACGCCAAGCTGCGGGACCGGTGGCAGCCGGGCATCGACGCGCCGGTGGTGGCGGGCCGGGCCGACTCCGGGGACATCGAGATCGACCTGGTGGAGCTGTTCACCGAGGTCGCCGACCTGGCCGCCGACGTCGGCACCGGGGTGGCGCTGCTGATCGACGAGATGCAGGACGTAGCGCCCGACGACGTCTCGGCACTGTGCGCCGCGTGCCACGAGCTGTCCCAGTCCGGCGCTCCGCTGGTGGTGGTCGGTGCGGGGTTACCGCACCTGCCTGCGGTGCTCAGCGCGTCGAAGTCCTACTCCGAGCGGTTGTTCCGCTACCTGCGGATCGATCGGCTGGACCGGGCCGACGCCGACCGCGCGGTGGTTGCGCCGATCGAGCGGGAGAGCGCCGAGATCACCCGAGACGCGCTGGACACGCTGTTCGAGACCTCCGGCGGCTACCCCTATTTCGTGCAGGCATACGGCAAGGCCGCGTGGGACGCCGCCCCGTCGTCGCCGATCGGGATCCTCGACGTCCAGGTGGCCGCTCCCGATGCCGAGGGCGAACTCGCCGTCGGGTTCTTCGGATCCCGGTTCGAGCGGGCCACCCCGGCCGAGCGGGAGTACCTGCAGTCCATGGCCGAGCTCACCGGTGGCCGCGACGAGCCGGTCGGCACCACCCAGGTGGCCGACCAGCTCGGCCGCCGAGCCTCGTCACTGTCCCCGGCGCGGGACAGCCTGCTCAAGAAGGGGCTGGTCTACTCCGGGGAACGTGGGCAGATCGCGTTCACGGTCCCGCACTTCGGGCGCTTCCTGCTCGGCAGGCCAGCCATGTGATCGCCCCCCGAACGAGTGAATCCCCGGAAGCTCAGCAGAGGCTGTAACAGTCCCGCGGCGGGTAGCGATGACACTGTTAGCCCCGTGATGCTGTTGGACCCCCGACCCGGCAGCCTCACGGGGCTTTCCTCTGTCTTGGCCTCCTAGCTGGGCGCTCCTGGGCTGGACCCGGTGGCGCGGGCCGCAGCTAGCAGCACGGACGGGGGCACTACCCTCGGCGCCGTGTCCGACAGCAAGCTCGAGATCCAGATGCTTCACGACCGCGTGATGGTGCGCCTCGTGGGCGAGGAGGGCGAGCGCCGGAGCAGCGGTGGAATCCTCATCCCGGCGACGGCGCAAATGGCCAAGCGGTTGTCGTGGGGCGAGGTGTACGGGATCGGCAACCACGTCCGCGCCGTCGCGGTGGGCGACCGGGTGCTGTTCAACCCCGAGGATCAGTACGAGTTCGAGGTGCGCGGGCGCGCTTACCTGGTGGTGCGGGAACGGGACCTGCAAGCCGTTGCCAGCGAGCGCACCGAACATGGAACCGGGCTCTACCTGTGACGTCAACATGACAGAGACCGGTGCCAACTGGCGTACCAGCTCGTCGACGGGAAGGGGTGCGGTGCCCGACAGGCCGGCACAACCCGCGACATGGTCCTGGTTCGGCGGGGCGACGCGGACCGACGACACCGATGAGATCCCGGAGACCCCCGATGCAGCGGGCTGGTCTCCCGATCCGTCCACCGTCGAAGGCCCGCTATTGCCGCAGTGGGGCGACACGCGTCATGAGGACCCCGAAAACCGCGGTCGGGCATGGCGCCGCGGTGGGATCGCCGCGGTTGTGCTGCTCGGGCTGCTCACGTTGATCTTCGTCATCGATCTGGCGATGTCCCGTGATGACGTGCCACGCGGCGTCACCGTTGCCGGGGTCGATGTCGGCGGGATGCAACGCACCGCGGCTGAGCAGCGACTCCGTGAGCGGCTCGAACCACGGCTGAACCACCCGATCGCACTGCGCGCGGGTGACGTCACCACCACCCTGGACCCGGTGCGGGCTGGTCTCACGTTGAACTGGCCCGGCACGCTCGACCAGGCCGGCGCACAGCCACTAAACCCATGGACCCGGCTGGCCTCGACGTGGCGGACCCGCGAGGTCGGCGTGGTGACCACAGGTAATCGGGCGGCCCTGACGGCGGCGCTGGAGGGGCTACGCACCCAGACCGACCGGGAGCCCGTCGAGGGCACCATCCGCTTCGAAGGCGCGCGGCCGATCCCGGTCGACCCGAAGCCTGGCCAGCGGCTGGACGTCCCCGCGACCACCGACTTGCTCCTCGCGGTCTGGGTCCGCGGCGGCACCGTGGCTGCCCCGGTCGCGGCGCTGTCGGTGACAACCACCGCCGACGGAGTCCGGGCGGCGCTGAGCGACGTCGTCGAGCCGGCGGTGTCCGGCCCCGTCACCGTCACCGGTGACGGGAACAACGCCGTGCTCAAGCCGGAGGTCGTCGCGGCGGCGCTGCGGTTCGCCCCGGACGGCGGGGGTGGCCTGACCACCACCATCGACGAGCCGATGGTGATCGCCGCGCTGGACCCGCAGCTCGCCTCGACGAAGCGACCAGGTAAGGACGCCCAGATCCTGATCCAGGGCGGCGCGCCGGTGGTGCTGCCCTCGGTCGATGGTCGGGACATCGACTGGGCCGCCAGCCTGCGTCCGCTGCTTGACGTGCTGCACATCTCCGGGGGCGAACGGACCCTGGCGGCCAGCTACGTCAGCCAGTCCCCGAAACTGAGCACCGAGCAGGCCTACGCGCTGAAGATCACCACCCAGATCAGCACCTTCACCACCAGCGGGTTCGCCACCGACTCCGGGCAGAACATCCGTCGCGTCGCCGAGCAGGTCAACGGCGCGATAGTGCGACCGGGGCAGACGTTCAGTCTCAACGGCTACACCGGCCCGCGCAACGCCGCCGCCGGGTACGTCGAGGCCGGCATCATCGACCACGGTCGACCCGGCCGGGGCATCGGCGGTGGCATATCCCAGTTCGCCACCACGATCTACAACGCCTCGTACTTCGCGGGCATGACCGACGTCGAGCACAAGGAGCACAGCTACTACATCAGCCGGTACCCAGCTGCCCGTGAGGCCACCGTGTTCGAGGGCGCCATCGACGTCAAGTTCCGCGACGACTCCCCTACCGGCATCCTCATCCAGACAGCCTGGACCCCGACCTCGATCACGGTGACGTTCTGGGGTACCAAACACGTCGATGTCGAGTCGATCACTGGACCGCGTACCAACCTCACCGAGCCGACCACACAGACCATCCACGGTCAGCCATGCAAGAACAGCCGCGGCTCACAAGGTTTCACCGTCACCGACACCCGCGTAACCCGCGACGCCAACACCAAGGCCGAGACCAGCCGCCGAACCCGCAAAGTCGTCTACGACCCCGCCCCCCACGTCATCTGCGCCTAACCGCCCCGTCCCCCGTCCGCATTCAGCGGGCTCAGCGGGGTTATTCGGTGCCGGATAGCCCCGCTGAGCCCGCTGGATGCGGTCAGAAGGCAGCTTCGGGGACGTCCATGAGGGTGTTGTCGGTTGACTCGACGATGGCGCGGTGGGTGGTGAGGGTGGGGAGGATGTTGCGGGCGAAGAAACTCGCTGCGGCGACCTTGCCCTGGTAGAAGGCCTGGTCCTTCGCGGTCAGCTCACCGTCCAGGGCGGCCAGGGCCACCTCGGCTTGGCGCAGCAGCAGCCAGCCGATCAGCACGTCGCCGGTGCTCATCAGGAAGCGCACGGTCTGCTGGGCCACCTTGTAGGTGTTGCGCGGATCCTCCTGAGCCGAGGTCAGGAAACCGATCATGGCCCCCAGCATCGCCTGCAGGTCACCCAGCGCGGTCGCCAGCAACGCCCGCTCCTCCTTGAGCCGGCCGTTGCCGCTGGCCGCGTCCAGGAACGCCTGGATCTCACCGTTGAGGTGCCCGATCGCCTGACCCCGGTCCCGGACGATCTTGCGGAAGAAGAAGTCCTGCGACTGGATGGCCGTGGTGCCCTCGTACAGACTGTCGATCTTGGCATCGCGGATGTACTGCTCGATCGGATAGTCCTGCAGGAAGCCGGACCCGCCCAGGGTCTGCAGCGACAGCGTGAGCATCTCGTAGGCCCGCTCGGAGCCAACACCCTTGACGACGGGCAGCAGCAGATCGTTGACCCGCGCGGCCACCCCGTCATCGTCCCTGCCCAGTTCCACCGTGTCCTGGTAGGTCGCGGTGTAGAGGTACAACGCGCGCAGACCCTCGGCGTAGGCCTTCTGCAGCATCAGCATCCGGCGGACGTCGGGGTGGTGGGTGATCGTTACCCGCGGTGCGCTCTTGTCGCGCATCTGCGTGATGTCGGCGCCCTGCACCCGCTCCTTGGCGTATTCCAGCGCGTTGAGGTAGCCGGTGGACAGGGTCGCAATAGCCTTGGTGCCGACCATCATCCGGGCGTACTCGATTACCTGGAACATCTGCGCGATGCCGTTGTGCACGTCGCCGAGCAGCCAGCCGACCGCCGGCGTCCCGTGCGCGCCGAAGGTGAGCTCGCAGGTGGTGGAGACCTTGATGCCCATCTTGTGTTCGAGGCCGGTGACGAAGACGCCGTTGCGTTCGCCGATCTCACCGGTGTCGGTGTCGAAGCGGTACTTCGGGACCAGGAACAGCGACAGGCCCTTGGTGCCGGGCACCGTGTCGAGCCCAGGCCGCTGCGGCCGGGCAAGCACCATGTGCATGATGTTCTCGGTCAGATCGTGCTCGGCCGAGGTGATGAAACGCTTCACGCCCTCGATGTGCCATGAGCCGTCGGGCTGCCGGATGGCCTTGGTGCGCCCGGCGCCCACGTCCGACCCGGCGTCGGGTTCGGTGAGGACCATGGTGGAGCCCCAGCCCCGGTCAATCATTACTTGGGCCCAGCGCTGCTGTTCTGTGGTGCCCTCGTTGTGTATTACCCGGGCCATGTTGGGGCCGCCCGAGTACATGAACGCCGCCGGGTTGGCGCCCAGCATCAGCTCCGAACCGGCCCAGCGCAGCGTCGCCGGCGCACCGTAGCCGCCCAGTTCGATCGGCAGGTCCAGCCGGTACCACTCGCCGTCGGCGAGCGCCCGGAAGGACTTCTTGAATGCCGCGGGGAGTTCGACGGTGTGCGCGTCGGGGTCGAACACCGGCGGGTTGCGGTCGGATTCGGCGAAGGACTCCGACAGCGGCCCGCGGGCCAGCCGGTCGAGCTCAGTGAGCACGTCGTGCGCGGTGTCGCGATCCATCTCCGCGAACGGACCGACGCCCATCAGCTCCTGCACCCGGAACACCTCGAAGAGGTTGAACTCGAGGTCGCGGAGGTTGCTCTTGTAGTGACCCATGTCCTCGCCCCGCAGCAGTCGTGATGCCTACTCATCGGTAACAACAGCATATTACCGGGCAGTAACAACTGCAAGTCTCGCCTTCGGCGGGTGGGGAGGCTCACATTGCTGACGGCAGGCAGAGAGCCCCGTCGCAGGTCGGGGGGCGGGGGCTGCGCGGGGCTCTCTGCCTGTCTGTCGTCATCCGGTCGGCCGGCGTTACGTCGAAAAAGCGCAGCGGCGCTGTTGCGTCGACCGGGGCGGCAGGCCAGTTTACATGCGCAGCAGGTGGAGCTAGAATTGCTTGACCGCGTGTAGCAAGAGCGTCACGTCGCGTAAGCGTTTCGGCAACGACAGCATGGGGGGCAGTCGTCAATAACTTTGCACGTGGACCCGGATGAACAGGTCAGCACCCCCTTCGCTTACGTTTGGCAGTCAGTAGCCGGAAGCTGTGCGAGGTGATGCGTAGATGGTCCTGTCATGAGCGGCTTTGTGAGCGACATCACTGCTGCCGAGCAGCAGACGCCACTGCCACCATCACCACCACCACCACCGTTGCCGGATCCTGGCGACCCGAAGTATGTGGATGCCCCCGAGCTGTACGAGAAGGACAAGCAAGCGGCTGCTGCCGCCGCAGCCGCCTTCGCGGCAGCAGCGCAGGTGCGGGGCGCCGCGGTTGCGGGGGTGATCTCGAAATGGCTTGCCACGGCACCCTATGCGATGTTCCAGGAGCTGCTGGATCAGCCGAAGAAGCAGATGCCGATCTTCAAACCGTTCATTGGTCCGGCCGTGGTGGCACGGCACGAATACGTCATCGAGTGTCTGCAACGCACCGACCTTTTTACCGTGGATCTGTACGCGCCGGAGATGGCGCGGGCAACCGATGACAAGGCCAAGAACCCGCAGGCGTTCTCGCACTTCATGCTCAGCACAGACCGTGACGAGCTTTATCGCCTCGACGATGTGATCTTACGGCGAGCGGTGTCACGCCACGACGAGGGCGCCATCTCGGCTATGACCCGCAATGAGGCGCAACGCTGGACGCGTACCGTCGGGGATGCTGGCGAGGTCGACGTCGTCACGACGCTTGCCAAGTTCGTGCCACTGCGCATTGTCAGCGATTATCTGGGGATTCCGTATCAAGATGACAGCAAGCCTGCGACGATGCCGGGCTTGCATGCCGGGGACCGCTTCCCGCTCGACGAGGACCTGGTGAGAGTCTTCTCATTCAGCAAGATCCAGGAAGGCCTCGTACCGACCGCGGATGACCTCTACAACTGGATCAGGGACGCATTCCGTAACACCTTCAACAACTTCAATCAGGCCAATCCCCGGTTCACCGAGTTTCGCGAACGGGGAATCGTGGCGACGGAGTACCTCACCGCGTACGTCCACGCCCTGCTGAAGGTCTACAAGGATCGGCTTCGGCGCGGAGAGACAGTTCCGGACACGGTGCTGACGCGCCTGCTACGCATGCAGTCGACGGTGGCCGGCGAAGGAGCGCAGGCGCTCGAGCAGGAGTTCGCCTCCCTCCTCGGCTCGCCACTGCCGGAGGGGGAACTCGCGCGGCGCCTGTCCGACTCGATGATCCGTTCCAACGTCTGCGCAATGGTGACCGGCGCCGTCGTCAACCCGCAGGAGGCGACTGCCCGGATCGTCGACTCCATCCTGCGCCTGAAGGACGGCGAGTACGAGGCGCGCAACGGCTCCAGCTACGACGACGCCACCCAACTGGCCGGCCTCGACGAGGAGGAACCCGGCTACGCCGAGAGCCTGGAGGCGTTACGCAAGTACGCCGTGGAGGCCCTGCGCCTGCAGCCCCAAGCAGAAGTGTTACTGCGGCTGTGCGCGCAGGACAACACCGCGCTGGGCGGCGTCCCCATTCACAAGGGCACACCCGTGTTCGTGGCGTTTGCCGCCGCGATGCGCGACGCAGAGGCGGTGCCGCAGCCGCTGGCATTCGACATCGGTCGCGATGAGCGTCTCACCGGATACCTGTCCGACGGGGATCGCGCACGCGAGGCGCCACAGAGCCAGACGTACCTGCAACACGGCTATGGACGGCACGTGTGCCTGGGTCGCTACGCCTCGGAGATCACCATGCGAGAGTCGCTGCGGGCCCTGTTGCGACTCGGTCAGCTGCAACGGCTGAGCGGGCTGGAGATGGACGAACAGGGCATTTACGCGGTGAGCCTGCGTGTGGGTTTCAGCTGAAAGGTATCACTGACCCGTGGATGCACTCATCTGTATGCACAATTATCTGTATGAACGGTCACGCACCGAACTCACAAGGAGCATGTCATGAGCGTCACCGCCGAACCGGCCGCGTCCGTCGGCTTGGCCCCGCCCCAGGGCACGCAACCGCTCACTGCACTGACGCCTATCATCCCAGGCCGCCGCGGGCAGCTGCAGCAGGTGCTGGTCACGTTGCGCGAGCGGATCGCCTCGGGTGGACCGAGCCCTCTGGAGGAGATCGGTACCGTCCACTTCGCCAGGTGGGTCGTGCTGCCCGATAACCAGGACGGGGGGCAGCTGCTGTTCACCAGCAACTTCGACGGCCCCTGGGATGACTATATTGAGGACTTCGCAGCGCAGGCGGCCACGTCGTTCGACGCGATCTACTCCAACTGCGTGGGATGGCCGGAGCGGGGCTCGCGAGACGTCGACGCCTTCAAGGCTTACGTGCGCGCGCACGAGATCCCTGTGGACATCTACTACCGCGCCTACCCCGTGGCAACCGTCCAGCAGGTGAAGGCCGCGCTGAAGCTCAAGGATGCCCTGAACAACGTGCTCGCCGTGCTCAACGAGTAGACCGTCATGACCGACGAACCGGAGTCTCTGGAGCGAGAGGACATCCAAGGGCTGGTGATCCGGGGTTATCGGATGCCCCTGGCCGCCTATGTGTTCTACCGTTTCAACGGCGCTGACCTCGCGCGGTCGTGGCTGGGCGACATGGTCGACCCCGTCACGACCGCAGCCGAATGGGACGACACGCCGACGTGGTGCGCGAACGTCGGGCTGACCTACGTCGGGCTGGAGGCGCTGGGGCTGCCGGCGACTTTCCTCCTCAGCTTCCCCGAGGACTTCCGCCAGGGTATGGCGGCGCGTGCCGCCTCCCGCCTGGGTGACGTCGGTGCCAACTTGCCCGAGCACTGGGACGCCAGTCCGCCGTTCGCGAGCAAAGGCGTGCACGCGGTGCTGCTCGTCTCGGCGCGGAAGAAAGAGGTGATCAAAGAAAGAGTGGCCGCCTTCGAGCAGGCCAGCGTCGCCTGCGGGCTCGAACGAGTGGGCTACCAGCCAGCGGCGGCGCTCGGGCCCGATCACTCGTCGGACCGGGAGCATTTCGGCTTCCGGGACGGGATCTCCCAACCGACGATCAGGGGCAGCGGCTTTGAGGACTCCGAGCACGCGGACCGGCTGGCGGTCGCGCCGGGCGAATTCGTGCTCGGGTACCCCGACGAACTGGGCAACCGGCCGATGCCCTCGCCGGAACCCCTCGGCCGAAACGGCACCTATGGGGTCTACCGCAAGATGCAGCAACACGTCGCTGTGTTTCGTGACTACGTGCAGAACAGCGACGACGGTGACCTCCTGGCGGCCAAGCTCATGGGACGCTGGCCCAGCGGCGCGCCGGTCGCCCTCGCCAAGGACGCCGACAATCCGGCCCTGGCCGCCGACCCAGGCCGCAACAACCGGTTCCGCTACGACGAGGATCCGCTGGGATTCGCCTGCCCCCGGGGCTCTCACGTCCGGCGCATGCGGCCGCGCGACGACACCGGCTCCGACCGCCGCCGCTTGCTGCTCCGCCGCGGCCTGACCTACGGCGAAGAACTACCGGAGGGCGCGCCGGACGACGGCAAGCGTGGACTGTTGGGGTTGTTCCTCAACGCCAGCATCGAACGCCAGTTCGAGTTCGTGCAGCGCAAGTGGTCGAACTGGGGGCAGTTCGACGGGCTCCGCAACGACCCCGACCCGATCACGGGACCAGACGGCCGGGACTTCACGTGGCAACGGCGCACCGGCCCACGGCGCTACACGAGCCTCCCACGGTTCGTCACGGTGTGCGGCGGTGAGTACTTCTTCCTGCCCAGCATCACGGCCATGCGCTTCCTGAGCAACCCGTCCAGTTTCTGAGGGCCGAAGCCTACGGCGGAGGTCATAACGTGCCGTCGGTTGCGGGGCGCGGGTCGAGTCTGTGCCTGGTGGCTTCGGCGGCCAGCTGGGAGCGTGCGGGGATGTCCAGTTTGGCGAAGATGTGGGAGAGGTGGGCTTTTACGGTTCCGGGGGAGATGAACATCTGCTCGCCGATCTGGCGGTTGGTGAGGCCAGCGGCGATGTGGCGTACGACCTGGAGCTCGGTCGGGGTCAGGCTGTCCCAGCCGCGTGATGGGCGCTTTCGTTCGCCCCGGGCCCGGCGGACATAGGCAACCGCCTCGTCGGTTCCCAGTGCGGCGCCCATGGCGAACGCAGTGTCGTAGAGGTCGTCACCGAGCGCCTCTCGGGTGGTGTGCCCGACGGAGGCCCAGAACTGCGGCTCGGCGGGGAAGCGGACGATGCCGAGCCGTTCGCGGCCGGCCGCCGCGGCGCCCAGCAGCCGTGCGGCCTCCTGGAAACTCTCCTGCGCGGCGGCAGCAGCGGCCAGCACATCGAGGCACTCCGGGATGTCGAGCGCAGAGCCCTTCGCCACCAGGCGGCCGAGCGCGTCGTGGACGTACCGCTCGGCCTCGGTGGTCTCACCGGCGGCCAGCGCGAGACGGCCGAGCAGGCGCTCGGCGTGGGCCTGCATCCATCCGCTACCCAGCCGCTGGGCCACCTCCAGCGCCTCCTCGGCGCAGCGGTGAGCCGCAATCACGTTCCCGTCGACCCGCTCCAGCGTGCCCAGGGCGGCAAGGTGCCAGACGAGCGCCCAGAGAAATCCCGACAGGCGTTCGACTTCGACGGCGGTCTCGAGGTGCCCGCGTGCCGCGGGGAGCTCACCCAAAGCCATCTCGGTTCTGCCCAGCATCTGGTAGGCCATGCCCAAGGCCAGACCCGCGCCGGTCTCCCGCACACGCTCAAGCGTCTGACCGGCGAGCGGATACACGAGCTCGGTGTCGCCGCACGCGAGCTGCGCGTAGGCGATGAATCCGTTGGCGAAACCGTTCGTGATCGGGTCACCGACCTCGTCGCTGGCGGCGACGGAACGCGCGAGCAACTCGCGGGCCTCGTCGAGCCGTCCCCGAAAGATCGCTTCCCAGCCCAGGCAGATCCAGTGCCACGCGAACCCCCATTGGTAACCCAGCCGCGTTGCAGTCACATACGCCTCATCGAGAATCGGGCGTGCAATGTCGAACTCGTCCTGGAATATCCAGGCAATTGCGAGGGACTCCGCAGCAGTGATTTGGCACCAGTCGTCGCCAGCTTGTGTGGCCAGCTCCATGCTGCGCTCCAGCAGCGGCCGTCCGCTGGCCGGATCGCCGTGCATGATCATCCCACTCAGGGTGTCCAAGGCTCGCCCCAGCGCCCATAAGTCGCCGCATGCCTCGCCGACCTCCAGCGCCGCCTGCGCCCACCCGTACGCTGCCTCGTGGGCGCCGCCGAACCACGCCAGCTTCCCGCGGCCAGCCAGCGCCCGCCCGCGCAGGGGCGTCGGCTGCTCGCCTGCGGCGTCCAGCGCGTGGGCGTACGCAGCGTCACCTTCCCGGTAACGACCGGTGAACAGCCAGAACAGAGTCAGCGCGTTCACCAGCCGCAGCGCAGCATTGGGGTCGGTCGCCGTCGCCCGCTCCAGGGCTGCCCGCAGATTCGGCAACTCGGTGGCCAGAGTGTGCAGGACGGGGTCGTCTTGCCCGGCGCCGAGCACCTGTGGCTCAGCGGTCTCGACCAGCCCGAGGTGGTAGGCCAGGTGACGGTCACGCAGACCGTCGAGCTCGCCGGCGTCGGCCAGGCGCGCCGTGGCGTACTGGCGGACGGTCTCCAACAAGCGGTAGCGCGTCTGGGGGCCCTGCTCGTCGGTGGTGACCAGGGACTTGTCGACCAGGCCGGTCAACAGGTCCAGCACGTCGTAGCGGTCGATCCCCTCGCCCGGGCACACCTGCTCCGCCGCGTCCAGGGTCCAGCCCCCAGCGAACACCGACAGCCGCCGCAGCAGCGTGCGCTCACCGTCGCGCAGCAGCTCGTGGCTCCAGTCGATCGAGGCCGCCAGGGTCTGGTGGCGTGGCAGCACCGTGCGGGCGCCGCCGGTGAGCAAATGGAAGCGGTCGCTCAGCGCGCGCGCGATCTGCTCGGGCGCCAGCATCCGCACCCGCGCCGCGGCCAGCTCGATGGCCAGCGGGATGCCATCGAGGTCGTGGCAGATCTGGGCCACCGCCGGCGCGTTGACAGCGGTGATCGTGAAGTCGGGGCGAACCTGCCTGGCCCGGTCGATGAACAGGGCAACAGCGTCGGACAACCGCAGCGCCTCGATCGGCTCGCGCGCAGACTCGGCGGGCAGCGACATCGACGGCACCCGCCAGGTGACCTCGCCCGGTACGCCCAGCGGCGCCCGGCTGGTCGCCAGGATCGTCAGTGACGGGCACCCGCGCAGCAGGATATCCACGAACTGGGCGCAGGCGGCCAGCACATGCTCGCAGTTGTCCAAGACGATCAGTGTGCGGCGGGTGCGCAGGTGCTCGATGAGAGTGTCCGGCAATGCCCTACCTGGCACCTCGCGCAACCCCAGAGCACTGATCACCACAGCCGGCAACAATGTGGAGTCCTCCAAGCGCGCGAGCTCGACCCACCACACGCCGTCGGGGTGGCGGTCGATCGCATCAGCCGCTGCCTGCAACGCCAGCCGGGTCTTACCGCAGCCACCGGAACCGGTCAACGTGAGCAGCCGCGCACGCTCCAGCGGATCACCGATCTGGGTCAGCTCGGCTCGCCGGCCGACGAAACTGGTCAGCTCACCGGGCAGATTGTTGGGCATCGTGTCCAGCGAGCGCAGCGGCGGAAACTCCGCAGGCAGATCCGGATGCACCAGTCCGAAGACGTGCTCGGGCCGTCCGAGGTCACGCAGCCGGTGGACGCCCAGATCGGCAAGCTCAGCCTGCTCGGGAAGCCGGTCCATGACCAGATCGCGCGTCGCCCGGGACAGCACGACCTGCCCGCTGTGGGCGATCGCGCGCAGCCGGGCACATCGGTTGACCGCCCAACCGAAGTAATTCCCCTCGCCGCGCCGCTGAGATTCCGCGGTGTGCAGGGCGATGCGCAGCCTCAGCAACGTCCCTTCGGGCCAGCCCGCGGAGTGAAAGGCACGCTGGGCGTCGAGTGCGGCAGCCAGCGCATCCGAGGCGCGGGTGAACGCCGCCACAATGCTGTCGCCCGCACCCTGTTCCAGCTGGCGCATACCGCCGTGCCGTGATATCGCCTCGTCGAGCAGTCCGTCGTGACGGGCGAGAGCCGCATCCACCGCCTCGGGCGCACACTCCCGCAAACGCGTCGACATCTCAACATCGGACAGCATGAACGTCGCCATGCCGACCGGCAGATGGAAGGTCGCCTGCACAATGCCGTCTGTATACACCGGGGTTCTCCCACATCAGCGCCGACGTCCGGCCGCGCGCTCGAAGACGCCCGATCATCCCACGAACTCACGCGCCGCCGTCGCGGACTCGGCGGCTTTCGTACGCCTCCCAGGCGCGGCGGCGGGCCTCGTTGGCGCGGCGCTGCGCGTCCGCGCGCACCTGCTGCTCCTGTTCCGGTGTGGCGTGACCCTCGGCGACTGCCACCTCCGCAGCCACCCAGCGGTCATCATCCTCGTCGCGGTGGTCGTTCCCGGAGTTCGAAGCCTTGCGATGCCGTTGCCGGTAGTAGGGATTGTCCGCGGTCAAGCCGCCACTGAAGCGGCCGTAGGCGCCAAGGAAGAGCAGCAGCATTCCGGCGATGAAGCTGAAGATCACATTCGGCAGCCGGAAGGCCAGCAGGTTGAAGTCGGTGTCCAGCACGGCGAGATTGAGCAGTCCGGAGAGCAGGAAGAGGACACCGATGACCACCGTGATCGTCGAGGAGCTCCGGCCACCGCGCCATGCAGCGGCGATGAGGACCCCGCCGACGACCAGCGAGATCGCCGACAGCAGACCATTCGAGGACAGACCGAGCAGGACCTTCCCCTGTACCGCGAGGAACTCCAACCGGTTTGCGACACCGAGCACTCCGAATACACACAAGCCGACACCGAGCACCGCCGCTCCCATGCGGTGCACGAGGTCTAGCCGACTCCCTGGGGGGGTACTCAACACCTTCCTGAGGATACTGTCTAATCTTGCTTCTGGTCAGTGAAGGACTCTTGATGAGTCAGGCCCCAAGAGGGATACCGACCACTCCGTGCGTTTAATCCCGGTCAGGTCAAAAGGGGCTTTTATCCTGATCGCGGAAGCCCGGGCGGGAGGCGTCATCAATGTCGAAGACGGGGATGTCGTCGGCTGTGGTGTTGCTTCGCACGGCGCAACCGGTCGAGCCGTTGCTGATCAATATCCCGCGCTTCAAGTTCGGGCCGGAGAGCTCGTTCTTACGCAGGTCGACATTGGGCCAGCGGCGCAGGTTCACGGCCTGCTCACCGCCGACCGCGCAGTTGTTGCCGGTGAACGTGATCGACCGGGATCCGGCGGGGGCGTCACCGTTGCCACCTTCGTCACCAGTGGCGATCAGGCAGTGTTCGTCGACGTTGCTGCAGGCGTTGCCCACGATCTCGATGTCGAAGGTGGCTGGGCGGCCGGTGTCGAACGTCTGGAAACAGTCGGGGTGCGGGGGAGTCGGATAGCCGCTGGCGGAGATGTCCCGGATCGTGTTGCTGATGATCCGGTGACCGTTGCCGAAAAAGAGCACGCCATCGGCGTCGCCACCATCACCGGCGACCGTCCCGGTCACGAGGTTTCGGCGCACGGTGACCCGCTGCCCGCTGATGGAGATACCGATGGCGGCGACCTGCTGCACGGTGTTGGACTCGATGGTGGAGTCGATGCAGGTAGCGCAGACGATCCCACCCCGCTGGGTGTCGCGAATCGTGTTCTTTTGCGCAGTGATCCCGGTCCCCGCCAGGAGCAGCTCTCCACCGCCGACGATCGTGAAGCCCTGGATGAGGACGTGGTCGGCAATGATATGGACCTCGTGGACGGTGGTGTGCCCGTCCGAGATGAGGCGGATCGGCGCATCAGCGGTGCCCGATCTGGTTATCGTCAGGTCCGCACTGGCGAGATCAGTACCGGTGAAGCACAGCGTGTCGCCCGGTGACGCGGCACCCAGGGCAGCATGCACGTCGACGGCTCGGGTGATCGTGCGGGTGCAGCCGTTCTGCGGCTGCGCGCTGTCCTGGCCGGCGGACGCCGAACCGGCGATAGGCAACATCAGCCCGACCAGAGCGACGGAGCACAGCGACGTCAAGCACACGACTCTCGTCACCGGTGCCGCCGTTGTCCCCAGTCAAAGGATTTCATCGCGGCGAGGATAACGCTCGGTGGGTCAATTGTCACTGAGCGTACAGGGCGCGTCGAATCACGAGTTCTGCTGAGGTCTCCCCGGCCCAGGCCCGCTTGCTGTTCCGGGCCGGCACCCCCACCCTCACCACCGCCTGGCGGGAGGACCTGGTCGCGGTCCTTATCGGGCGCAGCTTCACCTTCGAGACCGCGCTGACCTCCGCCGGGGTGCCGCTTCGCGACGTCGAGCAGGGCCGCACCGTCGCCATGTGGGCATCACCGAGCTGAGCCGGCCCGATTTTGGAGATCCAGTCAAGGTCGCCCCCGGGGAGCTGCCGGTGTTCTGGGCGGTGATGGCGTCCACGCCACCGTTCGCGATCACCCATGCCCCTGGGTATATGTTCGTCACCGATATCCCCGACACCGCCTACCGGCTCACGTGACAAGGGTGGCGCTGGTCCTGGGCTGGTGTGTCGTGAACTCGACGTCAGCGACATCTCCGCGCACTGCAACGTCGGTGGCGTCGAGTTCACGACGCGCGCAATCGCGGCGCAGGTGGGGCGACCACTAAGCACAACTAACTCATACTGCGGTGTCCGTGATACCGGCTATCACCATTTTTACCCCGCGTGAGTTTATTTGCTCACATTGCGGGTGAGGCGAAGAGAACTGTCCAGATATCGGCGGATTACGATGGGTGCTTGCGCGTCATGAGAGGAGCAGGGCAGTGATGGCCGACCGCTTGGAGGCATGCGCTGGGGTGGATGTCGGGGGCACGTTCACCGATGTCGTCGTGCACGCCGCCGGTCACCGGCCCAGGGCAGTGAAGGTGCCGACCACCCCGGACAACCAGGCCGTCGGTGTCCAGCGGGGGGTGGCCCAGGGCTGGCCCGGCGCAGCGCTGCGACTCCTGCCGCACGGCACCACCACCGCGACCAACGCCGTGCTGGAACGCAAGATCGCCCGGACGGTACTGGTGACCACCGACGGGTTCGCTGACGTGCTGCAGATCGCCCGCCAGGACCGTCCCGCACTCTACGACCTGAGGGTCACCCGCTGCGAGCCGCTCGTGCCGCACGACCGGGTGGTGACCGTCGTCGAGCGGACCGGCCCGGACGGCGCGGCGGTCATTGCATTGACCGACGAGGAGATCGACCGGGTGGTGCGCCAGGTCGAGCGCCTCGAACCGGAGTCGGTCGCGGTGAGCCTGTTGTTCGGCTACGCCGGTGACTGCCACGAGCGGCGGCTCTGCGACGCGCTGAAGCGGCTGGACGTGCCGATCACCCGGTCCAGCGCGCTGCTTCGGGAGTTCCGCGAGTACGAGCGGGCGTCGACGTGCGTGCTCAACGCCGCGATCGAGCCCGTCATGCGCCGTTACCTGTCCAATCTCACCGCGCGCCTGGAAGGTCCGACGATCACCGTGATGACCTCGGGCGGCGGCACCGCCGGCATCGACTTCGCGGCGGCTGCCCCGGTGCACACCCTGCTGTCCGGGCCCGCCGCGGGTGTGGTCGCGGCGGGCGCGGTTGCGCGCGGCGCCGGCTTCGCGGACGCGATCGCCTTCGACATGGGCGGCACGTCCACCGACGTGTGCCTGATCCGGGGTGGCCAGCCGGAGGTCTCGACGTCCGCGCAGATCGCCGGGCTGCCGTTTCGCACCCCCGCGGTCGGGATCCACACGGTGGGCGCCGGCGGCGGGTCGATCGCCTGGGTCGACACCGGCGGTGCGTTGCGGGTCGGACCGCGGTCGGCCGGCGCGGATCCCGGTCCGGCCTGTTACGGGCTGGGTGGCACCGAGCCGACGGTGACCGACGCGCACTGCGTGCTCGGCCACCTCGATGCGGATCGGGAGCTTGGCGGGGGCCTGCGGCTGGATATCGACGCTGCCGCGGCCGTGATCGGTGCGCTACCGGCGTCCGCCAGTGGGGCGTCCGGGATCCTCGCGGTGGTGCGGGCCACGATGGCTCGAGCGCTGCGCAAGGTCAGTACCGAGCGCGGCGTCGATCCGGCCGGCTTGGCGCTGGTCGCCTACGGTGGTGCGGGCCCATTGCACGCGACCGCGCTGGCCCGCGAGCTGGGCTGCCGTGCGGTGGTAGTGCCACCCGCACCGGGTGTGCTCAGCGCGCTGGGCCTGCTACTCGCGCCGGCCCGCTATGAGGCGTCGCGAACGGTGATGGCGCCGGCCGACGACGATCTCACCGACGCATGGGCGGCGCTGGAGGGCCAGGCCCGCCAGGAGCTGCACCGCCAGGGCGTGGTGGGCGAGATCATGGTGTCCCGGATCGCCGACGCCCGATACGCCGGCCAGTCCCACGAGCTGCGGATCACGGTGACCGGCGGGGCGGATCTGGCGCAGCTACTGCACCACGCGCATCGGGAGGCGTACGGGTATGCGATGCCCGACGAGCGGGTGCTGGTCGTCACGCTGCGGGTGGTGGCGCGGGGTGACCCGATCCTGTCGCAGCCTCCGGGCGACTGGGACCAAGGGGAGCCTGCACCGGAGCGGTCCCGCGAGATCGGCATTGCGGGCGAGACCGTCAAGGCGCGGGTGGTCTCCCGGGCGGGCCTGGCATCCGGCGACGAGGTCAGTGGCCCGGCGTTGATCGAACAATCGGACACCACCACACTGCTGGCCGCCGGCGAGGTCGCCGTGCTGGATGACGCCGACAACCTGGTGGTGCGCCTTGATGGCTGAGCTGTCTGGGGTCGAGCTGGAGGTGTTCCGGCACGCGCTGGCCGGGGTCGCCGAGGAGATGGGCGTTGCGCTGCGGCGTGCGGCGTACTCCCCGAACATCAAGGAGCGCGCCGACTGCTCGGCAGCGGTGTTCGACCCCGACGGGGAGATGGTCGCCCAGGCCGAACACATTCCGGTGCACCTGGGCGCCATGCCGGCCAGCGTCCGCGCAGTCCTGGACACCTTCGGCGCGCTGCGCCCCGGCCAGCAGGTCTGCGTCAACGACCCTTATCTGGGCGGAACCCACCTACCGGACCTGACGATCGTCGCCGCCGTCGGCTCTGCGGAGGGCGACGAGTTGCTCGGCTACGTGGCCAACCGCGCACACCACGCCGACGTCGGCGGTGCAGCTCCGGGGTCGATGCCGGCGACCGCCACCGACATCGCCATGGAGGGAATCCGGATCCCGCCCATCCTGGTCGCCGACGCCGGCGGGGAACGCGACGACGTGGTGCGGCTGATCGCCGCGAACTCGCGGACGCCCGGGGAGCGCCGGGGTGACCTGCGGGCGCAGTTCGCGGCCAACCACGTCGGGGCTCGGCGGCTGGGAGAGCTTGCCGGACGGCTGGGGGCAGCGCGGCTGCACGAGGCCATGGCGGCCGTCTGTGACTACTCCGACCGGCGGGTCCGGGCCGCCGTGGCGGAAATCCCGGACGGGTGCTACCGCAACTCCGACGTCCTCGAGATCGGTGCCGGGGTCACCATCCGCGCCGCCGTGACCGTCGCCGGCGACGAGGTGTCGATCGACTTCGACGGCACCGACCCGCAGATCCCGGTGAACTGCAATGCGGTGTTCGCGGTGACGTTGTCGTCGGCGATGTTCGTGTTCCGGATGCTGACCGACCCGGACGCCCCACCCAATGCCGGCTGCTACCGGTCGCTGCATGTGCGCGCACCGGAAGGCTCCGTGGTGCACGCGACGTTCCCCGCGCCGACCGCGGCGGGCAACGTCGAGACCAGCCAGCGGATCGTCGACGTCCTGCTCGGCGCGTTCGCGCAGGCGATTCCCGGGCGGGTGCCTGCGGCCAGCCAGGGCACGATGAACAACCTGCTCATCGGCGCCGGCGGCGAGCACCCGTTCAGCTACTACGAGACGCTGGGCGGCGGCGAGGGTGGTACCCCCGACCGTCCCGGCATGTCCGGGGTGCACACCGGGATGACCAACACCCAGAACACCCCCGCCGAAGCCATGGAGCTCGACTACCCGCTGCGGGTGTGGCGCTATGAGCTGCGGTCGTCGTCGGGTGGCGCCGGGGCGCATCCCGGCGGAGAGGGTCTGATCCGGGAGGTCGAGGTGCTGGCCGACTGCACGCTGACCGTGCAGTCCGAACGCCGGGAACACCCGCCGTGGGGGCTCAGCGGTGGGGGTTGCGGGGCAGTGGGCCGCAACATCCTGCGCCGCGCGGACGGGACCGTAGAGGAGCTGCCCAGCAAGGGCACCTGGCCGCTACGCCGAGGCGACCGCATCCGCATCGAAACCCCCGGCGGCGGCGGCTGGGGACATCCAGTCACCTAGAGTCCACGCCACTCCCAGGGGATTCGGTACGATCGTGGAATAGACGGTGCCCCGGGAGGGTGAGATGTTGACAAACCGTGACCATTCGATGGCGGGCAAGGCCGTGACTGAGCGGGTTACTCGGCTTGGTTTGTGCATCGAGACGGGCCCGGAAGTCGACGCTGACGAACTGGCTGCACTGGCCGTGCAGCTGCGCGAGCAGCTGCTGGAGCTGGACATCGAGTCCGCTGATCCTGCGACCGTGGGCCAGGCGCCAGCCGGTACCCGCGCCGGTGAGATTCTCGTAGCAGGCGCGCTGACCGTCATGCTGATCCGATCTTCGGGGCTGCTCACCGCGCTCGTCGAGACAGTGAAGTCGTGGGTCGCCCTCAGCGGGGGGCGCAGCGTGAAACTTGAGGTCGACGGCGACGTGCTGGAAGTCACCGGGATCACGCGGGCAGACCAGCGTGAGCTGATCCAGACCTGGATCGACCGTCACACCGACCGGTGAGGTCGGGCGATGAGCGCCACGAGGGTAGCGCTGCTGGTCGGCTGCGCTGAGTACGAGGACTCGAGATTCCAACAGCTGCCGATGGCAAGCCAAGATCTCGAGCAGTTAGCGCGCGTGCTCAACGATCCGACGATTGGGGATTTCACAGTAAGCACGCTGCTCGGCAACCAGTCGGGCGTGGTCAAGGTGGCGGTCGAGGAGTTCTTCGCCGACCGCAAGCCCGATGATCTATTGTTGCTCTACTTCTCGTGTCACGGAGTGCTGGATTCTGGAAGGCAGCTGCATTTCGTTGCACACGAGACAAACAAGCAGCTGCTGGACTCGACAGGGATCTCGGCGCAATGGGTCAAGGCGCGGATGGATCACAGCCGCTCGCAGCGCATCGTGCTGTTGCTCGACTGCTGCTACAGCGGAGCATTCACCCGAAGTCTCGTGCACAGGGGCCCCGGCGCCAAGGAGATCCTTGAGCAGCTCAGCGGCCGTGGTCGCATGGTCATCACCGCGTCGGGCAAGACGGAGTTCGCCTATGAGTCGAAGTTCACTGATGCCGTGGTCCAAGGTTTGGAGACCGGGGCGGCGGACATCGACGGCGACGGTCAGGTATCGGTCTGCGAGTTATATCAATACGTGTACGAGCGGGTCCGTCAGAACACGCAAGGCCAAACGCCGACGATGTCAGCAAACGGAATGCGCGGCCAGCTCTATGTGGCGAAGAATCCCCATGTGCCGTTGCCGCTGCCCGCCGTGATCGAGCAAGCTTTAAGAAGTAGGACTATTCAGGAACGGTTGTGGGCGGTCAAAGGTTTACAGCATCTGCTAGCCGGTGACCATCCAGGAGGACAGAAACGCACAGCGAGACAAGCCTTGCTCAGCCTGCGCGACGGCGATACCGACCGTGTTGTTCGGGTAGCTGCAATCGAGACATTGGGCAAAGTTGACCAGCCATCTGATGTTACACATAACAGACGATCGGGCCATTGGCTGGTCAAGACCTCCCTGGCGGCGGCAGTGATGTTGGCGGCTGTGGTGTGGGGTCCGTATATTCCGGCTACGGAATCTGAGGCCGTCCCGTGCTCGCCGCGCCCCAAGCCTGGTGACGGTGTGCTCTCACTGGGGACGTTACTCCCGAAGACCGGGCAATACATCCACACGGGTCCAGCGACGGAAACTGGCGCGAACCTGGCGATCAAGGACATCATTGACGCCGGTGGCATCCCGGGTATCGCCGTGAAGCGCGATGACGCCAATCAGCGCGACGAGGGCAGCTCCTCCGATAACACCGCTGGCCTGTCGACTGATGCGCTGCTGGCCAACGGGGTAGACGCGATCATCGGTCCTGCGACGTCGGCCGTGGCCGGCAAGGTGATCGACAAGGTCGTCTGCGCAGGCGTGATCATGTTCGCGCCCTCGAACACGTCGCCGGTATTCACCACGTGGCGCGACCATGGGCTCTACTTCCGCGTCACGCCACCAAGCGACGTCGAGGGCTCCGTGCTCGGCAACCTTGTCGTCAAGGACGGCAACTCGTCGGCGGTAGTGCTGTCGCGCAACGACGCGTACGCGCACCCCTTACGGGAGAACATCGTGAAAACGATCCAGGAATCCGGAGGCCGGGTACTTGATTCCTTTCATTACGACCAGAATGCACTGGACCACGAAAAAATCGTCCAGCGAGTCAAGGCTAAGAACCCCGACGCGATCGTCCTGATCGGCTTCACGGAGATCGCCCGGATCCTCGCCACCATGGTCGAGGAGGGCCTTGGTCCGAAGGATAAACGGGTGTACGGCGACAGCGCTAATTTGAGCAACACCCTGGCCCGTCAAGTCAATCGGAGGGATCTGAGTGTCTTGGCGGGCATGAGGGGGACCCTGCCGGAGGATGGAGGCGAGGCGTTCGTGAAGCGGCTCCGGGAGGCCAATCCTGGACTCCCGGATGTGACCTACGCCGCGCAGTCCTACGACGCAGTGGTGATCACCGTGCTTGCGGCGGCTGTTGCCCGCACGGACGCGCCGGACCTCATCGCGAAGGAGATCAACGGCGTGACGAAAGTCGGCGAGAAATGCACAAGCTTTGCCGCATGTATGACGCTGGTGAAAGACGGCAAGGACATCGACTACGACGGCCCCTCCGGGCCGCTGGAGTTCACCGACCCCGGTGAGCCCCTCTCGACCGCCTACGTGATCAACGAGATTCACACCGACGGCACCGTGAAACCCCTCAGCAGCGAGAGAGCCGGCTCTTAGCGTCGTCTCAGGAGTCTCGTACGATCTTGGGTATGCCGCCTGAGCATGTCATCGTCGCGTCGACCACGGACAGCGACGGCGCCGCGCGGGCGCTCGCGGCCGGGGTGGTCGAGGCCAAGCTGGGGGCGTGCGCGCAGATCGTCGGGCCGATCACCAGCGTGTACCGCTGGGAGGGCGAGGTGCAGACCGAGCAGGAGTGGCGAGTGGAAATCAAGACCACCGCCGATCGGGTCGCGGCGGTGACCGAGCACATCAAGGCCAACCACAGCTACGACGTACCCGAGATCATCGCGATCCCGATCACCGGTGGCAGCGCCGAGTACCTGTCCTGGCTAGTGGACGAGACCCGCGGCTGATCCCACATCCGCCCATGTCGGGCCATGTTCAGCCCTCGACGCTCATTCGCGCCGTCCGGTTTCGGCGGCGAGCCAGGCGTCGAAGGTGGTCGGCGCGAGTTGCGCGTCTGGTCCGGGTAGCAGGACCTCTCCGGCCATCTCGACGCCGAAGGACCGCCAGCTCGGGACCAGCCGGACCGACTGCCCGCGGGCCGCCAGGGTGCGCCGGGCCATGTCGACCAGATCCTGGGTTTCGGGTCCGGCGAGCTCAAGCGTGCGGTTGTCCGGAGCGCCGGTAGCGATCCCCGCGAGGACCTGGCCGACGTCGGACGCGGCGACCGGCTGAACCAGCAGCGGTGGCACCGTCGCGACGTCACCCTGGCGGGTCCAGCCGACGACCATCGCCGCGAACTCGTGGAACTGCGTCGCCCGCACGATCGTTGCCGGGATCGGGCCGGCCTGGACGAGCTCCTCCTGGCACCGTTTGCCGGCGATGTGCGCGGTGCCCTCGACGCGATCCACACCGACGATGGACAGCACCACGTGATGCCCGACGCCCGCCCGCTGCTCGGCGGCGAGGAGGTGCCCGGTGCTGGCGGCGAAGAACTCCCGGGCCGCTGCGGCGTCCTGAGCTGTGGTGTTGGTGACGTCGATGACTGCTTCGACACCGGCCAGAGCGGCGTCCAGGCCCGCGCCGGTGACGACGTCGGTGCCCGTTGACCGCGCGACCACGACGGCGTCGTGCCCGGCGTGGCGCAACGCCTCAACGGTGTGACGGCCGACGAGCCCGGTGCCTCCGATGACGGCTACCCGCATGTGCTGCACTCCTTCGTGATCGGCTCGTGGGTGTGTCAGGGTCCCATGAGACATAAGCGTCGCCGATACGCGTGCAACCACACCCGGGCCGCCGCCCGACGCCCGGCGGTGGTGGAGGCTGCGGCGCATAATGGGGGTATGAACCTGATTGCCATCGTCCTCGGTATCCTTGCCACTCTTATCGTGATTTTGACGGGAATTCTACCCGTCATCGGCGCGATTTTCGCCTGGATCGCGCTCGTCATCGGCGTCGTCGGCCTCATCTTCGGCCTCCTCAGTAAACGCACCAATGGGCGCAACATCTGCATCCTGGCTTGCGTTCTAGCCGGCCTCCGTTTGGCGCTGGGATTTGGTTTCGTCTAAGCGAATCCGTCATAGATTCCGCTATGATAAGCCGAGTATAGGAGGCCGACCCGCCGGTGACCCATGATGCAACCGTGGCAAGCGTGTCGGGGTTCCCTGGGACATGAGCGTTACCGAGACGCGCGACACGGCGCCCGTGCTGGTCGCGCTGAGCAAGGATCTCGACGGCGGTTTCGTCGAGCTGTTCGACGCCTACCGCCGGCTGGTGTTCTCGGTCGCAGTGCGGGTGTGCGGGCAGCGAGCTGACGCCGAGGATCTCACCGCGGAGGCGTTCCTACGGGCGTATCGCGCACTGCGCGACTACCCACCAGAACGGATCCTGGCGCTGCAGCCCCGGGCCTGGCTGGTGACGATCCTGCTCAACGTCTGGCGCAACCACACCCGCGCCGCCGCCCGGCGGCCGACAACGGTGGATCTGACGGGCGTGGTCGAACCGATCGATCCCCGTGCCGACGTGGCAGCGGCGATCGAGCGGCACGAGACCGACCGGCAGCTGGCCGGGCAGCTGGCGCAACTGCCCGAGCGGCAGCGGATCGCGGTGGTGCTGCGGCACGTCAATGACCTGCCGATCAGCGAGATCGCTGACGTGATGGGCTGCCCGCCGGGGACCGTGAAGTCGCATATCTCCCGGGGCTTGCGCCGGCTCCGAGAACTGTCTGCTCACCCTGACGTCTGCGAGGTGTCCGATGATCAGCGATAACCACGACCCGCTGACTGCCGCACTGGCCGAGCTGGCGGTCAACCCGCCCGCCGGGCTGCTCGACCGGGTCGTCGCCCGGTGGGTGCGCGTGCCGGGCCCGGTCGGTCCGCTCTATGTGGCCTCCACCGAGGCGGGCATTGCCTACGTCCGGACCGGCGACGCGGTCGGTGACTCCGACGCGGAGTTCGCGGCCGGCTTCCGCGCCCGGTTCGCCCGGCCGCTGCAGCCCGGCACCCGGCCACTGGCAGGGCTGTTGCCTGCGCTGCGCACCGGGCGGGTCACCGCGCTGCGATTCGACCTGCGTGAGCTGAGCGTCTTCGACCAGGCCGTGCTCCATGCAGCGGCCACCATCCCCCGCGGCCAAGTGCGACCCTACCGCTGGATCGCCGAGCAGGTGGGCCGCCCCGGTGCGGTGCGCGCGGTGGGCTCGGCGCTGGGCCGCAACCCCGTGCCGGTGCTCATCGGCTGCCACCGGGTGATCCGCTCCGACGGCGCGGTCGGCGACTATGTGTTCGGCACCGAGGCGAAATCCCGGCTGCTGGCGGTCGAGGGCGCCAACCTCGCCGAGGTCGGTGAGCTGGCTCGCCGCGGGGTGCTCTACCTGGCCAGCGACACCACGGGCGTGGTGTGTTTCCCGTCCTGTTCCGACGCCCGCCGGATCACCCCGGCGCACCGGCAGGGCTTCGCTTCGGTAGCTGATGCCCAGCTCGCCGGCTACCGGCCGTGCCAGCACTGCCGGCCCACACCCGCAGTGCGAGGAGCGTCGTCATGACCGACTCGATCAGTGACAAGGTGCGCGGTTGGGATTGGCCGCAGCTGTGCGAGTCACTGGACCGGCGCGGCTACGCGGTCACCCCGCCGGTGCTGTCCGCCGCGCAGTGCGACGAGCTGGTCGGGCTCTACGACCAGCCCGCGCACTGGCGGACCCGGGTGGACATGGCTCGGCACCGGTTCGGCTCCGGCCAGTACCAGTACTTCGAGCATCCGCTGCCGGATGCGGTGGACCAGCTCCGGCAGGCGCTGTACCCGCGGCTGGTCCCGGTGGCGAACACCTGGTACGAGCGTCTACGGCTACCCGAGCGGTTTCCCGATCGGCTGGCGGACTTCCTGGACCGCTGCCACGCGGCGGGGCAAACCCGGCCGACCCCGTTGGTGCTGCGCTACGGCGAGGGCGACTACAACTGCCTGCACCAGGACCTCTACGGCGAGCATGCCTTCCCGCTGCAGGTGATGGTCGCGCTGTCACAGCCTGGGGTGGACTACACCGGTGGGGAGTTCCTGCTGGTGGAGAACCTGCCCAGGGCGCAGTCCCGGGGCACCGCGATCACCCTGGACCAGGGCCAGGCGGTGATCTGGCCGACCCGCTACCGGCCGGGATCGGGCGCCCGCGGCTACCACCGGATCACCATACGCCACGGCGTGTCCGTCCTGCGCAGTGGCCAGCGGCACGCCCTCGGCGTGATCTTCCACGACGCCGCCTGAACTGCGCTAAGCGGCGTTCACCGCTGCCGCAGGCGCAGCTGCGCCACCGACGGTCGGGCGAGGATCCGTACCGGGATGCGCTCCCGGAAACTCGGCGAACGGAGCGGTGGTGGTGTTGCGGACCGCTGGGACTCGACCATGACGGACCACCCGTCGGGGCCGGCGAGGCGCTCGAGACTGAGGAATGCGTCCCGCAGAGTTGCGCGCAGCTGCCCGGCCTGCAGCACGCTCAGCTGCAGCGGGCCGTGATCGGGCACCGTGAGGCAGACTCCGGCCGTACCGAGGTGGACGAGGATGCGCGCCCGGCGTCCGTGCCCGTCGCGGCAGTGCACGGCCCACAGGTCGGGATCACGCTGCCAGCCCAGCCGGCCGAGTAGGCGCAACAGTGGGGCCGTGCGGTGGTGATTGGCCACGGGTCACCTCCGGTCCGACCTGGTGGCGCTGGAACACCCGATGGGCAGGGGGCGTCGGGGTCCGGCCCTGCCCATCGGGCTGCTCGCGCGTCGAACGGCCGGGGTAGCCTGTATACCCAATATAGGATTCCCGCCCAACGACATGACAGGAAGAGTAGCGATAGGAATCCTAGGATAGAAGTCGCCCGTACAGGTGATGCGGACAGCGTGCTTGGTGACGGGCCGCAGACCCACCTACCCCGGAGGCAGTACGAGATGGGAACCACTCCGACCGTCCGCCGTCTGGTGCTCTCCAACGAGCTGAAGCGGCTGCGCGACGAATCCGGCGTCACGCCCGAGCAGGCCGCCCGGCACCTCGGCTGCCGGGTCAGCAAGATCAGCCGCATCGAGCTGGCGCAGAGCGACATCGCCGCGGGCGACGTCAAGATGCTCGCCGAGTTCTACGGCGACGCAGGCGAGCACATCGAGATCCTGCTCGACCTCGCCCGCGGGCAGCGCCGGCGCGGCCGGTGGGACGGCTACCGCGCGGTGTACCCGGAGTGGTTCCGGATGTTCGTAGACCTGGAGCGTGACGCCGCCACGCTGCGGTCCGTCGAGGTCGAGCTGATCCCCGGGCTGCTGCAGACCGACAGCTACATCCGGGCGTTGTACGCCGACGCCCAGCCGCTCGGCCCGGCCGACAATCTGGAGGACGAGGTCCAGGCTCGCAAGGATCGCCAAGCGATCCTCACCAGGGAGGACCCGCCCGAGGTGTCGTTCGTGCTCTCCGAGTCCTGCCTGCGACGGCAGGTCGGCAGCCGCGAGGTGATGGCCGAGCAGTTGGACTCTCTCGCCGAGATGGCGCGGCTGCACAACGTGCAGATCCAGGTGCTGCCGTTCGATGCCAGGACCTTCGCGGGCCGGATCGTCTACCGTTTCACCCTGCTCCGCATCCCCGCGCCGGGCATCGCCTCACCGCTGGAGTTCATTTACGTCGAGTCCTACGAGGACGCGCGCTACCTCGATGCCTTGGACGCGGTGGCCGCCTACGGTAGCTTGTGGGGCCGGTTGCAGGCCGCCGCGCTGGGCCCGGTGGAGTCCCTGGATATCATCCGGCAAGCGGCGGCGCAGCTCGCCTGACGATGCCGGAGAGGACAATCCCCCGATGGGACACGACAGGCCCGAGTACCCGGGTGCCCACTGGTTCACCAGTAGTTACAGCGCGGCCCAAGCGCAGTGCGTCGAGGTGGCCTTCGTGCCTGGTCACCGGCTGATGCGAGACAGCAAGCTCGGTGATGCCAGCCCCATGCTCGCGCTCAGCCCCGCCACTTGGAGCGCCTTCACCGCGGTGGTCAAGGCCGGGCGCCTCGACGGCTGATCGCCCGTCACCCATCCGTGACGGTGGGTGGCATGCTGTGCACCGTGGGGCAGCCGCGACGGGTCTTCTTGAGCCACACCTCGGAGCTGCGGCGGCTGCCCAGCGGTGGGTCCTTTGTGGACGCGGCGGAGCGGGCGGTGTTGCGGGCCGGTGACGCGATCACCGACATGGCCTACTTCGCTGCTCGGGATGAGCAGCCCAGCGAGGTGTGCCGTAAGGCGATACGGGCCGCGGATGTGTACGTCGCCATCGTCGGGTTCCGGTACGGCTCGCCGGTACGGGACCGCCCGGAGCTGTCCTACACCGAGCTGGAGTTCGAGGCGGCCAGTGAGGCCGGCCTGCCGCGCCTGGTGTTTCTGCTGGACGACGCGACGGAAGGGTCGAGGGCTCTGCTCGTTGATCCAGACCATGGTCGACGCCAGGAGGCGTTCCGCGCCCGGCTGCTCGACTCCGGATTGACAGTGGTGAAGGTCAACAGCCCCGCCAGCTTGGAAACTGCAGTCCAGCAGTCCCTCATCGAACTGCCGCGAGCCGAATCGGGCCAGGCGCCGGTAGGCCGGATCTGGAACGTACCCGCCCGCAGCTCCCAGTTCACCGGCCGCGAGGAGCTACTCGCTGAGCTGCGGCGTTCGCTTCTCGCCGGCGGCGCGACGGTGGCACACGCGCTGCACGGCATGGGCGGGATCGGCAAGACAGCGCTGGCCGTCGAGTATGCCCACCGCCACGGCGACGACTACGACGTGGTGTGGTGGGTGCCCTCGGAAGAACCCGCGCTCATCCCGGACCGCTTGGCTGACCTCGCCCGCACACTCGATCTCGCTGCCGAGAGCGACCCCATCCCCTCCGCAGTATCGCGGCTACTCGGAGCCTTGCGAGATCGGGACCGGTGGCTGCTGATCTACGATAACGCCGAGGACCCGCAGCTGCTGGCACCGTTGCTGCCCGGCGGTGCGGGGCAGGTACTCATCACCTCCCGCAACCCGCGGTGGGGCGGGCTGGCCACCACGGTGCCAGTCGATCTGTTCAACCCCGGCGAATCCGTCAGCCTGCTGGTGCGGCGCGTACCTCGCCTGCCGGCTCACGACGCGACCCGGATCGCCGACGCGGTGGACAATCTGCCGCTGGCGGTGGCCCAAGCCGCCGCCTACCTCGACGACACCGGCCTGCCAGCCGATGCCTACCTGCACTTGCTGGCCACCCGGGCCGCCGAACTGCTGGCCGAAGAACCACCCACAGGATATCCGGTGTCCCTGGCCGCCAGCTGGCAGGTGGTCTTCGACCGGCTCGCCACCGACGAGCCCGTTGCGCTGGAACTCCTCTCCCTGTGCGCCCAACTTGCCCCCGAACCCATCCCCTTCACCCTGTTCACCGCGCACGCGCAGGCGCTGCCCGGCGCGCTCGCAGCCGCAGCCAGCGACCCGCTGGCGTTCGTCCGCCTCACCAGGTTGCTACGCACCAGGTCCCTGGCCGGGGTGGAGACCGACGGCCTGCAACTGCACCGGCTCGTCCAGGCCATCCTGCGCGCCCGGTCGGCTGGCGAGGCCGCCGAGCCCGACCTGACCGTGGCGGCGGTCCGGCTGCTGCGCGCCGCCGTTCCACCCGACCCGTGGAACAACCCCGGCACCTGGCCGCAATGGCGACGGCTGCTCCCCCACGTTCTGACCGCCACCGACGCCAGCCGTGCACTCGATGACGCCGGCGGCGACGTCGCGTGGCTGCTCAACGCGGCCGCCCGCTATCTGCTGACCCGCGGAGAATCAGCGGCGAGCCTGCCGCTCATCGAGCGTGCCCTGGAGCTGCGGCGTCGGGTGCTGGGTGAGGAGCACCCCGCCACCCTGATCTCGGCCAGCAGCCTCGCCGGCAACCTGTGGGCGTTGGGGCAGTATGAGGCGGCGCGGCGGCTGAATGAGGACACCCTGGCCCGGCGGCGTCGGGTGCTGGGCGAGGAGCACCCCGACACCCTGATCTCGGCCGGCAACCTCGCCCTCAACCTGCGGGCGTTGGGGCAGTATGAGGCGGCGCGGCGGCTGAATGAGGACACCCTGGCCCGGCGGCGTCGGGTGCTGGGTGAGGAGCACCCCGACACCCTGGCCTCGGCCAGCAACCTCGCCGCCGACCTGGGGGCGTTGGGGCAGTATGAGGCGGCGCGGCGGCTGGATGAGGACACCCTGGCCCGGCAGTGTCGGGTGCTGGGTGAGGAGCACCCGGACACCCTGACTTCGGCCCACAGCCTCGCCGCCGACCTGGGGGCGTTGGGGCAGTATGAGGCGGCGCGGCGGCTGGATGAGGACACCCTGGCGCGGTTGCGTCGGGTGCTGGGTGCGGACCACCCCGACACCCTGGCCTCGGCCAACAACCTCGCCCTCAACCTGCGGGCGCTGGGCCAGCACGAGGCGGCGCGGCGGCTGGCTGAGGACACCCTGGCCCGGTTGCGTCGGGTGCTGGGTGCGGACCACCCCCAAACCCTGAACTCGGCCAACAACCTCGCCGACGACCTGCGGGCGCTGGGCCAGCACGAGGCAGCCCGGCAACTCGACGAAGACACCGAGACCCGCCGTCGCCGGGCCACTGGGGATTGATCGATCCCGGCACCGCTTTCGGCTGGCGGTCCCCCCTTGCCGTCGACCTATCAGTGCCAGGTCCGTGGGATCGGCCGGCGCAGCCGCATGGGAGCTACCCACCGCGCCAATGAGCTGCGACGCCACCACCGGGTCCATCAGGTTCGACCAGACCTGTTCCCCAGGCTCCAGGGCGCGGTGCGGCATAGCGAGCTCTGGAGCTGCCTCGCTCACGCATCCGTCGCTGGATAAGCGCGGCGGTATCGGGATCGAGTGTGACCGTCGTACGCATGGTAGACATCATTGCATCACTAAGCGGGCTTCGCCCCACCCCGACCACGCATGTTTCCTGGCTGGCTTGCCCGTGAACTCGACGCCAGCGACATTTCAGTCCTGCCAGACGTAGCTCTGGTCGAGTTCACGGGGCGCGGCACCGACAGAAACACGCCCGACTATTGCCCTGGAGCCGACTCAGACCGCACAGTTGACTCGATCATGACGGCCGTGCCGGCTAAGCCCTCTAATGGTGATTCAATGATGCTGCTCGCGCGGACGATTTCGGGTCGGACGTGCCCGGTGGCGCCTTACGTCCCAGGGCGAGCACCCCAGCCTGGCGGCGGCGTCGGAGTCGCCCGCATCGGCGGCGGTGCGCCACCAGTCGGCTGCCTCGTCGAGTTGACCGCGCTGCACCAGCAGCACACCCAGGTTGAACGCGGCGGTAGTGTCGCCGGCCTCGGCCGCGGCGCCCCACGAGGTCTGCGCCTCATCGAGCGCACCGAACTCCACCAGCTGCATGCCCGACTCGTACGCATCGGGATCGGCAGTCGGGGTCGCGTCCGAAGACCCGCTCCTCGCAGCCCGCTCCACCCACTGCCACAACATGTTGGGCGGCACACCCAACTCATCAGCTACCCGCTTGATCGCTTCGGGCTGGTTACCAGTTTCCTCGCGGACGTCGAATACCATCCGCACAGCACGCTGTCGAAGCTCGTCAGGGTACTCCGAGGGGACTGACATCTGCGCATTCTCGCAGATAAGGGGCCTCACCTCGACCGCGAGCTATACCCAGTCGTGGTTCCGCTGCAAGGTCCCGGCGTCGAGGTCGGCGCGCAGGGTGCACAACCAGTCGAGGATCTGGTACCCGGTGTAAGTAGGCCGGTTGGACGCCTGCTTGTGCGCGATCACGTTGACCTCTCACACCGCATTCTGGAGACAAACTGCAGTAATCAGCGGTCGGATTACCGCGTTCTGCCTCCAGACTGCATTTGACACGGCGGTCAACCCGGGCAGCTCCTGGTGATCTTCTCGATCTCGGCGTCCATGTCGACGGCCGTGCTCTCGTCGCCCAGTGGGACGACTTCGAAAGTGGCCTCGACGAACTGCCGCAACAGATCCCGGTCCAACTCCAGCACGGCGTGCCCGTCGAGTGAACGGATCTCGACAAGCATCACTTCCCATTCACCGAACTGGGCGGGGCGTACCCGCACGTCACCGATACCGGCGGGAGTACTGAGTCCAGCCACCAGCAGGTCGCGGGCCAGGACCCAGTCCACGCAGCGATTGCCCCGGGTCTGGATCTCAAGGGTCACGGCGAAGGGGTCGTCGGTGCAGTAGGTCCAACGGGTCACCACGGGTGCCGCGGCCTCGCGCAGCAGCGCGAACATGTCGTGAGCGATCGTGTCACCGCCGTGACCGGTCATCCTGGTCCTCCCTCCTGCTGGTTCAGAGTTGATGGGTTTGTAGTGACATCGTTGGGAGGGCACTCGGACGTACCGCTCCGCCGCGATTTTCACTCCAAGTGATGCACCCCGACCGGGTGATGTTTCGAGCGCCGCCTTGGTGACCTGGCCTTTTCGGGTTCAATGGTTTGCATTCGTGAACGTTCTGGCGGGCGCCGGCAGCTCACCGCCCGCACCCGACCAATCGAGCTGAGTGATCGTGCAGATCTCCCCGGCACCCTATTTGAACCATCCTCAGAACACCCGGGATCGAAACCTATGATGCATTTCTGGGCACACCACCTGGATCGTTGTGCGATCGCTGATCGCGGTGAGGTCCGAGTGGAGGCTCGCCCGAACAGGAGACATGACGAGCCTCGTCGGACTGCTAGTGCTCCTGTTCGAACAGGAGAAGGAGTTTCAGACCCCGAATCATGGCCTGCGGGCAAATCCTGGATGGCGGGTGGCTAAACTCCCCGCCGTGCACCAGCGAACGACACACCGGGCACCGGCGAACGACACACCGGGCACTGGAGGAGGACACGCCGGGTGGGTGATTATAGGCCTAGTGATCGGCCGATGACCTCCTTCATGATCTCGGTGGTGCCGCCGTAAATGCGGGTAATGCGGGCGTCGGCGTAGGCCCGCGCAATGGGATACTCGAGCATGTAGCCGTAACCGCCGTGCAATTGCAGGCAGGTGTCGACCACCCGGCCCTGCAACTCGGTGCACCACCACTTGGCCTTGGCCGCGTCGGCGACGGTCAGCTCGCCGTCGTTGAGCGCCTCGATACAACGGTCGACGAAAGTCTGCGCGAGGTCGATCTCGGTGACCATCTCGGCCAGCCGGAACCTGGTGTTCTGGAAGGATCCGATCGATTGGCCGAAAGCCTTACGGTCCTTGACGTAGGACAGCGTCTGTTCCAGCGCTGCGCGCGCTCCGGCCACCCCGGAGATGGCGATCGACAGCCGCTCCTGGGGTAGCCGGTCCACCAGGTGGGCGAACCCGCGACCCGGCTCCCCGAGCAGGTTGGCGACCGGCACGTGGACGTCGCGGAAGAACAACTCCGCAGTGTCCTGGGCATGCTGACCCAGCTTGGCGAGGTTGCCGCCGCGCTCGAAGCCATCCATGCCACGCTCCAGCACGATAAGGCTCATCCCCTGGTGGCGGTGCTGCGGGTCGGTCTTCACCGCGGTGATCACCAGATCGGCGTTGATGCCATTGCTGATGAACGTCTTCGATCCGTTGACCAGGTAATGGTCCGAGTTGCGCACCGCCGTGGTGGCCATGCTCGCCAGATCCGAGCCCATCCCTGGTTCCGTCATGGCGATGGCCGTGATCAGCTCACCGGAGGCGATCCCCGGCAACCACCGCTGCTGTTGTTCAGCGGTGGCCAGGTCCAGGAAGTAGGGCAGGCAGATGTCGTTGTGCAGGGTCAGACCGAGCCCCGAGGCCGCCGCGCCCGCGTGCATGACCTCCTCGCCCAGCACCGCGTTGAACCGGAAGTCGGCCACCCCGCCGCCACCGAACTCCTCCGGGATGGCCATGCCGAGAAAACCGCTGGAGCCGGCTCGAAGGAACAGGTCCCGGGGCACGATGCCCGCGGCTTCCCAGGCCACCAAATGTGGTATGACCTCTTTGTCCAGAAAGGCGCGAACGCTCTCCCGGAACGCCTCATGCTCGGCCTCGAACAATCGACGACGCATGGTGCCGATGCTCCTCCTGCTGTGGTTCACGCCGCCCTGCGACCGGCGCCCGCCAGTCGATCGTAGTTGCCCGGCGGAGCCTGCAGCTGATAACTCGGGGGCGTACCGTCTGTCACCTAATAGCGACCGTTGGACGCACGTCCCCTCACTTGAGTTAACCCAAGCGTGCAGAGAACCACGATGAGTTGTATCCTCTGCACCATAGGGGGTGCCGAGATCCAGTCCGTGAGAGTGGCGAGTCAGCCCATGAACGTTGCGCGGCCCGAGCGCACCGGGTTGGTGCACGAGGCGTTGTTCTACCGCGACGTGCAGGACTACGCCACCGGCATCGCGGCCTTCCTGCGGGACGGGTTCGAGCGGTCCGAGCCGGCCCTGGTAGCGGTGCCAGGCGCGCATGTCGATGTGCTGCGCTCGGTGCTGGACCCCGAGATCGGCCAGCGCGCCGAGCGGGTCCGGTTCGTGAATATGGCCGAGGCCGGCCGCAATCCCGGTCGGATCATCCCCACCGTGCTCTACGCGTTCACCCAGGAGCACGCACCGGGCCGGGTACGCATCGTGGGCGAACCGATCTGGCCAGGCCGGTCCGCCGCCGAATACCGGGTCGCTCTGCAACACGAAGCCCTCATCAACATCGCCCTGGCCGGCCAGGAGGCAACCATCCTGTGCCCCTACGACCGGCAGGGGCTGGACGCTACGGCGCTGGCTGACGCCCGGCGGACCCATCCGGTGCTGGTCGAGGGAGAGCTGCGGGAGGTCAGCACCGACTACGCCGACCCCCGGGCTGTGGCCGACGCGAGCCTGAGCTCATTACCCGACCCCCCGGAGTGGTGGGGCGACATGCTGGTCTTCAGCTCTGCGCGTGAGCTGCCAGCCATCCGGCAGTTCGTCCAGGTTTTCGCGTCCAAGGCCGGGCTGCCCGCGGCGCGGGTCGCGGATCTGTGCCTGGCGGTCAACGAGGTCGCCACCAACACCCTGGTGCACACCAATCAGCCGGGTGTCCTTTCGCTGTGGCAGGACTCGGACACTGGGAGCCTGGTCTGCGAGATCACCGACAGCGGGCAGTTGCCCGACCGGTTGGTCGGCCGGATACCACCCGCCCTCTCCGCGCCGCACGGTCGCGGACTGATCCTGGTCAACGCGCTGTGCGACCTGGTCGAAATGCCGACCGGTCGGATCGGTTCGGGCACCACGGTCCGGCTGCACATGGCACTACGCGCCCCGTGAGGCGTCCATCGCCTGGTAGATCCGCTTGTCGGACACCGGGTACGGGGTGCGCAGTTCCTGGGCGAAGTAGCTGACCCGCAGTTCCTCGATCATCCAGCGGATCCGCTGCAGCTGCAGCCCGTCGCCGACCTCGTCGCGCAGCTGCCGGTAGGCCTGCGCCACGGCGGTGACCCGGTGCATCCAGTCCCGGTCGCGATCCGGATCGCGGGGCAGCTTGTGCAGCCTTCGCTCGATGGCCTGCAGGTAGCGAGTGAGGTCGGGCAGCCGCTGCGCGCCGGTCGCGGTGACGAAACCGGGCCCGACCAGGATCGTTAGCTGCGCGCGAACGTCGGCCACCGCAGGCGCCAGCGCGGGCGCGGCGAGTTCGGGCAGCCGGGTTTCGACGGTGTGTGCGACGGCAAGGACGCGCAGCACGTGCGCGACCACCGCGCGCACCGCCTCGGGCAGCTCGGCGCGGGCACGCTCGGCGAGCCGGGCGAAGCCGGCCTCGTCGCGTGGTGGTCCGCCGCAGGCGGCGATCAGCGCGTCAGCCGCGCAATCGACGCAGTCGGCCAGCAACGCCTCAACGCTGCCGTGCGGATTCTGTTTCAGCACCAGCCGAGCAGGACCATCGAGACTGCGCTGGACCGACTTGATCGGCGAGCGCACCGCGAGCAAGAGCAGCCGCCGGGTGCCCGTCCACATGGCGCGCTGCTGCTCGGCCTCGGTGGGCAGTAGCGCGACGGCGACCGTGTCACCCTCGTCGACCAGCGCCGGGTAGGCGGTGATCAGATGGCCGGCCTGCTCCTGCTGGTGGGTGGCCGGCAGCGTCCCGACCTCCCAGCTGCGCAGACCCCGACGTGACAGGCCGCCCCCCGCGGCGGACAGCGTGGCCCGCAACTGCGGCGCCACCTCGCGGCCCAGCGCTGCCAGGTCCGTGCCTTGCGCCAGCGTGCGGTCGCCGTCGTGCACCCGGAAGGTGATCGTCAAGTGGTCCGGCACCCGGTCGAGCTGCCAGTCCGCGCGACGCACGGCCACGCCCGCCTGATCGAGCTCGCGCTCCAGGACGTCCAGCAGCGGTTCGCGGTAGGGAGTCATCCGCGCCAGCAAGGCTTTCGCGTGGTCGGGCACCGGGACCAGCCGGCGGCGCAGCGGCTTGGGCAGTGCCTTGAGCAGCGCGACGACCAGCTCCTCCCGCAGGCCAGGGACCTGCCAGGTGAAAGTCGCGGGGTCGACCTGGTTGAGCACCGGCAGTGGCACGTGCACGGTCACGCCGTCGGCGTCGGCGCCCGGCTCGAACTGGTAGGACAGGTCCAGGCTCAGCGCACCGACGCGCCACGAATCCGGGTAGTCCTGATCGCTGCCTGCGACGAGCGGGCCGGTGAGCAGCATCGAGGGGTCGAAATCGAGCAGGCCCGGCGTCGTCCGGCTGACCTTGCGCCACCAGCTGTCGAAATGCCGGGCCGAGACGATCTCGGCTGGGATGCGCTGGTCGTAGAAGTCGAACAAGGTCTCGTCGTCGACTCCGATGTCGCGCCGCCGGACCCGCTGCTCGAGTTCCTCGACGTCGTCGAGCATGGCCCGGTTGGCATGGAAGAAGGCGTGCCGGGTCTCCCAGTCACCGTCAACCAAGGCGTGCCGGAGGAACAGTTCACGGGACAGCTCCGGGTCGATACCGGAGTAGGTCACCTTGCGGGCGACCACGATCGGGATGCCGTAGAGCGTGACCTTCTCGTAGGCCACCACCGCACCGCGGTTACGTTCCCAATGCGGCTCGGTGTAGCTGCGCTTGACCAAGTGCTCGGCCAGCGGTTCCACCCATTGCGGCTCGATCCGGGCGGCGATGCGGCCCCACAGCCGGGACGTCTCCACCAGCTCGGCGGCCATCACCCAGCGCGGCGGCTTGCGGAACAACCCCGATCCGGGGTGCACGGCGAACCGGGCACCCCGGGCGCCCAGGTAGTCGCGGGTTTCGGCGTCGAACAGCCCGAAATGCGAGAGCAGCCCGGCCAGCAGTGAGACGTGCACCGGCTGCGGATCGGCCGGCGCTACGTTCGCCGTCGTCCCAGCCGTCATGCCAGCCGTCATGCCAGCCGTCATGCCGAGGTCGCGGGCGATCCGGAGCAGCTGCGCCTGCAGGTCCTGCCACTCCCGCACCCGCAGGTAGTGCAGGAACTCCGTCTTGCACAGCTTGCGGAACTGGTTGGACGACAGCGCGTGCTGCTGCTCGTCGAGGTGGCGCCACAGGTTGAGGTAGGCCAGGAAGTCGGAGCTCTTGTCGGCGAACCGGGCATGCTGGGCGTCGGCCGCCGCCTCGGCGTCGGCTGGGCGCTCCCGTGGGTCCTGGATGGACAGTGCTGCCACGATCACCAGGACCTCGCGCAAGCAACCGTTGTCGTTGGCCGCCACCACCATCCGGGCCAGCCTGGGGTCCAGTGGCAGTTGCGCCAGCGTGCGCCCGACCCGGGTGAGCCGCAGGGTTGCGGGCTCTTCAAGGCCGGCCAACCGGGGGGTTGGCCGCCCTTCAAGGGCGCCCAACTCGTGCAGCAGCGCCACACCGTCGGAGATCTGCCGGCGATCCGGTGGATCGATGAACCCGAACGCGGCCACGTCCCCCAGGTCCAGGGCCGCCATTTGCAGGATCACCGACGCGAGGTGGGTGCGCAGGATCTCGGGATCGGTGAACTCCGGCCGCGACACGAAGTCCTCCGCCGAGTACAGCCGGATGCAGATGCCGTCGGAGGTACGCCCGCACCGACCGGCGCGCTGGGTGGCCGAGGCCTGCGACACCGGTTCGATCGGAAGCCGCTGCACCTTGAGCCGGCGGCTGTAGCGGGAGATCCGGGCCGTGCCGGCGTCGACCACATACCGGATCCCCGGCACGGTCAACGACGTCTCCGCGACATTGGTAGCCAGCACGATCCGCCCCCCTCCCGCGCGTGTCCGTCTCTGATGCCCGGTGTGTCGGCCCCTGGTGCCCGGCGGCTGGAACACTCGGTGCTGCTCGGCCGCCGACAGCCGCGCGTACAGCGGCAGGATCTCGGTGTCCGGCAGCGTCAGCGCAGCCAACGCGTCATGGGTGTCACGGATCTCCCGTTCACCGGACAGGAAGACCAGCACATCGCCGGGGCCCTCGGCGCGCAGCTCCAGCACGGCGTCGCAGATCGCCTGGGTCTGGTCGCGGTCGTCTGCCTCATTCTCGGAGTCCACGCCATACGGGCGGTAGCGGATCTCCACCGGGTAGCTGCGGCCCGAAACCTCGATCACCGGCGCACCGCCGAAGTGCCGGGAAAACCGCTCGGGGTCGATGGTCGCCGAAGTGATGATCACCTTGAGATCGGGGCGCCGGGGCAGTAACTGCTTGAGATAGCCCAGGACGAAATCGATGTTCAGGGAACGTTCGTGCGCCTCGTCGATGATCAGCGTGTCGTACTGCCGCAGCAACCGGTCGGACTGGATCTCGGCCAGCAGGATGCCGTCGGTCATGAGCTTGATCAGGGTGTCCTCTGATGCGCGATCGGTGAACCGCACCTTCCAACCGACCGCTCCACCGACCGGGACGTCCAGCTCCTGCGCGATGCGCTCGGCCACCGTGCGCGCCGCCAGCCGGCGCGGCTGGGTGTGCCCGATCGTGCCCTGGACTCCACGGCCCAGCTCCAAGCAGATCTTGGGGATCTGAGTGGTCTTCCCGGAGCCGGTCTCCCCGGCGACGATCACCACTTGGTGCTCCCGGATCGCCGCGGCGATCTCGTCCTTGCGCCGGCTCACCGGCAGGGCCGGCGGGTAGCGGATCTGCGGCACGGCAGCCTGCCGGCGGGCGACCCGGTCGGCCAACAATTCACGCACGAGTGGAAACTCCCCTGGGAGCGACAGTGCTCAGCGTTGCGCGGTTTCTCCTCGTCAGGCAGTTACTGACGAGTCACAAGTCGATACAGTGTAAATTGTGCAGCTCGCATACGACCGGTACGGCGCAGGGCCGCCGCTGGTTCTGCTGCACGGAGCCGGTCACCGGCGGCAGGGATGGCTTCCCGTCGTCGACCTGCTAGCCAAGCACCGCGACGTGATCTCCGTCGACTTCCCTGGGTTCGGCGAGTCCCCGCCACTCCCGGACCACCTGCCCTACGAGCTGGACAGTGCGGTGTTCGTGCTGTCCGAGTTCTTCGCGGACCTGGGACTGGACCGGCCGCACGCGGCAGGCAACTCGATGGGCGGCCTGGTGTCCCTCGTGCTTGCCCAACGGGGAATGGTGCGCAGCGCGACGGCGCTGTCCCCGGCGGGACTGTGGACTCCGATGGGGCGCCGCGTGTCGCTGGGCATGGTGCGGCAGGTTCACCGCACCGCGCGGCACCTGCCGCCGAAGCTCGCGACCCAGTTAGCCCGGACCACCCCAGGGCGCGCGCTGATGAGCGGTGTCCTCTTTGCTCGTCCGGACCTGCTCGAGCCGCAGGTGTTACTCGAGGACATGCGAGCCATGATCAGCGCGGTCGGTTTCGGTCCCAGCCTGGCAGCTGGAGAAAAGATCATCTTCGCTGGCCGGGTGCCCGACGTGCCGGTGACCATCGCGTGGGGAGCCCGGGACTTCCTCTTCCAGCGGCCCCGGGCCGAATCGGTCATCCGGCTGATCCCCCACGCCCGGCTCCTGCGGCTGCCCCGCTGCGGGCACGTGCCGATGAACGACAATCCTGAGCTGGTCGCCCACGTCCTGCTCACCGGCAGCGAGGACGAGGCGTAGCGTCAGCGGGTGTCGAGCACGAGGTACCCCTCCGCCAGTCGACCATCGGCCAAACCTGCGGCCCGGGCCTGAATGGCCCCCCAGCCGCGCATGTGCTCCTCCAGGGCCGTGATGTGCGAGGTCTGGCTGGTGTGGGCGCGCAGCGCGGCAATCTTGCGGTCGAAGGTGTCGGTGATGTCGACATAGTGGTCGGCCCGGTCGTTGGCGCTTACTACCCAGACCTCGGACACGGTGTGGGCTTCCAGGCCCTCCTCGGCGAGCAGTTCGGGATGCGCGAACGGGTTGCGGGCGTCGGGATAGATCGCGCACAGTGCGGCTTCGCCGGCAGCTTGGTGATCGGGGTGGCTGCCGTAGAGGCTGCGCAGGTCTCGCTGCGGGGACGGGACCACCACCCGTTCTGGGCGGGTCCGGCGGATGGCGCGGGCGATGTCGCGCCGCAGTTCGAAGCTCACCATCAGCCTGCCGTCGGGGTAGCCGAGGAACTCGACGTCAGTGACGCCCAGTGTGGCGGCTGCTTTGCGCTGCTCGTCCTGCCGGATGCCGCCGATCGCCGAGCGGGGCACGTCACGATCGAAACCACCGGCGTCCCCGTCGGTCACGATGCAGTAGAACACCTCGAGACCCGCGTCGGTCCAAGTCGCGACTGTGCCGGCGGATCCGAAGTCCGCGTCGTCGGGATGTGCCGCCACCACCAGAACCCGCTGCACCTGGACCTGCTCCGCTGCCACGGCGCCCTCCTGTCATCGTCGCCCCTAGGCAGCAACATGAATCACCCCGACAACCTTCCCATCCGGACTTGAACCTGACGGGACGTGAGGACTTAGCGTCCGTTGTGCTACCGCAACCGGGTCGCCGGCCGGCTGCTCAGCCAGGCGTTGCCGCTAAAGACCCGGGCAGCGGCTCGTCCTTCCACAGGGTGCGCAGCTGGGCGGCGTACTCGTCGACGTCATAAGACGAGCAACCGTGCCCGCCGTAGCCGATGTAGTTGCCGCTGGCGTCGCGCCGTCCGCCGTTCATCACGGCGCCGATGCCGTGGTGGGCGATCATGCTGCGGATCCCGGCGGTGATATTGGCCACCGGGTCGGTGATCGAGCGGTCTGCCAGGCTGGGCAGCACGCAGGCTTTGAAGGTGGCGGGAATGGTCTGCATGAGGCCCTGCGAAGGGGTGCCGCGCGCGGCGTTGCTGTCCCAGTTGTTGATCGCGTCGGGGCTCCCGCCGGACTCGTGCATGATGATCGTCTTGACGCCCTTCGCGAGGGCCTGGGGCAGGCCCATCATCCCGAGCGCTTTGGCGATCCAGCCGTCCAGGCTGTGGCTGTTGCCAGCTTTGTAGGGTTCGCCCAGACGGTTTTCTACGGCCTTCTGGTAGGCCGCCGCCCGGTCAGCCTTCTCGACGGCGCGGCGCAACGCCTGCACTCCGACGGGCCGACCGCTGGTGGCTGCGAGCTGCAGGATCTCCGGTTCCAGCGACGGGGCGGTCAGCGCGGCCGGTGCGACATCAACGGTCTTCTCGGCGCCCACGGCGACGTCGGCCTGCACCGAATGCCCGGCCACGGCCAAGGCGCCGGCAGCGACGGCGGCCGTCACCGCCCGACCGCGCAGCGCTGGACCTGGCCGAGGTATGCGGTGCGCACCGCGGGGTGCCGGGGCACGGGTGGGGGCGAGTGTGGGGGCGACCTCGGGATGGGGCCGACGACCGCGGGGGGAGCGGTGACGCGCCAACTGTGGGTCCCTTTCACGGCGGGGACCTGGGTGCGTAGGCGGGAGAACAGCCATCCCAGCTCGGGGGCGCGGGGAACGGCACCGACTTGCAGCCAGATCGTGATCTGCGACCGACGGAAAGTAACGGTACGGCCACGGCTACGGCAAACCCTGCAAACGGGCAGGCGTGTCGCTTGCGCCGGGTGCGACAACTGGCGCGACGAGCGGTCGAGACCGACCCGCTCAGCGGCCGTGCTGTCGGCTGACCAAAGACGAACGGTCGCGACCGGGGACCTCTTCGTACTGGGTCGATGTCCTACTGCGTATCAGTCGTCGCCCTTGCGGTAGTTCTTGCGTGCCTTCCAGGTGCGTCGCATGTCATACCCCGCTCGAAAGGTCTCGGCCCACCATCGGCCACCGATGAAACCGACAAATGCGACGATAAGGAGTATCAGGAGCACTTCGGAACCCACGGCCATCACCCTCAGTTCGACGTCCACCTAACCCCTCGGTGGAATTATCACCACTTTAGGAGGAGCAATCCCATCCGCCAGCCGGGTAGCATCATCAAAAAGTAACAATGATCAGCCAGGTATCGTCCGATTTCTCCCCGAGTGGGTGGTCAACCCTGACGGGCAGCCACACGGCGGGGGTGACCTCAGACTAACCGGACATCCTGACGGTAATCCCCCGCCGCGGCGCAGCGAACCGGACAAAGTTGGCAGTTACGGGCGGGGCCTGACCGTGGCACGGCGGTATACGAGCACTGCCCACAGCACCAGCGGGATCTGCAGCGGCAGCCGCGCGTAGGCCAGCGCACGCATCCAGTCCGGCCGGTCCGACCAGTCGATCGCCATCTTCACGTTGGCCGGGAACACCGCGACGAACAACAGCGCGGCGAGCAGCCCACCGAGCCGCCGGGTGCGGGGTACCGCGAGCAGCGCCGCGACCACCAGTTCGGCCACCCCGGAGAGGTGGGTCCAGGTGCGGGCAGTGCCGGGCAACTGCTCGGGAACGATGGCGTCGAACGACTCGGGTGCTGCGAAGTGCAGGACCCCGGTGCTAGTGAGCAGGACGGCCAGCCCAGCGGCTGCGATGGGCCGGCGGGCGCTCATGGAAGAGATCCTCGCACGTCCTGCTACCGGCTGCTCAACACGCCGGGCCCGGCGGACGATCAGTTGAAGAACTGCCTGGGCGAACCACGGCGCCGGACATCCAGGGTCACACAATGGAAGGAACCGCCAAAGGTGTAGACATGCCGGAAATCCACGGTGATACAGCGGAAACCCCAGGCTCGCAGAGCCTTGATCAACGGTTCCTCTTGGCGTTCCACCACGACCGTACGCTCATCGAGAGAAAGAACGTTCATGCTCACCCAAGGGCTACAAAAATACATGGGCCAGTCAGACGGGAGGGTCGGTTTCGGCGCCTCCTGGATCTCCCATCCACGAAAGAGGTCGTTGGGCACGAAGCGCTCCGGATTAACCAGCAGTTTGCCGGGTGCAAGCGGGACGATGGTGGCATCGATGTGCATCGCATGCGGATCGTTCACCGCGACCCGGTGAATCCGGTACGTGCTTCCCAGCGCACGTTGCATCCAGTCGATGCCGGAATCGTTGGTGACATGACTCTTCTGGACCACGATGTCTCGACCGAAGCGTACGAAATCGGCCGCGTCGAAGACCGGCTCGAAATCGGTGATCGCATAGCCTCCCGAGTCAAACTGATGATCCGCCGAGAACAGCTCGTCCGTCAGTTGGGGCCGTGGAGCCTGCAACCATCCGGCGCCTTGACGGAAATAAGACTTGATCAACGGCCGGTACGCGTCGACCTCATGATGTCGACAGCGCCAGGACGGGGGCGCTTCGACAATGGTGTCGCCGACCACGATCAGGACATCCCGCGGCATGGCGGAATAGAGTCCCGTGCTCTTCCAGTTCGGGGTCGAAAACGCAAGTGAATGATCGATCGGCGCTGGGCGCACCACAGTGATGCCCTCGACCTCCAAGGCGTCGGCGAGCGAGTCGAGTTCTCTCCCTGCAGCGAGGACTTGCTCAGGCGGATACGGCGATCCTCCCCGCTCCTGGAACAGGCGTACCGAATCGTCGGGAAGCACCGCACGCATGGACGGCTGCCAGGTAGGGAACACGCCACCTGCCAGCCGGCCGACCACGACTTCTTCAAGGGGATCCCACTCCGTGTACGAGTTGACAATCCGCTGGGCCACGTCTGGTTCCTTCCGTGATAGAGAGACACACGCAGCCAACGTCACCTACCCTCGCAGTGACGCCAAGCTTTAAGCCGGGACCACGCTGCCAGCGCAAGGTCGAAGCACAGGCCAGCCCAGCGGTGAGACGCGGTCCTGGGACGGCAGTCATGGCCATTTCTTGACGATACGGCCGCCTTCGTAGACCTGGTAGAAGCGTGCCTCGTGTCGTCGTACGGTCCGCTCGATCTGGACCCGCGCTTCCTCGAACATGCGCACCTGTTGCTCGATCCTTAGGCTTCCGCTACTGAGGCAGAACATCTTGCCGCACTCGGCTAGGGAGAGCAGTTCCTCTGCGCGATACCTGATTTTTGGTCTTTGGTCAGCAGCGCCCAACCCCGCTGCAAGCCGTACTCGATCCAAGAGACCTGTCGACGAAGAACTCAGGCTGCGATTCGGCAGATAGCTTCGGTGACATCTCGGGTAAGCCCGTACTCCTCCGCTACGGCATCGAGTGACTCGCCAGCACGCCACAGCTTGACGACCATGTCGACTTGAACATTATTGGTCGTGATTACCGGCGCCCCCGGATCTTCCTCTTGGACAGGCCAAGATCACGCAAGGAGCGCAAGACGTAGGCCTCGATGACAGCGATGAACGGTACCGACGGCCAACCCCGCTTGACCGGAGGGACTCGATGCACGAGCGCTTCGCCTGCCACTTCGTCTCTCAACCAGTAATTCAGAGTCAAGGGGCGGAGCTGCAAGTGGCGTGCTGTCTCCTTCGGAGTCAGCAACGCATCGTGGTACTTATCGATCGGCACGCCGCTCTCCCTCCTGCACGTATCTCACCCTGGCACAGACGACCGACACAACACCGATGACGACGCCGGCAAGTCACCCGTTCGGCGCGCAACCGGTCGCAGAAGGAGATCATCGCATGCCAGCACCCGACAGAGCTGCCTCGGCAACGAGAACCCCGCTCACTGCGATAGAGGAAGAGGAAGGACCGTGCTGCGACGAGTCACATAGGTGAGAGCTGCATGCTGTTAACGTCACGGGTCGTGCCGAGTACGGACGGTGAGTGGTGACGGTCGATCCGCGGCTGGAGGAGTTGGCGCAGCGTTCGCCGAACTTCGGGTTCCTGCTGGCACACGAAGCCGTGCTGGTCGGGTACGGCGCGGCGGCCGAGTCGATGGTCTTCGCCGACCCCAACACCTCGATGATCAAGGCCCGCCAGTTCGGCGAGCAGCTGGTGGCGGCGCTGGTCACCACCTTCGGCATCCGGATCCCGGCCGGTAAGGATTCCCAGCACAAGCGGCTGAAGGTGCTGCTGGACCAGGGCGTGATCAACAAACGGGTGCACTCCTGGTTCGACGCCGTCCGCGACACCGGGAACAAGGCCGCACACGAGGGTTTCGCGGCGCAGCGCGATGCCCTGCGGCTGGTCCGAACCTGCTACGACCTCGGCGCCTGGTTCCACCGCACGGTGACGCAATCCCGGGAAGCGCCGCCGTTCGTCCCACCCCAGCCACCCGGTCCGGCCGCGACACCCCGCGACCAGGCCGACGCCGTCGCATTGACCGAGCTGACCGGCCAGTTGGGTACCTATCACGCTGAGTTGGTCGAGATGCGGCTGCGGCTTGATGAACAGGCCTCGCTGGCCGCTGCCGAGGCGCAGGCCCGACGCGCCGCCGAGGCCGAGATCCTCGCCGCAGTCCGGGGCCAGGGCGATCTCCACCAGCTGGTGTCGGAGCTGTCCACCCGGGTCGAGGAACTCAGCCGCGACCTGACCCGACGCGCCGAAGCCCCGCCTCGACTCGATGCGGCCCGCCGGGACGCGCTGGTCGAGCAGGCCCAGATCGCCAGCCGGCCGCCGCTGTCGGAGGTGCAGGTACGCCGGGTCATCGACCGGATGCTGGTGCAGGCCGGCTGGCTGGTGCAGGACGTCGCCACGACGAACCTGCAGGTGGCGACGGGGGTCGCGGTCCGCGAAGTCAGCATGGCCCGGGGCCGGGCGGACTACCTGCTCTACGTCGATGGCGGGCTCGTCGGGGTGATCGAGGCCAAGCGGGAGGGTGTCAGCCTGATCGGCGCGGAGCAGCAGTCCGACCGGTACGCGGCTGGGTTGACGACCGGGCAGCAGCTCGCCGCCTGGCGCATGCCGCTGCCGTTCCGGTACGAGTCGACCGGAGTGGAGACCCGGTTCACCAACGGTCTGGACCCGGTCCCGCGCAGCCGGCGGGTGTTCGCCTTCCACCAACCCACGACGGTCGCCCGCTGGATGCGGGAGGCGCAAGCGTACCCGCAGGCGCCGACGCTGCGGGCCCGGATGCGCCGGATGCCGGAGCTGATCACCCACGGCCTGCGCCCGAACCAGATCGAGGCGATCACCGGTCTGGAGCAGTCACTGGCAGCCGACCGCCCGCGCGCGCTGATCCAGATGGCCACCGGTGCGGGCAAGACCTACGCCGTGGTCAACGCCTCCTACCGGCTGCTCAAGCACGCCGGCGCCCGGCGGGTGCTGTTCCTGGTGGATCGCAACAACCTCGGTAAGCAGGCCAGGGCGGAGTACGCCCGGTTCGAGACTCCGGACGACTTCAGCAAGTTCGCCGAGCTGTACAACGTGCAGCGGTTGACCAGCACAACGTTGCTGGACTCGGCGAGCATCGTGATCAGCACGGTGCAACGCCTGTACGCGATGCTGCGCGGCGAGGAGCTGCCTGCCGAGGACGCGGATCCGGAGTTCGACGACTATGACATCGATGAGGCCGTCGAGCTTGAGTACAATTTTGCGATCCCGCCGGAGACTTTCGACTTGATCGTGGTCGACGAGTGCCATCGCTCGATCTACGGCAAATGGCGTGCGGTGCTCGAGTACTTCGACGCGCATATCGTCGGGTTGACGGCCACCCCCGTCGCGCAGACCTTCGGTTTCTTCCACGAGAACCTGGTGTCGCAGTACACCTACCGCGAAGCGGTCGCCGACGGTGTGAATGTCGACTTCGAGATCATGCGCATCCACACCCAGGTCGGCGAGCACGGCGGCAGCATCCCGGCGCACATTCCCGTGCGGATCATGGACCTGCACACCCGCCGAGAGCGTTACGAGCAGCTCGACACCGCACTGGACTACCGCAGCGAGCAGATCGGCCGGGCGGTGATGAACCCCAGCCAGATCCGCACCGCGATCCAGGCGTTCGCCGACGGGTGGCCGGAGTACTTCCCGCGCCGCTCGCACGTGCCCAAGACACTGATCTTCGCCAAGACCGATGTGCACGCCGATCAGATCGTCACCGTTGTCCGGGAGATCTTCGGCGGCGGCAACGAGTTCTGCACGAAGATCACCTACAAGTCGGTGGACCCGGAGCAGGCGCTCAAGGACTTCCGCACCAAGGCGTCGACGCGGGTCGCGGTGACCGTCGACATGATCGCGACGGGAACCGACGTGCGCCCGCTGGAATGCGTGTTCTTCCTGCGCGGGGTGTCCAGCGCGACCTATTTCGAGCAGATGAAGGGGCGCGGCGCGCGCACCATCGACGCCGACGAGTTCCAGACCGTCACCCCAGACGCGGTGGGGAAGACGAAGTTCCTGCTGGTCGACGCCGTGGGGGTGACCGACTCGCCGCTGGTGGAAGCCAAGCCGCTGGCGCCGGCCAGCCAGCGGCAGGTCAGCCTGCAGAAGCTGCTGGCCAAGGCGGCCAGCCACAGCATCACCACCGACGAGGCAGCGGCACTGTCTTCCCGGTTGGCTGTCTTGAACGATCAGATCACCGAGGCCGAGCGAGCTGAGCTGGCTGCCGCCGGCGGTCGGTCGCTGCATCAGGTCGCCCGGGATCTGGCCGAGGCGACCGACGACGACGCCCAGGAACAGGCCCGAGTGGCCGGGGGCTCGGCGGCACAGCATGCTTTGGTGGTCCAGGCGGTGGCGCCACTGGCCGATCCAGAATTCCGCGGCCGGATCCTCAGTATCCGGCGCAAGTACGATCTGCCGTTCGACGAGCACACCCAGGACGTGTTGATCTCGGTCGAGGCGCGCACGCTGGATCGGGACGGCGCGCGGCAGACCGTCGAGGACTGGCGCGCTTACCTTGAGGAGAACCGGGACTTGACTGCCGCGCTGCGGGTGGCGTTCTCCGAGCCTCGCCGTGATCCTCGGACGGTGTACGCCCAACTGGCCGACCTCGCCCGGCAGATCGAGCGCCCGCCGCACCAGTGGACGCCCGCGCTGCTGTGGGACGCCTATCGCAAGCTCGGGATCGCCCGCGGTAACGGCGGCCGCAAGGGCGTGCCCGAGCTGGTCAGCATCCTGCGCTACGAGCTTGGGTTACGTTCAGAACTGGACCCCTACCACAGCCTCGTCGAGGAGCGGCTGGCCAACTGGCTGGCCCGCCAGGAGCAGGCCGGGCTCCGGTTCACGGTGGATCAGCGCTGGTTCATCGACCGCATCGCCGCCGTCATCGCCAGCCGCCTGCACGTCGCCGAAGACACTCTCGACGACCCACCGTTCACGGAGTACGGCGGCGCCGACGGCTTCTGCCAGGCCTTTGGCGACGAGCGCCGCGCCGCCGCCCTGCTGACCGAGCTGAACAAGGAACTCCCCGCATGACGGATCTGCCGGCTGGCTGGGAGTGGACGACCCTTGGCGATATCGCAGAATCCGTCAAAAATGGAATCTACATCTCTCGACCGGGAGCTATGCCAGACGGTGTACCCATCCTCCGCATCAATGCGGTTCGCCCAGCGGAACTTCGATTGGATGAGATCCGCTACAGCGGTAAAAGTGTCGAAAATCTTCAATCGGAAAGTGCCCTTCTTGAGCCCGGAGACTTGCTTTTCACGCGATACAGCGGGAGCCGGGACTACGTAGGTGTCTGTGCGATTACGCCAAACAACGTCGGCCCGTTAACCTACCCGGATAAGCTAATCCGCGTCCGAATGAAAGAAGTTGTGCCCAGGTACGTAATGTTCGCTTTCTCCAGCCCGTCAGTACGGTCGACTGTTGAGTCCTCGCTTCGGACCACTGCAGGACAAGTCGGAATATCCGGAACTAACCTGAAGGCAGTGCGCATACCACTTGCACCGCTCGCTGAGCAGCGACGCATCGTTGCGCTTCTTGATGAGCAACTTCCGCATCTAGAGGTTGGAGCGAGGTCCCTTGAAGGCGTAGGCGGGGCCGTCAGCGTACTCTGGAATGCGGTACTTGACGGCATCTATCGGGCAAAATTTACGAATAAAGGAACTCCAGATCCTAGCCCTTTGGTGGAATTGGCCGAGATTGAGGGAGGAATCCAGAAGCAGCCGAAACGTAGGCCAGTCGTCAACAAGTATCCATTCCTGCGCGTAGCGAATGTATCTCGCGGTAGTCTTGATCTAAACGAGATGTATGAGATCGAGCTCTTCGGCGGCGAACTAGAGCGTTACAGCCTTCGAGCGGGGGACCTTCTCGTGGTCGAGGGAAATGGGAGTCCGGCGCAGATTGGCCGCGCAGCCACGTGGCACGGTGAGATCGAGAACTGCGTCCATCAGAACCATCTGATTAGAGTCAGGCCTGGTAGAAATCTGGATGGACGGTTCCTGGAACTGATTTGGAACTCCCCTGCGACTGTCCGGCAACTCCGCCAGCTCGCAAGTTCGACGAGCGGTCTGCACACTCTCAGCACGGGCAAACTAAAGGCGCTCAAGATTCCAGCTCCGCCGCTCGATTCCCAGCTAGATCTCGTAGCGTCCGCGGAGGAATGGAAAATGAGAATCCAAAGGCTCCGAGAGTCCCTCCTTCAGTCTTCAATGCGGGCGAAACAGTTGCGTAGAGCAGTACTGGCAGATGCGTTCGCGGGACGATTGGTGCCACAAGATCCGAAGGACGAGCCAGCATCGGTGTTGCTAGAGCGGATCAAGGTAGAACAGGCGGCGCAGCCGAAGGCCAAGCGTGCCAGACGTACTCCGAAGAACCCCAATTCCGAGCAGGAGAGCTTGATGTGACGGCCGCCAACCTCGATGCTCGTCAGCTTGTCGAAAAGCTGTGGAGCTACTGCCACGTGCTGCGGCATGATGGGGTATCCACGATTGATTATGTCGATCAGCTCACCCTGCTGCTCTTCCTCAAGATGGCGCACGAGCGGGCCGAACGGAAGCTGGGCGGCCGTGAGGTCATCGTGCCGGCGCATCTTGGCTGGCAGACCCTGCTTGACGCCGACGCGAAGGAGCTCAAGGACGTCTATGACGAAATCCTCGACGAGCTTGGCAAGAGGTCCGGCGCGCTCGGCCGGATCTACCACAACGCCCAGAACAAGATCCGCAACGCAGCCACCCTTAAGCGTCTGGTTGTTGATCTGATCGACCAACAGAACTGGTCGGCCACCAAGGTTGACATCAAGGGTGACGCCTACGAGGCGCTGTTGGAGAAGGGCGCGGAGGACGTCAAGTCCGGTGCTGGGCAGTACTTCACCCCTCGGGCGCTCATTCAGGCGATGGTCGAATGTATGCAGCCCACTGCGCAGGACACCATTATCGACCCGGCTTGTGGCACTGGCGGCTTCCTGCTTGCTGCGTACGAGTACATCCAGGACAACTACGGTGACGAACTGTCCCCCGAGGATGCCCAGCACTTGGTCGGGGGCGGGATTCGTGGTGTCGAGCTGGTGGAGGACACCGCACGGCTGGCGCAGATGAACTTGCTCCTGCACGGTATCGGACGAGCAAACGGTCCGGAACTCATTGAGGTGCACGACTCCCTCGCCGAGAAGATCGAGCATCGCGCAACGCTGGTGCTGGCGAACCCGCCGTTCGGCCGAAAATCCGGCTTTACCACCGTCGACGAGTTCGGCCGCGTCACCCGCGATGACGATTCCTATGAGCGCGACGACTTCTGGGTGACCACGAGCAACAAGCAACTCAACTTCGTCCAGCACATCTACCGCCTGCTAAGAGTCGGTGGCCGCGCCGCGGTGGTCCTGCCCGACAACGTGCTCTTCGAAGGCGGCGCGGGCGAGGCCATCCGGCGGCGCCTGCTCCACGAGTGCGACGTGCACACCCTGCTGCGGCTGCCCACTGGCATCTTCTACGCCGGTGGGGTCAAAGCGAATGTGCTGTTCTTCGACAAGAAGCGCACCCGGCTGGACGAGTCGTGGACAACGAAATTATGGGTCTACGACTTCCGCACTGGTCAGCACTTCACGCTCCGACAGCACAAGCTCGCCCGCGAGCACCTACAGGCCTTCGTCGACTGCTACCTGCCCGGCAAACCCCGGGGGGAGCGCGTCGAGTCTGAGCGTTTCAAAGCCTACGACTACGACGAACTGGTTGCGCGCGACAAGGCCAATCTCGACATCACCTGGCTACCCGATCCGGACGCGGAGGACAGCGACAACCTGCAGCCGCCCGAGGTGATCGCCCAGGAGATCGTCGAGGACCTGCAGGCGGCGCTCAACGAGTTCGCGGCAGTCGCCGAGGCGCTGGAAGCGGCGAAGGCGGCTCGGCAGGAGGGAACGACGTGAAGGCGAGCGAGACGACAGTCCGGGAGGTCCTGCAGGGCGAAAAGCAGTACGTCGTCCCGCTCTATCAGCGCCGTTACAGCTGGGAACGCAAAGAGGACAAGGATCCGCTGAACCAGCTGTGGGACGACATCTTGTCGCTGGACAGCGGCGATCCGACCTCGACGCATTTCCTTGGATCCGTTGTGCTCGCGCCCAGCCCCTCGAACACACCCGCGGGCGTCGTGCGGTGGCTCGTGGTCGACGGGCAGCAGCGACTCACCACGCTCAGCCTGCTGCTGTGCGCCATCCGCGATCACGTCCAGCACGATGATCCCCAGCTCGCCGAGAAGATCCACGAACACTATCTGGTCAACAAATACGCATCGGGCGACGAGCACTACCGGCTACTGCCTACCCAGGAGGACCGCCAGTCGTGGATCGCGCTGGTCGAGCGATACGCCGGCGCGGGCGGCGAGGACCGGATCGGTGCCGCCTACCGATTCTTTCTGCGCAAACTGCAGGAGGTGGACGACCCGGAGGATGAACACGACATCCGTCGCGTCGAGCAGACCATCACCACTCGGCTTGCCCTGGTGGCGATTTCCGCGCACGCGGACGACAACGTGCACCGGATCTTCGAGTCGTTGAACTACAAGGGACAGCCACTGACCCAGGCCGACCTGCTTCGCAACTACCTGTTCATGCGGCTGCCCCACCGCGGCGACGAGGTCTACACCCACCAGTGGCTGCCCCTGCAGAAGCTGCTCAATGATGCCGAGCTGGAGGAGTTGGTCTGGCTCGACCTGGTGCTACGCGGGCACGATCGGGCGACGCAGGAGTCGATTTACCGCGCGCAGCAACTGCGGCTTGACGCACTGCAGGGCGAGGATGCCATTCAACGGTGGATCGCGGAGTTGCACCACAAGGCTCGACTGTTCAAGCGGATCGTGCACCCCGAGAGTAAATCGGCGTCAGCGTTGTGCCGCGGGCTGGAGCGGCTGAACCGATGGGGGACTGCCGTCGTCCACCCGATCTGCCTGCACGTGCTGCTCGCCCACGAGGCCACGCAACTCACCGACAACGACGCTGCCACCGCGCTACGCGTAGTGGAGAGCTACCTGGTCCGCCGGATGATGGTGCGGTTACCGACGAACAACATCAACCGGATCATGATGTCATTGGTCAAGGACTTGGGTAAGGCGGCTCCGACCGCGTCGGCCATCACCGCGGTGTTGTCCGGCCCACGCAAGGGATTCCCCACCGACCAGCAGGTCGAAGACGCCGTGCTGGCGAACAACTTCTACTGGACGGGTCGCAGCTCACAGCGCACCTTCGTGTTGCGCGCGCTAGAGGAGGACTACCGGCATGGAGAGCCACTTGACTTCGGCCGGGCCACGCTGACCATCGAGCATGTCCTGCCCCAGTCGATGACTCCGGAGTGGGAGGCGATGCTAGCCGCCGTAGCGCGTGACAACGAGACACCTGAGGACGTGCATGCCTCGCTGGTGCACACGCTGGGCAATCTCACCCTCACCGCCTACAACGCCAAGCTGACCAACGACAGCTTTCCCGCAAAGAAGAAGATCCTCACCGACAGTGGCCTGGCGATGAATCGGGAGATCGCCGGGGCGTCGGCATGGGGCCGTACTGAGATCCGGACCCGCGGCCGGGCGCTGGCCCAGCGGATCGTCTCAATCTGGCCGGGTCCGGATGAGTCGTTGAGCGCTCCGCCTGCTGAACCGCGCTGGAGGCTAATGAACCAGCTGGTCACCACGCTGCCGGCTGGGCGGTGGACCAGCTACCGCGATGTGGCGGAAGTGATCGGCTCGCGCTTCAACTCCGTCCACGGTCGGCTCTCCAGCTTTCGCGTCCTTAACGCTCATCGTGTGCTGACACTCAAAGGCCAGATCTCGCCGGATCTGCGCTGGCCCGACCCGCAACGGACTGACGATCCTCGGAAGATCCTGGAAGCCGAAGGAATCCGCTTTGACGAATGGGGCCGAGCTGATCCCACGCAGCGGATGACGGCGAACGATCTCGCTGCAGTCATCGATCTCGACACGAACGCCTAGCTGGCAGGCTTGACTTGGACGTTCTGGCTGATGCCAGTGTCGAGCGGGCACTGGTCGTTGTGGCACATCCTGATGATGCCGACTTTTGGGCAGGTGGCACCGTGGCCCGCTGGTCTGCTGCCGGGATCGCGGTGACCTACCTGTTTCTGACTGACGGCGACGCCGGTGGTTTCGACCCCACGATGCCGCGCAAGGACATCCCGCAGATCCGACGCTCCGAACAGGAGGCCGCCGCGCGCATCCTCCGCGTCCGCGATGTCAGGTTTCTGGGGCTCGCCGAGGGCACTATCGCCCAGCGCGTTGAGCTTCGCCGCCAGATCGTGCGAGTGATTCGCCAGGTGCGACCACGAAGGCTGCTGACGTGGAGCCCAGAATGGAACTGGTCCCGGTTTCGCACGAGCTGCCATATCGACCACCGGGCGACGGGCGAACTCGCGCTTACCGCTACCTACCCCGACGCAGGGAACGCCTTCGCCCACCCCACTCTCGTCGATCACGAGGCGCTGGAGCCGTGGGCGGTGGAGGAGATCTGGATGCTCAACGCGCGAGAGCCCAACCACTTTGTTGACGTCACGGACACCTTCGACCAGAAGATCGAGGCTCTTCGCACCCACCGCAGTCAGACCGGGCACCGCGACCGGTTGGCGACCGAGATGCGGGAACGAATCGAGCCGAACACTGCCGCTGCCGGTCTACCGGCCGGCCGTCTCGCCGAGGCGTTCCTCGTCGTGCACAACAGGTGAGCCCGGGTCTCACTGCTGCTGAGGCGTGCTGCGTGCGGCGAGCAACTCCCGGGCCCGGAGAAGGAAGCCTTCACCCGAACCGGTTCCCCGGGCAGTGACCCCATCGAGGAGACGTCGAACATCATCGATGACCAGGGCCGAGTGCAGCTGCCACGCATCGACCAGAAGCTCTTCACCGATGCTGCAGGCGCCATCCAGTTCGCCGGAGTCCAGCAGCGTCGTCGCGAGAATCGCCCTCCGCTGCGCCCGGGTACGTCGATGCGCATCCCGGCAGTGAATAAGTGCTTGTTGAGCGAACTCTCGCGCTCTGTTGGGGTGCCCGAGATCGCGGTGAGCCCGTGCAGCGTGGCCCCATAGCCCGCCCTCGTCGAAGTCGAGCCAGTCGGGCCCCTTGTCGCTGCTGGCCGCATCGAGCGCTCGCTCCGCCTTGGACAGGGCGGCGGTGCAGCCTGCGCTGTCGTGAGCGGCGGCAGCCGCGCACGCCTCCATGGCGGCGAACATCGCAACGACTCTCGGTGTGGCGATTCCTTTCGTTCCCCTGGTTGCGGCGCGGGCCAGGTCGGTCGCTTCTCCGATCCGGCCAAGATGCAGCGCCTGGTGGCTCAGCGCGGAGAGCACGCGACCCCCGAAGAGGCGATCCTGAGCAGCATGAGACAGCCGCAACGCGTGCAGCATGTGGTGTCGGGCGTGGGTCTGCTGCCCGGCGTCGTAGGCCATCCAGCCCAGGTCGAGGGTGACCTCGGCGACTACTGCAAGCAGGTCCCGCCCCACTTCTGCGTCGTACTGCCCGCCCAGCAGTGGGGCGACCTCCTGCCGGAGGTAGCTGGTCGTCATGGGGAAGGCGGCGTTGCCGCCCAAAGCGTCATCCATCGCCTTGAGGTGTTTGCGGACGGTGCGCACGCGGGCGACGTCGGCTGCACCGATACGTCTCCAGCCGCGTTCCCGTGACGGACCCGCGTCAGCCGACGCCACGAGCCATCGGAGCGCAATAGTGCTCGCGTCCGCGATAGTTTCAATGGGTGCGGCAGGAGCTGCTTTCGCCGCATGGGCCGCCTTGGCCCGTTCTAGGTCGTCGTAGCCCGCAAGCAACGTTCCCCCAGCACCGAGTTGTACGTCGGCCCGGCCCCAAAAAGACCGTGGCGCTGGCTGGCGGCCACCCTCGATATGCGCCACCGACGTCCGCTCGTAATACAACGCGCGGGCCAGATTCTGCTGTGTCAGTCCTACCGCGCTCCGGGCGGTGGCTAGCCGCCGACCCAACTCGCGCCGTTGCGCGACAACGTGCGCCGGTTCGCGCGCCAAGGCACTGGCTCCCTCCTCCTTGAGCGCGTTCACCGTAGCCGACCCGGTCGGAAGCGTAACTGCCCTCGTAGCAGAAGAGATCTTGAGTGGGCAACCCTCCTGCGAACTGTCCCACTGCGCCGATCATCCGCTTACCTCAGCTACGACGCCTGGCCCTGGGCGCCGCCCAGCGTGGAGTGGCGGCCGGATCGGTAGGAGAGAAATCGGAGATGTACGGCTTCTCGTGGCGCGACCAGACGTTGTCGCTGCCCCTGACGTTCGAAGCGGTGTATGGGAGCGCGCAGGTAGTGCACGTCGAGGAGAGCCAGTCGTGATCCGGGAGGACCGGATGCTGCTGGCCGAACTGGGGAGACTCAACACCGACGTGGTGCCGCTGGCCCTGCGCATCATGGACGACAGCGCGACTGCCGAGGAGCATTACGCGTTCGCTGAGCGGCTCGCCGCGATGGCACGACGGTTGCAGAATCGGGCGGCGCGCATGGGTCTGGTGATTGACGGAGAGGTTGCCGTCGCGGCGGATCGGAACCTGACCGGCAGCGCGGACATGGTCCATCACCGGGATCTGTGAACACCGTGTACGAGGTGCGGCATCGAGTGCTGCGGGAACGATTGAACCAGATGGTCGCCACGGCCAAACGAGCACCACACCAGGAGTATGTGCGTCTGGCGCTGCTGTGCCTGGCACTGCTTGACCGGCACACGGTGGATGGCAAGGGGCGTTGCCGTTACTGCCGAACACCGCGTGAATGGTGGCGGAGACGATCGTGCCGGTGCACGGTGCTACCGATCGTGAGCCTGTATCTTGAACAGCCACGAGAATTCTTGAATGGTTGATAAGGTGAATAGGTGACCGTGCACGAAACAAGCCGCTGCTCGCTGGCACTCGGGTGCCGGTCGAGACTGTCCAGCGGTACCTGGCCGCTGGCCGCTCCACTGATGACGTGCTGGAGGCGTTCCCCATGCTCACAGCCGGCGACGCGTCGATCGAGTCTCCGAGGACCTGCGGCCCTGGGGAGGCGCCGCTCCCTCGGTGGTCGCCGAGATGCCCTGCGGCCGCGGCCAGAACAAGACCCCGCCGGTCGCCGACACGGTCCTGCAACCGATGCTGGCCGCGGCCAGCTATCTGGTGGACACGCTCGGCCCGCACGCCATCGAGCTGATCACACAGGTCAGGGACGCCGACCTGAAGTGGTCGTACACGCACGGGAACCATGTCTTGACCTCCGCACTCCCCGAACAGGGGATTGCGCAGCTGCTGGTGGACTACGAGCGTCGGGGCGAACCGCTGCCGATGGCGGCCGAGCACACCGTCCGGGACCGGCTAGCGGCCGGCTGGTCACCCGAGGATCCGCTGACCCCGATCTCCCTCGGGCTGCTGGCTCGCCAGGCCGGGTTCAGCCAGTTCTGGCGGCAGTGGATCCCTCATCTGCGTGATCGGATCGAAGCGACTTTGTCCGTCGTCGGGGCGGAGAAACCCTTCGGCCGCAACGCTTCCGCCATCGTCCGCGCCGACGGGGACGGCACCCATGCTTGGACGCTGCCGCTGGCCCGGTTGGAAGCCGTCGCGGTGGTCGGGGTCGTTCGCACCGCTGCGATCGTCCTGCTGGCTGCGGTGTCCGGCATGCGCTCGTCGGAGTTGATGGAACTGGTAGTCGGCTGCTGTCGCCCACCCGAGCACTATGGTCCCGAGTTGGTCCGTTACCGGCTGGCCAGCAAAGTCATCAAGGGCCAGCAGTTGGGCGGCATCACCGATGAGTGGGTCGTCATCGAACCCGTTTACCGCGCCGCACAGCTGCTCGAACAGCTGCATGACAACCCCAACGAGGGAATGCCGCTGCTGGGCCGGTTCGCTTTCGACGTCCGCTACAAAGCGACATCCCGGACCCCCGCGACGCGCAGATCTTGCGACTCAAAGCCGACAACCGCGCACTCAGCGAGCGGCTCGCCGAGGCCATCGGCACGATCGACGAACTCACCGACTTCCGCGCACAAGCCATCGCGCGCCTGGCCGCCCAGCACGAGGAAATCACCCGCCTACGTCAGGCGGCTGACGAGGACGCCAGAACGTCGATCACACGCCTCCCACGGCGCAACGCGGTCATCGGCCCCTGCTGAAACGGGGCGCCGAGAACCGAAACCACAAGTACAACAGGCAGATCCATCCCCACCAACAGAATCGAGCCGAAAATGACATGGTCGATACCACGAATCACCACCGGCGCTGAACGCCGTTTGCTCGAGAGCATGCTCGACCGCAACCGGGCCGAGTTAATCAACACGGTGCGCGGTCTGTCCGAAGCAGAGGCCTGCCGCCGCCTCGTTGCGTCGCCGACCACCCCGATCGGATTGCTCAAGCACGCCGCAGTCGCCGAACGGATCTGGTTCCAGCACGTCCTGGCGAGCCTGCCCAAGAGCGAATGTGATGGCGGCACGACGGCGGGCGACGCCAGTTTCATCGTCGACGACAACGAGACCCTGGCCGACGTGATCGCCGAATTCGAGCGCGCCAGCGAGCGCTCGCGCGTGATCGCCGCCGACTTCAACCTCGACGACACCACAACACACCCCGACCTCGGCGACGTCAACCTGCGGTTTATCTACCTGCTCATCATGGAGGACTTCGCGCGTCACGCAGGCCACGGCGACATCCTCCGCGAGCAGATCAAGCATCCCGCCGCACCCACCACCGACGTTTCAGAACAGCCATAGTCGAGTGGATCTTGGTGTCATAGGGTCAGTACACCAACGGTACGGCCGAACAGTTGCTCGGCGAGTTCACCAGTGAACAGCGGGAACGCCTGGTGATCGCCACCAAGTACACGCTGACCGGGCGCGCAGGCGACCCGAACTCGGGCGGCAACCATCGCAAGAGCATGGTCGGATCGGTCGAGGCGAGCCTGCGCCGGTTGAACACCGACTACCTCGACCTGCTCTATCTGCACGCCTGGGACGGCACGACTCCGGTGGAGGAGGTGCTGCGGGCCGGGTGCTAGATGCGCCGTTGGCTACGTCGGTTCCCACAGGCCGGATACGGGCACCGCGTACAAGGACCGGCTTCGGTCCAGGGTGAAGGCCTGGGTACCCAGGTGGAACACGACGCCACCCACCCACGCGTCGGGCACCCGGTCGGCCAGCCCCCGCAGGCCCCGCGCGTCCGCTCCGTCGACCCGCGACGACGCCTTCACCTCGACACCGACAACCCCGCCGTCGCTGCGCTCAAGCACACAGTCCACCTCGGCGCCATCCCGGGTGCGCCAGTGCCCGATCCGCACCGGATCGTCGCGCCACGACGCCTGGGTGATCAGCTCCCCGACGACGAACGTCTTCACCAACCGCCCGAAGTCGCTCAGTGCCGCGGGCACCCGGCGGTCGAGCTTGTGGCGGGTGAGGTTAAGCAGGTAGGCCGCCAGCGCGGAGTCGACGACGTGCAGCTTGGCCGTGGCGTTGACTCGCGACGAGGTCGTGGTTCCCCAGGCCGGCAACCGGCGGATCAAGAACACGGCCTCGAGCAGGCGGGTGTAGTTCTCCGCGACAGCAGTGCTCACTCCGGCGCTGCGGGCGGCGTCGGCCATGTTGAGCAGCCCCGCCGTCTGGCTAACCAACCGCGTCAACAGCCGGGGGAGCACGGTCCGCTGCCGGATGCGCGACAGCTCCACGACGTCGCGTTCGCAGACCAGATCGACATAGTCACGCAGCCACAGGCGGCGCGTGGTCTCGTCGAGCCTCGCGGCCAGCGGCAACCCGCCGCGGAGGGCCGCATCGACGTAGGAGTCCCGGCCAGCCGTCGCGGGCCCGGCCGACACCAGCTCGTGCGGGCGATGCAGCAGGACGTCGAGAGCACCCCTGCCCGCCCCCTGCCACTGTGTCCCTGACAACTCTGCCTCCGACAGCTCTGCCTGCGACAATGGCCACACCGGCAGGATGTGTGCCCGGCCGGTCAGCGCCTGGGCCGCGACCGGGAGAGCGTCATAGCGGGTCGAGCCCGCCAGCAGGTACCGGCCCGGGCGAGTCGAGCGGTTGAGCTCCGCCTTGATCGCATCCAGCAGCACCGGTTCCTTCGGGAACTCGTCGATCACCACTGGACAGGAGCCGGAGGCGTAGAGCGCGGGATCCTGCGCGACCGCCGCTCGCACCCCGACATCGTCGAGATCGACGATCGGGCTGCCCGTCTGCGCCGCGATCGCCCGCAGCAGGGTCGACTTGCCGACCGTGCGAGGGCCGGTGAGCACGACGACGGGAAAGATGTCGAGACGTTACCGCACGACCAGCATCAGCCGGCGCTCGACGAGCGGGACGTCGGCGCTGTTCACAGCGACAGGTCAAACCGGCGATTGCCGCACCTGTTGGCGAGTAATTGACGCATCGCTCAGCGAGTATTTGTCGGATGGCGAAGCGAGCGACTGCCGCCACGCAGGCTAGTGTCGGTGAACCAGCTCGCCAACGCATCCTGATTGCCGCCGTCACGACCATAACCAGCCCGAGCATGACGAGCCAGCCTCGATAGTGCTCAGAACAGCGCAACTATCCAGCGCGACTTGCGCGGGTCGTGAACTCGACACCACGGACGTTCGAACGCGGCGCAACGTCCCTGGCGTCGAGTTCACGACGCACCGGCCCAGTGCCAGATCTGAGCACACCTTAGGCATGGACCGACCTCGCTGAGGTCTGCTTGGTCGGGCAACGGTGGCTGCGAGCAGTGCCGTCCAGCCAGCCATGCGACCTCATGGGGCACCCCCGTCCGCTGCCTCCGCACGAGGTGCTGTTGCGTCGCGGATGCTCGCCGAGATCCTCGACCAGTGGCATCATGATCCGGTTGAGGTTGTTCGTAGGAAGCCCCACGATCATCCGGCAGGCCAGTCTTGCTCTGCTCCCAGAGAAACGACAGCTTCGGCTGCTGAGCCCGGCGTCGGCCGCGGTCCAGGCGTCGTGACCGAGCTTGCGTAGCCGTGCGGCCACCCGAGCATCGACGTCATGGTCGCACACGAATCGCAAGGTCAGGCGACCGTCTTCCGACGGGCCGCTTCCACGTCGCCGACCGTGAGCATGGGAAACGCCTCCAGCACGTCAGCAGTGGAGCGGCCAGCGGCCAGGTATCGAGGACACGGTCCCGTAGATGAGTCCCAGCAGCGCACCCCAGATCGTGTTGATCAGCGCGACCAGGAGTCCGGTCCCGAGCCCGAACTTGACCCCGACCAGGACTGCAGCCCCGGACCCAAGCCCGAACCCGAGACCGAGACCGAGGCCGAGGCCCGTCACGAGTCCGAACACTCCGTCATGACGCCAGCTTTCGAGTGGCCCCTGGGGGCTGTTCTCGCCGTGGGCGGACCTGGCCGCGAGCCCGGTGCGGGATCTCCTGACGAAACACCCTCGCCGGAACGCCCATACCGCGCCGTTATGGTCATGTCGTGTCTCACGCGTGATACCGTGTCGCGATGGACGAGGTCACGATCCGAGATCTTCGCAATCACGGTGGGAAAGTAATGGAACGCATCGAGCGTGGCGAGACATTGACCGTGACCCGGGCAGGAGTCCCGGTAGGGGAGCTGCGACCACTGCCACGTCCTCGGATCACGGCCAGCACGCTGCTGGCGCGGTGGCGATCGATCCCAGCAGTGGAGGTGGAAGCCTTCCGCGCTGACATCGACGCTGTGCTGGATCCGTCGCTGTGACTACGACGGTGGCAGGGCTGCTGGACACCAGCACGGTGATCAATCTTCCGCGCCTGACCGACGCGACGACGTTGCCTGAGGTGCCGCTGATCTCGACCATCACGCTCGCGGAGTTGTCGGTGGGTCCGCTCGTGGCCGTCTCGGAGCGAGAGCGCGTCAACCGGCAGGCTGTCCTGCAGCAGGCGGAGTCGGACTTCGACCCGTTGCCCTTCGACGCTGCTGCGGCGCGTGCGTTCGGGAGAGTGGCGGTCGCGCTGAGGCGAAGCGGGCGCAAGCCCCAGGCCCGGACCTACGACGCGATGATCGCTGCGGTGGCACTGGCCCGCGACCTACCCGTGCACACCAGCAACCCCGACGACTTCACGGGCATTGATGGACTGACCGTCATTCCCGTCCCGATTCCCGAATGACCGCAAGTCGCTGTTGGCGACCACACCCCAGCCTGCTGGGCACGGGCCGGGGCGCTCTACCCGCGAGTGGGGGAAGGTCTTCGTCCTAGCGGCGATCCGCGGGATACGACCTGCAGCGGGCGAGCACCTCACGCAGCGCCGCATCGCGCGTGCCCGACCTGCCCGCGGCATCTGGCTGATCGAGCTACCCGGTGGGTCGAGGGTCGGTAGCGCCGGCGGCGCGGGCCTGGCCTAACACGACTTGCCGAAGCACTTCGAGCGCCTCGGCAGCGGTGGTGATGGTCGGTTCCACCGGCTGATCGTCGAGAAATGCCACGACGAGCTCGCGGATCAACGCCGACGGTGCCGATCCGCGTGCCGCCGCTGCGCGCCGCAGCTGTTCCAGCCGATCCACGGGGATCCGCACCGAGTAGACCTGGCTGGGATCCTTCGCTCGCCGTGTCTTCCTGCGAGCAGAGGCAGGGACCGTGTCCTCCTGTATCAGCTCGGCTTCCTCGGCGAGAGCACGCAAGGTCTGGTCGAGGTCCGTGTCACTCATCGGGTTCCTCCCAGTAGATCCGTCGTTGTTGCCGTCCAGGCCGACGTCTTCGGGGATGCCTCGTCGAGATCCTCGGCCAGCCACATCATGATCCGGTTGAGGTTGTTCGTAGGCAGCCCCCCAAATCATCCGGCGCGCCTGCGAACTCGCTGCACCCCTGGGTCTGTCCGAGCAAGAGCCGTAGGCCATCGCTGCGGACATCAACCGGGCCGGAGTCACCATCGACGAACAGACAGTGCGTGCCGCCGCGCGCGGCGAGTACGCGCGTCCATGAACAACCAGGTCCAGCGCGCCGCGCCAGCAGCAGCGGTCTTCGGAGCGGACCGACCCGCGACGCCGTCTCAAACGACGCCCGGTGCCACCTGGAGCGGCCCCGTTGTCGGCGTCAAGGAGCTGCGTTGCGAGCATCACCAGGTAGCAAATAGTGCACTCCGCGGCGTTCGCCGACCCGCACTAGCTGACCGGACTCCACGAGATGCGTCAGCAGACGAAGGGCCTCGACGCGATCCAGTGACAGGCGCTCGCGTACCCGCCAGTTGGTGACCGAGCCCTGCCGAGCGAGGTCCAGGACGAGATCGTGGAGATTGGCACGGGAGAGTTTGAGACCGGGCGGCGGGGTGATGGTGCCCGCCAGCCGGTACCGGGCCCCGGATTTCTCTCCCTCCTGCACCAGCAAGCCGGCGTCGCGCAGGCGATGTAGCGCGCTCCGGGCGTGCGTGCTGTCGACCCCGAGCTGAGCCCGGGCGGCCGCGTTGGTGAGGACTCGGTCCCGTGCGGCGTGCACCAACAAGATGCGGTCGCGGGGGCGAAGCTGCCCCCGATTCTCGATCTCGCCGACCCATGCGCGCTCCGCGACGGTAACAATGCTGGTCAACGGCAGATCAACGGTGACTGAAACGCCATCTGCATCGAAGATCGGTGGGTCGAGCAGGTGTTCTGCCATGACGTCCTGCATGACGTCGACGCCGCGGCCAGCGTCCTCAGCAAGCCGGAACCTCCGGAGCGTCGCGATCACCTCGGTGTTCCGCGCCGCGTTCTGCTCACGGATGTTCTGCACCGTCACCGGCTCGGGCAGCGGCCCAGGTGACACGATCCGCACCTTGGTAGGCCTGATCTCGATGCGCACACACCGCCGGTTGTCCTCATATACCCGGTGGGCCACGGCGTTGGCTACTGCCTCTCGCAGTACCGGCAGCGGGATCCGCTCCAGCTCGTAGCGGTGCAGGCCGACCACAACCACGTCGGTGCCGATCTCTTCGGTGACCCGCGCTGTCGCTTCGGTGACTTGGTGCGGGAGCGGTCCGGTGATGCGGCCATAAAGACTGGCGGCTCGGGCCAGCCAGGGACGCTGGACGGCATGTCCGATTAGTCGAGCCACCGGAAGCGGCCAAGGTGCAGGAGTAGTCGAGGAAGCTGAGGAGAAGTGTTCACTTCTTGAAGCTAAGCTGTCAGATGGTAGGCAAGGCTAGAGATCGTCAGCAGCCCGGCGCAGGGAGCACCCATTGGCCACGGACACCCCAGGGTCTCAGAGCGCCCTTCGAGAGGCGAACTTGCGCCGGGTGCTGCGCGCGGTCCGCGCCGCCGACTCACTCACCCAGGCCGAGATCGCCCGGTCCACTGGCTTGTCCGCGGCCACCGTCTCCACCATCGTCCGGGAGTTGCAGGCCAGCGCCCTAGTGGTGGTGACGCCGACGGCGAAGGGGCGCAGAGCGCAGAGCGTGTCCCTCTCCCAGCTCAGTGGCCTGGCGATCGGCATCGAGATGGGCCAGGAGCACTTACGTGGCGCGATCTGCGACATGGGCTACCGGGTGCTTATCGAGGAGAACATCGACTACGACATCGCACAGTCGCCGGAGGAGGGATTGCTCAAGGTGGTCTGGCTGGTGCGCACGCTGATGGAGCAGGCACGGGTGGACCGCAGGCGGGTGCGCGGGGTCGGGGTGAGCGTGCCGGGACCGCTTGACCCAGTCACGGGAGGGGTCCGCTCGGTGACGCTCGTCCCGCACTGGCAGGGGGTGGACATCACCGAAGAGCTTTCCAGCCGGGTGGGCCTGCCGGTGCAGCTCATCACTGACGTCAATGCGGCCGCCCTCGGGGAGCTGGCCTGCGGCGCGTCCCGCTGCACTGCCGAGATGATGTATATCCAGTTGTCCACCAGCGTCGAGGCTGCCCTGGTCATCAGGGGTGAAGTCTATCCCGGCAGCAGCGGGCTGGCCGGCCAGTTCGGTCATATCACCGTTGACGAGTCCGGTCAGGTCTGCCGGTGCGGGAACCGCGGCTGTCTGGAGACCGTGGTCGGTGGGCCACACCTGCTCGACCTGCTACCAGGCCCTCCAGCGCGCGAACTGTCTACACTTCCCGGGCTGGTCAAGGCCGCCCTCGGCGGGGATCTCGGCTCCCGCCGGGTGATCGGGGACGCCGGCCGCGCTGTTGGCACCGCCGCGGCAATGCTGTGCAACGTGCTCAACCCGCGCCAGATCGTGCTGGGCGGTGAGCTGGCCCAGGCCGGCGAGCTGCTGCTCGACCCGATTCGGCAGGTGCTGCACCGACGCACCCTGCCCGCTGCTGTCGAGCTGGTCGAGGTGCGCTGCGGTGAGCTGGGTGTTCGGGCCGCGGTGGTGGGGGCACTCGCCACGGTGGTGCGCGGTACCGACGCCGTCGACGGCGTCGACGCACTGCTCGCCTGAGCCCCTGCGTTCATATATCGTACAAATTGAGCAGATCCGCGTTCAAGTGTTGACGGAAACTGTGACCTGAGTCATGCTGAAGTCACGGTGGACGGGCGTTTCCGGTCCGTTCTTGGGGTGAGGAGCCGGACATGAGGATCTGGGCCGCGGCGACAGTCGCGGCACTGATGATTATGACGGCAGCCTGCGGCAGTCCGGGTGGTGCTCGCGACGGCGCCGCGTCCGTCGAGAAGGGCTTCCCGATCGGGATACTGATGCCCGAGTCGAAGACCTCGCGTTACGAGATGTTCGACCGCCCACTGCTCACGCAGCGACTCAAGGAGCTGTGCCCAAACTGTCAGGTCCGCTACCAGAACGCCAATCAGAACAGTGCCGAACAGCAGAACCAGGCCGAAGCGCTGGTCCTCGGCGGCGCACGGGTGCTCATCCTCGACGCGGTGGACTCCACCGCAGCCGGCGCAGTCGTCACCAACGCCAAGAGCCAAGGTGTCGCGGTGGTTGCTTATGACCGGCTCGCCTCGGGTCCGGTCGACTACTACGTCTCCTATGACAGCGAGCGGGTCGGGCAGGTCCAGGGCCAGGCGCTGCTCACCGCGTTGAAGGCGGGCGGTGACCCCAAGCGGGGGCAGATCGTGATGATCAACGGGTCGCCCACGGACCCCAATGCCGGTGACCTCAAGCGGGGCACCCACTCAGTGCTCGATGGCCAGGTGGTGATCGGTCAGGAGTACGACACCCCCGACTGGTCCCCGGATCGCGCCCAGCAGCAGATGGAGCAGGCCATCACCTGTTGCCCGTCGTTCGTTGTGCACATGTCGGCGTTATTCCCGGTGAGCACGTCGGGTGTGGAGAAGCCCCGCCGGGCGGGGTGCCGGGCGGGGCTTGGTGGTCATGTTGTCGGCGGGGTGGTCATT
>JBOHGG010000005.1:0-184844 GCA_050700115.1 Pseudonocardiaceae bacterium
TGACCACCCCGCCGACAACATGACCACCAAGCCCCGCCCGGCACCCCGCCCGGCGGGGCTTCTCCACACCCGACGTGCTCACCGGGAATAACGCCGACATGTGCACAACGAACGACGGGCAACATCCATATTGCTTCGTCGAGCGATCCGCCGGTGCGAGTGCATGCCTCCCTTACGGGATCCCGGCGTAGCTCCTCAAGCGGAGTCAGATCCCACAGGATCACGGTCGAGCCGTTGCCGGCGGTGGCCAGGGTGTGCCCGTCGGGGGAAAACGCGAGGCTAGGGCCACCGGTGAGTGGTTGACCGAGCCGGCGGGGCTGGGCGCGGTCACTCAGATCCCACAAGATCACACCCTCGAAGAGGCTGCTGGTAGCCAGGGTGTGCCCGTCGGGGGAAAATGCCACCACGGCCACCGAGTTGGTGTGGCCGGTGAGTGGTTGACCCAGCCGGCGGGGCTGGGCGCGGTCACTCAGATCCCACAAGATCACACCCTCGGAGCTGCTGCTGGTGGCCAGGGTGCGTCCGTCGGGGGAAAATGCCACCACGTCCACCAAGTTGGTGTGGCCGGTGAGTGGTTGACCCAGCCGGCGGGGCTGGGCGCGGTCACTCAGATCCCACAAGATCACACCCTCGTCAACAATTCTGACGGTGGCCATGGTGCGCCAGTCCGGGGAAAATGCCACCTTGAACCCCGAGCCGGTGTAGCCGATGGTTGGTGGACCTAACCGGCGGGGCTGGGCGCGGTCACTCAGATCCCACAAGATCACACCTTCGAAGCTGCTGCTGGTGGCCAGGGTGCGTCCGTCGGGAGAAAACGCCACCACGTCCACCGAGGCGGTGTAGTCGGTAAGTGGTTGACCTAGCTGGCGGAGTTGGGCTCGGTCACTCAGATCCCACAAGATCACAGCCCGGTCAACGCCAGTAGCCAGGGTCCGGCCATCAGGGGAAAACGCCGCCGCGAAGACCGACCTGAGTGGTTGACCGAGTTGGCGGGGTTGGGCTCGGTCACTCAGATCCCACAAGATCATCATCTGGTTGCGGCTGAGGGTAGCCAGGGTGTGCCCGTGGGGGGAAAGCGCCACCGCGAATACGCTGTCGGTATGGCCGGTGAGTGGTTGACCCAGCCGGCGGGGCTGGGCGTGATCACTCAGATCCCACAAGATTACGGTCTGGTCGGCGCTGCCGGTGGCCAGGGTGTGCCCGTCGGGGGAATACGCCACCACAAGCACACTGTTCGTGTGGCCGGTGAGTGGTTGACCCAGCCGGCGGGGCTGGGCGCGGTCACTCGCATCCCACAAGATCACGGTTCCGTCCTGGCTGCTAGTGGCTAGGGCGCGGCCGTCGGGGGAAAACGCCATTGCGAACACTGTGACGGTGTAGCCGGTGAGTGGTTGACCCAGCCGGCGGGGTTGAGCGCGGTCACTCAGATCCCACAAGATCACCGTCTGGTCGGCGCTGCCGGTGGCCAGGGTGCGCCCGTCGGGGGAAAACGCCACCGCGTACACCGAGCCGGTGTGGCCGGTGAGTGGTTGACCCAGCCGGCGGGGTTGAGCGCGGTCACTCAGATCCCACAAGATCACCGCCTGGCTGACATCGCTGGTGACGAGGGTGCGCCCGTCGGGGGAAAACGCCACCGCATGCACCCAGTGGGTGTGGCCGGTGAGTGGTTGACCCAGCCGGCGGGGTTGAGCGCGGTCACTCAGATCCCACAAGATCACCGTATGATCGACGCCGCCGGTGGCTAGGGTGCGCCCGTCAGCGGAAAACTTCACCAAGCTGGTCTGGCCGATGACTAGCGGTTGACCCAGCTGGCGGGGTCGGGTGCGCTCACTCACGTCCCACAAGATCACGTTATTGTCACCGCCGACGGCCAGAGTGTGCCCGTCGAGTGAAAACGCTACCGCTCGTACGCGGCCGGTATCGCCAGTGAGCGGTTGACCCAGCTGGCGGCGCTGGGTGCTGGCGCTCACATCCCACAAGATCACTGTCTCCTCGGCGGCGGTGGCCAGGGTGCGCCCGTCAGGCGCAAACGCCACCGCGTATACCGGATCGGTGTGACCGGTGAGCGTGCCGCGATACCGACTGGACATGAGGGTCTGCATCAGACTCGCTTGGGTCAGCGCGCTAGGGTCAAGCTGATTGGCGGCGATGCCGAATTGGAGGGCACCCCGAGGGTTGCGGTCGCGCATACCGTCGGCCTGAGCCACCATGCCCCGGCCGATCGCGGTGTGTTGAGCCGCAACAGCCTGATTCCGCTGGCCCACCGCAACCACCGCGCTCACGATAGCCGCGATCAAAAACCCGGTCAGGGCGGTCACGCCACTACGAACCAACCACAGCGTGCGATGATGCTGGCGTATGTGCTCACCTACCAGCTCGTCCTTGGGAACCTCGCGCACTGCGGCGGCGATGTCGGCCACGCACTCCCGTAACCGCGGATTGGACTGATCCACCTGATCCACGTCATGCAACCAACGCAGATCCACCCAGCGAGGCTCCTCGACAAAGACGCCACGCAGCGCGGGCGGTAGGGCTGCACTCGCCCCGTCACCTGTCGTGCCGTCCCAGGTGAACTCACCGTCAGTGAGCACCACCAGCAACCGTCGCGGCGACTTATTCTCCAGCCACCACACAACCTCACGATCAACCCACGGTGACCGTGCCGCCTCCGGCGAGGCCATCAACACTAGCCAAGTTGACGAAGCCAACGCCGTCTCGATGGATGACCACAAGCCCGGGTTGGCCGACAGGCTCGTGGTGTCCCGGAACACCCGCAAGGCTCGCGCTCGATACCAGGGTTTCGCGAACCGCTCCACCCCGATCTGCAACGCACGCGCCACCACACCATCTAGCGCATGACTATAGGAGATGAACGCGTCATACCCCGAGGCCCCGCCCGCCACTTCACCTCAACCTATATTCGAAGTCCCGGCATGCCCGACGAGCGACAGTGTGTCTCAGTGTCCCACAAGACCTGTCGCTGCATGCCTGTTGACCGTCATTTCGGCTGACGATGTTGGTGTAGCTGTTCGTCGTTGAACTTGCCGATGACGGTGGTGACCGTGATTGGTGTGGTGGTGTGGTTCGTCGTCACTGAGCTTGACCCCCTGGCACGGACACCTGACCTGAGGTGGCCACGGCCACCGGGAAGGATGCCACCGTGCCTGCACCTCATCCACTGGAGTTTCGTCGTCGTGCGGTCGAGCTTGCGCGTCTGTGCGAGCAACCGGTCTCCGCACTGGCTAAACAGCTGTCGATTAGCGAGTCGTGTTTGCGGAACTGGCTGGCTCAGGCCGAGGCCGACGACGCAACGGACGGTTCGCGGCTGACCACCGGCGACAAAAAGGAACTCACACAACTCCGTCGGGACAAACGGCGCCTGGAGATGGAAAACGAGATCCTCAAGCGTGCAGCGGCGTATTTCGCTCGGGAAAACGTCCTCCCAAACTAGCGTATCGACTGGTCCGTGAAATGGCCGATGACACTGATGTTGATATCGATGTCGCGGTGGCCTGTCGAGTACTGGGAGTATCGCGGTCGGGCTACTACGACTGGCTCGGCCGGCCACCATCGGCTCGAACCGAGGCGAACACATTGCTGCTCAAACACATCACCGAGATTCACGAACAATCCCGAGAAACGTACGGCTGGCCTCGCGTGCACGCCGAACTGACCCTCGGGCTGGGCTTGGCGGTGAACCACAAGCGGATCGCCCGGCTCATGCGTGAAGCAGGCCTGCAAGGCCTCTACCGGCGCCGCGCCCGCCGCGGCCCGACCGGTCCCGCGACCGAGGACGACCTGGTGCACCGCCAGTTCGCCGTCGAGGCCCCGAACCGATTGTGGCTGACCGACATCACCGAGCACCCCACCAACGAAGGGAAACTGTACTGCGCCGCCGTAATGGACGCCTATTCTCGTCGAATCATCGGCTGGTCAATCGCCCATCACATGCGTACCGAGCTCGTCCTGGACGCACTCGGCATGGCGATCCTGCGCCGCCGCCCCGAAGGCGGTGACACTATCATGCACTCCGACCACGGCACACAATACACATCATGGGCGTTCGGTCAACGCCTCCGCGACGCCGGACTGCTCCCGTCCATGGGCACGATCGGCGATTGCTACGACAACTCAATGATGGAATCGTTTTGGGGTACCCTGCAACTCGAAGTCCTCGACTCCCGAACCTGGGAAACGCGCGCGGAACTTGCCAACGCCATCTTCGAATGGATAGAATGCTGGTATAATACCGAACGCCGGCACTCCAGCATCGAAATGCTCCGACCGGTCGAATACGAAGCCCGCTACCACGACCAGACGTCCACACAGGACGATCACTGACCCCACACCGTGGGTGTCCGTGCTACGGGGACAAGCTCATCACCGTCAGCGTGCCGAGTGAGTTGTGCGTCCCGAGGACGACACGACAACGGTGGGTATCCCGTCGCGCCGGCGCCGGCGGCATAGCAGGTCGGGGGCCGGTGTCTAGGTCGTTCATCGCATCCGGTGCTCTACCTGGACACCGGCCCCCGACCTGCTACGAGACAAGCTCGCCGACGCGACGGGATACCCGCTCCCCGCCTCGCCCGCCCTGCGGCAGGCCAACAACCCCGCGTGTGCCATTAGCGTGCCATTAACACCGGTCAACTACGGTCAATAGCGGGGCACTGTGACCCGGCCTGACCAACGGTCGAGGCCGCTGACGGCGCTGGGGGCGCAGCCTTCCAAGCTGGCCATGCGGGTTCGATTCCCGTCGCCCGCTCCACCACGGCCCAACGACACTTGCCGTCGGCTTGACAAGGGCCAACGACACAAGACGTGTCCGCCCACGGAGCACCAGGGCGCTCATCGAGCAACTTACGCAGTTGGTCGGCTGTAGCCCGCACCTCACGTTCCCAGCACTGCGCGTAGTCCTCGGGGCTGCGCGCAGCATCGAGCTGTGCGAGCACCCATGCACGGATCAGCGCGGTGGGCTGGACATCACGCTCAGCCGCCAGCTGCCGCAGTTCCTCGATCCGATCAACAGGAATGCGCACGCTATAGACCGCCGGCGGGCTGGTCGCCGGCTCCCGGCGCCGCGTCCACTCCAACTCGGATTCCCATGGTGCGCGTTGTCCCCTTCATTCCACATGAGATCGCCCCGATTAGTCGCCCTGAGCTCCGTCGGGCTCAGCCGAGTTCGCGGGTATCGAAGGTGTCGCAGCTTGCCGGGTCCCCGGACTGGTACCCGGTGAGGTACCACTTCTGGCGCTGCTCGGACGTGCCGTGGGTGAACTGGCTGTCGTTGACCTGACCGCCGCCGAGCTCGGACTGGATGAAGTCGTCGCCGATGCGCGCCGCGGTGTCCAGCGCCGCCGCGACGTCCGCGTCGGTCACATTGGTGATCAGCGGCCGGCCGGACGATCCCGGGGTGGTGCTCGCGTTCTTCGCCCAGACCCCGGCGTAGCAGTCGGCCTGCAGTTCCAGCCGCACTGAGCCGGAGGTCGGCCCGGAGTCACCCGCCTGGACCTGACGTGATGTGCCGAGCAGGTTCTGCACGTGGTGGCCGTACTCGTGCGCGATCACGTACGCCCGGGCGAACGGGCCGCCCTTCGCGCCGAAGCGCTGCTCGAGCTGCTGGAAGAAGCGCAGGTCGATGTAGCTCTCGCGGTCGGTAGGGCAGTAGAACGGGCCGACCTCTGAGCTCGCGCTGCCGCAGCCGCTGTTTACCCCGCCGTTGAAGAAGTTGATCCGGGGCTTGCCGTAGGTCTGGCCGGAGCGGGCGAAGGCATCGGTCCAGTAGGCGTCGAGGGAGTTAACGACGGCGACGACCTCGCAGTCGAGCGCGGTGTTCGCATCCCGGCCGTGCTGGCAGCTCTCGCTGATCTGGTGTCGTCGGCGCTCTGCTCCGCGCCGAGCCCAGGCAGGCCGCTGGGCAGCGGGCTGTCCGGGCCGCCGCCGAGTTGGGAGAGCAGGACGTAGAGCAGCAGACCGATGATGCCGACCCCGCCACCCACCGCCACCCGGCCACCACGCTTTCGGCCGCGACGCTGGTCGTCGACCTGGGACGTGTCGAGCTCGGCGCCCTCATCGAAACGCACGATGCCTCCTGCGATCACCCGGCTCCGCACCGACGTACTCGGTGAGGGTGGCGAAATCCTCGACGTTACTTCGAGGCCATCTCTCCCCTGTCCTCGTCGGGCCCGGCGGGCACCGGGGTCGCGACGCCCTCCCTTTCGGACTCCGTCGGGCCACTTTCGCCCTCCGCCGCGAACTCGCCTGCCCTCCCGGCCCAGGCCAGGGCGCTGCTCCCGTCAGCACGGGCGCCGACGCCGCCCAGGGCAACCGCCGCCTTGGCCATCACCAGGTGATAGAGAAGCAATAGCTGGACCAGTGCCAGCGACTCGGAGCGGTGAAGGTCGGTGCCGACGGTGAACTCGCCCAGCCGCTCGGAGCGCAAGTGACTGGCGAAGTGCATCCACTCCCAAATCACCTGCTCGATCTCAGCCGCCCGCGCTGGCGGGACGCGACCCGGGATACGCAGCACCTGCGCCTCACCGGCGTCCTCCATGGTGATCCCGACGTCCGCATTCAGCAGGGGAGAAAGGTCGGGGTGAAGCAAGCCTTTTCGCAGCGTCAGCTGCGCCGGAAGGTGCTCGACATCGCCCTCGTCACCCGCCTCGAATGTGACGACGATGTCCGCGTAGGCCTGCTGCGGCCTGATGAACGCTTCCGAATCGGGCTCGCGCCGGTCGAGCTCGGCCAGTACCTGGTCCGTGGTGTACCCCCGCCGGGAGCAGTCCCGCTGGATCTTCCACCGGCGCCGCAGGTTCTCCGGCGGAGCGAGATAAACCCGCACGTCGTAGCAGTCGCGCAACTGGGGCGTGTGGTAGCCGAGCAGGCCGTCGACGACCGCGAACCGATGCGGCAGCACATACTCTGGCGGCCCGAACGTCCCGTCAGCGTGCCGATAGACCGGCTTGAGGATCGGCTCTCCGGCCCGGACGAGCGCCAGGTGCTGGGCCATGATGTCGATGTAGTTGCAGTCGGGGTTGAGTGGCGTGATGCGAAGCTCGGCGCGCCGCTGGCGGTCGAACCTGTGGTAGTCGTCGGTGGCAATGTGGGCGACCGCTCCCTCGCCGAGAGTGCGTACGAGCCCTCGAGTCAGGGTGGTCTTGCCCGTAGCCGAGTCGCCGACGACGCCCAGGATGACGGGGCGCGTGGCCACCGGGTGCCGGTGCTGCCCAATCGGATGAGTACTCATAACCCTGCCCTCCGGTGGAAGTACCCGCCAGCGGCCGATGTTCGGTAACTCCGACCTCGTAGGTCACCGCCCGGCCGCCTGGCGACGTGAGATGCACGCCGGATGTCCATGGCTCCCTCGCTTCCTCGTGAGGTTGCACTCGATCTTTGCATCCAGCCCGCCCCGCGCTCAATCGGCGGTCTCAACTCGCCAGCCGACGTGACGGGATGCCCGCTCCTGCCCCAAGCCCCTGAGCCTCCGTCGTGCGCAGACGGCGCATGCCCTGCCCGTTATGGCCGGTATGGAAAGTTTAAGCAAACACTAATCCGCGCAAGTCGTGGCAAAGGTAACTTTTGTGATCTGAGTGCCTTCCCGCCAGCCTGAAGGGGACCGACAAGGAGGAGTGATGATCGAGCCAGGGCCCATCGAGTTCGACCTGCCGCGGCTGGACCGCAGAGACGACCCTCGGGGTGGGGCCGTTACCTGGGCGCTGCTCGCGGTGGGTGTGGTTCTGGTCGCCAGCGCCCTGCTGGCGGTGATCTGGGCGGTCAGCCTCTGACTCTCAGGGGAAAAACGGCGTCCCCGAGGCGGCGACGAGTTCGAAAGCCGTGGCGCCGTCCCGCGACTCGCGGACGATGTCGGCGTGGCCGGCGTGGCGTGCCGTTCGGAAGGCATCGTCTAGCAGGGAGAGGGGGTCGACGCCCTACATCAGTCGTGGCGGGCGGTCAACGTGAGATCCAACAATCAGGAAATCTTGACAAGGGCTTGCGGTACCTACTTGTCCGGGGCGACCGTAGGTACTGGATCGCCAAGCACCTTACTGGCGGAACTGCAGGAAATGTAATGGCGCCTCCGGGAGCGACCACGAGAGGCGCCGGTCCCAGGGGGGCGGGGGCCGTGCGGTTCGAGCGACTGCACGGCCCCCGACTTGGGCTGACGAGACCTGATAGCCACCTACTCTGCAGGGCACGCCAATTCGGCGAGCGCGAGCGGCAAGTGGTCATCCGGCTCGTACACGGGTACATCTCCGGCGGTAGAGCGCGCAGGATCGTCGAGTCCCCTGCCGACCGGCGGCTGCGTCACGTCCTCGGGCCAGGTCTTACCGGCCTCGACGTAGTCCTGACGCAGCTGCTCGAAGATAGGTGTGCCTGACATCTCCCCGACCTCCCGTTGTCCGGGGCGAGGATTATGGCGGTCCCGGCTTGCTGTCAACTGTGATCAGCCACCCGTGGCACACCGGACGGCAAGTGGCATCTTGGAGACGGTCAACGGTCACCGACGTGCACGCTCACCGGAGCGGCAGATCGGGCGGAACCTGTCTCGGGCGACGCCGGACGCCCGGGCGACGCCACCGGACCGCACCCTCAGCGGGAGTAATGTCGGCGCTGTCCGATCTGGTTGGTGGAGGAGGTCGTCGTGGGTACGCTGATCGCAGTGGTAATACTCGTGCTGCTCATCGGTGGTGGCGCGGCGTACTACCTCCAATACCGGCAGGCTTCCCAGCAGCGTGCTCTCGAGGACTCGAAGGCCGAGGCGCGCCGCTGGGTGGAGCGCCTCGGCGGGCAGGTCCTCAGCTTGGTCGGCACCGATGAGCCCTCCAAGCAGGCACTGGCCGACGCCGCGGAGCGCTACACGGCCGCCGGCTCCCAGATGGACTCCGCGCGAACTGCGGCACAGAGCCGCCTGGTTACCCAAACAGCCCTGGAAGGGCTCTACTACGTGCGAGCCGCCCGTACCGCCATGGGGATGGACCCGGGTCCCGACTTGCCGGCGGTGGAGGGTCAGGTCGGCGCCGGTTCGGTCACCGAGGACCGTGACGTCACGGTCGAGGGTCACGAGTACGCAGCCTCCCCGCGGCCCGGTGACCGCACGCCGCACTACTACCCGGGCGGCCGGGTCGCTGGGCGGCCTGTGCCGCAGGGCTGGTATAGCGAGCCTTGGTGGAAACCGGCCCTGGTAGGTGGTGCGTGGGGGTTGGGCTCAGTGCTCCTGTTCAGCTCGTTGTTCTCGGGAATGGGCGGGATCGCCTCAGCGGGCGCGTGGGAGCAGGGCTATGGGGCCGGGCAGGAAGACGCGATGTCCGGTGCTGACGGCGGCGGCGGTGATGGTGACGGCGACGACGGCGGTGGCGACATGGGTGGCGACGGTGGCGGCACCGACTGGGCCGGCGGGGACTTCGGTGGCGACTTGGGTGGCGGAGGATTCGGCGGCGGCGACTTCGGCGGCGGCTTCTAGAGCACAGGCCGGCGCTGGCAGCGAGGGCACCAGTAGAGGTTGCGCGCCGCATGCCGCGCGGTAACGACGTCAGTACCGCACACCAGGCACGGCGCCCCGGCCCGGCGATAGACGTAGACCTCGCCGCCATGCCGGTCTTGCCGAGGAGCACGTCCCATGCGCACCGGATCGTGCTCCGGTCGGACAGTATCGATCCGGCCGCGACGTACCCCGTCGTGCATCAGCTCGACGAGATCTGACCACAAGGCGGCCCACTGCTCCTCACGCAGCTCGCAACCGGGCAGCAGCGGATCCAACTGGTGGCGGAACAGCAGCTCAGCTCGGTAGACATTGCCGACACCGGCCAGCACTGACTGGTCCATCAGCAACGTGGCCAGCGGAGCGCGGGACCGGAAGATCCGCGCCCACGCCCGATCCGGGTCCGCGTCGCGACGTAGCGGGTCGGGTCCCAGCCGGGCGCGCACCGCATCCACCTCGACCTCGGTGAGCAACTCGCACACCGTCGGCCCGCGCAGATCGGTCCAGTGCGTGGCACCGACCAGACGCATCCGCACCTGGCCCCGGGGCGGCTGCACGGGCAACGCCGCCTCGGTGAACGCGCCGTAGAGACCCAGGTGCACGTGCACCACGAGATCGGGGGCGTAGACGTGAAACAGATGCTTGCCCAGCGCCTCGGCGCGCCGCAGCACCCGTCCGTCCAGCACCGCGGCGGCCGTCGTGAAGCGTCCCTGTGGGCTGGACACCGCCACCGGCGACCCGCCGTAACACCGATGGTGGCGCCGAGCCAACCGGTGCGTAGTATGACCCTCCGGCATCGCCAGGCTCAGCGTGCGGACATCGAGGGTGGCTCCCCGGTGGACTCGAACGCCGAGATCTGGCTGATCCGGCGGGCGTGTCGCACACCACCAGAGAACGGTGTGTTCAGGAACGCCTCGACGATCTCGGCCGCCTCGGCGGGACTGTGCATCCGGGCGCCGATCCCCGCCACCTGGGCGTCGTTGTGCTCCCGGGCGAGCTTGGCCGTCTCGGAGCTCCAGGTCAGGGCGGCCCGGCAGCCCGGGACCTTGTTGGCGGAGATCTGTTCACCGTTGCCCGACCCGCCGATCACCACGCCGTGGCTGCCCGAGTCGGCGACCACCCGGCGGGCGGTCTCGATGCAGAAGGGCGGATAGTCGTCGTCGGGGTCGAAGACGTCGGGGCCGACGTCCACCACGTCGTGCCCGAGACTGGTGAGGTGCTTCACCAGGAAGACCTTGAGCTCGAAACCAGCGTGATCAGAACCGAGGTAGACGCGCACGGTGTGCAACATTGCCATATTGCGAATCACCGGGTGAGGAGGGCGCAGGTTGCGGCGCGCGCACGTGCAGGACGGCTACGACGTCCGGCTCGAGTGGGGCCGGGAGGGGGTGGCCCTGCTCGGGGCGCATTGTGCCGTGGTGGTGATCGTAGACGTGCTCTCGTTCTGCACGGCGGTGGACGTGGCCATCGGGTGCGGGGCTGCGGTGCTTCCGCTGCCCTGGGGCGACGAGCGCGCGGCTGACGTCGCCCGGCGTGCCGGGGCGGTGCTGGCCGGCCCTCGTGGCAGCCAAGGGTTGACCCTGTCGCCGGCCTCGTTGCGCGAGATACCTGCCGGAACGCGGCTGGCGCTGCCCTCCCCCAATGGTGCGACGCTGTGTGCGCTCGCGCAGCGGACCGGCGCCCACGTGCTCGCCGGGTGCCTGCGCAACGCCGCCGCGACCGCCCGGACCGCACAGCGGCTGGCCCGGGGCGGCCCGATCGGGCTGGTACCAGCCGGCGAGCGGTGGCGGCTACCGGGCGAACCGATGCGGCTGGCGCTGGAGGATGCTATCGGTGCGGGCGCGATCGCCGGGGTACTTCCCGGGGCGTTCTCGCCGGAGGCGGAACTGGCCGCAGCTGGGTTCGGCGCGGCCAGTTCCCGCGGGCTGCCCGGCGTCCTCGCGGCCAGTGCCTCCGGGCGGGAACTGGCCGACGATGGGTTCGCCGCCGACATCACGCTGGCCGCAGCGCACGACGCCAGCGAGATGTCCCCGCGGCTGCAGGGCGGGGTGCTGACCGCATGACAGCCTCAGCTGTGCTCGTCGGCCGGCGCGTGGAGAAACGCACCGGCCGATGAACCTGTTTCGCTAGTTTTCTGCGCCCCGGCGGAGGCTGTTGTAGCGCACCGCGCGGCCGTCGTCTGCGACACCGGCCGTGGGCGAGCCCGAGTTGCCCGTGAAGCCGACGGCGATAGCGCGCGTCGTGTCGATGGTGCGCGCGATGCCGTACAGCGAGTCCGAGTTACCACCGAAGTCGATCGTCAGCACGCCACCGGGCCCGAAACCGTTGATGGGCTGCCCGTTCCGGTCGAGCGCCACGAGCATCGCGTCGATGTTCCTCGGTGACGTCTGATTCTCCGGCGTGCCGCTGCCGGACAGGAGCACCCGGCCGTCCCCGAGGACCTCGAGGTCGCGGCAGCGATCCTCCTCGCCGGCCAGATCGATGGTTACGGCCCCGTCGGTGCCGTAGGTCGGGTCGGCTTGACCCGTGGGTCCGAACCGCGCGGAGATCGCGTCGACCGGGACGCCCTCGACCCCTCGGCCGTAGCCGCAGACCACGTAGCTGGAGCCCTGACGCGCGATGTCGTAGAACTCGATCGTTGAGCTCGGGCCGCCGTCGGCGTGGAAGAAGTTGCCCGGCACAGTGGCGATCCCGCCGGCACCGAAGCTCTGGTCGAGCGCACCGTTGGGCAGGAAGCGGAGCACGCGCCCCTGCGCCCGGCCCTCGCCCGACGAGTAGGCGCCGACCACGACCCGGCCGTTCGGCTCGATGATCGCCTGGCGCGGGTTCTCGTTGAGGCTCCGAGTGGTGCCGTTGGCGTCATCGGTCGAGTTCGCCGGCCCGACGGTGTCGACGATCGCGATCCCGTCGCCGTCCCAGGTCGGGTCCAGCGCACCGTTGCGGGTCAGGCGGATGATCGCGAAGTCGCTGTCGTCCCGGCCGGGCCGGTCGGCGAGGTCCGGGCCACGCGTCGAGACCAGGATGATCTTGCCGTCGGGCGCGACAGCAAGACCGTAGGTCTGGTCGGCGCGGAAACTGGAGGGCGTCACCTGGGCGCCGGCGCTGAGGTTGATCCGCAGGGTGCCGGCGTTGGCGAAGCTGGTGTCAAGGGTGCCGTCGGTGTTGAAGCGCGCCACGTAGATGTCGACGTCGGAAGGATTGGCGCCCGGTTCCAGGCTGCGTGCCTGACCCGAAACGATGATCTTTCCGTTGAACTGGAGACCCACGCCGCGGGCGTTCTCGGTGCTGCCCTCGACGATGTCGTGCAGCGCCGTCCCGCCCGTGCCGAAGCTCGGGTCGGCCGTCCCGTTCGGGAGGATGCGCGTGAGCGCAAAGAACCCCTCGGCGCCCTTCCTCGCGGTGCCGACAGCGTAGGCCTTGCCGCCGAAATCCACGGCCACGTCGAAGTAGCGATCGAAGTCGTCCGCGACAGCCGGAACCGACCCGATCCCGTTAGTCCCGAAGCCACGGTCCAGTGCCCCCGGGAGGAAGTCCGTAAGCCCGTCCGCGCCCGCCGCGGGCGCCGCTGCGGCAGCAGCGGCGAGTGACAGCAGGCCTGCTGTCAAGAGTCCGATCGTCCGCCTCATGAACTCATCCTTCACTCGTTAGAGGGTTGCCTTACCTTCATTAGAGGAACGATCGGCTTAACTGAGGGTTGCCTTGCCTAATCCTGGCACCATATGTCACCCGATAGAGGGATCAAATACATCAATCAGGTGACACGCGAGCGCTCGTCCCAGACACGGTCCGCCTGCGCCAGCCTGGATAGGCAGCCACGCAACGAGGCATCCTGGCGACGAGATGGCACCGCGGCTGCAGGACGGAGTGCTGACCGCATGACCGGGCGATGGATCGAGCTGGCCGACGGCGTGCTGGTGCGCCGGTACGCCGAGCTGGATCTGTCGGTGGGCCTGGTGATCGGGGACCGCAGCTGCCTGGTCGTGGACACCCGCAGCGATCCCGGTCAGGGTGCTGAACTGCACGCCGCGGTCCGCGGCATCACCCGCCTGCCGTGCAGCGTGGTGCTCACCCACGCGCATTTCGACCATTGCCTGGGCACCGCGGCCTTCCTGCCGACCACGGTGTGGGCACATCCCCGGTGCCGGGATGACCTGGCCAGAGGTGGCGCGGCGCAGCACGCCGAGGCACTTGCCTTTGGCCGCGCACACCTCGCACTGGTGCATCCCGTGCTGCCCGATCACCTGGTCACCACGCAGGTCGAGGTCGACCTCGGTGGTCGACAGGTGCTGCTGATCCATACCGGGCTCGGGCACACCGACCACGACATCGCGGTGTGGTCGCCCGATACCCACGTGCTCTTCGCCGGCGATCTCGTCGAGCAGGGAGCCGACCCCGACTTCACCGACGCCTACCCGCTGGAGTGGCCGGCCACCGTGAGCGCGCTGCTCAGGCTCGATCCGGAGATCGTCGTGCCCGGCCACGGTGACCCGGTCGACGCCGCATTCGTCGCCGCACAGCGCGACGAGCTGGCCACCCTGACCGCCCTATGCCGGGCAGTGCAGGCCGGCGAGCTCGACACCGTGGCCGCGCTGCCGGCGTCGCCTTTCGGCCGGGCAGCCACCCTGGCCGCACTGGCCCGGTTGGTAGCTCTTCAAGGACCACCAACCCCCCAGATCGCTGCTCATAACAGCAGCCAACCCGCGCGGGCGGTCAGCGCTCGAGCTTTGCGGCGAGCTCGACGACCGCGCTGATCAGCGCATCCCCTTCGAGCAACACCAGGTCGTTGTGGTCGGCACCGTCCACCCGCATCACTCGAAGCAGTCGAGGGGATGCCGTAGCGGCTGCCAAGCTTTGCTCTGGGAGCACCCACTGAGTCGCCGAGCGCTACACCACGATCGTCGGCACGGGCGTCGAGCGGATCTGCTCAGTGACTGGGTAGCGGTCGCGGAGCATCTGGCCGGGCGGCAACGGGTAGTGCACCCGCGCCACCGACACCAAGCCCGGTTGCCGGCGTTGCCAGGGGCCACGAGCACCGCGACGCCACGGTCCGGTCCGGTCCGGTCCGCGGGCAGGCGCATACCAGGCACCCAGTTCAAGACCGTCGTCGGTGCGCAACACAACATCCCGCGCGCCCGGCAGCACCGTCGCTGCCGAAGGTGGCGTACCTCGGTTTCGGAGGTAGATCAATCGGCGCTACAGAATCCACGCGAGCCCGAGCAACAGCATTACCCCGAGCACGAGAACAGCGGCCCACCGCACCCACCCAGTGTCCCCCTTGAATGATCGGGTGGACCGCTTCGAGGTATGGTTGGCTGGCGCATCCAACGACGGCAACCGGCCCGAATCACCATTTGTCGGAGTTTGTCGTCCGCGTCCTGAATGACCTCCTGCAGGTCGTCCGCGTCCCCCGCGTGTGCGCTGTGCACCGCGTCCCAGCAATGGGCGGCAGGACCGCCCTAACGGTGAGCTGTGCCTGTGCTCGCGAGTCGGCTCGTCAGGTTGCTCGGTCGCGCCCGGCCTGCACCGGGGACCGCCCGCAGGCGGCGCCACCTCGTCGTTCCCACAAGCCAGACGTAGCAGGTGGCCAGCGTGCCTTCACCGAGTGCTCGCCACGCCTCCGGAATCCGGACATTTTTAGCGTGTGCGCTGCTTGAAGTTAACGCAGCCCTGCGACGTCGCAGATCCGCACCTTTCCTACGCGTAGTCAGGCACATGTCATCGGGGTACATCGGGACTCCCCTAATCCGGACGAGTTGGAATCCGAATGCGCCTTCTTCTTCATCTTGCCGAGCGGCTAGATACTGTCAGCTATAAGTAGCATTCAAAGAGTGATTAAGGAGCGGACGACTGACCGAAAGTGCACGGTTCGTCACCCGATTCACCCGCATGCTGCTCCATTTGAGTGGTTCAGTGGTGATGATGTTTGCGACCCGTTACGATTGCGGCTGAGCCTGAACTGTCGAATGAGACCCGGAAGGTTTGCTCAGGAACGGTGTTGATCAGCGTGGGCTCATGTGCGGCTAGATCACGCACTCAAATCACGACCACGGAGAATAGCTCCGCTCTCGCGGTAGTAAACGTGTAGGAGGAACAGATGTCTGACCCCCTGAGCTCGGCCGTCCTGTCACTGTTCCAGGTCAGTGCCCGCACCGCCCCGTGCCCTCCCCCCAACTTCAACTTTGGCGGCACCCAGACTTGTGCCGCCGGTCCGGGCGGCAGCAACCTTTTCAACTTCACCTTCGGAGGCAAGCAGCGCAACACCGCCGGTCGCGGCACCTCCGGCGCTCCCGGCAGCCCTTAAGTCGACTGAACACGGCCGGATCCCCGCGCCGAAAGTGCCAGGCGGCGGCTTCGGTCGTGGCCTTGTGAAGTAGTGGTTGGGAACGCGGCCTGTTTGTAGCTCTGGCTGGTGCCAGGCAGAGCTACAAACAGGCCGACCACCGCAGAACCACCTGCCACGTCATGAGAAGTCGGGTTTCTCGTGCCGGGTTCGCTTGAGCTCGAAGAAGTGTGGGTAGCCAGCCAACAGCCTGGCCCCGTCGAAGATCTTCCCGGCCTCCTCGCCGTGCGGAATCCGGGATAGCACCGGTCCGAAGAAGGCCACGCCGTCCATGTGGATAGTCGGGGTCCCGACGTCCAACCCGACCGGACCGATGCCGGCCTCGTGGCTGGCCCGCAGCTCCTCGTCGTACTCAGTGCTGTGGGCCGCCGCAGCCAGCTCCGCGGGCAAGCCCACCTCGGCCAACGCGGCCGCGATCACCTCGTCGAAGTCCTTGTTGCCCTCGTTGTGGATTCGCCTGCCCATCGCCGTGTAGAGCGGATCGAGCACCTTCTCCCCGTGGTCGCGGGCAGCGGCGATGCACACCCGGACGGGCCCCCAGCTGTGGTCCATTGACTTCCGGTATCCCTCGCTGAGCTCGCGACCCTCGTTGAGCACCGACAAGCTCATCACCCTGAAGTGCACGTCGATATCTCGCACCGTGGCGACCTCGAGGATCCACCGGGAGGTGATCCACGCCCACGGGCACCGCGGGTCGAAGAAGACATCGACCTGCGCCGGGCCCGGCACGGTCCGGGCTTCGACGTTGTGGCCTGCGGTGACCGTCATCTCGCTCTCCGTTCATAGTCCGTTGCGCCCTACAACCCGTCCGCGTGATCACCTCTTCCCCGGGCCTTACTCACCTGCGGGCTGACCGGCGTACATGATTGGATGCGAAGGACTTCCGATCCGACATCAGAGGTGAACTGTGGCCGTCCCCAACCTCACCCAGGAGCAGGCTGTCGAGCGCGCCGAACTGCTCGACGTCGACTCATACACCGTCGAGCTCGATCTCACCGACGGCGCCGGCAAACCGGGCGAAGGGACGTTCCGCAGCACGACCACGGTCCGCTTCTCGTGCCGCACCCCAGGCGCGTCCAGCTGGATCGACCTGGTGGCTGCCCGGATCAGCTCGGCGACCCTCAACGGCGCCACACTCGACACCGCCAGCTACGACGAGGCGAAAGGGATCCCGCTGCCGGACCTGGCCGCTGACAATGAGCTGATCATCGAGGCGGACGGCCGCTACATGAACACCGGCGAGGGGCTGCATCGCTTCACCGACCCCGTCGACGGCGGCGTCTACCTCTACAGCCAGTTCGAGACCGCGGACGCCAAGCGCATGTACGCCTGCTTCGATCAGCCCGACCTCAAGGCGGTGCACCGGGTCCGGGTGGTGGCACCCGCCGACTGGGTCGTGATCTCCAACGCGCCTTGCCAGTACACCGAGGACGCCGCCAGGGCAGTTCGTCATGTATTCGCCGACAGCGCGCGAATCAGCCCCTACATCGCGGCGCTGATCGCCGGTCCCTACACGCGCTGGACCGACGAGTACAACGACGATGAGGGGACCATCCCGCTGGGCATCTACTGCCGGGCCTCGCTGGCCGACCACATGGACGCCGACCGCCTGTTCACCGAGACCAAGCAGGGCTTCGGCTTCTACCACGGCGCCTTCGGGGTGCGCTACCCGTTCGCGAAGTACGACCAGTGCTTCGTACCCGAGTTCAACGCCGGAGCGATGGAGAACGCCGGCTGCGTGACCTTCTTGGAGGACTATGTCTTCCGCAGCCGGGTCACCCGCTACGTCTACGAGCGGCGCTGCGAGACGGTGCTGCACGAGATGGCGCACATGTGGTTCGGCGATCTGGTGACCATGCGCTGGTGGGACGACCTGTGGCTCAACGAGTCCTTCGCCACCTGGGCCTCGGTGCTGTCCCAGGCTCAGGCCACCGAGTACACCGGCGCGTGGACCACGTTCGCCACCGTGGAGAAGGCCTGGGCCTACCGGCAGGACCAACTGCCGTCCACCCACCCGGTCGCCTGCGACATCCCCGACGTGCAGGCCGTCGAGGTCAACTTCGACGGCATCACCTACGCCAAGGGCGCCAGCGTGTTGCGCCAGCTGGTCGCCTACGTCGGGCTGGAAGAGTTCCTCGCCGGCCTGCGGGTCTACTTCACCCGGCACGCCTGGGGCAACGCCACGCTCGCCGACCTGCTGGCCGCGCTGGAGCAGGCGTCCGGTCGCGACCTGTCCGGCTGGAGCGCGCAGTGGCTGGAGACCACGGGCCTGAACACCTTGCGACCGGAGTTCACCGTGGACGGTGACGGAGCGTTCGCATCATTCGCGGTGCTGCAGGGTGGGGCCCGACCGGGGGCCGGGGAACGACGCACCCACCGCCTCGCGGTCGGTGTCTACGACTCAGACCCCGGTACGCGTGCGCTGGTGCGTACCCACCGGCTGGAGCTCGACGTCAGCGGGGAGCGCACCGAGGTCCCCGAACTGATCGGGGTACCTGCGGGTCAGCTGGTACTGGTCAACGACGACGACCTCACCTACTGCTTGCTGCGGCTCGACGAGAAGTCCCTGGCGACCCTGATCGACCGGATCGGCGATATCACGGAGTCGCTACCACGCTCGTTGTGCTGGTCGGCGGCGTGGGAGATGACTCGCGAGGCTGAGTTCAAAGCCCGGGACTTCGTCGCGCTGGTGCTGGGGGGCTTGCCTTCCGAGACCGAGGTGGGCGTCGTGCAGCGATTGTTGCTGCAGGTGCAGACCGCGCTGTCCGCCTACGCCGAGCCCACCTGGGCCATCGAGGACGGCTGGCCTCAGTTCACCCGCACGCTGATGGACCTGGTCAGCACAGCCGACCCCGGCTCCGACCACCAGCTCGCACTGGTCAACACGCTGACCACGTCGCTGCTGGGCAAACCGGAACTGGATGCGCTGGCTGGCTGGCTGGCCGGTGAGGGTGTGCCCGAGGCGCTCACGGTGGACACCGACCTGCGCTGGCGGTTGCTGCAGGCCCTCACCGCGCACGGTGTGGTCGGCGAGAGCGAGATCGCCACCGAGCAAGACCGCGATGCCACCGCGACCGGGCGCCGGCAAGCCGAGCGGGCGCTGGCGCTGCTGCCCACCCCCGCTGCCAAGGAACGCGCCTGGCAGCGGGCGATGTGCGACGACGAGCTCCCCAACGCCATCAGTGAAGCGATCATCAGCGGTTTCAGCCACTACGCGCAGAAGCAGCTACTCACCCCGTACCTGGAGCGGTACTTCAACGAGATCGCCGAGGTGTGGGACCGGCGGACCTCCGAGCGCGCCCAGTCCTGCGTGCTCGGGCTGTTCCCGTCGTGGGCGGTCGAGCAGCGGTGCGTGGACGTCGCGGGCGCCTGGCTGAACGCCGGTGAGCACCCGTCGTCGCTACGCCGGCTGGTCTCCGAGGGTCGGGCCGGCGTGGTCCGGGCCCTGACTGCGCGCGCCTTCGACGCTGGGGGGTGAGCGGTCAGTAACCGGGGTAAAACCCCTCCGCAGGCCGCTGGGCTTCGGCGACCACCACAGAGACCGTGACTGTCGCCGAGAGGTGGAGACGACGCGAGCTGAACCCCACGTGGGATGTTGTTCGAATCTCCGCCACACGATCGAGTATGCGGCCGGGGCAACCCTCGATGCCAGACAGCATTAGGAGTCTGTTTGGTCCGCGAGTATCCGTAGCCCGGAGGTCAGGCCTCCGGCAAGGTCGCCCTCCTGGAACGCGGAGACCATGCTTTCCACCGCAAGCTTGCACCCACGATCGGGGAGCCGGTTGTGGGCGCTGCAGCCGGTGACCACCTCGACCACCTGCTGGCCGGGTGAGACGGCGACCAGGACGGCATCGTCGGCACGGGCGCCCATCGAGTCGTGCAGCTCCTCGGCCCGCGCCCGGGTGTCGGCACCCAGGTCGCCGAGGTACACACTGAAGTACAGGCCCACAGTGCGGCTGGCCCGGACAAGCGCATCGTCGAGTGTCGCGAGCTGCGACGAGCTGAAGGGCAGAGTCGGCAGCACCGGTGTGATCCGCCTGGCGGCGGAGGTCCGTCCGGTGCCGACCACGGCCTCGCCGAGCGCGAGTTCCTGCTGGCCATCGTCACGCTGGGTCTGAATGACGTGGGCCTGATCGACTTTAGTCGGATTGTGTTGGGTTTGGCCGCGCCGTTTGGCCTTCCCGTGCTGCTCGTTACCAGTGGCCACGTGCGCCTCCCCGTGCTGCACCTGCTCCCTGGGAGCTGGCCTCGCGCAGCGCCTCCGGATTCGCCGTCCACAATACCGGCGGGTAATTCCATTCCTGCCCGGGACGGTAGCGGCGACGCCGGGCGAAGTGCGGCCGCAGCGTCAGCAGCCCCAACAGGACCATGATGGCCAGCGGGACGCCCGCCAGGATGAGGATGATCTCGGACGTCACGGGATCACGGTAGCTGACCGGAGCCTAGCTGCGCCTCACCAGGTAGGCGGTTGCCGCTGCGCCCACGGTCGGGCGCGCGCTGCAACTGCCCGGTCAGGGCGAGTAGGGATAGCATCGGCCCCCGCGGCAGTGGTAGCGCGATCACCGGTTCAGCCGGGCATACCACCGACATGGGGTTCAGCAGCGGCGGCGCCGCCCCGTGGGCTAGCGGGTCCGCCACTGAGAGCAACGCCACATCGCCTGCCGCCGGGCGCGGACCGACCACGGGCGGCTCCGCAGCAGCCTGGTGTGGCGGCAGCACGTTGGTAGCGGTTGTGAGCAGCTGAGGCGGAGGTTGGTGGCCCTTGGAGAGCCACTAACGTCAGGCGACCTCGGCGAGGTAGGGCAACCACAGCGGGTCCGCGTCGGGCACCGTGGCCAGCAGCCGCCAGTGCTGCCCGCGCGGGGGGCGCGGCACCACCCGCAGCTTCCAACCCAGCTCGGACAGCAGCCGGTCGGCCTTGCGGTGGTTGCAGCGGGTGCAGCAGGCCACGCAGTTCTCCCAGCAATGCTCGCCACCGCGGCTGCGCGGCACCACGTGATCGATGGTCTCCGCGCGGGCTCCGCAATAGCTGCAGCGGTAGCGGTCGCGGTGCATCAGCGCCGCCCTGGTCATCGGGACCCGTGCCCGATAGGGCACCCGCACGAAGGTGCGCAGCTTGATCACCGAGGGGACCACGATGCTGGTCGTCGCCGAGCGCAGTACCAAACCCGCGGCGTCACCGTGCACCACGTCAGCCTTGGAGCACACCACCAACACGACGGCCCGGCGCAACGGCAGCGCGGTCAGCGGTTCGAAGGTGGCGTTGAGCAGCAACACCCGGCGGCGTCCCCAGGCTGGTGCGCCGGTGGCAGTGGCCTTGTCCGCGACGACAACAGTGGTATCGACAACGGGGGTATCGAGGAGCCCGGTTGAGGTTCCTGAGCGCGAGGCGGTCCGCCGGGCCGCCCCCGCTGGGTGACCCTCCGGGCTGGGTTGTCGGTCGTGCACGCGACCACCTCCGGCACTGCGCGCACATAGTCCACCACGAAGGCGGCGTTAGCGCACGTGTCTGATGTTGACACGTGTCGGTGACCACCAGCCGAACCGGCCACGATCAGTGGTGGGAAGGGGCCGCGGATACAGTCCGACGCGTGACCGGACCTGACGTCGCGCCTGACCGCAGGCATCCGCTCGATCTGGAGGCGGTATACACCAGATGATCGCTCAGTCGCTTTCCCAGCCCGCGATCTTCCAGCCCGACTGCGCCCAGGAGGCGGGCTCGTGGTGTTCGCGCATCTTCCAACTCACCCACAACGACATGCTGGCCCGCTACGCCGACGCCGTAGTGGGGACGGGGCTGCGGATCCTGCTCATCGTCGTGCTCGCGGTGCTGATCCGGCTGATGGCGCACCGTGCGATCAACCGGCTGACCCGGGTGACCTCAGAGGGACCGCCGCCCGGGTTGCTCCGCCCACTGCGGGAGCGGGCCCCTGAGTCCTGGCGCGGCACGGGGTTACTGTCGAGACGGCGATCCCAGCGGGCCCGCACGATCGGCTCGGTGCTGCGGTCGGGCACGACGTTGGTGGTCTACGGGGTCGCGATCACCCTGGTGCTGGGCGAGCTCGGGATCAATCTCGGTCCGATCATCGCCTCGGCCGGGATCCTCGGCATCGCGCTCGGTTTCGGTGCGCAGAACCTGGTCAAGGACTTCCTGTCCGGGATGTTCATGATGGTCGAGGACCAGTACGGCGTCGGCGACGTCGTCGACCTGGGCGAAGCCACTGGCACGGTGGAGGCGGTGGGCCTGCGGGTGACGACGTTGCGGGACACCAAGGGCACCGTGTGGTACGTCCGCAACGGCGAGGTGCTGCGGGTAGGCAACTCCAGCCAGGGCTACTCGGTGGCCGTCGTCGACCTTCCCGTCGGGCATAGCGCGGACATCCCGGCGACCACCGAACTCGCTGGCCGGACCGCCGCCGAACTCACCGCCGAGGGCAGCGCGCTGGCCCCCGATGTGCTCGAACCGCCGGAAATGCTCGGGGTCGAGTCGATCAGCTCCGATGGCGTGACCTTGCGGATCACGACCAAGGTGCGGGCCGGGCGCCAGTGGGCGGTGCAGCGGGCGCTGCTGGCCGGCATCAAGGCGGCCTTCGCCGAAGCCGGAATCCCGCCACCCTCCCCAGCCGGCCTTCCCGCCCCCCCGACCTGAACCCCCGCCGCAGTCTGGATGCAGAGTGCACTAATCCGGCCCTGATTACCGCAGTCTGCTTCCAGACTGCAGCGTGTTGCCACTTGATCCGGCAGGGCAGGATGGGGGGGTGGCTGTGCCGGAGAACTTCTACGAGGCCGTCGGCGGCGAGCAGACGTTTCGCCGGATCGTCGGCCGCTTCTACGAGCTGGTGGCGAAGGACGAGGTGCTGCGCCCGATCTACCCGGAGGAGGACCTCGGTCCCGCCGAGGAGCGGCTGCGGATGTTCCTCATGCAGTACTGGGGTGGGCCGCACACCTACTCCGCGCAGCGTGGACACCCGCGGCTGCGGATGCGCCACGTCCCGTTCCGGATCGGGCCGACCGAACGGGACGCCTGGCTACGCTGCATGCGCATCGCGGTGGACGAGGCCGACCTCGACGAGGCCTACCGGGCCGTGCTCTGGGACTACCTGCAGATGGCGGCGAACAGTATGCAGAACTCGCTGACTTGAGGCGCCCGATGGGACGAGCCGGTGACCGCGACGTAGCCAACGACGACCAGACCTGGTGGCACGATGCCGTGTTCTACCAGGTCTACGTCCGCTCTTTCGCCGACGCGAACGGTGACGGAGTGGGTGACCTCGACGGCGTGCGCAGCCGGCTGGGCTACCTCGAGCTGCTCGGTGTGGACGCGCTGTGGCTCACCCCGTTCTTCCGCTCCCCGATGGTCGACCACGGCTATGACGTCAGCGATCCGCGTGACGTCGATCCGCTGTTCGGTGACCTGGACGCCTTCGATCGGTTGGTCGCCGACGTCCACCAGCACGGGATGCGGGTGATCATCGACCTGGTGCCCAACCACACATCCGACCAGCACGAGTGGTTTCAGACCGCCGTGGCGGCAGCGCCGGGCAGCCCCGAGCGTGCCCGTTACGTGTTCCAGGACGGCTCCGGTTTCAATGGATCGGGACCACCGAACAACTGGACCAGCACCTTCGGCGGCCCGGCGTGGACCCGGCTGCCTCGCCACGATAACGGTGGCGGCCAGTGGTATCTGCACCTGTTCGCTCCCGAACAACCCGACCTGAACTGGGAGAACCCGGAGGTGAGCGCCGATCTCGAGCGGACCCTGCGGTTCTGGCTGGACCGGGGAGCGGACGGATTCCGCATCGACGTGGCGCACGGGATGGCCAAACCCGCTGGGTTGCCGGACATGCCCCAGCCCATCGAAACCTGCCCGGGCTTGCTCGATACCGATGTCACTGATCCCCGCTTTGACGCCGACGGTGTGCACGACATCCACCGGATGATCCGCAAGGTGCTCGACGAGTACCCGGCGCGGGTAGCGGTCGGCGAGATCTGGGTGACCGACGACGCCGCGTTCGCCCGTTACATCCGCCCCGACGAGCTACACCTGGGATTCAACTTCCGGCTGCTGGAAGCCGATTTCGACGCCGGCAGCGTGCGCGCGGCCATCGAGCACTCGCTGATGGCAGTGCAGGACGGCCCGGCGCCGGCCACCTGGACGCTCGCCAACCACGACGTGGTTCGCCCGGTGACCCGCTACGGCGGCGGCGAGGTGGGCCTGCGGCGCGCGCGAGCGATGGCGCTGGTGCAACTTGCCCTGCCTGGACCTGTGTTTCTGTACAACGGAGACGAGCTGGGTCTGCCGAACGTCGAGCTGCCCGACTGGGTACTGCAGGACCCGGTGTGGGAACGCTCCGGGCACACCCAGCGCGGGCGCGACGGTTCCCGGGTGCCACTGCCGTGGGAGGGCAGTACCCCGCCCTACGGGTTCACCGACACCCCTGGCAGCTGGCTGCCGATGCCCGGTGACTGGGCCGACCGGGCCGTGGCAGCACAGCTGGAGGACCCCGGCTCGACGCTGTCGCTGTACCGGCACGCACTGCAACTGCGCCGGGAGCACGAGGCGTTCGCCGGCACCGAGCTGCTGTGGTACGGCGCGCCGCCCGGATGTCTCGCCTTCCTGCGCAAGGAGGGCGAGCTGGTCTGCGCGCTGAATACCTCAGACATGCAGGTTCCACTACCGGTCGGCGAGGTGCTGCTGGCCAGCGGCCCGCTCTCCTACGCCGGCGACGCGCTCCCGCCCGATACCGCCGTCTGGCTCGTCGAGCCCCCGCCGTCGTGAACGCAGAACGTCACACGAGCAGTGGCAGCAGGGCGTGCCGGCGGCGGATCACCGCGCCGTAGCGGGCGTCGAGCCGAAGCCACGAGTCGGTGGCCGATACCCGGACCGTCTCGGCAGCTGCGTGGCCGCCCACGAAACCCATCCCGGACAGCGCGAACAGGCAGCGCAGCGGCACCCCCACATCGAATCCGGCCCCACTGACAGTGATCACTTTCTGATCCAGCAGCGCGGCGGGAGGGGAGCCGTGCGGGCCGGGGTTGTCCCTGGCGACCGCGGCACCCTGGTCGGCCAGGCCGGCGAGCACTTCGGCGGGCACCTGGTCCACCTCGCGCCAGCCCTGTTCCGGCGGCAGCGCAGAGCGCCACAGCGCATCCTGCGCCTGGCCGGGATCGACCACCGCAACACCGGCCACCGCCACCGCGGCCAGCAGGTCCGCTCCCCGCACAGTGAGATCACCGGGCCGCACCGCACCCCGCACCGAGCGAGTCACCAGCGTGTCGAACGGGGTGACCACCCAGGCGTGCAGCCGGCCGTCCCCGCTGCGCAGCCGCACGATCGTGTCGCCTTCCAGGCGGACCGCGCGGGCGACGAAGGCGCCGAGATCGTCGCGCTCGACGGGGTCTGGAATCCGCAGCTCAGCCATCATCGCCACCCTGTCGCATCGGTTGGGTTGGACGAAACGCAGCCAGGAACTCTCGTTCCCCAGGCATCAGCCGGCGCGGCCGGCACGCCTTGGTGTCGTAGGGAGCGAGCCGCGTCGTGGCCGTGACCGCGTCGCCGTCGTCAGCCGCCACCGCGTAGTCCAAGGCGAACGAGGCAGCACACAGCTCACTGACCCACAGTCGCACCCGGACCGGCCTGGACGTGTACACCAGCGGCTGCCGGTAGCGCACCGCAAGCTCGACCACGACCACGCCGGCGGCGAGCGCCTCGGCACCACGTCGGGCGCCCTCACCGAACAGCAGCTCGGTGCGTGCCTCCTCCAGGAGCGTGACCACACAGGCATTATTAACGTGCCCGTACACGTCCATATCTGACCATCGCACCGCCACCTCCGTGCTGAACGCCACCAAGCCGTGCCCTCCCTCCGGTCGGTCTTGTGAGTGGCAACAGCGCTATAACACTGTTTGCCACTCACAAGCGCGTCAGCGCTCGCACCGCAACTGACAGAGTCGCCAGGTCCGGGCTCCCGGCATCGGAAATCTCATCGAGGATGGCCCTGGCCCGGGACAGCCGTGCGGAGTTCGCCTGCTCCCACCGTGCGATCGTCGTCCCTGGGTCTACCCCGACATCACCAGTGTGCAGTGCCTCCAGGGTGATGTCCCGAAGGGCCGTGTAGAGATCGTCGCGCAATGCCAGGCGCGCCAGCGCGTGCCATCGGTCGTCGCGCTCCAGCGCGCTCACCGAGCTCAGCATCCGGTCGATGTCGAGGTGGGCTGACAAGGCGTAATACAGCGGGGCTACCTGCTCGACGCCTTGTCCGGCCAACTCGGCAACCTCCACGACGTCGAGCAGCCCGAAGGTGTTCAACCCCGCACCCACCCGCAGCGTCAGCTCATCCGGCACCCCCTGCCCGGTGAGCCGGCCGACGGCGGCCGCGACACTGTCCGCCTCGCCGCCGGCCAGCCAGCCTGGCACCCGGGGGGCCAGCACCTGCACGACCGGGCAGAACCGGTTGATCTCGGCGGCGACCGCAAGTGGCTGTGGCCGGTTGAGCAGCAGCCACCGGCTGGCTCGGTCGAGCAGCCTGCGCAGCTCCAGCATCATGGCATCGGCCACTGACACCGGCAGCGTATGGCCCAGTTCGGCGATCGTCTGCCAGGTCGCCGGCAGGTCGAATACCACGCTGGCCACCGCGTAGGCCCGCACCGCGTCGGGGGCAGCGGCCGACAGCTCCTCGGCCAGCCGGTAGGCGTAGGTCATCCCACCACGGTCGACGACGTCGTTGACCAGCAGCGTGGTGGTGATCTCGCGGCGCAGCGGATGGTCGCGGATGGCTCCGGGGAACCGGTCGCGAAGCGGCGCCGGGAAGTACTCCGGTAGCCGCGCGCGGAACACCTCGGCGTCGGGTAGGGCGCTGGACAGCACCTCGTCGGTCAGCCCGAGCTTGACCTGCGCCATGAGGGTGGACAGCTCCGGCGAGGTCAGCCCGTCGCCGCCGGACTCCCGGGTTTCCCACTGGGCCGGGGTCGGCAGGACCGCCAACGTCCGATCGAGCCCGTGGTGCTGCTCCAGGTAGGCCACCAGCCGGCCGTGCACCGACACCATCGGCTCGGCGTGCGCCCGGCTCACGCCGAGCTGGGTGTTCTGGTCAGCGTTGTGGGCGAGCACCAGCGCGGCGACCTCGTCGGTCATCTCGACCAGCAGCTCGCGGCGGTCCGTGGTGCTCAGCGCGCCGTCTGCGACCAGCCGGTCCAGCAGGATCTTGATGTTGACCTCGTGGTCGGAGCAGTCCACCCCGGCGGAGTTGTCGATGGCGTCGGTGTTGAGCAAGCCACCGGCTCGGGCGAACTCGATCCGACCGCGCTGGGTCAGGCCCAGGTTGCCGCCTTCGGCGACCACCCGCACGCGCAGTTGCGCGCCGTCCACCCGGACCGCGTCGTTGGCCTTGTCGCCGACGTCGGCGTGGGTCTCGGTGGTGGCCTTGACGTAGGTGCCGATCCCGCCGTTGAACAGCAGCTGCGCCGGGCAGAGCAGGATCGCCCGGATGAGTTCCGGCGGGGACAACTCGGCAACGCCCTCAGCGATGCCGAGTGCCCGTCGCATCTCTGGGCCGAGCGGGATCCGCTTGGCGGCCCGCGGCCACACCCCGCCGCCGGTGCTGATCAGCGAATGGTTGTAGTCATCCCACGACGAACGTGGCAGCTCGAACAGCCGGCGCCGCTCGGCATAAGAGCCGGCCGGGTCCGGATCGGGGTCGACGAAGACATGCCGGTGATCGAAGGCCGCGAGCAACCTGATGTGCTCGGAGCACAGCATCCCGTTGCCGAACACGTCGCCGGACATGTCCCCGATCCCGACCACGGTGACATCCTCGGTCCGCGGGTCGATGCCGAGTTCCCGGAAGTGCCGCTTGACACTCTCCCAGGCACCACGGGCCGTGATCCCCATGGCTTTGTGGTCATAGCCCGACGAGCCACCGGAGGCGAACGCGTCGCCGAGCCAGAACCGGTAGGACGCGGCGACCTCGTTGGCGACATCGGAGAACGTCGCGGTGCCCTTGTCGGCCGCGACCACCAAATAGCTGTCATCACCGTCATGGCACACCACCTGATCGGGATGCCGGACCGTGCCGTTGACGAGGTTGTCGGTGAGATCGAGCAGCCCGGACACGAACATCCGGTAGCAGCTGATGCCTTCGGACTGGAAGGCCTCCCGGTCCCGTCTGGAGTCGCCGGTGGGTGTGGGCGGGCGCTTGACCACGAAGGCGCCCTTGGCCCCGACCGGCACGATCACGGCGTTCTTCACCGCCTGTGCCTTGACCAGCCCGAGCACCTCGGTCCGGAAGTCCTCCCGGCGGTCCGACCAGCGCAGCCCGCCACGAGCGACCCGACCGAAACGCAGGTGCACGGCCTCCACCCGCGGGGAGCAGACGAAGATCTCGAAGGCCGGCCGCGGCTCGGGCAGCGCCGGCACCGCCTTCGGGTCGAGCTTGAGGGCCAGGTAGGGCCGGGGGTTACTGGCCGCGTCCCGGATGTAGTGGTTGGTGCGCAGCGTGGCGCGGATCAGGACGAGCAGCCCGCGCAGGATGCGGTCGGCGTCCAGCCCGGCCACCTGGTCGATCATGGTGGTGATCTGGGCGGCCAGCCGGTCGTGTCCGATGCCCCGAGCCGGGTTGAAGCGGAGCTCGAAAAGGGTGACCAGGGCAGCGGCGATGCCGCTGTGGCCAGCCAGCACGTCCTCGACATAGTGCTGGCTGTAGGGGCTGCGCCCCTGTCTCAGGTAGCGGACGTAGCCGCGCAGCACTGCCGCCTGTCGCCAATCCAAGCCGGCGCGCAGCACCAGGGCATTGAACCGGTCTACCTCGCAGGCGCCCCGCCAGGCGGCCACGAACGCGTCGCAGAACCTGCGCTGCACGTCGTCGACGTCCTGACCGGCCAACTGTTCCCGCACGATGGCATCGAGCCGCAGCCCGAAGCTGTAGATCCAGCAGTGCACACCATCGCTACGGATCACCTCGTAGGGCCGCTCGTCGACGACCTCGACGTCCATCTGCTGCAGCACCGGCAGCACTTGGGACAGGGTGATCCGTTGCCCCGCCAGATAGAGCGTGAGCCGCCGCCCACCCGGCTCGGCGGTGTCCAGGGCGTCGAAGCACAGATCCAGACCGTCCGGCGCGGTGAGCGCCTCCAGCCGGCAGATGTCGGCCAGGGCTGCCGCGGCGTCGAAGTCCTCCTTGTAGGCCTGCGGCAGAGTAGCCAGATAGCGCTGCGCGAGCTCGACGGTTGCTGCGCCGCTCGCCAGAGCAGCGGCGCGGGCAGCGTCGAGTAACCGATCGTCCCAGGTAAGGACGGCGTACTCGAGCCGTTCAGTGATCGCCCCGACGTCCGGTGCCCCGGGCACGCCGGAATCGTCCGGGTCGGTGCGCACGGTGAAGTGCACCCGGGCGTGCACGGATTCGCCGATCTGTGCGCTGTACTCCAGGCCGGTGCCATGCAGCTCGCGCATCAGCACGTCCTGCACGGCCAGCCGCGCGGTGGTGGTGTAGCGGTCCCGCGGCAGGTAGACCAGGCAGGAGAAGAACCGGCCGTAGGGATCACGCCGGCAGAACAACCGTAGGGTGCGCCGCTGCGCCAGGGACAGCACGCCGGTCACCGTCTGGTACAGCGAGTTCGGATCAGTGGAGAACAGCTCGGCCCGCGGGTAGGTCTGCAGCACCTCCAGCATCCGCTGTCCCGAGTATGACTGGAGCGGAACACCGGCCCGGTGGATCACGTCGCGGACCCGGCGGCCGATCACCGGGATGTTCAGTACGTCCTCGTGCAGCGCGGTGGTGGCGAGCACCCCCAGGAAGCGGTGCTCGCCGGTGACCACGCCGCGATCATCGAAGGTCTTGACCCCGACGTAGTACGGGCAGACCGGGCGATAGACGGTGGAGGGTGCGCTGGCCTGGGTGAGCACCAGCAGATCCCGGGCCAGCGGGTCGACGTCTGGTCCGGTACTGAAACCTCTGACGGTCAGGCTGTCCCTGCGGAGCACGCCGAGCCCGGACGCGAGCACTGCCCGCAGCGCGGGCGCCTGACGGTCGGTCGACTCCCAGACCAGCTCGTATCGCCGGTAGCCGAGAAAGGTGAAATGCCCGTCGGCCAGCCAGCGCAACAGCGCAGCACCGTCGGCCACCTCCTCGGTGGGCAGCAGCGGCGGTGCGGTGTCCAGTTCGTCGGCCAGCGCGTACGCGGTGCCCGCCATACGCTGGGTGTCCTCAACGACCTCGCGCACATCGGTGAGCACGGCGAGCAGTCGCTGCCCCACCTGCCGGGCCCGTTCGGGATCGGTGATGCGGTCGACGCTCATGTGCATCCAGGACTCGGCCAGCGCATCGGTGGGCACGTCGTCAGGATCACAGCCGGTGAGCACCTCCCGGAGGGTTCCGGTGAGATCACGGCGGACCGAGACGATCGGGTGCACGAGGCGCCGTACCGAGACGTCGATGCGAGCCAGCTCGGCGACTACCGAGTCCACCAGGTAGGGCATGTCGTCGGTGATGATCTGTATCACGGTGTCCCGCGTGCTCCCACCGTCCTTACCGGCGGTGGGGTCGAGTAGCCGGGCCAACGCCCGGCCGGGCGCCCGATCAGCGGCCAGCTCGAGGTGCGACCGGACAGCTGCTACCAGCCGGCCGGGATCGGTAGCGCTCAGCTCCTCAGCTGGGACGAGGCGGTAGTAGAGCGCGACGAGCTCGGCGAGGTCGACGCGCAACGTCGAGCCAGCCTCGGCACTGGGACGAGGAGTGCTGGCGCTGGCGGTCATCGTTTGTGGCTCCACACTCGGTGGCACTCATCTGAGCGCCACCGCCGCCAACCACCCTAGCCAGTCTTCTAGTCCCCGGCAGCGGTCCGGCGACTCGTTTCAGGACGGATCCACAGCGGTTCAGCGGTGAGCTCCGGCAGCCGCAACAGGGGGTTGGTGAGCGCCTCGGAAGGATCGTCTTCGCGCCGGTCGATTGGCGGAGCGAGCGCAAGACCGGACGTCCAGCGCATGCCTGGACGACCGTAGGGAGGCGCGTCGCGGCTATCCCTGACGCCAGCGGCGGTGCCACCACCATCATCGCCGCGCGGTCCGGTGGAACCGGCGTCGTCAGCGCGGACATCACGGCTTTGCTGGTATGCGGCAAGCGCCTCGGCCAGCAAATCGCCGAGGCCCATGTGCCGGGATTCTCCTTCACCTGCTGAGCCAGCACTGTCCGGTTCCCATTCCATCGCCCGCGGTGTCGGGGCCAGCGGCGGTCCTGAGGCCGAGAATTCCCGCCGGGTCGACGGGGGCTCCTCAGCGTCCTCCGACGGCCCGGCATCGGTGGGCCCACGCTCCAAGGCAGCCGGCGAACCCGAGGCCGGCCGGACCATAAGTGGGTAGCCGGCAGCGGGGACCGACGGCGCATCCGGACGGTCCGCGGCCTGCCGACTGCCAGCGCCGCCCTCCTCGGGCCCACTGTCGCCGATCCGGCGCATCTCGGCAGTGGATGCTCCTTCAGGTCGCTCCTCGGCGGGTTCCTCGGCGCGGCGCCGGCCAGAGCGTCCTGCCGACAACGCCGACGCGGGCAGCAGGTCGCTCACGCACACCAGGGTGCCAGCGCCGCGGCGATGACGTGCCCCGGACTGCCATGGGGTGCGACCGGTCGGCGAATCGGTGGACAGCAGGTCGGCCTGTTCCTGGGATGCGGGTCCAACCTCCTTGACGACCGGGTCCACTGCCGCCGGACTGGCCGGTTCTTGCAAGCGCGCTGTTGTCTTGACTCGGGAGATGCCTGGCACAGGCTGCATCAACGCTGGAGCGGACGGTTCGGGATTCTCCGCCTCCGCCGATTCGACCTCCGGGGTCTGCATCTCCAGGGTCTGCACCTCTGAAGTTTCGGCCTGCGGGGTCTCGGCCTGCGGGGTCTCGGCCTCTGGGGTCTCGGCCTCTGGGGTCTCGGCCTCTGGGGTCTCGGCCTCTGGGGTCTCGGCCTCTGGGGTCTCGGCCTCTGGGGTCTCGGCCTCTGGGGCCTCCACCTCCGCGGCCTCCGACTCCAAGGTCTGCGCTTCGGGGATCTCCACATCCAGAGTCTCCGGCTCGGGGTCCTGGTGCGGCGCGACCCCGGCGGTGATCTCCACACTCAGCAAACCGACGTCCGAGTCAGATCCGGCGCACCCCGTCCCGGTATTTCCGAGTAGGGCGGCGACCTGGTCGACCAGGCCTGCTACCTCGCGGCGCACAGACCCGCACTGCTCGAGCAGCGTGGACCGCGCGGCTTCCACGTTGCGGCGGTGGCGACCCTCAGCTGCTCGGGCGGCGCGCACGCAATGCAAGGCGTCGGCGAACTCGCCGCGCGCCTCGTGCACGTGGGACAGGCCCTCGAGGCATTCGGCGAGGACTGCGTCCACCCCATGGCGCTGGGCCCCCTCAACCGCGTCGGCGAGCAGGGTCAGCGCCGGCTCGTGACGGCCTTCGGCGAGGTGCACCCGGGTAGCCAGTGCCAGCCGCAGCCTGCCGACCGCACCGGCCGCAGCGGCGCGCACCGGACGGCGCAGCAGCGGCCGCACCTCCTGGGTCGCGGCGTCGCCCTCGTCACGGTCGAGCAGGGCCAGCACGATCTCAAGCATCAGGCGCGCGCTGACCTCACCGCTGTCGTGCTCGGGATCAGCCAGACCGGCCAACAGTTCGCGGCCAGCCCTGGCCTGCGCCTCGGCCTCTGCAGTCGCGCCACATCGACGGTGATGCGCCGCATCGGCAGCCCGCGCGGCGGCTCGCAACAGCAGCGCAGTGTCGCGGTCGAGGGCCTGGTCCTCCCGATAGAGCTCGTCGGCCTCGTCGAGCGCGGGCGTGAAGAGGTCTCCCCGGCCCAGCGCGGCCGACGCCTCGGCAGCAGCGACGAGCGCGGTGCCCCTCAGCGCCGGGGCAACGTCGTCCCCTGCCGCCAGCACCGCGCGCACCGCCCCGAGGGCGGTGGCGGGTTCACCCAGCGCAGCCGCGCAGTGCGCCAGCTCCACGTGCAGCTCGTGCCGCAGTCCGGCAGGTGTGTGATCATCCTGGATCGCTGGGAATAGTCGGTGAGCCGCTTCCCAGTGCCGGCCAAGGCGGTTGAGCGCAAAACCTGCGAGGTGGGCTGCCCGCAGTACCGCCAGCTGGTCATCCTGTGCGGCGGTGACAGCACGGTCGGCCAGCAGCAGCGCCAGCTCGGGCGCTCGCCAGCGCAACAGCATTGCCGATTCGACCAGCGATGCGGCCTCGCCGTTGCTGGCCGGCATGCCGGTCCGGATGCCGTCGCGCGCCGTGCTGCTCACCTCCCACCCCCATCGTCGTTCCCTATCATCGGCCGCCCCATGCCCGGTCAATCCCGGGTCAGTCTGCGGTGGGTCACGCGGTGTGGTCGCGCCGCCTCCGCTCCGAGCCGTTCGACCTTGTGCTGCTCGTAGGCCTCGAAGTTGCCCTCGAACCAGAACCAGGAGGCGGAATTCTCCTCCGTGCCCTCCCAGCTGAGGATGTGGGTCACCACTCGGTCCAGAAACCATCGATCGTGGGAGATCACCACCGCGCAGCCGGGGAACTGTTCCAACGCGTTCTCCAGCGAGCTCAGCGTCTCCACATCGAGGTCGTTGGTGGGCTCGTCGAGCAGGATCAGGTTGCCACCCTGTTTGAGGGTCAACGCCAGATTGAGCCGGTTGCGTTCGCCGCCGGAGAGTATCCCGGCCGGTTTCTGCTGGTCAGGACCCTTGAATCCGAACGCGCTGACGTATGCCCTTGACGGCATCTCGGCGTTGCCGACCTGGATGTGGTCAAGGCCGTCGGAGACCACCTCGAAGACCGTCTTGTTCGGGTCGATCCCCGCACGCTCCTGGTCGACGTAGGACAGCTTCACCGTCTCGCCCACCCTGACCGTGCCGGAGTCGGGCTTCTCAAGTCCGATGATGGTCTTGAACAGGGTGGTCTTACCGACACCGTTGGGACCGATCACCCCCACGATGCCGTTGCGAGGCAGCGTGAAGGACAGATCCTTGATCAGCAGACGGTCATCGAAGCCCTTGTCCAGGTGCGACACCTCCACTACCACGCTGCCCAACCTCGGTCCCGCCGGGATCTGGATCTCCTCGAAGTCCAGCTTGCGGCTGCGCTCGGCTTCGACTGCCATCTCCTCATAACGCTGCAGCCGGGCTCGAGATTTGGCTTGCCGCGCTTTTGCGCCCGATCGCACCCAGGCGAGCTCGTCGCGCAGGCGCTTCTGCAGCTTCTGGTCCTTCCTGCCCTGCACCGCCAGGCGGTCGGCCTTCTTCTCCAGGTAGGTGGAGTAGTTGCCCTCGTAGGGGTAGGCGCGGCCGCGGTCGAGCTCGAGGATCCACTGCGCGACGTTGTCCAGGAAATATCGGTCGTGGGTGACGGCGAGCACCGCGCCCGGGTAGCTCGCCAGGAACTGCTCCAGCCACAGCACGCTCTCCGCGTCCAGGTGGTTGGTGGGCTCGTCGAGCAGCAGCAGATCAGGCTTGGACAGCAGTAGCTTGCACAACGCGACCCGACGCCGCTCTCCCCCGGACAGGTGCGTCACCGGCTCGTCGGGTGGCGGGCAGCGCAGAGCGTCCATGGCCTGCTCGAGCTGCGAGTCGATATCCCACGCATCGGCGTGGTCGAGCTCCTCCTGCAGCCGCCCCATCTCCTCCATGAGCTCATCGGAGTAGTCAGTGGCCATCTTTTCGGCGATCTCGTTGAACCGGTCGAACTTGGCCTTGATGTCCCCCAGGCCCTCCTGGACGTTGCCCAGGACGGTCTCGTCCTCGTTGAGCGTGGGTTCTTGCTCCAGGATGCCCACGGTCGCGCCGGGGGCAAGGAACGCCTCCCCGTTGTTCGGCAGGTCCAGCCCGGCCATGATCTTCAGTACGCTGGACTTGCCAGCTCCGTTGGGTCCGACCACGCCGATCTTCGCGCCGGGATAGAACGCGAGGGTGACGCCGTCGAGGATGACCTTGTCGCCGTGCGCCTTGCGCACCTGCTTCATGGTGTAGATGAACTCCGCCACGGCCGCGATCGTAGAGGTGGTCGCCGGGTCCGGGCAGCGCGGCCGACCGCTGCCTGGCCCCAGCGCCGGTCAGGCTGAAACGGGCACCAGCGGCCGAGCCGCTTCGGCCAGTTCGGACAGGCTCACCTCATACGGTGGGTCCACCCCGCCGAGCAACTCCACCCGATCCCGCAGGTCCGGCTCGGGTGACGCCTCGGCGTTCTCGTCACCCGTGCTCGGCTGCTGTTCCCGGCGCTGCTTACGCACCGTGGCAGCGCAGCGAGCCAGATCCGGACCGACCGCGTTGGCCTCCAGCTCGACCAGCGATCGGCGCTCGCCCTGCTCAGTGGTCCATTCCCGGGTGCGCAGCTTCCCACTGACGATCACCGGGTCACCCTTGACCAGGGAGGCTGCGTTCTCGGCGAGCCTGCGCCAGCAGTTCACCGACAGGTAGAGACTCTCCCCGTCTACCCACGACTCGGACGTCTTGTCGAACCGACGTTCGTTGCACGCGACCCGGAAATTGAGCACGAGCGTCCCGTCGGGACCAACCCGCCGCGGTCGCATGTCACTGACCAGCGTTCCCACCACGGTCACCGGTGTCTGTCTCATCTCACATGCCCTCCTCGCAACGTCCCCGCCGTCTGCGGCGGGGAACCGACCCCGACGGCCGGCACCGCCCAGGCTGCGCGGTCAGGAGCAGCTCCGGTAGCCAGCCATGATCGACATGGGGATAGCGGGGTTGATGTGCACAACTGCACAGACGCGCCCGGTCTGTATCCGGGATTGTCGGTGGTTCGTGCTAATGGCGTGCCGGGTGACAAGTCGGGTTACGCTCGCCACGGACACGCGGTGTTCAGCTAAGTTCGATCCGGTGTTGACCGAACACGGGCACAACAACGAGCTGCTGACCGAGCGTCTGTCGTTGCGTCGCCCTACGCCCGAGGATATCGACGCCATCCTGAGCATTCACGGAGATCCGCGCGCCTGCGAACATAACCCGTCCGACGCGCTAGCCAGCCGCGAGGAGGTGGAGACTCTGTTTGTGCGATGGGACGAGCACTGGACGCACTACGGCTTCGGCTACTGGGTAGTGTGCTATCGCGGCTGGGCCAGGCCCGCTGGTTTCTGCGGGCTCAAGGTCATGTTGTTCCGAGAGCGGACGGTTCTCAATCTGCTCTACCGTTTCGACCCTGCCGTATGGTCCAACGGGCTGGCCACCGAGGCGGCAACAGCCGTCGTCGCCTGGGCCGGGAAACACCAGCCGCAACACCCGGTCATTGCACGCGTGCGCCCAACCAACACGGCATCCGCACGAGTCGCCGTTCGCGCCGGCCTCACCCGCGCCGAGAACCTCGATGGTCCGGGCTACGACGGTCACGACCTGATCTTCATCTTCCCGGAGCGCCATTATAGACCGCTATTCGGCTCCGAATGGCGGTCTGAGGGGCCCGGGGACCGCTATTCGGCTCCGAATGGCGGCCATGAGTGATTCACCTGTTGTTGCGGGTCGGGCGGCGTTCGGACAGCTGGGTGAGCAGCGCGTTGTAGGCGGTCAGCTCGGCGTCGCCGTCTGATTCGGCCCTGCGGTCGAACCGGCGGGCCTCGCGGGCGTCGCTGCGCGCCCATTGCACCAGCAGCGCCACCAGCACCACCACCATGGGGATCTCGCCGGTGGCCCACGTCATGGCTCCGGCGGTGCGCTGGTCGGCCAGCAGGTCGGGCACGAAGGGCAGGGCCAGGGACCGGTAGAAGTCGCCGCCGATCACCGTGGCCGAGCCCATCAATGAGATCCCGAAGAACGCGTGGAAGGGCATGGCCGCCAGCAACAGACCGAGTTTGCCCAGATAGGGCAACCGGCGGGGCGCCGGGTCGATGCCGACGATGAGCCAGTAATACGCGTAACCCATCAGCACGAAGTGGGTGTTCATCACCAGATGAGCCCAGTGTGACGGCGCCGCCGCGTCGTACAGGCCGGTGAAGTACATGACGTAGAACGACGCGATGTACATGCCCAGCGCCATCAGCGGGTGCGTGGACATCCGCACGATCCAGGAATGGGTGAACGCCAGCAGCCATTCCCGCGGTCCGGGTGGGTTGCCTGCCCCGGCAGCGGGCAGCGCCCGTAGCGCCAGCGTCACCGGCCCGCCGAGCACGAGCAGGATCGGGGCCAGCATCGACAGCAGCATGTGCACACCCATGTGCACGCTGAACATGGCCATCGAGTACCGGCCGATACCCGACGACGTGGCGATCAGGATGGTCGCGCAGCCACTGAGCCAGGCCGCCGTGCGACCCACCGGCCAGGCGTCGCCACGCAGCCACAAGCGCCGCACCCCGGCGAGGTAGGCGCCGGCGAGAACCAGTGCGGCGACCCCGAGCACCAGATCCGGACGCCAGTCCAGCAGCAGCCGCTCCAGGGTGGGCGGGCCAGCCAGGTTGTAGCCCAGCAGCACCTCGGTCCGGCTGGGCTGCGCGACGATCCCGCCGGGCGGTGCGGTCTGGCTCAGCGCCACCGCCAGACCGATCGTCGCGAACATGACCAGCACTTCGACGCCACCCAACCGCAGGATGGCTGCGCGATCGCCGCGATCGACCACCGCCGCCACCGCGCTGCGACGGTGCAGCCAGCCGAAGGCACCCAGCACCAGCAGCGCGGTCACCTTGCCCAGCACCAGCAGCCCATAGCTGGTGAGCAACTGGTCGGGGGTGACCCGGACCAGCGCGTTGATCACCCCGGAGGCGGCCATCACGATCCAGCAGACCAGCGCCAGCCGGGAGAACCGTTGAGTGGCGAGCCCGGCGTGATCACCCCGGCGGGCGAGGTACGCCAGTAGGGCGATCAGACCGCCGACCCACAGGGCGGCCGCGACCACGTGATAGAGCAGGCTGCTGGTGGCGATGTCGTGGGAGCCGCCGGCCGAGGAGTGCCCGGTCAGCGCCACCGGCATCAGCCCGACGACCGAAAGCGCGAACAGCCAGGTCACCGCGCCCCAGGTCAGAGCGATCCAGCAGAATCCGGCCAGCACCAGGGTTATCCCCGCGGTGAGCGCCCAGGCCCCAGGCTGGGACAGCTCGGACACCAGTGCTGCCAGCAGCCGCGGTTCCAGCACCTCGGTCACCGGGCGGCCCACCGCGTCGGCGGCCAGCAGCGGAACCATCAGCGCGGAGGTCAGAGTCCAGACCAGGGCGGCGATGCGAGCCATGCGCACAGCCGCGTAACCGCCGGTATCGAGATAACCTGAGGTTTGCGGCGGCACCAGAAACGCCGCCAACAGCAGCGACCCGACTGTGACCACCGCGGCAGATTCGGACAGCACCCGTATGACGGGCAGTCCGGCTCGGGTGAGCAGCCCCGGATCGGGCAGCCCCAACCCGGTGAGCCCGTCACCGCCCAGAACAACGACCAGCCCAGCGCCGACAGCCGTGGCCAGCAACGCTGCGACTGAAACCAGCACGCCGAGCCGGCCGCGTGCCCCGACAGCGTGCCGGGGGGAGCCCTCGACGGTCACACGCGCCAGCCTAGGCGCTCACCACGACGACCCTCCCGGCTCCCCCGGACCCCCTGAACCGCATTCAGCGGGCTCAGCGGGGTTATCAGGCGGTCGTTTGCCCCGCTGAGCCCGCTGAATGCGATCCGGCGGCTGCCCCTCGCTACTCTGCTCACGGGCGTTCACTCGCGCTCCGGCCCCCGTAGCTCAGCCGGATAGAGCAAGCGACTTCTAATCGCTAGGCCGCAGGTTCGAGTCCTGCCGGGGGCGCTGCACCGCTGGTCTGGCCGGGGCGAGAGCCGCCGCCGGGGCCCGGCCGTGGTGGCTCTCGCCATCTAGACGTCCCGGAGTACGCGGTCTTGAGCCGATTGAGCGGGTAAAACTCCTCAGATGCGGTAGGTTCCGTCCCGGTTTGGATTCGGACCGGAACGTCTGCGGGAGTGATGGAGCGCCATGGGCGAGTCAGGTGCAAACCTGGGGCCACGTGAAGTATTCGCGGAGCGCTTCGCGTTGCTGTTCGCCGAAGCGGGTGATCCACCGTTAAGGCGGGTAACCGCAGCGGTAGGGCGATCCCGCCAGATGGATGAATCGGGACGACGCATTCGGGTGGCTGTACAGCGGGTCAGTGATTGGCGACGCGGCCGCAGCGTGCCTGCCCGGTTTGCCACGTTGGCTGCAGTGCTGAAGGTGCTCATCGGGCAAGCCAGCAAGGCTCGGCCGTGTCCCTGTCTGGATGGTTTGTACGACTTGGGTACCTGGCGCGGGCTTTGGGAGGAAGCCCTGGCCAGCCCGGTAGCCCCGGCGGGAGACCAGCTCTCAAGCCCTCCTTCCACCAGCCCGGACGCCGGCGCGACGCCCGACCCCGACGAAACAGGCGTGTGTCCCTACAAGGGACTTTCGGCATTCGATGAAGGGGACTCCGATTGGTTTTTCGGCCGTGAGCGGAGCACAGAAACACTCTTGGTGCAGCTTTGCGGTGCGCTCGACGTCGGAGGAATCGTCATGCTCGTGGGAGCATCGGGCGCCGGGAAATCCTCCCTGATCAACGCTGGCCTGGTCCCGGCGCTGGCGCGAGGAGCCCTCACGGAAGGGTCCGGGAACTGGCCGGTAGTCATCATGACCCCGGGGATCGATCCATTCGACGAGTTGGCCCGTCATGTTCCGGAGCTGACCGGAACCCTGGATACAGCTCACTACACCCCGAGAATGGAGATCACTGAAACCGACACGGATCCCGCCGAGACAGAGCAGGACGCGGATTCCGTCGATGGGTCGGGTTCGATACCTGTGAGCCAGTTCGCGTCCCAGGTCCGGACTGCGTGTGCCGCGCACGTGGAGCGCGCGACCGGGGACGCTGCCACTAGCCCGTCTGCTGGCAGGTTGATAATTGTCGTCGACCAGTTCGAAGAATCGTTCACCCTGTGCGGGAGCGAACAACGGCGTCGACTGTTCGTGGAAACCCTGGATGCAGCCAGCACACCCGACACGCCGGGTGGGATAGCTCCTGCATTGGTAGTGGTGGGTGTGCGGGCGGATTTCTACAGACGCTGCCTGAACTACCCCGAACTCGCCGCCGCATTGCAGGATCGGCAGATGGTTCTGGGCCCGATGACGGCAGTGGAGTTGCGAGCGGCGGTCACCAGCCCGGCCAAGGCTGTCGGTCTGCACGTGGAGACCGGTCTGGTGGAGTTGATGCTGCGGGACCTGGGAGTCAGCAGCGGGCGCGCTCGGGCCGGGGTCGGTCGGCGGTCCTACGACGCGGGCGCACTCCCGCTGTTGTCCCACGCTGTCCTGTCCACGTGGCAGCGCCGAGACGGCGACACGCTCACCATCACCGGTTACCGGGCGGCCGGCGGGATTCAGGGCGCCGTGGCGGAGACCGCTGAACGGGCGTGGGCCGAACTGGACACATCCGGGCAAGCCGCTGCGCGTGCGGTGTTGCTGCGGCTGGTGCGGCTCGGGGACGACACGAAGGACACCCGTAGGCGGGTCACCCGCGAGGATGTGCTGGAACAGGTGGGCAGCGGCCCGGCGGCGCAGCAGGCGTTGGAGGTGCTGGCCAGGGCGCGGTTGGTGATGCTCGATGCCGGATCGGTGGAGATCACACACGAAGCGTTGTTGGAAGCCTGGCCGCGGCTGCGGGGTTGGATTGCTCAGGATCGGGCCGGACACCTGGCTCGGCAACGCCTGGTCGAGGACGCTGCGGTCTGGGACCGGGAAGGACGTGACCCCTCGCTGCTGTACCGGGGGTCACGCCTTGACTACGCCCGGCACCTGTCACGGACGGCGAACTCGTCCGGCCCGTCCGGCCTGCCCCGAGATTTCCTGATCGCCTCGACGCGGCAATGGCGGCGCAGCATCTGGGCACGTCGAGCCGCCGTCGCCACAGTGGTGGTGTTCGCACTGATCGCGGCGTCGGCCGCGCTCGTTTCTATCCGGCAGCGAGACGAAGCAGTGTTCAGACAGGTGGTGGCCGAGGCCGACCGCATGCAGGCAACCGACCCATCCCTGTCAGCGCAGCTCAACCTGGTCGCACACCAGATACGCCCAGGCGACAAGGACGTCTACACCAGGTTGGTCGCGACGCAGCACAGTCCCCTCGCAACGCCGCTCGTCGGTCACAACGGTGCGGTGTATCTGACCTCTTTCAGCCCGGATGGACGCACTCTTGCCACTGCCAGTTACGACAGAACCGTCCGGTTGTGGGACACCCGTGACAAGGCGAACCCCAAGGCGCTCGGGCAGCCACTCACCGGACACACGAGTTGGGTGACCTCCGCGGTGTTCAGCTCCGATGGACGAACACTGGCCACCGCGGGCGACGACAAGACCGTCCGGCTGTGGAACGTCACCGATCCCGCCAACCCAGTGCCGCTCGGCGAACCGCTCACGCCCCAGAGCGGCACGATCTACCTCGTGGCGTTCAGCCCGGATGGGCGCGTTCTCGCCACCGCGAACGAAGACCACACGGCCCGGCTGTGGGATCTGAGCGATCCCACCCACCCGGTACCGCTGGGACAGCCGCTCGCCGGGCACCAGGCACCGGTACGGTCGATCGCGTACAGCCCCGACGGGCGGACACTGGCGACGACAGGCGACGACAAGACCGTCCGGTTGTGGAACGTCACTGATCCCGCCAACCCAGTGCCGCTCGGCCCACCACTGACCGGGCACGACGACGGTGTGCACTCTGTCGCATTCGCCCCGAACGGGCGCCTGCTCGCCACCGGCAGTTCGGACAACACCGTGCGCCTGTGGGACGTTGGTGACACGGCTGCACCGGTGGCCCTCGGTCAACCCCTCCCCGCGCACGACGCCCCCGTGTGGTCAGTGGCGTTCAGCCCGGACGGACGCCTACTCGCAACGGGTAGCGCCGACGGCACAGCCAAACTCTGGAACGTGGCCGACCCATCCCACGTCGAGCCCTTCAGCCAGCCCCTCTCCGGCGGGAGCAGCACTGTATTCGCCGTGGGATTCAGTCCGGACGGACGTACGCTCGCCACGGGTAGTGAGGACGGAAACGCCCGGCTCTGGTCGATCCCTACCGCAGTCCTGGTCGACCAGAATTCCGATGTATCCCTTCCGGCGTGGCGCCCCGATGGGCGCCTACTTGCCGTAGGCAGCGACGACCAAACCATTCGGTTGTGGGATGTCACCAACTCGGCCAGCCCGACACCCCTTGGGCAACCCCTCACTGGACACAGCGCGGGTGTGTGGGCGGTTGCCTTCGGTCCCGGGGGAAATTTGCTGGCCAGTGCTGGTGGTGACAAGACCGTCCGGCTGTGGGATGTCCGCGATCCGAAGAATCCGACGCCTCTCGGCCAGCCCATCACCTTGGACACGCGGTACACCGCTGTGGTGGCGTTCAGTCCTGACGGGCGCGTGCTGGCTACGGCATACGACGATCAGTCCGTTCGTCTGTGGGACGTGTCCGACCCAGCAAACCCCCTAGCCCTCGGACAACCCCTTACCGGCCACAGCGGTTATGTGAACTCCGTCGCGTTCAGTCCGAACGGGCGCCTGCTGGCGACGGCAAGCAGCGACCAGACGATTCGACTGTGGGACGTGTCCGACCCGGCAAATCCTGCCGAGCTCGGACAACCCCTCATTGGTCACACCGGGGACGTGCGACAGGCCGTGTTCGGGCCCGATGGGCGCACCCTCGCCAGCGCAAGCAACGACAAGACCGTACGTCTGTGGAATGTCAGCAACCCGAGCAACCCGTCACCCCTCGGACCACCCCTCAGCGGGCACAACTCCCCCGTGCTGTCGGTGGCGTTCGCCCCCGATGGGCGCACCCTCGCCAGCGGGAGCGCCGACCAAACGGTCCGTCTGTGGGACGTTGCCGCCCCGGCCGAAGCGACACCTCTCGGTGAGCCGCTCACCAGGTACGCCAGCATCGGGCACCTCGTGGCGTTCAGTCCCGACGGTCAGTTCCTCACCAGCGCGAGTGGTAACACCGTGGGCCTGTGGGACCTGAACGGAGACCACGCCATCCAGCGAATCTGCGCCGCCACTCGCGGCGTCCTGACCCCCGAACGATGGCAACAACACATTCCCCAGCTCTCTTATGAACCTCCCTGCCGATAGAAGATCGACCGTCGAGCTTCCCGCAGCTCTCGACCGGCTTGCTACAGTCTGACCGTGAAAATCCTGGTCTGGTTTGGTAGCCTCCGTATGGTTCTGACAGTTCTCACCGCAATAACGTCCCTCCATATGGGACTGATCACCATGGGTAACATCAGCGATTTTGACACCAACCGAGCGTTCGTCGAACACGTGCTCACCATGGACACAACATTCGGCTCATCAAACACAAAGTGGCGGGCCATCACCGACCAACGGCTGATCAGCGCCACGTACCTCACGATCATCGCCTGGGAGTTCCTTACCACGATCGCCCTCACGCTCGCGTTTCTTCGTTGGCTGCGGGCGATCGCCATAAAGCGCGGAGTCGTGGTGGCTTGCCAGTTATCGACCCTTGGATGGCTCATGCAGATAATACTGTTCGGAGGCGGCTTCATCACTGTCGGCGGGGAATGGTTCCAGATGTGGCAGTCCTCGGAGTGGAACGGGACGAAGTCGGCGCTCCAGAACTTCCTCATCGCCTCGGTCGGTCTCATCCTTGTACATCTATTCAGGCCGGAGTCGCTGAATGAGATCCAAAAATAGTCGCAACCGAGCTACCGGCACCGTCGGGCCAGCTGGTACCGGATCAACCGAGCGCTGTTGCCCACACCGACGACATCGCCCGGCCGTCGAGACGAGCAGTCCCGCTACCTCCGCGGAAGGGCGGACATGATCTGAGTGGCGAGTCGCTCGGTGATGCGCAGCCGCGGAACGTTCTCCCGGGCCCGCTGCGCGATCTGCCGCGGGTTGAGCCCCATGCCGTGGTAGAGCCGGACGATCTTCTCCTGCTCAGCGGTCCAGGGCCGCCGGGGCGGTGCTGGCCTCGGTTTCGGGACACGGGCGAGACTGCTGGCCCCGGCTGGTGCGGAAGGTGCGGAAGGTGCGGAAGGCGCGGCGGGACGCGCGCGGTAGCCCAGCCCCAGGGCGGTGTCCTTCTTCGCGAATTCCCCGGCCTCGCCGCGCCGCCTGATCTCATCCTCGTCGGCGACGATGAAGCTGTCGGCGCTCTTGTTGACCCCAATCGCCGTGATCGCAATCCCGCGATAGTGCACAGCCTGGCACTCGACCTTGGTGCAGTACCGATACCCGAGCTGCGCCCGTTCTTCGAGTATCTCGTCGCCGCACTCGATACATGTCACTCCGTCTACCACCTCCACGCCGTTCAACGCCTGGACCGGACCGGCTCTTCCGCCAGGCCGGTCGGGGGGTCGCGTTGGCACTCTCGGGCCGGGGCGGAGATGAGGGGACTGCACCGCGAAGGCCAGCCGGTGCTCGCCGAACTGAGCCACAGTCACCGCGCAGCCGTGCTCGCTCTGCCGGCGTCCGGCGGCGTACGGACCGAGCGGCACGCCAAGGACACTACGAGTGCGAGGGCGCGGGCGGCGCGTCCTCCAGCACGAACGCGACCTCGTCGGAGTAGCACCAGTACCACTCCTCCCCAGGCTCGAACGACCGGACGAGCGGGTGGCCGGAAGCGCGCTGGTGAGCGGTGGCGTGCCGGTTCGGGGACGAGTCGCAACACCCGACGTGGCCGCACGTCTGGCACATCCGCAGATGGACCCAGCTGTCACCGGCCTGCAGGCACTCGTGGCAGCCGTCGTCGCTCGGGTCGACCGGTCGCACGGTGTAGAGATGACCACAAGTCTGAGCCATGAGAACACCTCACACCGGGACCGGGTGCCGTCGCAACCCGCCCGGGGTCAGGCGGCCGCTGCGGCGGTGGTCGCCGGTTCGAGCGCAAGGTCGAGCACCTCGCGGACATCACCGACCCAGTGCACGGTGAGCTCCTGGCGCACCGCTTCTGGCACGTCGTCCAGATCGGGCTCATTGCGCCGGGGTAGCAACACAGTGGTGATGCCGGCTCGGTGGGCGGCGAGCAGCTTCTGCTTCACGCCGCCGATCGGTAGCACCCGTCCGGTCAGCGACACCTCACCGGTCATCGCCACGTCGGCGCGCACCGGTCGGCCGGACAGCAACGAGGCCAGCGCGGTGGTCATGGTGATCCCCGCGCTAGGTCCGTCCTTGGGCACCGCCCCAGCAGGCACGTGCACGTGCACACCCCGCTCGGCCAGGTCACCGACCGGCAACTCCAACTCTGCCCCGTGCGAGCGGAGGTAGGACAGCGCGATCTGTGCGGATTCCTTCATCACGTCACCGAGTTGCCCGGTGAGCGTGACATCCGTCGATCCGGTCTCCTTGTCGGCCAGCGAGGCCTCCACGAACAGCACGTCGCCGCCGGCGCCGGTTACCGCGAGCCCGGTCGCCACCCCCGGCACAGCCGTGCGCTCCGCAGACTCCGGAGTGTGCTTCGGCCGACCGACGTAGTCCGGCAAGTCGTCGGGACCAATGTGGACCGGTAGCTCGCTGCGGCCCAGCGCCAACCGCGTGGTCACCTTGCGCAGGATCCGGGCGATCGAACGCTCCAGCTGCCGCACCCCGGCCTCGCGGGTGTACTCCCCCGCAAGCCGGCGAAGCACAGCGTCGTCGATGCCTACCTCATCCGGGCTCAGTCCGGCCCGGTCGAGCTGACGACGCAGCAGGTGGTCGCGGGCGATCGCGACCTTCTCGTCCTCGGTGTACCCGTCGAGGGTCACCAGTTCCATCCGGTCGAGCAGTGGCCCGGGAATCAACTCGAGCACGTTCGCCGTCGTCAGGAACACCACGTCGGACAGGTCGAGCTCGACTTCGAGGTAGTGATCGCGGAACGTGTGGTTCTGCGCCGGGTCGAGCACTTCGAGCAGCGCGGCCGTCGGGTCGCCCCGGTAGTCCGAACCGAGCTTGTCCACCTCATCCAGCAGGACCACCGGGTTCATCGTGCCCGCCTCGGTGATGGCCCGGACGATCCGGCCCGGCAGCGCCCCGACATAGGTCCGGCGGTGCCCTCTGATCTCCGCCTCGTCGCGCACCCCGCCCAGCGCGACGCGAACGAACGTGCGGCCCATCGCCCGGGCCACCGATTCACCGAGCGAGGTCTTGCCGACCCCCGGTGGGCCAACGAGAGCGAGCACCGCCCCGCTGCGCCTGCCACCGACGACCCCCAGGCCGCGGTCGGACCGCCTGCGGCGCACGGCCAGGTACTCGATGATGCGGTCCTTGACCTCGTGCAGACCGAAGTGGTCGGCGTCCAGTACCTCCCGGGCACCGCCGATGTCGAAGTTGTCCTCGGTGCGGGAGTTCCACGGCATGTCCAGCACGGTGTCCAGCCAGGTGCGGATCCAGCCGACCTCAGGTGAGGCCTCGGCGGTCCGCTCCAACTTGTCGACCTCGGTCAGGGCCGCCTTGCGCACGTGCTCCGGCAGCTCCGCGGTCTCCACCCTGGCCCGGTAGTCCTGCTCCTCGGAGGCGGGCTTGCCATCCAGCTCAGCCAGCTCCTTGCGGATCGCGGCGAGCTGCTGGCGCAGCAGGAACTCCCGCTGCTGGCGCTCCATACCCTCCTTGACGTCCTTGTTGATCGTCTCCGCAACGTCGAGCTCGGCGATGTGCTCCTGACCCCAGCTGACGAGCTTCTCCAGCCGCTGGGCCACATCCGGGGTCTCCAACAGCCAGAGCTTCTGCTCCTTGGTCAGGTAAGAGGCATACCCGGCGAGGTCGGCCAGCGCGCCTGGCTCGTCGACCTGGCGCATCGAGTCGATCACCTGCCAGGCGCCGCGGCGCTGCAGGATCGTGGTCGCCAGACCCCGATACTCGCGGGCCAGCTCCCGAACCCGGTCACCGGCCGCCGTCTCATCCAAGACGGTGGTCTCCACCCACAACGCGGCACCCGGGCCCGTCGTGCCGGTTCCAATCCGCACCCGCGACGTCGCCCGCACCACCGCCGCCTGCTCCCCACCGGGCAACCGGCCGATCTGTTCCACCACGCCCCACGAACCAACCGAGGCGTACTTGCCATCAAGCCGCGGCACGAGCAGCACCTGCGGCTGGCTGCCCGAGTCGCCATTGGTGGCAGCACGAGCGGCTTCGATGGCCGCCCGGACCTCGGCGTCCGCGAGCCGCACCGGAACCACCATGCCCGGCAACACCACGACGTCGTCGAGCGGCAGAACCGGCAACTTCACAGTCTCAGTCAAGATTGCCACACCCCTGCTGGAAGATATTGAGTCCAGTGGGCTCAACTAGGTGGGGCATCTCGATATTCCTCGGAAGTTGCGGGTCCCAGCCAGAACGATGGCGTGGGGGCGGACTCGACCCGGACGAACGCCGCGAGCTAGGGCGAGGAGACGAGTCGACCATCACTGGCGGCCCACCGATCAGGCTGGACGCGGGTCACGGGTCTGCCGCCAACCGCGCGCGTTCCTCCTCGAGGTCCCATCCCTGCGGGGTTGGCCAGGTGAGCGCCATCTCGTTGAGCTGCTCGGCGAGAATGTTTGTGATCGCCCAATTGCGGTACCACCTGTGGTCGGCCGGCACGACATACCACGGTGAGGCCCCGGTGTTGCATTTCTTAAGCGCGTCCGAATACGCCTGCTGGTAATCGTCCCAGTAGGCACGCTCGTCAACATCGGAGGGGTTGTACTTCCAGTGCTTTGTTGGGTCGTCGAGCCGTGCGATCAGCCGCCTGCGCTGCTCCTTCCTTGAGATGTGGAGGAAGCATTTCACGATTCTCGTGGCCGAGGCGACCAGCTTCTCCTCGAAGCGGTTGATGATGCCGTAGCGGCACGACCACATCTCGGGCGGCACAAGCTCATGCACCCGAACCACGAGCACGTCCTCATAGTGGGAGCGGTCGAAGACGCCGAGGATGCCCGGCGGCGGCAGCCGCCGCCTGACCCGCCACAGGAAGTGGTGCTCACGCTCCTCGAACGTCGGCTTCTTGAACGCGTGATACTGCACGCCCATCGGATTGACGAGGCCGAGAACATGCTCGACCGTGGCGCCCTTACCGGCGGTGTCCATCCCCTGCAACACGAGCAGCAGGCTCCGCTGGCCACCCGTATGCCCCTCGGCGTAGAGCCGCTCTTGCAGGTCCGCCAAGCGCGGCCCAAGGCGGCGCATCGCCGTCTTGGCGTCCGCCTTACCCGAGCCGGTAAAGCCAGGGGTCGCCCGCGTGGCTATGGCCTTGAGGTCCACCGGGCCGGTCGGCAGGCGCAGCAGGTCGCTGACCCGTGCCGGGACCTCGGTGCACGAGGGCTCGTCCCAGCGCGCCGTCTTCGACTTGGCCACAGGCGAAGGCTCCCAGGCAACATGAGCACGGGCAACGGCGGCGGGTGTGGGTACCGAATCAGCGTCCCGCGAGCACGCGGAACATCGTGGCCGTCACGACGCCGTAGACGAGATGGGCGCTGAGGTCCTTCCACAGTGTCTCCGCGTCGTACTCCCACATCGGCCGGTAGAGCTTGGCCGGCACGAGCACCACATAGGACTGCACCCAAACGCCTGTTCCCAGAATCAGCCCGCGCCCCGTGCGACGAATGGGGAACGAGCCGCTCACCAGGCCGAACGCGGCGCTCCACCCTATTCCGGTGGCCCAGTGCACGATGTTATTCACGAGGCGGGCTCGCTCGGGTGGGAGCTCGCGCTGGAGAACGCCCTGGATCAGACGTCTGCCGAACTGAGCCGGGGCGGGAGCTCCGTCCCAGCTACTGAGGCCGGCCGAGGACTCCCAATCGATGAAGCCGCTGTCGCCGCCGTTGCGCCGGTACCGGGAGAACCAGAGCAGATCCATCGCAACGGTGCCGACCGCTCCCGCCGCCGCGCCTCGCACGACCGCGCCGATTGGCGTCAAGCAGGCCCGCTCTTTCATCATCGAAGTGTACGACGTCATCGATCGTCCGGGCGTTCGGACACCGAGGGGCGGGGCTACCAGACGTCGCCGTCGCGCCAATCGCAGATGAGTTCGCCGGACAGATCCAGCGAAACCGCCAGTGGAAGGACGTAAATGCAACCGTCCTCCTCCTCGGTGCGCTCGATGCCGGTGGGTGTGAGCGCCGAGGTCGGCCCCTGCCACAGCTTCCAGCCGCGCGCCAGGTAGAAGTCCGCAGCTTCATCAGTGGCGCCCAGCGCACCCAGGTCGTAGGCGCCGCGCACCACTCGCTCCAGCGCGTCCATCATCGCTGCGCCGTGCCCGCGCCTACGCCGGTCGGCGCGCACCCCGACGCCCTCCACATAGCCCGCGCGCAGGGCCCGACCGCCATGCAGCAGCCGTCGCTGGACCACGGATGCGTGCCCAATCAGCTCGAGCCCCTCCCATACCAGGGCATGAACGCCGCCCAAAGCGTGCTCCCAGTCGTGGTCATCCAGGTCTGGATCGAAGACGTCGTCAAGGAGGGCTCGAGCCGCCTTGAGGGTCGCGATATCCAGGTCGGCAGTATGGGTGGTCCGGACCTTGCTCACAGAGCGCCATCCGCGCGACTGGCCATGTTCACGGTCGGAGGTCACCGGCCACCGCCGCGCGGGGCCCGATGATCAAATGATGGGAGGAGCCGGTACCGGGCCAGGCGGCGGCACCGGTCCGGGCGGCGGCGGAACCGGTCCGGGCGGCGGAACCGGTAGCGGGTCAGGGGGCGGAACCGGTAGCGGATCAGGAGGAGGAACCGGTAGCGGTTCGGGGTCGGGTGGGACAGGGCGGTCAGGGGTCATGACGGTGTGGTTCTCCGTATCTGTTCAGCTGGCGAGACGCGGTCTTTGCGTTGGCACCAAAGGGAATCGGGCCCGCTCAGCCCCGTGGGTAGTCCTCGGCGTCGTCGCCGCCCAGGCTGCGGTGCTGTTCGACCGCGTCGGCGGGATCGACATCAGTAGCCAGTTCGCTGAGATCGTCCTCACGGTCCTCGACATCATCGATCGGCGTTTGCTGGTCGATGGCGTCGGCGTCGGGCAGTTCGCCGCTACTCATGGCTCTCCTGTCGCTGATCGTGGATCCGGTGACGGTGGGGCCGGCCGACACTCGGCTGCCCGCATCGCCGCTGTCCATTGTCGGCCACGTCACGAGCAGATTCCGTGTAACACGGACACATTCGGGTATCCCCAGCGGCAACGAGGATGTGAGGAGCGAGGATGTGAGGAGCAGAGTGCAATGACCGACATCACGCAGCTGATCCTGGATGACCACGAGACGTTTCGGCGGGAGTTCGCCGCCCTCGACGATGCTGGCGAGCCCGAGCAGCTACGCGCGATCTGGGAGCCCCTCGCCGCACTGCTCGACGTGCACGCAGTGGCTGAGGAGGCCATCTTCTACCCGCAACTGCTGCGCCGTGGCGACAACGCCGAGGACGAGACCGTCGATGCAATCGGCGACCACAATGACATCCGCGACGGGGTACACGAGGCAGCGCGGCACCCGATCGACAGCCCGCAGTGGTGGGACGCCGTCCGGAAAACCCGGGAGGCCAACAGCGAGCACATGGCCGAGGAGGAGGACGACGCCCTCCCCGATTTCCGGCGCAACGCCGCGCTCAGTGTGCGCGTGGACCTTGGCCACCGGTTCCTGAAGTTCAAGGCCGACCATGCCGACGCCCGGGACCTCGAAACCAGTGACAAGGACCCGCAGGAGTACGTCAGCGCGATACAGGCCGAGATCGCTGCCGGTGCCAAGAGCGGCCCGCGGGAGAATGACTGATCATCATCCGGGCTCGTCGAGTTGCTCGATGAGGCGCTGCACCCTGCCCTGCGCGTCGCGACGTGCACGATCGGCCGCTTGGGCGCGCCGCACCGCCGCGTCGCGCCGCTCCGTGGCCGCAGCCAGCCGCCGCTGCGCATCGGCGACCGTGTCGTCGGCCCGCTCGAGGTCCAGCGCAGCGCGCTGGACCTCCTGCTCAAGCGGCGCCATCTCGCGACGGGCCGCTGCCAGCTGCTGTTCCAGCCGTTGGCACCCCGGTTGCGCCGTTGCTCGCGCCGGGGCCACCGCCGGGCCGAACCCTGCGTAGCGCAGCGACGTGACGAGCCGCCCGCCCCGCACATCCCGCGCCGCATCCGGATCGGCGACCGCGGCGCCGAGCGTCTCCTCCACCTGCCGCGCGGCGTCGGCGCCGAGCGGGTGGCCCGCATCCTCGGCCAGTTGCCGGGCCCGCCGCGTCAGGACAGCCACGGCCTCGTACCGCTGCCGGCTCAGCCGCTGCAGCGCCTCGCCTCGCAACTGCTGCTGGGCCTCGCGAAGCTCCTCGCCCAGCGCCAGTAGCCGCTCCAGCCCGTCGCCGTCGTCACGAACGAGCAGGTTCACCGCCCAGGCCGCCAGGGCTGGGCGCCGCAACTTCCCGATCGCGACCGCCAGTTCCCGATCCCCCGCCTCCTGGGCCGCTCGAGCGGCCTCGGTGCGCGCCGCCACGAAGGCCGGGGGCTCGACCGCGTAGAGCTCCGCGGCCACGTCATCCACGCTGTGGGTCGCCATCGCACTTGCCCACCTCCCACCGCCCAGTCTGTCGTCGCGCGCCCCGCGGCACACCCGCGGGACACGAGTTTCCGCCCCGGTCGCGCCGACAACACGTGCAGCGGCCGGGCCGGACCTGGCGCACTCAGAACGGTGGGATGTCGGTGCTGGGGTCGGGTTCGGGCGGCGGGTCCGGTTCGGGGTCGGGTTGGGGTGGTGGGTCGTCCCAGATCTCGGTGTCTTGCCAACCGTTGTCGAGGGGGATGGTGAGCGGGTAGGGGGGCCGGTCGCGGGGGATGGGGTCGGGTAGGGGTTCGATGATCATTGGTGGTTGGTGGTGGTGTGGCCCAGTCGGCTGATCCAGACGAGCCCCAGCAAATAACACACATACGGCGTAGTCGTGGTGTCCGATTCGCCCACTACCGCTGATCCTCCGGAACGTGCCCCCCGACCAGCGGAACCTTCCGGCAAGTTTCCGGAGGTTTTCCCGCGCCGCCCTTGGGCTGCGTCGGTGCCAGCACCCGCGCGCGGCGTTCCCGGGGCTCTGCTCGCCTCGTAGGCCGTGAGTGGCTTGCGGTCGTTCGGCGAGCAGGGAGTCAGCCGTTTAGCCGGGCAGGGCTGGTCACGGTGAGTTGCCGGTTTTCGTCGTCGAGGCTGTAGATGCGAAGTCGGTCGCGGGTGGTGTCGTCGAGGAAGTCCAGCGCGAGGCGGCGGAACATGTAGTCGAGTACCGAGGTGACGGTGGCGAGGTCGGGGTCGTCGGTCATCCCAAACGGTTCGAACCGCATGCCAATGTACTTCGACACGAACGTTTCCAGTGGCACCCCGGACTGCAACCCGATCGAGACGCTGATGGACACCGCGTCGAGGAGGCCACCGAGGGTGGAGCCTTGCTTGCCGAACTTGATGAACACCTCACCGAGCGTGCCGTCGTCGTTGGGGTTGGCGGTGAGGTAGAAATCGGCGCCGCTGATGGTGACCGAGGTGGTGTAGCCCGCCCGGCGTCGCGGCATCCGGCGGCGGACGGCCAGCGGTTCAACGGCGACGTCGCGGCGGTCGACCAGTGGCTCAGCGGTGGCGGTCATGGGTGGTGTCCTCGCCCTCTGTCACAAAATCTGGTGTGAATCACACGGTGCGTCACTAGTTACGGGAACCTTAGCGAAGCCCCCTGACGGTTCGGGCCGCGACTCGCGGGACCGGTTCAGTAGCGGCGCCGGGTCACGACCCGGTCCAGATCAGGGATCACCGCGCGGGCCCTGCACAGCGCCTGTGCGACCACGCTGGGCCCGTGCGGGTCCCGGAGTAGCCGGGCGACGTCCCGGAGCCGCTGGACACAGGACAGGAGGTCGCCGGGGCTCACGGCGAGGGTCCCTCGCAGCGTCAGCCACCCCCCCGGGCGACTGCTGCGCAGGCCGTAGCCGAACAGTTCACCGGGCAGCATCGCCACCCCGGTATCGCGGCGACCCTGCCCGTAGTTGCACAACACCACGCCCGCGTGCACCCCGCTGGTCACCGGGGGGAACAGGTCCCGGGCGATCCGCAGCGCGAAGTACCAGCCGCCCTGCGGGGGGTCGATCCGGTACACCTCGGTACCGAGTTCGGTGTTGATCCGGTCCAGTCCGACTGTGAGCAGTGCCAGCCTGCGCGCGTATTCGGCGTTCCAGTGCTCGATCCAGGTCTGCGGGGTCAAACACAGCGCCGCAACCCCGGGCAGTTCGCCGGCCTGCGGGACCCGACCGAAGGAAAACACCGTGCGGTAGTGGGCCAGCGCGGCGCGCATCCCCGGGTTGGTGGTGGTCGCGAACGCCACCCGCGCTGTGGGTAACGCCACCGTCTTGGAGGGTGTGACCACCGTGATGGTGCACTCACTGGTGCCGGGTAGCGCCCCGATGGGTTGCCCGGTCACGCCCGCGCGGAGGTAGGACCCGGCGTACACGTCGTCAGCGACCACCCACACCCGCTCACCCGGATAACGCTGGTTGTGGTCGGCCACCGCGTCAGCGATCGAACCGGCCCGGTCCCGGGTCAGCACCCGGCCGTCGACGTTGTTGACCAGCGGCACGTACACGATGCGCCCACCACCGCCGCGGGTGCCGGCCAGCCACCCACTGACCGTTTCCCCGTCCAGGTCCGCGACCACGTCGATAGTCCCCCCGAAGATGGTGGGGATGAGGCGCAGGCTCTGGTAGTAGCCCACCGGGGCCAACACCCGCCCACCGTGGCGGCGTAGCTCGTCATGGCGGCGCGCCATCATCACCGCCGCGCACGCACAAATCAGGGCGCCCTTGAAACCACCGCAGAACACCAGCACGTCACCCGGACCCACCGCTAACCCGAGTTGCCGGAAATAGGCCGCCGCGAACGCCCGGGACTCATCGTCGAAACCGGTGGAACCCCCGCGGTATCCACCGAGCCGGTGCCGCCGGGTCGCCACATAGGTCAGGTACTCGTCGGGGGTTTCCCCAGTACGGCGCCCGGTGCGCGCCAGCAACTCGAACACTCCACGGGTGCCCACCCGTGGGCACGCGCAATGGTCGAACGCGTCCAGATCCGCCACCCGGTAGCGATCGGGCCCGGGCCGGGCCCGGTCGCAGACGTAACCCAGCACACCCCGGCCCCGCGCGGCGAAAAACTTGCCGTAGTCGCACACCACCGGATGCGGGTCGGGTGATCCGTGGCTGCCCTTGTACAGCTTCACCACCCGATACCGGGTCTTCGCGTCATCGATCAGGGCATAAACGACCGAGTAAAGGTCATCGAAACGCGACTGAGGATGGTCAGCGGACGGAATGCCCACGGCGTCACGTCCGGGCTTGGGACCGGCCGCCGCCAGGAGATCTCGGGAGCGTTGCGGGGGGCACTCCCATCGTCTCGAAACCAGCGGCGGCGGCCGGGGCTTGAGGGGAGGGAGGCATCGTCACGTCGGGCGGATCAGGATCATCAGGGTTGGCCTGCCGGACGGTCCCGAACTCGCGGAACTCGGCTTCGGCGCGGTGGGTAGCCACGCACACCTCGCACCGGGACCCGAGCGGCTTGTCGTCCTGCAAGGGTGTGACCACCACCAGCCGACGCCCGCACCGGGCACGGTAGATACCGGTGGGGTGGTCGGCCCGGTCGTCGATGGCGCGGTTGCACCAGTCCACGACGCTCAGCCCCCACTTGATAGTCATCGCGGGCCCGATCTCTGGGCGGGGACCGGCGCCAGCGCGGCCAGCCGGGCCCGCAGCTCCCGATCGGTGAGCTGCGGCAACTCCTCGGCGAGCGCGATCACTGCCCGCAGCACCGAACCTACGGCGGCGAACTGTTCGACCGACGCCGCTAGGTCGGTCAGGTAGGCGGGTCGCAGGTCGTCCAGCTCGGTGGTGGTCATGATCGTGTCCGCTGGGCGGGGATCGCGGTGCATGACCGCAGTAGCCATGCTCCGGGGCAGTGGTGAGGCTTGCGGGTATGACCTCGGCTCCGCACAACCCGATGTAGCGACCCCGCCGCGACGCCCAGCAACGGCGGCATCGGGTGTCAGGACGTGCGCAACCAGCGACCGGACGTCCACCATCTCCACGGTGCGCCGTCGCGGCGTCTGACGACTGTGTTGCTTACTGTGCCTGCCCATGGTCATAGCCGGGGGTTAGCGGCGAGCGCCTGAACGGCCCGCATTCGACTCAGAAGCTCAACGACCAAGGTATCGTTGTCCGCGTTGCAGCCCCTGTCGGCGTTGTCCAAAAACAGCTTCGCCAGTGCCTCCCCCGGGATGAGGGCACGGTCAGCGGGAAAGTACGTCGCGGGTACGTCGGTGGCGCGTTCGGTCACGGTTCACGACGGTCCATGATCGGCAACGGCGAGTGTTCCGCAGTGGGAACATTCACCCGGTACCACCCGGCTGAGCTACACCGGCAGCCCAGCTCGGTACGCCATCCTCCGCAGCACCCGCCCGGCCGGCGAGTCGCGGCGCGAGCGCGTGAGTAACCCGGTGAGCACCTCGCGGGCGAACGGATTCCGGTGCACGCGGCGCGCCGAGATCTTCTCCCCCCGGCGCAACGCCATCACCGCATCCTCGTGGCGTCCCCGTAGGCGGGCCAGCGCACGGCCGTAGTCCACCCAGTACATGGCTTGACACCCTCGGAACGGGTGGGCCTCGGGCCGCAGACCCTCAGCGATAGCAGCGGCGCGCTCGTAGTCTCCGGCCTCCAGCTCGACGTTCACGCGCCAGAACCCGGCGTTAGTGGAACCAAAGCCCATCCAGTAGGCGTTGCCTTCCCCGGTGCGTTCGGCCAGCTCGATAGCCACCTCCAGAGGTGCGGCGACGTCACCGGGCCGGGAATCCGCGGCGGCCACCAGTGACCTCGACAGCGCGAGCATGCCCGCGAGTTGCATCGACTCCGGGGTATCCGTCGGCACGGTCACCGAGTCCAGCTCGATCTGCGCCAAATTGAACTCACCCGCAGAAAGCAGCACGTGCAAGCCCCCCCAGGTGGCGAGCCCGAGCGCTGCCGGCGAATCACGGTGCCGGGCCGCCTGATGGGCTAGCTGAACAGCCTGCGCACGCAGATCCAGCGGTGCACCCGCGACCCGCAGCCACCCGGGGGTGGCTCCCGAATGCAGCAGCACCACCAACTCCAGCAGCCGCGCCACGTCACGCCCGGCCGCGATGCTGGTATGCAGGTCGCGAATCAGGCTAGGCAACGCGGCACCAACCTCGTGGTCCTGCCTACAGCTGTAGTGGGCGCTCAACGTCGCAGTGACCCTGGCCCGCAGCGCGTCCAGCGGGACAGTCTGCCCGCCTGGCCGGTTGCGGCCGACCGCTAGCAGCGCGCTGCGCACCGCCTCCACAGCGCGGTCAGTGGGTCCGTTGACGGGTGCTGGTACCGGGAGCCGGACCAGCTCGCTTGGAGCGATCTGTAGCGCGTTAGCCAAGGCCGCGATCTCCGAGAGACTGTCCAAGGCGTACTGACCGTGCTCGATCCGCCATAGCTGTGTCGTGCTCATCCCGGCCAGCCCGGCGATCACCCGCAGCGACTTGCCCCGGGCGTCGCGGATCATCCGAGCACGCGCGCCGATCGACCGCGCATCGTCAGCGTCCACCGAGCACCACTCCATCGCCGAGGTGATCTCCTTCGCCGATGCCCCGGGACCGTCGCCCCGGGGCATCGGCGAAGAGATGCACTCAGCCTAACCGCAGCGGCGGTCTGCCGGACCTGCCCCGCCCCGGTCGGTGTGCCCGGATGCGTTGCGCAGCTCCTCTGGGCCGGTCGGAGATCCAGTGCACCGACCTGCTGCCGGAACGAGCCTCCCGATTGCGGCACTCGCTAGAGCTGGAGGAGTGCGCCGACGTGGCGGCGCCGGATAGGTCGCAGCGATGGCACCGCCGGTATCAGCTCAACGGACACGATTGACCATTGCTGATTGGTGGGCGATGTTTCACCGAGTGTCTTGCTGCCTATCGCACCCGCGTCGACATGCCAACCCACATCGATGGTGCCGAACACCCCGGAGTTCAAGTGGTGAGCCTCCGCGAACGGTAACCACCTCCGCAAGTCACGCGACCACCAAAAACCGTGGCCATTACAGTTGTGCAGATGCGGCGCTTCACCCGCCGTCGAGTGTGACCACGACCTTGACGTCGTCGGGCTGTGGGTCGAACGCGTCAGCGGCGCGGTCGAGCGGGACCCGGCGGGTGATCATGCGGTCCAGCCAGTCCAGGTCGGCACGGGCGAGCGCCGCCGCGGCGAGGTCGTAGTGGTGCAGGTTGGCGTTGACCGATCCGACGACGGCGTCGTTCTCCAGCACCAGCTCGCGGTTCAGGGCGCCACCGTCGAGGGTTACGCGCCGCCCAGCCGCGGATACCCCGGTGAGGCAGACGATGCCGTAGGGGGCGGTGGCGGCGATCGCATCGAAGACCACGGAGGACACCCCGGTGGCCTCGATGACGATGTCGGGTTCGGCCGCCTGCGTGGCCGAGGCGACACCGTCGTGGTGGTAGGTCGCCCCGAGCGCGCGCACCAGCTCCGGCTTGCGACCGCTGGTCACCACGTCGAGCACGTGGGTGTCCAGGCCGCGCTGTACCGCGAGCAGCGCCGCGAGCAGCCCGATCGGCCCGGCACCGGTGACCAGGACGCGTTGCGGGTCAAACCACGACCGCCGGCCGATCCGCTCGATCTGGTCCCACGCCTTGGCGACGACGGTGGTGGGTTCCATGAGCACGCCGACCCCGGCCAGCCGCGGGTCGAGGCGTACCGCGTAGCCGGCCTCGACCCGCCACCGCTGGCTGGCATAGCCGTCGAGCTCCTTGATGCCGCGCTCGGTGTAGCGGCCGTTGCGGCACATGTCGAAATGGCCGTGCGCGCAGGCGCCGCAGGGCACCGGGTCGGGTCTGCGCACCACGCCCGCCACCAGGTCACCGGCGGTGAAACCCGAGCCGGTGGGCGCGAGGCGCACCCGGCCCAGCGACTCGTGGCCCAAGACGAGCCGGTCGCGGCCCGGCGGTGCCCAGCCGTACTCCCCCGCCGCGATCTCGCGGTCGGTGCCGCACACGCCGACCGCGAGACCGTCAACGAGCAGCTCGTCCTCGCCGAGCCCGAGCCCGGGCTCGGGTTCGGGCACCTCGGTCACCGCCAGCGAGCCCGCCATGAACGGCACAACAGTCAGCGCGCGCATGGCGACTCCAGGAATCAGCTCGGTGCGTCCAGGTAGGACTGCAGCAGCGGGGCGAACACTGCCACCAGCCGCTCGACCGGCTCGGCGGTGATCGCCTCGCCGCGCAGCGCCAGCCGCGCGGCACCCAACCCGATGAGGTGGGCGCAGACGAGCTCGGCCCGCAGCAGCGGCTGTGGCCCGGCTAGGCGCGCGGCGAGCGCGGCGACGAACTGCCCGTCAAAGCTGCGGCGGAACTCCGCCCCACCGGGTCTGGTCGCGGTGAAGACGGCGCGCAGCAGCGGATCGCTCTGCGTGCGGTCGTGCGCGTCGAGCAGCGTCCGCACGAGGTGTTCCCCGAGCCGGGGCAGCTCGCAGTCCAGCAGCAGCGCCGCGTCCTGCTCAAAGGACACCGCCTCGGCGAACAGGCCTTCTTTGTTCCCGAAGTACTTCACGACCAGCGCGGCGCTGACATCCACGTCAGCCGCTACGTCGCGCAGGGTCACGTCGGCGTAGCCGTGCAGGGAGAACCGGCGCCGCGCCGCCCGCAGCAGCGCGGCTCGGGTGGCCACGGCAGCGCGCCGTTCCTCCCCGACCGAGGGCGCCGCGCTGGGCATGGGACCAGGCTAGCGCGCGGCGCACGCCGGGACGGCCAGCCGCGCCGCGACCGGTGCCGGGCGGGCGGGGATCATCGACGCGAGCAGCACGGCGCACACCGCCGCGCCCGCGGCGAGCACGAAGATCGTCGTGTACGCCGTGAGCGACGGGTGCACCGCGCCGCCGACATCCACCGTGAACGCGCTCGTGCACGCCGCGACGACCGCGCTGCACGCCGAGGTCCCGATGGTCCGCGCCAGGGTGTTGAGACTGTTGGCCGCAGCGGTCTCGATGGGCGGCACAGCCTGCATGATCAGCGTCGGCAGCGCGGAGTACGACAGCGCGGCCCCGATCGCGACGACCGTGACGCCCAGGACCGCGACCACCACGCCGCCGTGCAGGAACGCCCGCGCGAGGTTTCCGACGACCAGCACCGTCCCCCCAGTCAGGAGCGTCACCCGCGGGCCGCGGCGCCACGAGATCCGCGCCGACACCGGCGAGAACACCGTCATCGCGAGCCCAACCGGCAGCAGCAGCACCCCGGACAGCACGAGCGAGGCGCCAAAGCCGTACCCCGTCACGACCGGCGCCTGCAGCATCTGCGCGCTGACCATGAACGTCGCGAACATGGCGAACCCGGTCAGTACCGACGCGGTGTTCGTCAGCAGCACCGCACGCCCCGCCGAGACCCGCAGGTTCACCAGTGGTGCGGGCACCCGCAGCTCGTAGGCGCCCCAGACCGCGAACAGCGCGGCGGCCGCTGCGAGCAGGCCCAGTGTCGGCGTGCTGGTCCAACCCCACGCCGTGCCTTTGGAGATCGGCAGCAGCAGGCAGATCAACGCCGCCGCCAGCCCGGCGACGCCGACGAAGTCGAACCGGCCGCCGCTGCGATGCGGCGACTCGTCCACCACCGCCCGCACCAGGGCGATCTGCCCGAGCCCGACCAGAGCCGCACCAGCGAAGAGCCAGTGCCAGCTCGTCCGCTGGGCCACCAGCCCGGCCAGCGGAAGCCCGACGGCGCCGCCGATGCCCAGCGTTGAGCTCATCAGCGCGGTGCCGGTGCCGACCCGCTTCTCCGGCAGCAGGTCGCGCATGATGCTGATGCCGAGCGGGATCACACCCAGCGCGGCGCCCTGCAGCACGCGGCCGACCAGCACGACGGCGAATTCGTCGCTGACCGCTCCCAGCGCCGAGCCCGCCGTCATCACCGACAGCGCGGTGAGCAGCATCCGGCGCTTGCCGTACATGTCGCCGAGCCTGCCGAGCACCGGCGCGCACACCGCGCCGGACAGCAGCGTCGCGGTCACCAGCCAGACGACGTTGTTGACGGAGGTATCAAGCAATCCCGGGAACAGGGGCAGCAGCGGCACCACGAGCGTCTGCATGAGCGCGACCGCGACGCCGCTCAGCGCCAGCACCGCGATCACCGACCAGGACCGGGACGCGCGCACGCCCGGAGCTCCTCGCTGGAGTAAACGGACGTTCACCAGATAAGTGAACCTCTGTTCACCTCGCCGCGCAACCCAGTTCGCCGGACATCACAGCGAACAACGTTCGAACCCAGCGGATGCTGGGAGCTCGAGTCTCCAACAGTGCCGTCAAGCGCGATACCGTCGGTTTGTCCGTTCGCATGTCTCCAGGAGACGCCCAATGAAATTACTGCTCGTCGTCCTTGTGCTCGCCGTGATCGTCGGCGTGATCATCCTCGTGCTGCGGTCCCGATCGTCGGCGAAGCCCTCGAAATCCTCAGGGGCCGGCCGGGTGGACCCGCTCGCGAACCAGCCGGACGTCTACGACCCGCACAAGATCGGCGTGGGCGACGTCATCACCTACGCCGGGATCGACCACGTCGTACGCGGCACCATCGTCCTCGACGAGGGTGGCACCACCTGGCGGGAGCACCTGCTGGACGGCTCCACCGGGCGCCGCTGGCTCACCGTCGAGGACGACGAGGGTGAGCTGGAGATGACGCTGTGGATGCGGCGCGAGGGCACCGGCCTGACCCCGGACGGTGAGGTGATCCTCGACGACCGGGTGCACCGCCAGATCGAGCGCGGCAAGGCGTCCTACACCGCGGAGGGCACCACCGGCACACCGCCGAGCGGGTCGGTCGACTACGCCGACTACGCGACGTCCGACGGCACCGGCATGATCGCATTCGAGCGCTGGGCGCCGACGCAGTCCTGGGAAGTCTCGACCGGCAGGTCGGTCTCACGGGGCGAGCTGACCGTCTACCACTCGGCGCCCGAAGCGTGAGCGTGCACCTGCTCGACGTCCAGCCGCGCGACGTGGCCCCCGGCGCGCTCGGCCTGCTCCTGTACGCACCGGCCCCCGCTGCGCTGGCCGAGACCAGCCTTCGAGACGGTCGCGGCGGTCTGCTCACCCTCGGGGTGCTGGGGGCGTCGCACGTCGTCACCGCGACGGTGCCCGGCCACCACCTCACCGAGCAGGTGTCGTGCGATGCCGTCGGTGCCGGTGGCCAGGAGTTGCCGCCGCGCGCGCAACTGGGGGGCTACCAGCTGGCCACCGTCACCAGGGAGGTGCCGCGCGCTGAGTTGGAGCAGACCGCAGCGAGGTTGCGCAGTCTTGCCGAGAGCAGCGACTGGTGGCTGTGCGCGACATTCCCCGGCAACGGCAGCGCGATGACCGCGATGACGGCCGGCGCGCTACCCGCCGGCGGCTGGACCTGGGAGAGCTGGCATCTTTATCCCGGCGGGGTGAGAAGCTCGATCGTGACGACGCGAAGCAGGTGGACACCCCCGTGAGAGCACGGTCCCTGGCCACGTCGCTGCTGGCGACCGCCCTGGTGCTCACCGGCTGTGGCGCCGGCAACGACGTCCGGAACTTCATCCAGGACACCTACGTGCTGCAGAACCGCAGTGGTGACACCGCCACGTACGGTTCCAACGACCCTGTGGGCACCACGACATCGAGGATCGTCGGCGCGGTGAACCCGGCGGCACGCCAGGCTGACGGTGGCTCGGAGTACCTGCGCTACGACGACGACATCGTCAGCATCAGCGCTGCGCCCGGTGGCAGCACCGTCCGCGTCGAGGATCTCGACAGCCGCTACCACGGCGGCTTCTTCGCGTTCCTCGGTCCGGGTTTCCGCCCCGGCTCACCCGCCGGCTCCGGCAGCGGCGGCCCCGGAGACGTGAAATGATCCCCCGCCCCCACGACCCCAGGAGAAGCACGTGAACACGACGGCCCAAGCCCTGGAATTCGGGGCGGTCTCGGGTGATCTGCTGAGCCAGGGAGTGCTCGCAACCCTGCTCTACTTCGTCATCGGCGTCGGGGTGCTGGGCCTGGGTTTCCTCGCCCTCGACCTCATCACCCCCGGAAACCTGCGCAAGCAGGTGTACACCGACCGCAACCCCAACGCCGCGATCCTGCTCGGCTCGAACCACCTGGCACTGGCGATCATCGTGGTGACCGCGATCCTGACCAGCGCCGACAGCCTCGGGCAGGGCTTGGTCGACTCGGCCGTCTACGGGCTGCTGGGGGTGGTGCTGCAGGCCGTCGCGCTGCGGTTGCTCGACGCGTTCGTGCCCGGCCACCTGCGCAACCTGGTGAACGAACCCCGGATGAGCGGCGCAGCCTGGGCCGTCGGGATCAGCCTGCTGGCGATCGGCGTCGTGAACGCCGCCGCCCTGTCCTGACCCGATGAGCGAGTCGACCGTCGAGTCCAGCCCCCGGGGGGCGGTGGCCGTGCGCGGCCGCCGCGCGCGGGCGCTGCTGCTCGCCGCCGTCGCGGCGTGCGCGGCCTGCGGGCTGATCTACGAGCTCGTCCTGCTGACGTTGTCGGTCAGCCTCACCGGTGGCGGCATCACCCAGACCTCGCTCATCGTGGCCGGCTACGTCGCGGCGCTGGGCGCCGGCGCGCTGCTCGCCAAGCCCTTCCTCGCCCACGCGGCCACCGCGTTCGTCGCGGTCGAGATCCTGCTCGGCATCACCGGTGGCCTCAGCGCGGTGACGCTGTATGTGGCGTTCTCCTTCTACGGCACGAGCACCCCGGTACTGGTGGCGGCGACCGCGGTGCTCGGGATCCTGGTCGGGGCCGAGGTGCCGCTGCTGATGACGTTGCTGCAGTCCGGCCGCGGTGGGGTGGACGCGCAGAGCTCGGGCAAGGTGCTGGCCAACCTCAACGCCGCCGACTACGCCGGTGCCCTGCTGGGCGGGCTGGCCTGGCCGTTCCTGCTGTTGCCGCTGGCCGGGCAGGTGCGGGGCGCTGCCCTGACCGGCATGGTGAACCTGGTCGCCGCGGCGATCGTCGCCGCCTTCCTGCTGCGCTGGCAGCTGAGCCGGGCAGCGCGGCACGGGGCGACCGCGGCGCTGCTGGCCGCCGCCGCCGTGCTCGGGGTGCTGATCGTGCGCTCCGCCGACATCGAGGTGACGGCGCGGCAGCGGCTCTACGCGGATCCGGTGGTGGCCGCTGAGCAGTCGGCCTACCAGCAGATCGTGGTGACCGAACGGGGTGGCGACGTCCGCCTGTACCTGGACGGCGACCTGCAGTTCTCCAGCCTGGACGAGCACCGCTACACCGAGACGCTGGTCCACCCGGCGCTCGCGCGCGATCCCCGGCGGATCCTCATTCTCGGTGGGGGTGACGGCCTGGCCACCCGCGACGTCCTGCGCCACCCGTCCGTGCGGGAGGTGGTGCAGGTGGAGCTGGATCCCGCGGTCATCGAACTGGCCAACACCCGCCTGGCCGACCTCAACGACGGCTCCCTGCGCGACCCTCGGGTGCACCTGGTGGTCGACGACGCGTTCCGCTGGCTGCGCGAACGTCCGGCGCAGGGGTTCGACGCGGTCATCGTGGACCTGCCCGACCCGGACACCCCGGTTCTCGGCCGGCTGTACTCCACCGAGTTCTACGGCTTGGTAGCCGCCGCGGTGAATCCCGGTGGTCTCATGGTGGTGCAGTCCGGCAGCCCGTACTCGACCCCCACCGCCTACTGGCGGACCGTCTCCACGGTGGCCTCGGCCCGGCTGTCCGTCACGCCCTATCACGTGCACGTGCCGAGTTTCGGCGACTGGGGCTTCGTGCTGGCCCAAGCCGGCGGGGTACCGCCCGAGCTGAGACTCTCCCCCAGTGCCCCCGAGCTGCGGTTTCTCGACGACGCGGTGCTGCAGTCCGCCGCGGTGTTCCCCCGCGACCGCAGCCCCCAGCAGCTGACCCCCTCAACACTCGACCAGCCCCGGATCGTGCAGGACATGCGGCAGGGCTACGCCGGGCAGTGACCCGGCCTATGCACGCGGCCCCTGTGCAGCGGCAGACCGGGGACGGGTGATCCTCATCGGCAAGTGGATCAACGAAGGCCACCCGGTCGATACCGCGGAGATCCCGTCGGTTCCGATCCTCACCAGCGATGTCTACGAGTGGGCGCCCGGCGGGTCTTCGTCGTACATGCGCAGGCTGCGGGCGTGCCCGCGGTCGAGCTGCGCAAGCTGGCTGCGCGAGGCGCGCTGGCCCGCCTCGGGCACGGGGTGTACCGGATGCTCGAGGCGCCGACCGGGCGGCTCGACGAGTTCGCCGAAGCCGTCGCCATGGCCGGCGAGGGGCGGTCCTGGCCGACGAGTCCGTCCTGGCCGCCCTCGATCTCGCGCAGGTGAACCTGCGCCGCATCCGCGTCGTGACCCCGCGACGGATGCGCGCCAAACTCCCCGTCACCGTCGAGGTCATCCAACGGGTCATCCCCGACGTGGACCGCGGCTACATCGAGGGAATACCGGCGATGACCATCGAGGCTGCCCTCCGCGCAGCGCGGGGACGTGTCATGACGGAGAGGCTGATCGACGCCACGCGGACCGCCGCAGCCCGCGGCCTGCTCAGCCCTGGACAGGAAGCCGGCGTGATCGCCGATCTGGTGACGACGTGACCCAGGGACGGCGCCGCGACCCCGGCAGCGTCAACGAGCTACAGCGCCGCATCGGCAGGGCCGCCGCAGCTCGCGCCTCGACGGTGAAGCGGCTGCAGTCGCTGGTCGCCAACGTCGCGCTCGCCCAGATGCTGCCCGCCTGCGCGGTCAAGGACGGCACCGGGCTCAAGCTCCGTTGACGCCAACGGCCTCCGGCACGGGTGCCGACCGCCTACGTGATGCAGCCGCTGGTCGTGAAGCTGACGTTCCACCGACGCCCGTTCGCGACGATCGACGTCGAGGTCGGCTACGACGAGCTGGAGGCCACGACCCGCGAGGAACCCGAGCGGGAACTGTCGGCCGAGGTCGTCGAGCTGTTCGCCGCACTCGGCCTGGGCGCCCCGCATCCCGTGCCCGTCCTACCCCTGCACCACCAGATCGCCCAGAAGCTGCATGCGTGTACCGAGCCGGGCAACGAACGCGCCCACGATCTCGTCGATCTCCAGCTCATGGCCGGCGCGGCCGACGACCGCCTCGTCGCCGCGACCGTGCGCCGCCTGTTCGCCTTCCGCCAGCAGCATCTCTGGCCCGCCGCGGTCCGACCCGGACCGGCCTGGCCCGGCCTCTACAACCAGGCCGCCGAGGGCCTCGACGTGCTACCCGTCCTCACTCCCGCGGTCACCTGGGCCAACGCCTACATCGCCCGGCTGGCCGACTTGTAGCGCACTCCGTCACGGTGGCAGGAGCGGACTGCTAACGACGTCCGCCTGCGCCGACGCCGGTGCGACGGTTGGATCGAAGGTCGCAAGGTCCAGGGTGAGCAGATCCAGAGGCTCCACGGGCCGAAGCGAAGGAGAACCAGACATACTGCTTGAAGCTGGTCGAACCAGGCGACGCCGACGGAGACCGTGAAGGCGGCCCCGCCGAACAGATGGAGACACGATGAGCATGGCCACGAGGACGGACACGCAGTCGCCTGCGCACCACGTTGCCGACAGCCACGATCTGATCCGCGTGCACGGCGCGCGCGTGAACAACCTCTCCGACGTCAGCATCGAGATCCCGAAGCGCCGGCTGACGGTGTTCACCGGCGTCTCCGGCTCGGGCAAGAGCTCGCTGGTGTTCAGCACGATCGCCGCGGAGTCGCAGCGGATGATCAACGAGACCTACAGCGCCTTCGTGCAGGGCTTCATGCCGACGCTGGCCCGGCCCGAGGTCGACGTACTCGACGGCCTGACGACCGCGATCATCGTCGACCAGCAGCGGATGGGTGGCGACCCCCGTTCCACGGTCGGCACCGCCACCGACGCCAACGCGATGCTGCGCATCCTCTTCAGCCGGCTCGGGCAGCCGCACATCGGATCGCCCCAGGCGTTCTCCTTCAACGTCGCCTCGATCAGCGGAGCGGGCGCGGTCACGCTCGAGCGCGGCGGGAAGACCGTGAAGGAGCGGCGCAGCTTCACCATCACTGGCGGCATGTGCCCGCGCTGCGAAGGCCGGGGCACGGTCTCCGATATCGACCTCACCCAGCTCTTCGATGACTCCAAGTCGATCGCCGAGGGCGCGTTCACCATCCCCGGTTGGAAGTCGGACAGCTGGTGGACCGTGCGGACCTACGCCGAGTCGGGCTTCCTCGACCCGAACAAGCCGATCCGCGAGTTCACCAAGAAGGAGCTGCAGGACTTCCTCTACCGCGAGCCGACCAAGGTGAAGGTCGAGGGCGTCAACCTCACCTACGAGGGCCTGATCCCCAAGGTCCAGAAGTCGTTCCTCTCCAAAGGACCGGGAGGCGATGCAGCCGCACATCCGGGCGTTCGTGGACCGGGCGGTCACCTTCACCGCCTGTCCCGAGTGCGGTGGCACCCGGCTCAGCGAGGCGGCCCGCTCCTCGCGGATCGGCGGGATCAACATCGCCGACGCCTGCGCGATGCAGATCAGCGACCTCGCCGAATGGGTTCGTGGCCTCGACGAGCCGTCGGTGGCACCGCTGCTCGCCGCGCTGCAGGCGACCCTCGACTCGTTCATGGAGATCGGGCTGGGCTACCTCTCGCTCGAGCGGCCGTCGGGCACGCTGTCGGGTGGCGAGGCGCAGCGCACCAAGATGATCCGCCACCTCGGCTCCTCGCTGACCGACGTCACCTACGTCTTCGACGAGCCCACCATCGGCCTGCACCCCCACGACACCCAGCGGATGAACGACCTGCTGCTGCGGCTGCGGGACAAGGGCAACACGGTGCTCGTCGTGGAGCACGAGCCGGAGACGATCGCGATCGCCGACCACGTCATCGACCTCGGCCCCGGCGCCGGGACGGCGGGCGGCACCGTCTGCTACGAGGGGACCGTCGAGGGGCTGCGGGCCAGCGGCACCCTCACCGGCCGCCATCTCGACGACCGGGCCGCCCTCAAGGAGACGGTGCGCACACCCAACGGCACGCTGGAGATCCGCGGCGCGACGGCGCACAACCTGCGCGACGTCGACGTCGACATCCCGCTCGGGGTGCTTGTCGTCGTCACCGGCGTCGCCGGCTCCGGCAAGAGCTCGCTCGCGCACGGGTCGCTGCCACATCTCTCGGGGCCAGCCGGCGCGGATGTGGTGTCGATCGGCCAGGGCACAATCCGCGGCTCGCGACGGAGCAACCCGGCGACGTATACCGGACTGCTCGACCCGATCCGCAAGGCGTTCGCGAAGGCCAACGGCGTGAAGGCGGCACTGTTCAGCGCCAACTCCGAGGGCGCCTGCCCCCACTGCAACGGCGCCGGCGTCATCTACACCGACCCTGGCGATGATGGCCAGCGTCGCCACCACCTGCCAGGAGTGCGAGGGCAAGCGGTTCGAGGCATCGGTGCTGGACCACCACCTCGGCGGACGCGACATCAGCGAGGTACTCGCGATGTCGGTGACCGAGGCCGCGGAGTTCTTCGGCGCCGGCCAGGCGCGCACACCGGCCGCCCACGCCATCCTGGCTCGACTGTCAGATGTCGGGCTCGGCTACCTGCGCCTCGGCCAGCCGCTCACCACGCTGTCCGGCGGCGAGCGCCAACGGCTCAAGCTGGCCACCCACCTGGGCGGCGGCGGCAGCAGTATCTACGTCCTCGACGAGCCGACCACCGGCCTGCACCTCGCCGACGTAGAGCAGCTGCTCGGCCTGCTCGACCAGCTCGTCGAGGACGGCAAGTCGGTCATCGTCATCGAGCACCACCAGGCGGTCATGGCCCACGCCGACTGGATCATCGACCTCGGCCCCGGCGCCGGCCACGACGGCGGCCGGATCGTCTTCGAGGGCACACCCGCCGACCTCGTCGCCGCCCGCTCCACCCTCACCGGCAAGCACCTCGCGGCCTACGTCGGCACCTGACCGACACCATCGGACCCTGTCGCCTCCGATGCCGGATCGCCGCGCCGTTCGGGCTCCACGGTGGTCAGCGGAAGCCTGATGTCCAGCGAGCGCGCAGACTCTGGCAGCGCCTCATCCTCGACATCGGCCCGGTCTGTCATGCCATCCGCCCAGTGAACAGCAGCGACATACCCAGGTCGTGAGGCGGTGTCGGATTGCCGGGTGGAACACGGCGGAACCGGGGGCCATCGGGTGTCTCCCCGGCCCCGCCGTGATCTAGTTCCGGCCGTCTCGCCTGGAAGCGGGGAGTCGGCGAGACGGCCGGGGTCTGCAAGGGATCTGTGGGCGGGTCGCTCAGGTGGGGCTCGACTCTGGGCAGCACCTCGGTGGACTCCGGGTCAACCGCATCGGGTCGCGGCGGAAGGTCCACGCCCAGCTCGCTGGCCAGGTGGGCTTGCAGCCGGGGGGCTGGTTGCCGCAACCAGTAGTGCGCCTTCTGAAAGACCATGCACACCCGGCGTCGGTGCCCCAACCATCCCGGACCCCGACACGACCGGCACCGACCCCGCCGATCCACTGGATGAGCGGCCAACAGCGAATACAATCCCGCGCACGCTCCAAACCCCACCCGGCCGATACCCTGTAGGCCGTGCGCGGATCCCACCACGTCCAGCAGTGCGTCGCGCAACACCGCCTGCAACAGGCCGTGGCTGGTTTGATGGGTGCCGCCCCTGGAGGCTTGGTCGGTGGACGTGATTGCACCAGGATTCGACCACGGGAACGGCGAGGTGGTGGGGTGCGGCATGGAGGACAGCATTGACCGCCGATTGCGGTGTCGGCCAGCGCCGGCGGCGAAGTCTGGCACTGCGCCGACAATGCGCCGACACGTGCACGTGTCTGCCTACGATGATTGGCACCTGATTACATGACTGTTGAACGATCCACGATCACGGCGACACGACGGGCGTTTGGCAGACAGCTGGCTGAACTACGCGCGGCCGCAAATCTGACGCAGGCCGATCTCGCTAGGCTCACAGGTTATTCACGCTCCACCGTCGCCAACATCGAGGCTGGATACCAGCTAGCTAGTCCAGGTTTTTGCCGGAAGTGTGATGATGTGCTCTCGACCGGCGGTGCGCTTCGCGCGGCTCACGACGAGTTGGAGGAACTCAGGCGAGAGTCACATCGCCGGGCCGCCGCATTGGCCCAGAATGACCGAAAGACACAGATCGAAGAATGGCGCCAACAGGGGCGCGCGATCCCTGAAAATCCTGGCAACGGCGCAGCCGCCTTGGCGATAAGACAGGCTCTGGCCACCCTCGCCGACCACGCTTCCAGCAATTCTCATGGTGTCGAACCGGGCGACCTAGAGATCTGCGTGCTCGATGCTTATCAACAGCAAAGGAGCGCTGCCGAGGGACTGCGCGCCGTCCTGGTCGGAGGATTCGCCGGTTCGGGAAAGAGGGAATTTGCCCGGTTTCTGTCCTCGGTAACAGGATGGGCTATCCTCGATAAGCACACCATCACGCACGAACTTGTGGAGCACCTGCTACTCGCTTACGGCGGAGACGCGAACGATCGCCACAGTTCTCTGTACCTGGAAAAAGTGAGACCGTTCGAGTACCGCTGCTTGATGGACGCCATGACGGAGAACCTGCGATGCGGCGTCTCTACGGTGGTCACCGCACCTTTTGTGCGCGAGTTCGCCGACATGGAATGGATGACGCGGATCCACAACCGGTGCGCGGCCCACCGTGCACGGCTCAGCGTTGTGTGGATGAACTGTGACGAGGAGTCGATGCACGACTACATCGCGTTCCGCGGTGCCGCCCGAGACGGCTGGAAGCTCAACAACTGGGGAAATTATATCGATACTATAGACTCGGAGTTCACACCCCCGTTCGATCACCATTCTGTTGACAATCGGTTGAACGCTGCTGTCGCGCTCGCCGACCAGGCACGTGAGATCGCGGCACGAGTGCAGGCATGAAAAATCAGCACAAGGGATCTGAGTGAATCCGCATATCGTGGTGCCGGCGCTCACCATCAGAACGCCCGAGGGCGGCCTCGATAAGCAGGGGACTGCACAATATGCGAAGCGAGCTGCAAGTACGTGGGTTGACCGCTTTATTCTGTCGGGCACCACCGCGCGCGGCTACTCAATGACCGAGCGGGAACGCTTGTGCGTCCTGCGCGTGTGGCTCGACCACACGGACCCAGCTCGGGTGCTTGCCTGCTGTTGGTCGCGTTCCGACGTAGACAACGCTGCTGAGCAAGGTGTCACGCCGATAGTCGTGATACCGCACCTTCATGACGACCACGCAGCACTGCGCTTCCTCGCTTCTCTCCCGGCCGGGTCGTTCGTCTACAGTCATCCGGGGAACTCCCCAACGGTCTTTGATGACCAGTTATGCTCGAAGGCTCGTAGCAGCGATTGCCTCCCCGTGGGAGCAAAGCTATCAAAGGCATCCCGCAGCGAGATCGCGGCTGTCCGAGCCCAAGCCGGACCCTCCTTCATTCTCTGGGATGGCTCATCGCGGGATATCGCGGAAAGTATCGCGGCAGGGGCCACCGGTGTCGTGACCACACCGCTAAGCCCCATCACCCAGCCGTTCCCGCCGCGCGACCTCACGCAACTTCAACCTGTGCTCAACGAGGTGCAGGCACACCTGGATCAGCTCCCGTCCCGAGAGGCCCGGAGCGATCACCTGTCTGCACTGGCTGCGTCCCGTTAAGACGGGACGCCAGGCGCCAAGGACGCGCAGTGCGCTGGGCGCGCTCAGTTCCGTCTTGCGGGCCTCCAGCGTGATGCGGCGAGCAAGGTGGGTGTGGCACCGACGAGGCCCTGGCGACGTTGACTGTTCCGGCCGTCACCACGTCGGCGGGTTGGTCGTGTCCGGCTCGCACCACGGCGAGCTGACCGCGGACAGTGGACAGTGCGTGGCTTGCCCCGGCGGGGCGAGCGGGTTCCTGATCACAAACCAATTGATCTACAGGACACGCCTTAGGCGCCCTCGGGCAGAGTGGGGCGGTGGCGAACAACAGGGTGGGACTGGTCATCGGCGCCGTCTTCGGCCTGCTCTACGTGGTGGTCAACGCGGCGGCGCTCGGTGCGCTCGTCGGACCGGTGCTCCAAAGTGCTGGGCGTGGCAGCCTTCGTGGGGTTGCTCGTCGTGCTCTACCGCTCCCCTCAGGATCCGGCTGGCACTCCGGGTGGCGCTGTCCGGTTCGGCCGCGGCTACTGGTCCGTCGTCGCGGACGAGGTGGTGGCCTTCGTCACGGGCATCGTCGTGTTGAACGGGCCGCTCGGGCTTCCGCTCGCCGTGCTGCCGTGGGTCACCTTCGTCGGGGGGCGTGCACTTCCTCGGGCTCGCCAGGGTGTGGAGAGCGCCGTCGTTGTCGCGGCTGGGAGCGGGGATGGCCCCGTGCGGGACGGCCGGCCTCGCGACGGCCGTGCTTGTTGCGCCCGCCGCGGCCATCGCCGCCGTTGCTGGGGTCGCGCCCGGCGCACTGCTGCTCACGGGCAGCTGGTGGGCTGCGACCCGCAGCGGCGCGCGGATCTGACCCCCATCCACCATCCCCATCTGGTAGCGCCAGCAGGTTTGCTCACGAGGATGCCGGGTAACCGGTGGGTCCTGACAGCTGACCAGGTGCTCGCTGAAGGATTTGGCCGACAGAAGGAGGACTTGATGCAACGGGGTAATGACAAGCACAGCGCACGAGACGACGATGCCCTCGCCCGCGACGTCGAGAACATGCTCCGCGGTACCGGTCCCAACCACGCCCAGGAATGGAAGGACCCCGACGCGCCCGCTGACGACGATCCCGAGCTGGAGTGGCCCCCCGAGCCCCGCAAATAATCGCAGGGGCCGCTCGGGACGAACGGCTTGCCGCCGCTGGACTGAGCGTGGGAATAGGTCCCCGACGCGCTCATCACGACTGGACGGCCAGCCGCCAGCCGCCGGTACCGAGCAGGACCAGGAGTGCCAGCACGAGAAGCTGCCGGACAAGAAGGCGTCCAGAACAGGCCCGATCACCATCACGATCGCGCGGAAGTACTCAGCTATACGAGTGCGAGCAGCGCGAACGAGCCGCCAGGACCACTCCGGGCGGCAGCCCGACAGGCTCGTGGCGGACCACGACGGTGCGGGCGACGAATGGGACTGCGAACTGCGGTTCACCGATTCGCCAAGGACTTCGAGCAGGTCGATCCCGACGCGGCGGACCGGGGTGATGCCACCGCTGAACTATGCTCGGCGACGTGGCGGTCAGTCCCATCGATGCGGCGCAGCGGCTCCGTGGCGCCGCCGTTGACGGCCGCCTCGAGGCCTTGGCCGAGGTACATGGCCTCTCGCTTGTTGTGATGTTCGGCAGTGCGTCGCGCGGTCAGCCCGACGCGTGCGATCTCGATGTCGCGGTCGGTTCACGGGCGCGGACCGGGCTCGATGTGGTCACGGTGATCTGCGCGCTCATGGACTTGGTCGACAGCGACCGCGTCGACCTGCTCGATCTCGATCGGGCCGGTCCGGTGGCGCGTCAGCATGCGCTGGTTCCCGGCGACCCGTTGTACGAGTACCGACCGGGTGAGTTCGCGCGGCAGCAGATGAGGGCCAGCGGCCAGCGGCTGGGCACCGAGTGGATGCGACGGCTGGATCTGGCACTGATGGCGAATCGCCCATAACGCTACGTCGTCTCAGCCGTGTCGACTGATCGAGATCGGGCGTTTACCCGCTGAGTAAGGGCACGTTGTTGATGGCGATGTAGGTCGCCACCGCGAACAGCAGGAGGGCGAAGGCCCGGTTGAGTGCCGTGTTGGGCAGCCGGTCGGCGATGGTTTTGCCGGCGAGCGAGCCGGCCATCGCGGCGATCGTGAACGGGACGATCAAGGCCCAGTCGAAATGTGCCTGTCCGGCACGCGCGGCCAGCGATGCGGCGGAGTTGATGGCCATGATGGCCAGGGAGGTACCCACGGCAGCGGGCATGGGCAGGCCGAGGGCCAGGACGAGGACCGGGACGATGACAAACCCGCCGCCGACGCCGAAGAAACCAGTGAGGAACCCCACCGCGAGTCCGGCGAGCACCACCTTGACAACCAGCACCGTCCGGCCGCGTCGTCGCTGCTGCTCACAGCTCGAGACGGGGCGGGTGAGTTGGGCGGTTGCTGCGGTGCTGGTGTGCCACTCCTGGGGCGCGCGGCCGGACACCCGCGCGGTGGTGTCGGCACCCGTTCCGGCCGCGGGGCCGGAATGACCGTCGTGACCTCGGGAGTCTCGGTGCGCACGGATGAGCATTCCGCTGGCGGTCAGGATCATGACGGCCGAGAGGCCCAGGAGCAGGACGTGCTCGTCGACGCGGTGGTTCAGTGCGGTCCCGGCGATTGCGGCGATGATGCCGATGACTCCCAATGCGATGCCGGTCCGCCAGCGGACCTGCCCCGAACGGGCGTGGCTGGCGACACCGACAAGCGCGGTGAGCCCGACAATGACGAGACTGCTGGTGGTGGCGTCCTGGGCGCTCTGGCCGAGCAGGTAGACCAGGGCCGGGACAGCAAGGATGGACCCGGCGCCACCGAGTGCGCCGAGGATCGCGCCGATGAGCAGGCCGAGTCCGATTGCGGTGAGGGTGCTCATCGACGCGCATCGAGGCCGGCGCCGTCGAGGCGGTATCCGTCGCGGGCGGAGAATTGAGCGCTGACGCTGAACCGGTCACCGCGCACGAGGGTGTGCCGCCACTCGGCTGGACGCCCGCCTGAGCAGGCGAGGCGGCCGATGGCGAAGGCTGCGACACCGGCGCCGATCCCCAGCAGGGCACGTTCCGCGGCGGTGGGGACCACAGCGCGGAGGTGCTCGTGACCTCCGGACAGCCGGACGCCGCAGCGGCGAGCGAGCTCGTCGTAGAGGCCAGTGTGGGTGAGGTCAGCCTCGAGCAGGGGGGAGGCGAGCGATGCCGGGAGCCAGACCCGGTCCACGGCCAGCGGAGCCTCGCCGGCCAGGCGCAGCCGCTCCAAGTACAGCAGCGGCGCGGACTCCTCGAGCCCGAGGCGGGCTGCGACGATCCCGTCGGCGCGCACGTCCAGCGCGCGCACGATGCTGCGCTGGACCTGCCCGGCCGCCTCGACCGAGGCGAACAGGCTGTAGAGGGTGCCCAGCGGCTGCTCGATCACCGCCGCCCCGGTCACCCGAGGGGACCTGCCACGCTCAGCACTCACGATTCCTTCCGAGCGCAGCCGGCGCAGCGCCTCACGCACGGTGTGCCTGCTGACGGCGTACTCGGCGACCAGGGCCAGCTCGCCGGGGAAGACGCCGGTGAACTCGCCGGCGTCCAGGCGACGCCGCAGGTCGGTGTGCACCTGGGCCCATAAGGGCAGCGCGCTGGCGCGATCCACCGCGCGAGGCCCCGAGGTGGACACCTGCTCCGCGCGTGCGGGCCTGGCCATGCGCACTCCGTCTCTGGCGCTCTTGCCGGTTTCTCCGTCCGTGCGTAATGTACGGTCATTCGAACATATCAACAAGTGATGGGGAGTGCCCGCGGTGCTGGACGTCGAGGTGGTCGAGACCAGCGAACTGGGAGACCGCAGCTACATCGCCCACGACGCGGCCACCGCGGTGGTCATCGACCCCCAACGGGACCTGGACCGACTCGAGGCGATACTCGCGACCAAGGGCCTGACGTGTGCTGTGGTGCTGGAGACCCACGTGCACAACGACTACGTCACCGGCGGCTACGAGCTGGCCAGGCGGACCGGCGCGCGGTACGTGCTGGCCGCTGCCGACGACGTCGACTTCGACCGGCACCCGGTGCACGACGGGGACGAGATGACCGCAGGGCGGCTGCGAATCCGCGTGGTGGCCACCCCCGGGCACACCGACACCCACCTCACCTACCTCATCGATGCTCCACAGGATGCCCCGCACGAACCACCGGCGGTGTTCACCGGCGGCTCACTGCTCTACGGCAGCGTCGGGCGAACCGACCTGGTCGATCCGGCCCGGACCGAGGAGCTGACTCGCGCCCAGTTCCGCTCCGTCCGGCGGCTGGCCGGCCTGCTCGACGACGACACCCGGGTGTTCCCCACCCACGGATTCGGCAGCTTCTGCTCGTCGGGGCCGGCCAGCGGCGGGCAGAGCTCCACAATGGGCCAGGAACGGGCCCGCAACGACGCCTTGACCGGCGACGATGAGGACGCCTTCGTGACCCGCCTGGTCGCCGGGCTGACCGCGTACCCGCGCTACTACGCCCAGATGGGCGCTCTCAACCGGCAGGGTCCCGGACCAGCGGACCTGTCGGCGCCGGAGCCGGTGGAACCTGACGAGCTACACAAGCGCATCGCGGCCGGGGAGTGGGTGGTCGACCTGCGCGACCGCACTGCCTACGCCGCAGAACACCTGGCCGGCAGCATCGGGATCGCGCTGGGCCGGGAGTTCTCCACCTACCTGGGCTGGCTGATCCCGTGGGGTAGCCCACTCACCCTGATCGGCGACACTGCCGAACAGGTCTCCGGCGCCCAGCGCCAGCTGGTCCGCATCGGCATCGACCGCCCCGCCGGCGCCGCTGTCGGCTCCCCCGGTGAGTTCGCGGCCGGCGACGACCTGCGCTCCTACCGGCGGGCGTCCTTCGCCGACCTCGCCGCGCAGCGCACCCAGGAGACGAGTGGCGCCGAGGGGGCCACGTCTGGTGCTGGGCCGGTGGTGCTCGACGTGCGCCGCGACGATGAGCGTGCCTCCGGGCACCTGCCCGGGTCGGTCCACGTGCCGCTGCACTCCCTGCTCGACCGCCTCGACGAGGTTCCCGACGCCCAACTGTGGGTGCACTGCGCCAGTGGCATGCGGGCCGCCATCGCCGCCAGCCTCCTCGACCGCGCCGGCCGCCAGGTTGTACTCATCGACGACGAGTACGCCACCGCCGTCAAGATCGGGCTCGCCACCAGCTGAACCGGTGGGCTATCCCTCCACCGCGGAGCGGGCCGCCGGGATTGTGATCGCGCGGGATCGGCTCGATGCCACCCCGTCGGTCACCCCCGGGTCTGCTGCGCCCGCGCCACGGTCCGACGTGATGGGGTCCTCGGCGGGATACTCGACCAGGGCCAGGACCCGACTGGCCATGAAGCGAGCGGTGCGCACCGGCCTCCCGTTACGGGTGACCTCGGTGACCTCGACGACGCCCCGGCCGTGGGTCGTCTCAACCCGCCGGCCAGCGCGGGTGGCCTCGATCTGGTAGGTACGAGTGGAACCGCCGGCGTCGATCACGATCTCGATCCGGTCGCCCTTCATGACTCGCCGTCCTTCGTGCCGCCACGGGAGATGTGGAAATTGCGGATGGCACCTTATACAACCACCCGGGCGCCGAAGTATTCCGGCCAGCCGCTAGTCGGCGAAGATTCTGAGCACCTGCCCGGTCCGCCGCACGGATGCGCACGACACCAGGTCGGCCATGGCGGCACGGAACGCCCGTTCGGTCGTTCTATAGGTCACGAAGACGACGCGGGCCACCCCCGCTACCGAGTCATGCTGCTCGACTACCCGCAGCGATATCCCGTGCACCCCGAACACCCCCGAAACCTCCGACAACACCCCGGGAGAGTCCGCCACGTCCAGCCGGAGGTAGTACGGGTAACACATGTCATCGACCGACCCGATGGCCGCCGCAGGCCCCACCGGGACCGTCCGGCTGGTACCGCTGATCCGGTTGTGAGCGGCGTCCACGACGTCGCCGAGGATGGCAGACGCGGTGGGACGTCGCCCCGCGCCCTGGCCGTAGAACATCAGCTCACCGACGTCACTCCCACGCACGAAAACAGCGTTGAACGCATCATGCACGGACGCGAGTGGATGGCTCAGCGGTACCAGCGCGGGGAAGATCTGCGCCCGCACACACGGCACGAGCTGGCCGTCGTCCCAGCGAGCCTCTGCCACGGCGAGTGACTTGATGGCATATCCGAACCCGGCGGCAATCTCCATATCAGCACGATCCATTCCCACGATGCCCTCGCTGTGGACGGCGGAGAATGGCACGGAGTGGTTGAAGGCGACCGAGGACAGAATAGCGAGCTTGGACGCCGAGTCGATGCCCTCGACGTCGGCAGTGGGATCGGGTTCGGCGAGCCCCAGTGCCTGCGCCTGGGCGAGGGCAGCATCGTAGTCCATGGACTCGTCGGCCATCCGAGAGAGCACATAGTTCGTCGTCCCGTTGAGAATGCCGGCAATGCTGGTCACCTCCTCACCGACCAGCGACTCGCGCAGCGGGCGCAGGATGGGGACGCCCGCAACCGTGGCCGCCTCGAACAGCAGGTCGACTCCCGACTCGCGGGCCTGGGCAAACAGCTCAGGACCCGACGACGCAATCAACGCCTTATTCCCGGTGACGACGGATTTGCCGCTGCGCAGGGTGCGCAGCACGATGTCACGGATCCCGCCCACATCGCCGGCGAGCTCGACCACGATGTCGATCTCGTCATCGTCGATCACCTCATCGACGTCATCGGTCAGGGTTCGCGAACAGACCGCGGAGGAACGTGGCTTACCCAGGTCTGCGACGGCGATTCGGGTAAGCCTCAGGTCGATCCCGCTCGTCGCGGCGATAGCCGCTCGCCGTTCGTCGAGGACATCCACGAACTCCGACCCGATATTGCCGCATCCGATCATGCCGAGCGTGATACTCGTCGTCACTGAGAGTTCCTCTCCTCGTCATTCAGCAAGTCCGACGTGGCTGGCTGGGGTCTGCGCGACCGGCCACCGGCAGGTACCTATCGTCCCAGGAGTCCTTGACCTCGCGGGCCGAGGATCGGGCGGTGGTTCGTGAGCTCGGGCCGTGAACCTCTCCGGACGGCTAGCCTCATCTTGATGAGCACAGCAACGCCGCGCATCGTCTCGCTGTTACCTTCGGCTACCGAGATCGTGTGCGCGCTCGGGTTGGAACGGTCACTGGTCGGCGTCACGCACGAATGCGATTACCCGCCGGCAGTCCTCGGCACGCCGCAGTTGACCGCAAGCCGTATCTCGCACCGGACGATGACGAGCGTCGAGGTCGACCACGCCGTCCGCTCGCAACTCGATGGGCACGGTTCGATCTACGATCTCGATGAAGCCCAGCTCCGCGCACTCAAGCCGGATCTGATCCTCACGCAGGAGCTGTGCGAAGTCTGTGCCGTCAGTTACCGGGAGGTCGAGCAGGCCGCACGGAGGTGCTCCACGGACGTCGACGTCGTCTCGCTGGAGCCGAACACGATCACAGACGTTCTTGCCAACATCCGCACCGTCGGTCAGCTGACCGGCACCGACGAGCGGGCTGAAGCGCTGGTCGCCGAGTTGGCAACGCGGCTCGACGCCCTGACTCGTGGCCTCGTCGATGTCAAACACCGCCCGCGAACACTGGTCCTGGAATGGCTGGAACCACCGTTCGCGCCGGGCCACTGGGTCCCCGAGCAGATCGCGTTGGCCGGAGGTGATCACACGTTCGGCAACGCGGGTGCGCCGTCGCGCACCACGACTGCCGATGAGATCCGCGCCTATGCGCCGGAAGTGATCGTGCTAGCCCCCTGCGGCTACTACGCGGAAGACACCCTGCGTCAGTTGCCGCAAGCGCGGCTGCCGCTGGGCTGGCACGAGCTACCGGCGGTCCGGGAGGGCGACGTGTGGGCCGTTGACGCAACCTCGTATTTCAGCCGGCCGGGACCCCGCGTCGTCGAGGGCGCGGAGATCCTCGCGCACATCATCCACCCGCAGCGCTTCGGCGTACCAGACGAACACCTGGCCATCCGCGTACCACCAGCGCTGATGAGCGATTAACCGCCCGGTGTGTCGGGCTCTCCTGCCCGGTGTGTCGGGCTCTCCTGCCCGCGATGGTCTGTCATGAGGTCCAGACCAACCGGAGCGCAACCGACCATGCGAGTTCGCCAGAGTCCGCTACAGTACCTGGCCATGGTTGTCGGGCCGGTCAGGACCGACAGCGTCCCCGGTCTGAGGTTGATGGCGGTCCACGCCCATCCTGACGATGAATCCACCAGTACCGGCGGGATCCTCGCCCGTTACGCCCTGGAGGGTGTGCAGACCATTGTGGCGACGTGCACCAACGGGGAGCTCGGCGATGGCCCCGGCGGCGTTAAGCCCGGTGCCGACGGCCATCACACCCATCAGGTGGCGAAAACCCGGCTGGCCGAGCCACCAGGCCGGAACGAGCGTGTTGACCAAGGCGCTTATCGTGGGCGGCCCGGCTGATGTCTCGGACGCCGGGTTCTCGGACTTCGCTGGCCAAAGGAGGAGCCTTGAGTGACGTCGACGTACTGGAAAGCGTGCTGGCCAAGGACACGGCGCTACTTGCCGCCATTCGCCCCGAGCAGTTGAGCGCGCCGACGCCTTGCCCGGAGTACGACGTGCAAGCCCTGGCCAACCACATCGTCGGGGGGCTCCAGGTGTTCGCGGCGGCAGCTAACGGGCGGATCTTCGAAGGTGACCCTGCGAACTTCGTCAGCACCGATCCCGTGACCGATTTCCAGACGGCCGCGGCTGACTTGCTGGCCGGGTGGTGTGCCGGTGGAGTCGACCGCACGGTCCGTCTGACCGGCCTCGAGCTGCCCGCTCAGATGGCCCTCGCCATGACGCTCATGGAGTACGTGACCCACGGCTGTGATCTGGCGACGGCGACCGGTCAGACCCCGCCCTTCAGCGAGGCGGAGCTTGCCCTCACGCTGGAACGAGCGCGTGCGACCTTGCCCGGCCAGTACCGGGGCGAGGGCAAGCCCTTCGGTCACGCCATCGAGGTGGCCCAGGACGCTCCGGTGCTAGACCACCTCCTCGGCTTCATGGGACGACAACCCTGACTGCCGCGGCGGAGGGCCCGCCGGTCTGCCAGCGGGTCAGCCCGGCCTATCCGGCTGACCGCCCGCCACTTCTTCGCCCGACGATCGTGTCGGCCGCCGGAACCCAGTGGCACGTCGGACGCCCTGGCGCGACGATGCCCGGGTGTCCACCAGACGCGACTATGACACCGACCCCGGCCGTTACCGGCTCGGAACCCACGTCACCGCGACGCATGGCACGCCCGGGGCGGACCTGCACGCCCGGATCGTGCAACTCCTCCTCGACGCCGGCGCCGTGCGGGTGCTCGACATCGGCTGCGGCGACGGGGGGCTCGCCGCCACTGCCGCCGGCAGCACGCTGCAGGTGATCGGCATCGACGCCGCCGCCGCGATGGTCCGGGCCGCGCACCGGCACGGACCGGCGATGCGCGCGGAGGTCACCGCGCTTCCGGTTGCGCACGCCGCCGCCGACGCCGTCGTCGCGGTCAACGTCCTGGATCACCTCGACCGACCCGAGCTCGGGCTGCGCGAGGCGCGCCGCGTGCTGCGCCCGGACGGGCTGTTCGTCGCCGGCACGATATCCCGGGCAGACTCACCGGAACTGGCGCCGATCTGGCAGCCGGCACCGACCCCATTCGACACCGAGGACGCACCGGGGCTGGTCGCGGCCATCTTCGGGTCGGTCGAGGTCCAGGCCTGGGACGCGCCGCTGATCACGTTGCCCGACCGGGACGCCGTCCGCGACTTCCTGCGCGCCCGTTTCGTGCCGCCCGACGAGGCCGAGAAGTCCGCCGACACGCTTGCCGACCGCGGCCCGCTGCCGCTGCGCCTGACGAAACGCGGCGCTCTGCTGCTCGCCCGCCGCACATCGGGGCACCACGGCGCTGTCCGCAGATAATCGGCCCCGCGTCACCATGCGGCGACAACTTCCGTGACCGGATAACGCACGCAATGCGCCGAACTCGATCGTGTTCGGCGACGGCGGCAGTCGGGGTCGTTGTCGCTTAAGATGTCCGTGGGCACCATCAGCGCGCCACGCAAGAACGTCTTTTGTCCGAAAAGGGAGAAATCTCATGGACAATCATCGGCTGCGCCCGCTGAGGAGGGCGATCGGTTCGCTCATCCTGGTGACCGGGAGCGTGCTGCTAACGGTGAGCTCAGCATCCGCGGCACCGATGCCGCAAGCCACACCGGTGACGACGCATGCCACCACGGTGCTGAGGAGTTCCCCTGGCGAGGGGTTGGCGCCCGCTCGCGAGGCCAGCCAGGACCGGCGCCTCGATAACGGTGAGTTCGTCCGGGCGGGGAGCCGTACCGGCAGAGGCGAGCTGACCATCGACAACGGCGGCGGCCAAGATGCGGTGATCTCGCTGGCGACGAGCAAGAACCCGGCGTTCTCCGTCTACGTTCGAAACGGCTCGAAGTACACGGTGAAAGGGATCCGGGACGGTACGTACGAGATTTTCTTTACCACCGGAGTTGACTGGGATCGTCAGAATCGAACCTTCACCCGCGACCGCACCTTGCAGCGGTTCGATGACACGATGAAGTTCACGACAACTAAGACATCGACCGAGATTCGGTGGAGCACGTGGACGATCACGCTGCATTCGGTGATAGGCGGGAACGCGAATTCCCGCGAAGTTAATCCGAACGACTTTCCTGCCTTGTGATTGTGCCGGCGCACCTACCTCGAAGCCTGAACCCCTCGCCGACGACCCGCCGGGTGACTCTGGTTCTCGATGACACCGGTCCTAGGATCGCCGGGATGGCTGTCGGCGAAGCAGGTCTCGACGTGAGCGATGCCGTGCGGGTGCTGCGCCGTGTCTTCGGCTACGACTCGTTCCGGGGAGCGCAGCAGGAGGTCATCGACCACGTCACCGCCGGTGGGGACGCGCTCGTGCTCATGCCGACCGGCGGCGGCAAGTCGCTGTGCTACCAGATTCCGGCGCTCGTGAGAGAGGGCGTCGGCGTCGTCGTCTCGCCGCTGATCGCGCTGATGCAGGACCAGGTGGACGCGCTGCGCGCCCTCGGGGTCCGGGCCGGTTTCCTCAACTCCACCCAGGATCCCTACCAGCGCCGCCAGGTCGAGTCCGCCTTCCTCCGAGGTGAACTGGACCTGCTGTACTTGGCACCGGAACGGCTGCGCGTCGAGTCGACGGGCAGCCTGCTGGACCGCGGCACGATCTCGCTGTTCGCCATCGACGAGGCGCACTGCGTGTCCCAGTGGGGGCATGACTTCCGGCCTGACTATCTCGCCCTTTCCGCGCTGCACGAGCGGTGGCCCACGGTGCCTCGCATCGCACTGACCGCGACGGCCACCAAAGCGACCCACGCCGAGATCGCGTCCCGGCTGAACCTGACCGATGCCCGGCACTTCGTGGCGTGCTTCGACCGCCCGAACATCCAGTACCGCATCGTGGGCAAGGATGAGCCCAAACGGCAGTTGCTGGAACTGCTCCGCACCGAGCACTCCGGCGACGCGGGCATCGTCTACTGCCTGTCCCGGGCTTCCGTCGAGAAGATCGCGGATTTCCTGGTGGGCAACGGGATCGAGGCGCTGCCCTACCACGCGGGGCTCGAGGCGCGCACCCGAGCCGCGAACCAAGCGCGCTTCTTGCGCGAGGACAGCGTGATCATGGTCGCCACGATCGCGTTCGGCATGGGCATCGACAAGCCCGACGTGCGCTTCGTCGCCCACCTTGACCTGCCCAAGTCCGTCGAGGGCTACTACCAGGAGACCGGCCGGGCCGGGCGCGACGGCCTGCCCTCCACCGCCTGGCTCGCTTACGGCCTGCAAGACGTTGTGCAGCAGCGCAAGCTGATCGACACCTCCGAGGGCGACGACGCCCACCGCCGTCGGCTGGCCACCCACCTCAACGCGATGCTGGCGCTGTGCGAGACGGTCGAGTGCCGCCGCGCCCAGCTGCTCGCCTACTTCGGCCAGCACGCCACCGCGTGCGGCAACTGTGATACCTGCCTGTCACCACCGGAATCGTGGGACGGCACGATCGCCGCACAGAAGCTGCTGTCGACCGTGTTCCGGCTCGATCGGGAACGCCGCCAGAAATTCGGCGCCGGCCAGGTGATCGACATCCTGCTCGGCAAAGAGACGCCCAAGGTGACCCAGTTCGGCCACGAGTCCTTGAAGGTGTTCGGCATCGGCACGGAGCTGCGCGACGGTGAGTGGCGCGGCGTGGTGCGCCAACTGCTGGCCCAGGGCCTGCTCGCGGTCGAGGGCGACTACGGCACGCTGGTTCTCACCGACTCCAGTGCCGAGGTGTTGGGCCGGCAGCGCCAGGTAATGCTGCGCCGCGAACCCGAACGGGCCGCTAAGGCCGCCAGAGCCGCGAAACCCCGCCGCGCCGCTCCGGTCGACCTGCCTGAGGACGCCATGCCGGTGTTCGAGCAGCTCCGTGCCTGGCGCGCTGCTGCCGCAAAGGAGCAGGGCGTCCCCGCATACGTGATCTTCCACGACGCGACCCTGCGCCAGATCGCGACCGAGATCCCAGCAACTCTGGCCGAACTGAGCACGATCAGCGGTGTCGGCGAGACCAAGCTGGCCAAGTACGGGCAGCAGATCCTGGACACACTCGCTGGATCTGTCCCCGACGGTCGGTAACGGCGCGGCCACGCCCGCTTCTACGGCGAAATGAATACCGGGTGAATACCGGCACAGCCCGTTTGCCTGACAACAATGGTGAACGGCACTATCACCCAGTGCCCAAGACCACGGTGGAAACTCGGTTCGCGTTTCAGCCGCTGATCAATCTGCACACCGGCGGAGTAGTGGCGATGGAGATGCTCGCCCGACCCGTGCACCGTGATGTGCAGTCGCTGCTGCGTTGCGCCGCGCACGCCGGAACACTGGAAAACCTCGATGTGAGGCTTGCCGTTGGAGCCGCACGTTATGCTGCACAGCACGAAACAGTGCTGCCGTTACACCTCAACCTGACGGCCGACACCGTTGCCGCCGAAGCGGAGACGCTCGCTCCGCTGCACCACGCGCTGAGCGACGCCGGGCGGCAGGCGAGCCAGACTGTGCTGGAGATCAACCCGTCGCACGCCGCGCTCAAGCCCGAGCTGCTCCTCGCCGGGCTGCACCGGCTGCGTCACCTCGGGTACCGCATCGCTTTGGATGGGGTGGGCACCGGGGACTATCCACTCACAGTGATCGCCGAGGCCAGACCCGATCTGATCAAGATGGATCGCGAGATCGTCGCCGGGCTGCCGCAGGACAGCGGCTGTGTGGCCATCCTCGAGGCACTCCAGCAGCTCGCGTTCCGGGTCGGGGCGCAGGTTGTGGCCGAAGGCGTGGAACGTCCGGAGCAGGTGTCCACCCTGCGGCAGTACGGGGTGGGCATCGCGCAGGGCAACCTCTTGGCAGCACCCAGCCGCCGTCCCCCGACCTACCTGCCGGTCTCGGGTATCAGGGAGTTTCGCGCGCCGGTCTCCCCGGCCCCGACGCGCGGTCTGCCCGGAGCGCGGATCATGGACTTCATGCATCCCGCCGTCACTCTCCCGATATCGGCCACCGGGGAAGAGGTCCGCACAGTGCTCCGTGATCGGCCGACCAGCAGCGGGGTGGTGCTGCTGGATGACGACGGCAGACCGCGCTACACGCTGGACCGCAACCGGTTCCTGCTCGCAGTCAGCGGGGCCTTCGGGCACGCGCTGTACGCCAAGCGAGAGGTCGCCCGGCTCGGCGATGAGCCCCGGGTACTCGAGTCCAGCTCCAGCGCACTGGCCGCACTCGAGCTGGTGCTCAGCAGCGTGGCGCACCGAAGGTACGACGACATCATCGTGCTGGACTCCAGCGGCCGGTGCGCCGGTGCGGTCTGCATCGGCGATGTGGTCCAAGGCGTGGCCACGATGAACCTTGAGCAGGCTGCGGCTCTGCACCCGCTCACCCGGCTGCCCGGCAGCAACATGGTCGCCGAGCTGGTAGACCGCAAGGTCTCCGAAGGGCACACCTTCGTGGTGAGCTGGCTGGACGTGGACGACTTCGATGCGGTGATCGACAGAGGCGGATTCATCGCGGGCGAGGACCTGATCCGGGAGCTGGGCTGCGCGTTGACCGATGCGGCCGAGGCGATCCCCTCCGCGGCTGTCGGCCACATCGGCGGGGACGACTTCGTCGTGATCTGCGACCCCGACGACGTGGTCCCGTTCGGCTCCGGAGTGCTCGATGAGCTGCGGAGCGTCGACGGTCACGAGGTGACGCTGTCGCTGGCGTCCTTGATCTGCCCACCGGGAATGGTCGCGGGGCACCGAGACGTATCCCGCATGCTGGCCCGGCTGCATCACCACGCGAAGTCGATACCCACCACCAGTTGGGTGTCGGGCCGTCCAGATTCGGACCGGGTGGACGTGTTACGGGGAGATATGGACTTCGTATCCGAAACCGAGAACGTCGGGCCGCGCCCCCCAGCTGACCGACCGCTACTGAACTGTGGGTAGGCGCGGTCCGGTCGGCTTGATGTAACTACTTCAGGTAGGTACATTGGCTGGATGGAGACTATCGGCCTGCGAGAGCTCAACCAGAATCCGTCCAGGGCGGTCGCGCGAGTCCGCGCCGGAGCATCGCTCATCGTCACCGACCGCGGCAAGCCGGTGCTGCGAATGGTCCCGGAAGTCGAGCACCCCAGCACCCTCCAGCAGATGATCGCAGCTGGAACGGTCAGGCCCCCTGCGGCGTGTGGCATGCCGGAGCTGATCCCCGACCTCGCGCCAGGTGTCGAGAGCCTGGCTGACCTCCTCGTTGCCGACCGGGAAAAGGAACGCAGTCGTTGATCTATTTCGATGCCTGCACCCTGCTGAAGTTCATCAAGTCAGAGCCAGAGACCGAGGCACTCCGGGCTTGGCGCCAAGCGCTCCCGGAGGAAACCGAGCTGGTCACGAGCGAACTGGCCCAGCTGGAGATCACCCGCGCTCTGCTGCGCGCCGGTATCGATCACCAGCGGGTGCCCTACCTCACCGGGCAGGCGCTGCGGGGCCTCTACCTGGTGGATCTCACCAGTACTGTGCTGGATCGGGCCATGGCTTACCGCGTCCCACGGCTCGGTTCTCTTGATGCCATCCATCTGGCCACTGCGGACCCGTTCCGGACCGAGCTAACAGAGTTCGTCACCTACGACCACGAGCTGACCAAAGCGGCGGTAGACCTCGGGTTCCCCGCGGCAGCGCCGTCATGACCCCTCGCGCATTCGCCGCCCCGGCGGTGGCGACCGTCGCCCGGCACTGGCGATACTAAGGTCATCGACACGGCCTCACACCGGTGCCCGCGCGATGTCGGTGAGGTCGGCCAGCAGGAGTCCGCTGCGTGGTTTCGGGGTGAAGTAGGTGCTCTTGCGTGGCATCCGCCGGCCTTGCTCGTGTACGGCGAGCACATCGGCGAACGGCACCGGGGCCAGTTGCAGCACGGCATCGACGCCTGCGCCCGCGGGATGCCCAGCGGGTAGGGCATGTACCTGCGGGCCTTCCGGATCGATGCCCAGGGCGTCGGCGATCAGCAACCGCTCGACCAGCCCATGATCAATCCTGGGCGCCGGCTCGCCCGGGTCGGGTCCGGGCAGTTCGACGAGCAGGTCGGCACCGGATGCCCGTGCCACCACGGTGCCGACCATGACCGGTGGGCTCGGATCCGTGGCGTCGCGCACCGTCAAGCCTGCCCGGCGCCAGGCATCGGCCAGATCCTCAGCGGTCAGCCCGGTGCCGACCAGTGCCCGGTGGATCGCGCCGATGCGCAGCGCCGGGCCGCCGGTCACCAACGCGAGCAGGCTGGACTGATCGCCGGCCGCCGCGGCGGCCACCCGGTGATTGCCGTCAGCGACCAGCAGCGGGCTGCGCGCCACGGCGGCGAGCACGGCGTCCTGCCCCAGTCCAGGACCCAGCAACCACAGCCGGTGGGTCCGACCGCCAGAATCGACGGTCGACACTGCCGGCGCTGCCAGGGCATCGATACTCTGCAGCACGGCCGCGGTCAACTGGTCACCGTCGACGACCGGCACGAGCATCGCCGCGCTGGTCGCGCAGCCAAGCCCGGCGAGCACCGCGGCGCGTTCGACCACCACCTCCGGATAGACCTGCTCGCTGTGCCTTACCCGGGAAACGCCGTGCGCGTCCACGGCGGCCGAGTCGACCAGGCACAGCACGCCGACCGCGACCCCGTCCGGACCGTCCACTCGATAGGGCGCCACCACGTCGTCCACCTGGCGATACGCGCTGACCCGCAACCGGTCCAGGGCTTGCCGGGCCGCGGGCAGCGCCGCCACCAACGAAAGCCCTCCAGCCAACGCCTCGGGCGTGCGATGCGGATGCTGCACGGCCAGCAACGTGTCACCACCACCCAGTGGTCCGGCCAGCGCCGCCATCACCTCGGTGGCCTCGGCGAACTCGTCGACGTCAGGTCCGGGTACGCCGCCGTTGACCACCCAGCCGTGCCCGATCGCCCGCACCCACCGAGTCATCCAGCGCCGTCTCAGATCCCCACGATGGCGGCAACGGCCAGACCGAGGACGAGCAGCGGGCCGGCGACCCGCAGGTGCACGAACGCCAAGGCGGCGAACCACAGCGGCCACACCGGCACCGGGCGCGGCGGCTGCTCCGGCCGGGGCTGGCGGAACCACCGCCACACCGTGACCAGCCGGTAGAGCCCGCCGAGTGCGAGCAGCGCCGGCCACGGCAGCGCGCCGACGATCACGCAGACCACGATGAGCAGATAGAAACCTGCCATCATGGCCAGCGTCGCGGCCCGGGCCCGCCGCTCGCCCAGCAGCACCGGCAGCGTGCGGATCCCCAGCGGCTCGTCGTAGGGGATCTTGTCGGTGTGCTTGCCCATCAGCACCGAGGTGCACAGCAGGGCGTAGGGCAGCGACGCGAGCAACACCTGCCAGGTGATCGACCCCACCGCCGCGTAGTACGTACCGCCGACCATCAGCGGTCCCCACACGACCAGCACGTCCGGCTCGCCAAGGCCGCGCTTCTTCAACCGCAGCGGCGGCGCGGTGTAGGCCACCGACAGCACGAACCCGGCCAGCGCGAACGCCACGATGGGCCAGCCCCGCACCAGCGCGAGCACGACGAGGATCGCCAGGTCCGCCGCGTTGACCACCAGCACCGCCACGACCAACGCCCGGCGAGTGACCAGCCCGGACAGGATCGGATGCGGGGCGTAGAGCGCCCGAGGGTAGCCCGCGGTGTCGGAACCGGCACTGGTGTCGTAAAGATCGTTCATCAGGTTGTTGGCCAGGTGCGCCAACGCGATCCCGATGACGGCCAAGACAAGCCAGCGCCAGTCGACACCAGGCGCGCGGGCGGCGAGCAGCCCGGCCACCAACCCAGCGACCAGCGTCATCGGCAAGACGGCAGCGCGGGAGACCACGATCCAGCGGGTCACCGCGTCGATCGGGCCGTCGGGCGGATTGGTGGTGCGCAGGGCGTAGTACCAGGCGCTCACCCGGGAGCGAGCCGCAGTATCGGTCACACCGTCGAGCCTGGCACAAACTCCGGTGAAGTCTTGCCTGACTGAGGAGCCGCGACAAAGGTAGGAGTGTTGTAGGATTTTGGTATGTCCGAGCCGGTGAAGCGCAAGGTCTCCGTCACGCTCGACGCCGACCTGGTGGACGAGCTGACCGCCCAAGGGGGCGGATTGTCCGGCAGGGTCAATGACGCCGTGCGCCGGGAGTTGGCAAGGCTGCGCCGCCACGAAGCACTCGGCGCCCTGCTCGATCGCCTTGCTGCCGAGCGGGGTCCACTGGACACCGCCGAGGATGAGGCGGAGATGCGCCGCTTCGCCGAACTGCTTGGCGGGCCGGCCGAAGGGGAAGGCGGCGTTGCCGAGCGGCCGAGCGGTTCGGCGGCCTGATGAGAGTGGTGCTGGACGCCGAAGCGGTCAACGCCGTGCTGGAGCGAACGCACCCCGGTGAGCGCACGGTCCGCCGGGCTCTCACAACCGCGCACCGGCTGGGCCGCGAGGTGGTCGTTCCCACAGTGGTCCTTGCCGAGCTGTATCGCGGCGTCGGCCGCAGCCAGGGCCTCGACGCTCTGTTGGCCAGGATGGAGCCGGACGGCCTGACGCTGCGGGACACCACCAAGGATCTCGCCCGCATCGTCGGCGCAGTGCTCGCGGCGGCGGGCATGGGCTCGGCCTACCTGGCCGACGCCCACGCCGTTGCCGCCGCGGTCGAGCACGGGGGCGGAGTGGTGCTGACCGGAGATCCGGACGATCTCGAGCGCCTCGCCGGGCCCTACGGCACGGTCGTCGTGGAACCGCTCTCCAGCGGAAAGGGTCGCAGTCGCCGCTGACGCGCTCCTCGACCTGCGTCAGTCCGATCGCCGTCGGCTGCGGCTCCGAGGGATCACGCACGGTCGCCACCATCGACTGCGCAAAGTTGCCACCGGTGGCACCTCCGCGCGCGGCAACAGTCCCCCCACAGACCTCACGGACAGTGACATCAGGTCATACCATGAGCGGCTCTCTGGACCAATCCGGGTTCAGTAGGTAATAGGCACCTCCGCGTTGGCCGTGCTGGGTTAGAAACCCCCGGTCACGCAAGCGCTTCAGAGCTGCCCATTCGCGATGGCCTCTTACCCGGCCTGGCGGAGGGTGGCCGGCGCCTCGGCGGCCCGGCCCAGGGCGAGCCTGACAGCCGACCGCAGCGCCATTCGCGCGTCGCCGCCCGGCCCTGGACGGCGCCAGGCAAGGTACCCGTCGGGGCGGACGAGCACCGCACCCGCGTCGCCGAGACGGTAGCGGCGGGCGAACGCGCCGTCCTCGTCGTGCAGGTCGTGCCCCGCAGACAGCGCCACGATCGGCAACCCGTCGGCGGCGAGCTCGGCGACCGCCCGGCGCCACGGCCCGTCTCGGGGACCGGTGAGCACCGTGAGGTGGCCGTCGAACAGGTCGAGCGTCGAGACCCGGGACCCCCTATGCCGCACCCACGCATGCGGGGCCCGCTCGCCCGTCCCGGTCTCGACCACCGCTGAGGTGTAACCCACGCCGATGTCCCAGACCAAGCCATCGCCCGTCAGCCCGCATCCCCGGTTCAGTGAGCGCAACACGTTGCTGGTGCCGATCGGGCGGCGCTCGGCCTGGTAGCTGTCGAGCAGCGCCTCACCGGCCCAGCCGTGCAACACCCAGGCAAGCTTCCAGCCCAGATTGTGCGCGCCGTGGATCGCGGTGTTCATGCCGATGCCGCCAACTGGCGTGGTCCGGTGCGCTGCGTCGCCGACGAGGAACGCCCGCCCGGCGCGGAACGCGGTGGCGACGTGGCCGCCCATGACGAACGGCATCACCGCGAGGATCTCGGGCCGCAGATCCGGCAGGCCAGTGCCGACCCGGATCAGCTCGGTGCACCGTTGAGGCGTCCAGTCCGCGATCGACTCGCCCCGCGCGGGGTGCCACTCGCGGGCGAAGACCCACCGGTCGTCGGTGCTGGTGGGCACGAACAATCCCTCGGCGCCCGCGACCTCGACGGCGTTGAGTACGGACGGGCGGTGGGGCAGCCGGCGGGTGAGGTCGGCGCGGAAGGTCACCGCCACGAACTCGCCGATCGTGCCCAGGTCGTCGGCCTCGATGCCGAGCCCGGCACGCACCGAGCTCCGCGGACCGTCCGCGCCGATCAGGTACCGGGCTCGCACCCGCTCGACCTGACCGGAGCGCCGGTCCCGCAGCTCGGCGCGCACACCGGTGGAGTCGGTCGAGCAGCAGGTCACCTCGGTACTGAACCGGACGCGGCCGCCCTGGGCGCGCAGGTGCGCCAGCAGCGCAGGCTCGAGGTGGTCCTGCGGGCAGTAACAGGGTGTGGTGGGGCTGACGGCCAGCGCTTGCGCGTCGGTCGGGTAGCCGAACTCCATGCCCTCCCGTTGGGCGCCGGTCAGCGTGTCGGACACCGCCAGGCCCGGCCGCACGCGCATGGCGCCCGCGCGGACCCGCTGCTCGAGGCCCCAGGTGCGCAGCAGCTCCATGGTGCGGGTGCTCACGCCGGTGGCCTTGGGGAACGGGGAGGTGCCGTCGTGGCGCTCGACGAGCAGCGCGTCGATACCGTGCCGGGCGAGGGTGGTCGCGGCGGTCAGACCGGCGGGCCCGGCGCCGACGACGAGGACGTCGCAGGTGGTGGGGGCGAATCGCATCAGAGGCTCCTTCGCTGGTGTGCTGGGCACCAGCGTCGGCCCGACGAGCGGGTCGCGGATCCGTTGCCGCCACTGAGTTTGCGCGGCGGACCGGCTACGGAGTCCGCTGCGCGATAGCCCGCAGCCCAGTGCGGTCCGTTGCCCCGGTCTTGGCCAGCAGGCTGGCGACGTGGGTCTCGACGGTGCGCGGCGAGACGAACAACCGCCGCCCAACCTCGGCGTTGGTCAGACCGTCGGCGACGAGCTCGAGCACATCCATCTCCCGGCTGGTCACACCGAGGGCCCGCAGCGCGGGCGGCACCGGGGTGCTGCCGCGCCCGCGCCGGGTCGGGGCGCCGGCTTGGCGCAGCAGGTCGCGGCAGGTGCGGGCCAGCAGGTGCTCACCGTCGAGATCGAAGGCGGCGAGGTCGGCGCGTAGCGCCGGCACCGGGTCACCCCAGCCGCGCACCACGGCCTCCTCCAGGACGAGCAACCGCAACAGGCGGCGCCACCAGTGCTGACCGGCCAGGATCTCGTCGCCGGTAGCGAGCAGGTCGGCTGCGACGCCGCCCGGCGCGGCCGGCGGCCACGGCGTCCACGTAGCACAGCGCGGCGCGGTTGGCGGTGGCCACCCTGACCTGCGCGGAGCGCAGGAACTCCGTCGCCTCCCCGTCACGTCCGACGATCATGCGGAGCAGCGCCCACAGGCCCCACTGGACGAGCGGTGCGGCTGACGCGTGCCCGCGCAGCACGATCATCCCACTGTCGAGCAGTGCGTCGGCTCGGCGCAGGTCGTGGGCCAGCAGGTGCGGCAGCGCCCGCGCAGCCGCAGCGAGCGCGGTGACCTCGATGGAGACGTGCGCGCGCCGCGCCGCGGCGGCAAGCAGCGCATCCATGCCGCCGAGGTCTCCGGCGGCCGCCCGGCCCGCCGCGGCACTTGCCTGCGCCGCCGCCTGCAACCCTGACAGCCCCAGTCGGCCTGCCTGCTGCGCGGTGCGCTGGGACATCGGTTCCGCGGCGCGCGGCCCGTGGGTGGTCAGCACGCGCTCGGCCAGGATCAGCTCGATGGGCAGCGCCAGGCCCAGCAGCCCAGCATCTAACGCCAGCTCACGCGCCTCGCCCAGCAGCACCGGCACATCGCGCTCGTGCAGCTCCACCAGGCCCAGGCCGCACGTCGCCTCAATCCGCCAGATCGCCAGGCCGTGCTCGGCGGCGCATTGGGCGGCCCGGCCGAACGCCGCCGCCGCGCGTTCCCGGTCGCTGGCCCCGGTGCACCGCCCTACCACGAGCAGGGCCGCGCACAGCGTCTCCGGCCGGCCGGCCCGCTCGGCCACCTCGACCGCCGTCTGCGCAAGCTGGGCCGCACGCTGCGGATTGCCCGCGCCGTACGCCGCCTCCGCGGCGAGCTCCGGTGAGCGGGGGTCCGCCGGCCGCCCGGCCCGGTCGACGTAGCGCTGGGTCTGCTCCCACCGACCGCAGGACACCGCCGCGCGGGCCAGCTGAAGGCACAGCTCGGCATGCTCGTCCCCGGTCAGGTCGGGCAGTGCCGCGGCGCCGGTGGCCAGGGCCTCGGGCCCCCTGCCGAGCAGGGTGAGCAAGCGGATCTGGTCGATCGCCACCTGCGCGGGGAGGGCCCCTGTGGCGGCCGCGCGGGCGACGAGATCCGCGGCGCTTCGCAGTGCGCCACGGTCCATGTCGCGACGCGCCAGCCGCAGCAGGACCGCCGCGGAGCCGGCGGTGTCGCCGGCGACCGCGAGCAGCTCGGCCGCGAGCGCGTCGTCGTGCGGGCCGCCCCGGCTGCTCACCTGCGCGGCGGCCCGCCGCGCGAGAACGGCCTGCTCCGGCGGCAGCAGCGTGGCGAGCACGGCGTCGCGGGTCAGCGCATGCCGCCACCGCAGCCGGGCGCCGTCGGGGACGAGCAGCCCGGCGCCGGTGGCGGCGCGCAGCGCCCGCAGCACAGCCGGCTCGTCCTGGCCGGTCATCGCGGCGAGCAGGGTCCAGTCGGGCTCGGTGCCGAGGATCGCTGCGGCCTGTACAACCAGCCGGGCGCGCTCGTCCAGGCTCGCCCCCCGCCGGGCGATCATTCCGGCCAATGTAGGTGGGACCGGCACCGGACCCGGGCTGCGGCCCGGTTCGAGCAGACTGGCGAGCAGCTCCTCGACCAGGACCGGCAGCCCCTCGGCCTTGGCGAGCAGGACCTCCAGGACGTCCGCGGGCACCGGGTCGCCGCCCACGCACCCGGCCGCGAGAACCGCGACCGCGTCGTCGTCGAGCCGACCCAACCGCAGCCTCGTCACCCCAGCCATCCCGGCCAGTTCGACCGCGACGCCCCGGCCAGGTACCCGACGAGGGCGACGGTGTCCGCGTCGGCCCAGTGCAGGTCCTCCAGCAGCAGGAGGCACCCGGCGGATCCGCCCACGGCGACCAGGAGCCGCAGCAGGCCCTCGCCGAGCACGACCACCGGGTCCGGGTCCGGCGTCCTCGCCCGCGCCGCTCCCGGACCGGTCACCGGTCCGGTCGCCGGCCCAGCCGGGCACGAGCCGGCCGAGCGCCGCCCGGAAGGGACGCAACTCGGCGGACTCGTCCAGCCGGCCGTCCCGCAGGTGCCCCGTCACCGCCTCGGCGACGGCGCGGTAGGTGCCGCCGCCGGAGACGGCACGTCCGGTGAGCACCGCCCATCCAGACGACCGGGCCAGTGCTGCGACCTCCGCCAGCAGCCGGGACTTTCCGATACCCGCCTCGCCGGTGACCAGCAGCACGCCACCCTCGCCTGCCCGCGACGCGTCGAGGAGCCGCCGGGCCGTCGCCAGCTCGGCGTCCCGGCCGACCAGAGCCGGCGTACCGAACACGAGCGTCACGCCCGCCAGTACAGCGCGACCGGCACACCAAACACCAGTCTGGTCATCAACGTCGCACGAGCCACCTACGTGGGGACGGGGATCCGGGCGCCTTCGTAGCTCGATCGCCAGGCCAAATAGGCTTCCGCGACGAGCGCGTGGAGCGAGAACGACAGCCAAAACGCCACGCCGAAACTGTCCTGGAACGACAGCAGCCCCAGCCCCTGGAACAGCCCGATCCACACCCGGATAGTGCCCACGGCCAAGCCGATGGCGAAGGCTCGGATCATCCAGCGGCGGTGGCGGGTTGCGTCTCCCCCCTTGATCGCGACAAACGCGATAGACAGGGCCACGATGAAGTAAACGCCGAAGACCACGGTGGCGCTGGCCTGGAGCAGGCCGTCGAAGGGGTACCGGGTGCCGAAGACGATCGCGAAGATCCCAGCCATGATCCCGGCCGGCACCAGGACGCGCCCCATCCGCCGGTGCAGCGTGAAGTGCCGCTCCCGGAAGCCACGGCTGAGCTGGAACGGCGCGCCGACCAGATAGACGACCCCGGTAAGGATGTGCGCGTACGCCAGGACCGGATGCAAGGCGTAGCGGCGGTCGTAGGGATCCTCCGGCACGACACCAGCGGCGACGTTCGGCCCGTCAACGGACACCCGCAACCCGGCGGAAACGAGAACGACCAGGATAAGGAACAGCAGCGTCGACCAGACGGTTCTGACCCGCACCCGATCCGCAGCCACGGTCGAGAGCCTATTCGCCCTCGCCGCTACGGCCACCGCTCAGACGGTGAAACCCAGAGCTCGCAATTGCTCCCGGCCGTCTTCAGTGATCTTGTCCGGGCCCCACGGCGGCATCCAGACCCAGTTGATCCGCACGTCGTCGACCAGTCCCCCGCCGGGGCCACCGGTCAGCGCCGCACGGGTCTGGTCCATGATGACATCGGTCAGCGGGCACGCCGCGGAGGTCAGCGTCATGTCCAGGATGGCGACGTTGCCCTCATCGACGTGGATGTCGTAGACCAGACCCAGGTCGACCACGTTGATGCCCAGTTCCGGGTCGACCACATCGCGCATGGCCTCCTCGACGTCGTTGACGTCAGCCAGCCCACCATCCGGACCGGGCTCCGGGGTCTGGGGCATCCCGGCCGCACCACGCACCACGTCGGTTTCCTCGTTCAGACTCATCGTGCCTCCGCTCGATTGGCACCGTTGCCGGAGCTGCCGTCGGCTATTCGGCCGACGGCGTCCTTGAAGGCCATCCAGCCCAGCAAGGCGCACTTCACCCGGGCCGGGTAACGGGACACGCCGACGAAGGCGATCCCGTCGGCGAGCACGTCCTCGTCGGGTTCCACCTGGCCGCGGCTCTGCACCATCTCCATGAACGCGTCCATCGTGGACTTCGACTCGGCCACCGTCCGGCCGACCACCAGGTCAGTCAGCACCGAGGTCGCCGCCTGGCTGATCGAGCAGCCCATCGCCTCGTAGGACACGTCGGCCACCCGGTCGCCGTCGAGCGCGACCCGCAACGTCACCTCGTCCCCGCAGGTGGGATTGATCTGGTAGGACTCGGCGTCGAAGGGCTCACGAAGACCGCTGCGGTGCGGGTTGCGGTAATGGTCCAGGATGATCTCCTGGTACATCTGCTCCAGTTTCATGCGCCCACCCGGAAGAATCGGCGCACCTCGTGCACACCGGCCAGGAGCGCCTCGACCTCGGCGGGTGTGTTGTACAGCGCGAAGCTGGCTCGCACCGTGGCGGAGATACCGAAGCGGCGGTGCAGCGGCCAGGCACAGTGGTGTCCGACCCGCACCGCGATCCCCAGGTCGTCGAGTACCTGCCCGGCGTCGTGCGCGTGCACGTCGTCGAGGATGAAAGACACCGCGCCGCCCCGCTGCTCGGTGTCGGTGGGACCGATGATCCGCAGACCGTCGAACGCCGACAGACCGGCCAGCGCCTGCTCGGTCAAGACATGCTCATGCGCGGCGACCCGGTCCATGCCCACCGCCGACAGGTAGTCCACCGCCGCGCCCAGACCGACCGCCTGGGAGGTCATCGGAACGCCGGCCTCGAAGCGTTGCGGCGGCGGGGCGTAGGTCGAGCCCTCCATCTTCACCAGCTCGATCATCGACCCGCCGGTGAGGAACGGTGGCAGCGCCTCGAGCAACTCGCGGCGACCGTAGAGCACGCCGACCCCGGACGGTCCCAGCATCTTGTGCCCGGAGAACACCGCGAAGTCGACGTCCAGCGCGGCGAAGTCGATCGGACTGTGCGGCACCGACTGGCAGGCGTCCAGCACGGTCAGCGCACCGACCTCGCGAGCCCGGCGGACCAGTTCCGCGACCGGTGGGACGGTGCCCATCACGTTGGACTGGTGGGTGAAGGCCACCACTTTCGTACGCCCAGACAGCTCCAGCGAGTCCAGGTCCAGCCGGCCGGTCTCGGTCACCTGGTACCAGCGCAGCGTGGCGCCGGTGCGGCGGCACAATTCCTGCCAGGGCACCAGATTGGCGTGGTGTTCCATCTCGGTCACCACGATCTCGTCGCCCGGCCCCACGGCGAAGCGCTCGGCCGCGCCCCCAGCGATCCCCGAGTTACTCAGCGCGTAGGCGACCAGGTTGATCCCCTCGGTGGCGTTCTTGGTGAACACCACCTCTCCGGGCGTAACACCGACGAACGCCGCGATCCGGGCCCGCGCCGACTCGTAGGCGTCGGTGGCCTCCTCGGCGAGCTGGTGTGCGCCGCGGTGCACCGCCGCGTTGTGCTGCTCGAGGAACGCGCGCTCGGCGTCGAGCACCTGCCGCGGCCGCTGCGAGGTAGCCCCGGAGTCCAGGTACACCAGCGGTCGAGCCTCCCGGACCGTGCGGGACAGAATCGGGAAGTCGGCGCGGATCTTCTCCTGCTCACTGGCAGTCAACGGTTCAGCCACGATCGTTACCCCCTGTCATGCCCTGACGGTGAAACGCTCGTAGCCGCCAGTCTCCAGTTCCTCTGCGAGCTCCGGCCCGCCGGACTCCACGATCCGCCCGCCCGCGAAGACGTGCACGTGGTCGGGTGTGATGTGCCGCAGGATCCGGGTGTAGTGGGTGATCAGCAGCACGCCGACGTCCCCGCTGGCCCGGTACCGGTTCACACCCTCGGAGACCACCCGCAACGCGTCCACGTCCAGGCCCGAATCGGTCTCGTCCAGTACCGCGATCTTGGGCTTGAGCAGGGACAGCTGCAGGATCTCGAAGCGCTTCTTCTCGCCGCCGGAGAAACCCTCATTCACATTGCGCTCGGCGAAGGACGGCTCGATGTCCAGATTGGTCATCGCCGCCTTGACCTCCTTGACCCAGGTGCGCAGCTTGGGCGCCTCGCCACGGATTGCGGTGGCGGCGGTGCGCAGGAAGTTCGTCATCGAGACGCCGGGTACCTCGACCGGGTACTGCATGGCGAGGAACAGACCCGCTCGGGCGCGTTCGTCGACCGACATCGCGAGCACATCAACGCCGTCGAGCAGCACCTGTCCCGAGGTGACCTGGTACTTCGGGTGCCCCGCAATCGAGTAGGCCAGGGTGGACTTACCCGACCCGTTGGGGCCCATCATCGCGTGCGTCTCCCCCGCCCGGACGGTCAGATCGACACCGCCGAGGATCTCCTTGTCGGGGGTCTGCTCGTCGTCGGTGCGGACCGAAACGTGCAGGTCCTTGATCTCCAGAGTGGCCATCGGCGTGTTCTCAGCTCCTGCTAGCGGTTGGTGGGAGTGGACGGATCGACGTAGACGTCGTCACCGTCGATCGTCACAGCGTAGGTGTCCACTGGTTCGGAGGCCGGTGGTGAGGACGGCTCGCCGGTGCGCAGGTCGAAGCACGAGCCATGCAACCAACACTCCAGGCCCTTGCGGGTGACCTCGCCCTCGGACAGCGCGATCTCGGCGTGCGAGCAGATATCCGCCAGGGCGTAAACCTGCTCGCCCTGGCGGACCAGGACCACCGGCACGGTGTCGACGTCGAATCCAGCGGGCGTGTCCTCCTTGAGATCGCTCAGGCTGCAGACGCGGATGGAATCGGGGCTCATACCCCCACCGCCTGCAGCTCGGCCTCGATCGCCGCCTCGAGCCGCTCACGTACCTGCGGGACGGTGATCTTCTGCAGGATCTCACCGAAGAAGCCCCGGACGACCAGCCGCCGGGCCAGCTCGGCCGGGATACCCCGGGAGGCCAGGTAGAACAGCTGCTCGTCATCGAAGCGTCCAGTGGTGCTGGCGTGTCCGGCGCCGACGATCTCCCCGGTCTCGATCTCCAGGTTCGGCACCGAGTCGGCCCGCGCGCCGTCGTTGAGTACCAGGTTGCGGTTGACCTCGAAGGTCTCGGTGCCCTCGGCGGCGGCCTGGATGAGCACGTCCCCGATCCACACGGTGTGCGCGTCAGGTTTGCCCGGACTGCCTTGCAGCGCGCCCTTGTAGGCGACGTTGGATCGGCAGTGAGGAACAGCGTGGTCGACCAGCAACCGATGTTCCAGGTGCTGCCCGGCGTCGGCGAAGTAAAGGCCGAGCAGCTCGGCGTCGCCGCCGGGCTCGGTGAATGTCACCGTCGGGGATTGCCGAACCACATCGCCACCCAGGCTTACGGTGATTGCCCGCAACACGGCGTCGCGGCCCAGCCGGGCATGCTGCGCGGCGACGTGCACTGCGTCGTCGGCCCAGTCCTGCACGCTGACCAGGGTCAACCGGGAACCGTCGGCGAGGATCAGTTCGACGTTCTCGGCGTAGGTGCCGTTGCCGCGGTAGTCGAGCACCACCACGGCCTCGGCGAAGGGCTCGAGGCGCACCTGCAGGTGCCCATAGGCGACCTCGCCCGGGCCCGGCCCGGTGACGGTGATCATCACCGGGTCCTCGATCCGGGTTTCCGAGGCCACGGTCACGACGGTGGCCTGCTCGACGGCACTCCAGGCCTGCGCAGCGACCCGGTCGGCGGGGACGCCACCCTGCCCGAGGCGTGGGTCGGCCCGACCCACGTCCTCGACGGTGACCCCGTCAGCGGACTGCACGATGACCTGCGCGGTGCCGGTGGCCGCGACACCCTGATGCAACCCGCGCAGCCGTCGCAACGGGGTGAACCGCCACACCTCCTCACGACCGGTGGGCACCTCGAAGGCGTCCACGTCATAGGAGGTGAACCGCTGCCCCCGGGAGACCATCGGCACGCTGTCCTGCGCAACATCGGCGCCGTGCGAGTGCGCGACCAGACCGTGCTCGGCTGATCGGTCAGTGCTAGCCGTCATCTCAGCCGACGGCCCCTTCCATCTGCAGCTCGATCAGGCGGTTGAGCTCCAGGGCGTACTCCATAGGCAGTTCGCGGGCGATCGGCTCGATGAATCCGCGCACGATCATGGCCATCGCCGCGTCCTCGGTCAACCCTCGGCTCATCAGGTAGAAAAGCTGATCGTCGCTGATCTTGGAGACGGTGGCCTCGTGGCCCATCGACACGTCGTCTTCACGGATGTCGACGTAGGGATAGGTGTCCGACCGGCTGATCTGGTCGACCAGCAGGGCGTCGCACTTCACCGTGGAGCGGGAGTGGTGGCTGCCCTCGTTGACCTGCACCAGCCCGCGGTAGGAGGTGCGGCCGCCGCCGCGGGCCACCGACTTGGACACGATCGTGCTCGACGTGTGCGGTGCGGCGTGCACCATCTTCGCCCCGGCGTCCTGGTGCTGACCCTCGCCGGCGCAGGCCACCGAGAGCACCTCACCCTTGGCATGCTCACCGATCAGCCACACCGACGGGTACTTCATGGTGACCTTGGAGCCGAGGTTGCCGTCGATCCACTCCATGGTCGCGCCCTCAGCGGCGGTGGCCCGCTTGGTGACCAGGTTGTAAACGTTGTTCGACCAGTTCTGGATCGTGGTGTAGCGGCAGCGGCCACCTTTCTTCACGATGATCTCGACGACCGCGGAGTGCAGCGAGTCGGACTTGTAGATCGGCGCGGTGCAGCCCTCGACGTAGTGCACGTAGGCGCCCTCGTCAACGATGATCAGCGTCCGCTCGAACTGGCCCATGTTCTCGGTGTTGATCCGGAAGTAGGCCTGCAGCGGGATGTCGACGTGCACGCCGGGTGGCACGTAAATGAACGACCCCCCGGACCACACTGCGGTGTTCAGCGCGGAGAACTTGTTGTCTCCAGCAGGGATCACGCTGCAGAAATACTCCTTGAAGATCTCCGGCTGCTCGCGCAGCGCGGTGTCGGTGTCCAGGAACAGGACGCCCAGCTCCTCCAGATCCTCGCGAATCTTGTGGTAGACGACCTCGGACTCGTACTGCGCGGCGACGCCGGCTACCAGCCGTGCCTTCTCCGCCTCGGGGATGCCCAGCCGGTCGTAGGTGGCCTTGATGTCCTCGGGTAATTCCTCCCAGGACGTGGCCTGCTTCTCGGTCGACCGAACGAAGTACTTGATGTTGTCGAAGTCGATGCCGGAAAGGTCGGCCCCCCAATGCGGCATCGGCTTGCGGTGGAACAGTCGCAACGCCTTCAGCCGGGTCTCCAGCATCCACTCCGGCTCGTTCTTCTTGGCCGAGATGTCGCGGACCACCGCTTCGGACAGGCCACGCTGCGCGGTGGCGCCGGCGGTGTCGGAGTCGGCCCAGCCGTACTCGTAGCGGCCCAGGCTGGAGAGCGTTTCTTCCTGGGTGAGCGGTGCCGTCTGCGCTCGCACGTCCTGCTCAGGAGCAGTCGTCATGCCGAGACGCCTCCATCCGGTTTTTTTGTGGTGGGATCACTCGTCCAGGCGCCGTGCGGCGCCCGGGCCTCGGGAACGTATGTCGTACATACCGCGTCGCCGCGGGCGATGGTGGCCAGTCGCTGCACGTGGGTGCCCAGCAGATCGGCGAAGGCCGCGGTCTCGGCCTCGCACAGTTGCGGGAACTCCGCGGCCACGTGCGAGACCGGGCAATGGTGTTGGCACAGTTGCGCGCCGGCACCGACGTGCTCGGTTGACGCAGCGTAGCCCTCGGTGCTCAGGGCGACCGCCAGTGCTTCGGCCCGCGCGACCGGGTCGGGCGCAGCGGCCACCTCGGCCCGGTGCCGATCGACCAGGTCGATCACTCGCCGTTCGGCGAACGAGCGAACCGCCTGCTCACCGTCGCGTTCGGACAGGAAGTGCAGTGCCGCCACCGCAAGATCGTCGTAGGTGTGCCCGAACCGCGACCGCCCGGCGGCGGTGAGCAGAAACACCTTGGCCGGACGGCCCCGGCCGCGGGGGCCGCGGCGCGGTGCCGAGCGGTAGCTTGCCTGCCCGTCAGCGAGCAGCGCATCCAGATGGCGACGCACCGCAGCGGGGCTCAGGCCGAGCGAGTCCGCGACCTGAGCCGCGGTCACCGGCCCGTGCTCCAGCAACATCCGTGCCACCGACTCGCGGGTCCGGCCGTCCCCACCGGCGGGCGCGTGCGCCACCGGCGTTCGGTCCGTCCCGAAGTTTTTCACAACGTCCATGTTACGTATTTCAGCGGCCGGTGCAAACCCCCCGCGTGCTCGCTGGAGGGTGCCGCCGGCGGCACAGCTACCCTTCGCGGCGTGGTGGCCGGGAAAGTGCGGGGTGTCGGTGTCCGTTTCTGGGCATCCGAGCCCGCGCTGGAAGCGCAGGCCGCCCCATCCGGGGACACCGGTTTAAGCCCGGGCGAGTCCCGCCAGCTCGATACCGTGCGCCGGTTCGGCACCGTCGGCGCACTGCTCATGGGTCTGGGGTCACTCGGAGCGGGCACGGCTCCGGTGCTGGGCAATCCGGTGGTCGGCCGCCCGGTACTGGGCCTGTTCAACCGGATGCCCACCGCATCGCTGGCGGTCGCCTACACCGGCATCGCCATGGTGGTGCTGGCCTGGTTGTGGCTGGGGGCATTGTCGGCTCCTGGACGTGCCCGGCTGATCTCCCGGGCCCAGCTGGACCGCACGATGATGATGTGGGCGGTCCCGCTGCTGGTCGCCCCGCCGATGTTCAGCCGGGACGTCTACAGCTACCTGGCGCAGAGCGCGATGGCCAACCGCGGGTTGGACCCCTATGTGCTCGGTCCGGCCGACGCATTGGGTGTGGACCACCCGCTGGTCCGGGGGATCCCCACGATCTGGCGCAACACGCCGGCACCCTACGGCCCGTTCTTCCTCACTCTGGGCCGGCCGATCGACTGGATCGCCGGCGACGACGTCGTGCTCGGCGTGCTGCTGCACCGCACCCTCGCGGTGGCCGGCCTGGTGATGATCGTCTGGGCGCTGCCGCGCCTGGCTCGCCGGGTTGGGGTGTCACCGGTGTTCGCGCTGTGGCTCGGGGTCGCCAACCCACTGGTGTTGTTCCACCTGGTCAGCGGGGCCCACAACGAGGCGCTGATGATCGGCTTGATGCTGGTTGGGCTGGAGCTGGCGCTGCGTCAACCAGCAGTGGGCCGGCCCGCAGTAGGTCCGGCCCTGCTCGGCGGCACGGTGCTCATCGCGGCGGCGGCGCAGGTGAAGATTCCCGCCGCGCTGGCCCTCGGGTTCGTCACAGTCTGGCTGGCCCGCCACCGTGGTGGTCGACCGCGCGACCTCATGTCGGCGGCGGCGCTGGTCAGCGCAGTCGCGGTGGCCACCACCGTGGCGATCGGGCTGGGCACCGGGCTGGGCTTCGGCTGGACTGGCGCATTGGACACGCCCAACGCGGTGCGCAGCTGGATGTCGGCAGCGACCGAACTCGGCCTGCTGGCCGGCTTGATCGGCAGCGGACTCGGGCTGGGCGACCACACCACCTCAGTGCTCATGCTGGCCCGAGCCGTCGGGCTGGTCGCCGCCGGGGGGGTCTGCCTACTGCTGATGTGGCGCTGCTCGCGGGGGAGGATGGAGCCGCTGGCCGGGCTCGGGGTGGGGCTGGGTGCCGTGGTGCTGCTGGGGCCGGTGGTGCATCCGTGGTATCTGCTGTGGGCCGCGATCCCGCTGGCGGCGTCGGCGACCCACCCGGCTTTTCGGCTCACCGCCACCGCGGCGTCGGCGTGGCTCGCGGTGACGGTCGGACCTACCGGGTCGGACTTCCTGTTCCGCGCCTGGGTGGTACCGACCGCGATCGGCGCCGCGATAGTCACCCTGATCGTGCCGCTCCTCCTGGTCCGCAACCGCACCCCACCACTGCTCGATGTCCTACGCCGTTTAGCGCATTCAGCAGGCTCAGCGGGGTTATCGAGGCGTCGTCAGCCCCGCTGAGCCCGCTGAATGCGCTAACGACCTAGGCTCTGTGGGCGTGAGCCCGTCCGTTGCCGTCGAGGTTTGTGGGTTGGTGCGGAGCTTTGGGGCCGTGCGGGCTGTGGACGGGCTCGACCTGCGCATGCCGCCCGCCACGGTGCTGGCTCTGCTCGGACCCAACGGTGCCGGCAAGACCACCACGGTCGAGGTGTGCGAGGGCTTCCTGCGCCCGGATGCCGGTGTGGTCCGCGTACTGGGGCTGGACCCGATCGCCGACGGTGCTGCGTTGCGTCCCCGGATCGGAGTGATGCCACAGGGCGGCGGCGCCTACCCGGGCGTGCGAGCCGGCGAGATGCTCGGCCTGGTCGCGGTATGCGCGGCCCGGCCGCTGGACGTCGGATGGCTGCTGGACGTGCTGGGACTGGCACCCGTCGCCCGGGTGCCCTACAAACGACTGTCCGGTGGCCAGCAGCAGCGCCTCGCGCTGGCCTGCGCCCTGGTCGGGCGGCCGGAGGTGGTGTTCCTCGACGAGCCCACCGCCGGGATGGACCCGCAGGCCCGCCGGCTGGTCTGGGACATCGTCGCAAGCCTGCGCTCCGACGGCGTCGGCGTACTGTTCACCACGCACCTGATGGAGGAGGCCGAGGCACTGGCCGACCAAGTGGTGATCATCGACCATGGCCGGGTGGTGGCCCAGGGCAGCCCCGCTGAGCTGACCACCGCGGGCGCGCAACGGCAACTGCGGTTCGCGGCCAGGCCCGGTCTGGACCTCGATCTGCTGTCCACCGCGCTGCCCGAGGGGTGCCGAGCCAGTGAACCCCGTCCCGGAGGGTACCTGGTCGAGGGCGGGATCGACCCGCAGGTGATGGCCACCGTGACGGCGTGGTGTGCCCAGCAGGGCGTGTTCGCCGAGGACCTGCGGGTAGACCGGCGCAGCCTGGAGGACGTCTTCCTCGAGCTCACCGGGCGGGAACTGCGGTCGTGAACCGATTTCCCCCCGGCACCTTCACCCCGGCACCGGGCCGGGGCCGGCTGCCGCGGATGCTGCTCACCCAGGCCCGCACCGAGTTCGTCCTCACCCTGCGCAACGCCGAGCAGGTGCTACTCACCATGCTGATCCCGCTGGGGCTGCTGGTCGGGCTCACGGCGCTGACGGTGTTGCCGGTGCCCAGCCCGCGGGTGGACAACGTCACTCCGCGCATCCTGGCGCTGGCGGTGATGTCGACCGCCTTCACCGGGCAGGCCATCGCGCTGGGCTTCGACCGCCGCTACGGCGTGCTCAAACGGCTGGCCGCCACGGCATTGCCGCGATGGTCGCTGGTCACCGGCCGGATGCTCGCGGTGCTCGGGGTGGTGGCAGTGCAGCTGGTGGTGCTCGGGGTGGTGGCCGGTGCGCTGGGCTGGCGCCCGGAGCCGTCAGGTGTGGCGCCCGCCGCGGTGCTGATCCTCGCCGGCACGGCAGCGTTCGGCGCGCTCGGGGTGCTGCTCGGAGGTGTGCTGCGAGCCGAGGTGGTGCTCGCGGTGGCCAACACGGTGTGGTTACTGCTCGTCGTGGCGGGCGGCATCGTGCTGTCCGTCCAGACCTTGCCCGGTCCGCTGGCGGTGCTTGCCGCCGCGCTGCCCTCCGGTGCGCTGGCCGAAGGGCTGCACGCGGCCCTGGTCCAGGGCGCCACCCCCTGGGCCGCGCTGGGGATACTGCTGGCCTGGGCTGCCGCCGCCGGCGCCCTTGCCGCCCGCACCCTGCGCCTGTCCTGAGCCCCCTGAGCTCATCATTGTAGTACAACGCGCTACAATGGGGACGTGATGGGTGAGCTGTGGTGGGACGACGAGGATGCGGTGCACATTCGAAGTCGATCGGCCCGCTATCCCGGCGCAGACAACATCGAGCCGGACTGGACGCTCGAAGCGGCCGCCGATCCGCGTCGTGTGGTGCACGATCCGGACCCGAAGAGCCGGGTGGGATACACCCGGGTTATCGGGTACTCACCGCGCGCCGGGTTCGTCCTCACCGTGATCATCGACCCGGAGGACTGGTCCGGCGTCACTGCGTGGAAGACACGCGGGACTGACCTCCGCGAATATCTCGAAGGCAAGGAGGCTCACTGATGACCGACACCACCAAGGAGGCCCGGACCGCACGCCGAGCCCGGCACGAAGCGATCCTCGCCGAGGTCGCCCAGGAAGAGGCCGAGGTCGCCGAAGCCGAAATCGCCGAGAAGGCCAGCACCCTGAACGTGCCGCTGCACCTGCGCATCGACACGGAACTGGACGAGCAGCTGCGCCGGCGGGCCGCCGCTGAGCACATCCCCACCTCCGCGCTGGTCCGGCGCCTGCTCCGGCGAGCCATACACGAGGACCGCCCTGCCGGGCTCACCGCAGTCGAGGTCGAGGACATCGCCCGCCGCATCGCGCGGGAAGAACTCCACCACCGCTGACCGCAGCACCGACCTTCGAGCCACGGCGGCCTGGTAGCCGGTGACCTTGTGGGTGTCGAAGACGCCGATAGAGGTGGTGAGGCGATGTGGAAGCCGACGGAGTAGGGGCGAGGCCGGGGGATGGCGATGAAGCGCCGCGGTTGGCGATGTTGATCCATCGCCCCCAGCGAGCGCGCGATCACCGCTTCGAGCTACCGCTACACCGGCGCTGCCGCTGACGTGCCCGCCCGGTTGGCAGGCGCAGTGGCTGCCTACCATCAGCGTTGTGCCTGCACTGGACCGCTCACTGGCCGCCTTGGCCCGGGCTACGGCGATCGCCGCGGTGATCACCCAGGGGGGTATCGCGGTGACCGGCTCAGTGGTGCGGGTGACCGGCTCTGGTCTAGGCTGCCCGACCTGGCCGCAGTGTTTCCCGGGCAGCCTTGTGCCGGAGCCACATCCGGACGTCGCCGCGCTCAACCAGTGGATCGAGTTCGGCAATCGCCTGCTCACCGGTCTGGTCGGCCTTGTCGGGCTCGCCTGCCTGGTGGTCGCGCTGCTGGTCCGGCCCCGGCGCCGGCGGCTGATCCTGCTGGCCGCGACGATGCCACTCGGTGTCGCGGCGCAGGCCGTCCTCGGCGGTATCACGGTCCTGACCGGGCTGGCCTGGTGGACCGTCGCCGCGCACTTTCTCGTGTCGATGGTGCTGGTGTGGCTGGCGATGTTGCTGGTCGCGGCCTTCGCGGAGGGCGACGCCCCGGCGCGCTGGCACCTGCCTGGCCCGCTGCGGGGCTTGCTGGGGGTTGCCACCGCGGTGCTGGCGGCGCTGCTGATCGCCGGGACACTGGTGACCGCTGCGGGCCCGCACGCCGGCGACACAGCTACTCCCCGGCTCGCGGTGGGTGTCCCGGCGATGGCGCAACTGCACGCCGATCTGCTCGTCGGCTTCCTCGGCTTGCTCGCCGGCCTGGGCTTCGCCCTCCGTGCAGTGGGGGTGCCGGCCCGCGCCTGGCGGCGCTACCTGGTGCTGGTCGGTGTGGTCCTCGCCCAGGGCGCGCTCGGTGTCGTGCAATACCTCACCGGCGTGCCCGAAGTCCTGGTCTCCCTGCACGTCCTTGGTGCGGCCTCGGTGGTCGTGGCGATGGCCGCGCTCTGGACCAGCTGCCGGACCCGCGACCACGTGCCGCTACCGAGCACCACCACGGACAGCCCGCAACCGGCGGCAGCACAGCGGATCTGACTCAGCCTGCCGGCGTCCAGCACAGCTCGAGCTGGATGTTGTCCGGATCGCGCAGGACGATGACGGAGAACTCGATGCCGCCCTCCTCGACGTCCACCACAGGCGTGAAGGTGACGCCGAGCGAGGCCAACCGCTCCTGCCACGCGTCGAGATCCTCACGCCGGGGCACTGACCAGCCGATGTGGTCCAGGCCGGTGCGGGTCTCTGAGAAGCGCTCCCCGGAGTTCGCATTGTGGCGGTGCACGGCGATGATCACCCCAGACCGGGGCTCGATGAGAAGGACCGCGTAGCCGCCGGGGTGCGGCCCCTCCATGAACTTGGTGAATCCGAACACCTGCTCGTACCAGGCGATGCTGGCGTCCAGGTCGGTGACGGTGATCGCGGCGTGGTGGGTGGCGGCGAGTTCGGGGATCGTGGACATGGCGGTGCTCCTCAGCTGAGTGCGGCGCGCAGCCGCTGGTCGTAGTGGTCGGCGACGGAATGCAGGACGGCGGCGCCGTCCCCGGCATAGGACGAGCCGTGCATGATCGCAAGGACCTGCGGCGCGAGATCGGCGAGACGGCGCAGGGCCGGGGCGGTGTGCGAGCCGAGCGACGTGTAGCCGAAGGCGTCCTCGGCCGCGATCGCCGGTCCCAGGATGTCGCTGTCCGTCACCGCTGATCCGTCGCCGACCTGGCTCAGCACGTCCCCGCAGAGCAGCGTGCGGGTCGTCTCCTCGAACAGCACCCGGGAGTCCCAGCCATGGGGGGTGTGCGGAGTGTCGAGGTGGCGGACCCGCTTACCACCGAGGTCGATCACCTCCCCGTCCGCGAGCGCCCGCGGCGGCCGATCGGCCAGGTCGTTGATCGACAGTTCACAGCCCAGGGCGCCATGGGCGATCTGGGCGTCCGGTGCGGCCGCCAGCCACTGGTTCATCGACCCGGACTCGTCGGACTCCAGGTGCGCGAACCCGATCCACCGCAACCGCCCTACCGGCACGATGCGGCCGACCGCGGCCGACACCAGCGGGAACAGCGACGGCATGCCGCAGTGGTAGAGCAGCGGCTCCCCGGCGTCGATGAGGAACTGGTTGACCGTGAAGCCCGCCGGCGGCGCCACGTCAGGCAGGTAAGTAGAGAGCCGGTAGATGCCGTCGGCGATCTCGTCGACCCTGGTCTGCATGGGTACCCCCTTGTGGTCGGTACCAGCGTCCGGGAGCGCAGCACCCGGCCGGATCGGTGGACCTACCCATTCCCGCGAGGGCGGTCCCCCGGTTAAGCCGATCCACGGACGGCCATGGTGGCGAGTTGTGTCCGGCTGCGGGCACCCGTTCGACTCAGCAGGCTCGCGACGTGCTTCTCGACGGTGCGGGGTGAGAGCACGAGCGCGGCCGCGATCTCGGGGTTGGACATCCCCTCGGCCACCAGCACCAGCACGTCCATCTCGCGGCTGGTGACGCCACGGCTGCGCAGCTCGTCGGGCACACTCGCGTCCCCTCGACCCTGCCGCGGCACCACGACACCGGCTTGCCGCAGCAACCGCCGGCAGGCCGCCGCGGCCCGCTGCTGATCGTGCGCCGCGAACCAGTCCAGTGCCTGCCGCAGCCAGGTGAGCGGCTCGCCCCAGCCGTCGCGCAGCGCCGCGCCGCTTACCAACCGCAGGACGTGCTGGTGCTCGCGAAGGCCCGGCGTGGGCCCGGCCGCGGCTGCGACGGCGAAGGCCTCGACGGCCTCCACCGCGCGCCCCGACCGGCCGAACGCCACCGCGTCGGCGTAGCGCAGCAGGACCCAGTTGCAGCGGGTGGTGAGCTGCGGCCCGTCCCGCACCTCCGCGCGCGCAGCCGCCCCGTCGCCCAGCACCGTATCCAGGAGGGCCCACATGCCCCGGAACGGGAACGGCAGCTCCGGGTGCCCGCGGTAGATCGTCAGCGCGCGGTCCAGGGCATTGAGAGCCCGCGCGTCCTCGGCCCGCGCGAGCCAGTAGGCCCAGCGGATGTGCCCCCACTCGGCCGCCTCCACCTCAGGGTCGTCCGGGGCAGCGGCATGCGCAGCTGCGATCCCGGCTTCCATCTCCGCCAGCCGGTCGAACTCGCCGTGCGCCCCCGCCAGGTACAGCAGGGCCATCGGCAAGATGGGCAACCGCAGCCGCCGGGCCGCCTCCACACACCGAGTCGTGACGGCGAGCTGGGCGTCCAGCTCATAGCGGCCCCAGTAGACACCGGAGAGCTGCAGGTCCACCACGGCGGCGGTGGCGAGCGCCCCGGCGGCCAGCGCCGCCTGGCGGGCCGCGACCAGCCGGTCACCGCCCCGGCAGTCGTGCAGGTCGATCGTGCCCAGCTCATGCAGCGCGCGGATGCGCCAGACGACCAACCCGTGCGCGTCGGCGATCCGGTAGGCACGTTCGAACGCCGCCTCCGCCTCGGCCAGGTCACGCAGCCGGGCCGCGCGGCCGAGCACCTCAAGTGCCTCGCAGGCCGCCTCGTACTCGCCGGCCTGCTCGGCGGCCGCGACGGCGCGGTGCCCGAGCGCCACCGCATCGGCCACCCGCCCCTCACCGATGGCCACCTGCGCGCGCAGCGCGTCGACGGCGGGATCGGCGCCAGCCAGAGCGGCGGCCTCGAGATGGGTGTCGGCACGCCGCCAGCGGCCGGCCGTCACGGCGGCTCGGGCCAGCCGCAGGTGCGTCCGGGCCGCCCGAGCCACGTCCCCGTGCAGGCCCGCCAGCACGCGCTCGCCCGCAACGAACGCTTCTTCGGTCCGGCCGGCGAGGGCGAGCACCTCGACCAGCGACTCGTCCAGCGAAATCCGTCCCTCGTCGCCGGCCAGGTCGCGCGCCCTGCTCAGGGTGCTCTCGGCGGTGGTGAGCGCACCACCGGTCAGCGCCCGCCGGCCCGCGATATGGAGCAGCTCCGCCGCCCGGTCGACCTGCCCGGCGTGCTCGCGCAACTCGGCGGCGAGTTCACAACGACCGTCCGGCAGCTCAGGGTCCGCGGCTTCGAGCGCGTCGGCGGCGCGGCTGGCCAGGCGGGCCCGCTGCGGAGGGAGCAGCTCGGCGAGCACAGCATCACGGGTGAGGGCGTGCCGGAACCGGAACCCGTCCGGCTCGCCGACCACAAGCTCGGCATCGATCGCCGCCCGCAGCGCCGCGAGCACCTCGTCCTCGGCCAATCCGGTCACGGTGGTGAGTAACGCCCAGTCGAAGCGCCGTCCGACAACCGACGCTGCCTCCACGACACGCCGGGCAGCACCAGGCAAGGCCGCCAGCCGCTGGGTGACCGTCTCGCCGAAGGTGAGCGGGACGCGGGGGGTGAGCCGGCTACGGGCCACCCACCCGCCGCTTTCATCCCGGAACAGGGCACCCGTTGTCGTCAGACCGGTGAGCAGCTCCTCGACGAACAGCGGCACGCCATCGGCGCGGGAACCGACGAAGGCGTCCACCTCGGGTGGCACCGGCTCGTCGCCCAGGCAGGCCCGGACCATCGCAGTGACCAGCGACCGGTCCAGCCGGTTGAGATCGAGCACGGTCGCGGAGTTCCGCGCCTGCAGGGTGTGCGCAAGCCGGACCGCAGGATTCGCGGTGCCGGGTCGCAGTGTCGCCAGCAGCAGCGTCGGCTCCGCACGCAGGTTGTCCGCGAGGTACTCGATCACCGCAAGCGTCTCCGGATCCGCCCAATGCAGGTCCTCCAGCACCAGCAGGCATCCCCGGCGCCCGCCGAGGACCCGGGCCAGGCGCAGCACTGCCTCGCCGAGCAGGACCAGCGACGGATCGCCGGCGCCGTCGCCGGCACCGCACTGCGGAATCAGGCGACCCAGGGTGGCACGGAACGGGTCGACGTCGGGGTGCGCGGGAAGCCCCCCGGCTCGCACCCCGGCCAGGACCGCCTCGGCGAGTGGCCGCAGCGCGGCCGGGCGCTCGGCCTGCACCGCTCGACCGCATAGGACGGTGAACCTGGTCTCTTGCGCGATCCCGCAGGCCTCCGTGACGAGGCGGGACTTCCCCACCCCCGCCTCCCCGAGCAACAGCACGTCACCGCCCGCCCCGCAACGGGCCGCCTCGACGGCCTTGCGCAAGACGCCGAGCTCGCGGTCCCGCCCCACCAGCACCGGGCAGCGCACGTCGCCAGTATCACCGTCGAATTCCCCATGCGGAACCGCTCACCGGGGCTGGCAGGCCGTGGTCGATCCGAACGACCACGGGCAGGACTTCGCGTCTCCCTGTTCGCTATTCGTGCTGGGCATTACAGTTCGGGATGATTCCCGTCCTACTCGAGCGGTTCCGCGCCAGCTACGTTGCCGAGGAGGCGTGGCCGCTGATGCGCACCGAGTTAGTTGGTCGCGAACAGGAGCTGGCCGCGCTCGTGGAGCACCTCGAGTCGGCTCTGGCTGCACATCCGCGCGTCGTGCTGTGCCGGGGCGAGCCGGGGATCGGCAAGACCCGGATGGCGGAGGAGCTGACCGGGCTGGCGGCGACGCGGGGTGTGCCGGTGGCGTGGGGGTCGGCGGCGGAGTCGAGCGCGGCTCCCCCGTACTGGCCGTGGCAGCAGGTGCTGCGCGCTGTGTCCACCAGCGTCGACGTCGTCAAGATCGCCGACGAGCTCGGGCAGACCCCCGACCTCGTGCGGCTCGCACCCGACGTGTTCGACGCTCCAAGCGGCGATCGGGGTGGCAGTGCCTCGAGCGAGGACCGGTTTCGGCTGTTCGACGCGGTGGCCCGGCTGCTGAGCGATATCACCGCGAGCGCACCGTGGGTCATCGTGCTCGATGATGCACACCGGGCGGACTACGGCTCGTTGTTGCTGCTGCACCACGTGGCGCGCACGCTGGCTCGTCAGCGGCTGCTGGTGATGGTGAACCACCGGGACACCGAACACGTGCCCGACGTCCTCGTCACGGGACTTGCTCGGGAGCCGGTCACCTGGCGGATCGACCTCCGTGGCTTGGCCGCTGCGGCCGTCGGCAAGCAGCTCGCCGCGCTGGTCGGGCGCGACCTCGCACCGGCGCAGGTCGAGCGGGTGCACGCGGTCACGGGTGGCAACCCCTTCTTCGTCGGTGAGATGGGCATGGCGTTGGCTCACGCAGGCGCAACCGCGTCGGCTGTCCCGGTCCCGCCGAGCGTGCGGCAGACGATCAACGAACGGCTGGAACGGCTCCCACCGAAGTCCGTGTGGCTGCTGCGCGCGGCGTCGATCGTCGGTCGGGAGTTCTCCGTCGAGGTGGTCGCCAGGATGGTGGGCGAGCCCGTGCTCGGCTGCCTGGGCCAGCTCGATGAGGCAGCGGCCGCCGGCCTGGTCGAGCCCACCGCGACGCCCGGCGAGCACCGATTCGTGCACGTCCTGATTCGGGACGCGATCGAGGCCGGCTTGGGCACAGCCGAGCGGGTACAGCTGCACCGGTCGGCGGCCGAGGCTGTGGAGGAGCGCTACGCCGGCCATCTCCAGTCGCATCTGGCGGATCTGGCCCGGCACTGGGCGTCCGCGGCGGTGCTCGGCGACCGGGGCCGCGCTACCGGTTGGATCCGGCGGGCCGCAGGTGAGGCGGTGAGCCGGCTCGCCTACGAGGAGGGCGTCCGGCTCTATCGGATCGCGATCGACGTCGGCGGCGGCGAGCTTGACGATCTCGACCGCTGCCAGCTGCTGCTCGCGCTCGGCGCCGCGCAGAGCCTGTCTGGAGATCACCCGGGCCGGCTGCGAACCTGCCGGAGTGCGGCCGATCTCGCGCGTTCGATGGCGCGGCCCGAACTCATCGCGGAGGCAGCGCTGATCTTGGACGGTGGCGACGGCGCCGAGGCCGATCGGCTGGTCAGGCGGCTGTGCGAGGAGGTCCTGCGGTGGATGGGGCCGGAGGCCACCGCGCTGCGTGCCAGGGTGGCTGCCCGCCTGTCCAGTGCCTGTATGTACCTCGGTGACGCCGACGCCGCCGCGCGGGCCAGCGAGCAGGCACTAGCTGTGGCGAAGCAGAGCGGCGATCGGGCCGCAGTCATGGCGACGTTACGAGCCCGCCAGCTGGTACGCGGCGATCCGGACGGCGCGGAGGAACGATCCGCGCTGGCCGCGCAGATGCTGGAGATCGGCCGGGAAGCCACGGACCCCGAGGCCCAGATGTGGGCCCACCTCTGGCGGATCGATGTGATGTTGCAGCGCGGCGACCTCGCCGGCGTCGGCCGGGAGCTTCATCCCCTGGCCTGGTGCGTCGCCGAGGTGGGCGGGCCTGTCGCACGCTGGCAGCTGCTCCGCTGCCGGGCCGCGCACGCGCACGCGCAGGCACGCTTCGACGAGGCCCTCCGGCTGGCCAACGAGCCCTTCACCGAGCTGCTCCCGTACGCGGCGTTCGTCCGGAACGGCTTGTTGAGCATGACGGGTCACCACATCGGTCCCGAAGCGAGTGGCTCGGTAGCGGCCTACGGCCTTGACGGGCCTGCCGGTTCCCGGGACTTCCCGACCTTCGGCGCCATCTACTCGCTCTTTCCGGCCTTTGTACTGATCTCAGCCGGGCGGCGCGCCGAAGCAGCCGGGCTGTACCGAGCGCTGGGCCCGGTCGCCGGATGGCAGCCGATCCAGCACGCAGTGACTCCCGTCTACGCGCTCGGCATCGTGGTCGCCGCGGCGATGGATGCCGCGGAGGAGGACCTCGCTGCGCTCCGCGGGCTGCTGGGCCACTACCGCGGCCACCATGTCGCGAGCGGGGCGGGTGTGGTGGCCTACGGCGGGCCGGTTGAGCTCTACCTCGGCATCGCGGCCCGGTACCTCGGACTGTTCGATGACGCCGTCGCCGACCTCGACCACGCACGGCAGGCGTGCGCGGAGAACGGCGCGGCGGGCTTCCACGTCGAGGCGCTGGTCGAGCTCGCGGTGGCGCTGGACCGCCGGGTCGGGGATGGTGATGCGGCACGGGCCCGTTCGCTGGCCGCCGACGCTGCCCTCCGAGCCAAGACACTGGGTATGCCGTCGTTCTTGTCGCGAGCCCAACAGCTGGCCGACCGGCTCGGCCGGGCGCGGCCCGGGCTGTTGACGCCGAGGGAGCGCGAGGTCGCCGAGCTGGTGGCCCGCGGGATGACCAACCGGGAGATCGCCACCCGGCTTTACCTCTCCGAGCGCACCGCGCAGAACCACGTGCAGCACATCCTCACCAAGCTCGACCTGCCGAACCGGAGCCAGATCGCGGTCTGGATCACCAACCGCAGTTGAGTATGCGGGCTGAGTAATTCAGCGGACGCCGCTATACGGCGCGCCTCGCTACCGTGCACGATTAATCGTGCAGGCACGCGGAAGGGCGGCTTGGCGAGCCACCATCACCATTTGCTTCGAGGAGTGACCAGACGTGTACATTACGGCGATCCATCAGATCACCGATCCAGAGCAGTTCTGGCAGACCGTGCGGGCCGCCACCCCTCCAGTGGGCGAGTTCCCGGCCGGCATCGTCCTGCACAGCACGTTCGCGAATGCGGACGGCACCAAGGCCGTCTGCCTGTGGCAGGCGGGGGGCGTGGACGAGGTGCGTGATCTCGTCGACTCGGTCGTCAGCCAGTTCAGCCGGAACGAGTACTTCGAGGTGAGCAAGGAGACCGCACTCGGGCTGCCGGACTGATCGGTTCCTGCAGGGTGGCCGAGATCAGCGACAGGGGCAACGGGGTCCGTCGACGTCGCCTCGATCCTGATCCAGCTCCGCGGCGCCCATCTGGTGATCCCGCAGTTGAGTATGTGGTGAGTAGTTCGGCGGACGCGGCGCGCCTCCCTACCGTGCGAGAATCAGCGGGTTGGTCATTCAACGGAGGAGCAGTCATGGTCGACAACGTCGCAATCGTCAAGGGAGTCTATGAGGCGTTGGCGAAAGGGGACATCAACACCGTCCTCGGCGCCCTGGATGAACAGGTCGAATGGCACCAGGCCGAACACAGCCCCTATTGGCCGGGCAAGGCACTCGTGGGACCGCAAGCCGTCCTCGAGGGTGTGATCGCGCGGCTCCCTCAAGACTACGATGGCTTCCGGATCGACGTCCAACGGATCGTTGGGCTTGGCGACACGGTGCTGGTCGAGATGCGGTATCGAGGCAAGGGGAAGGTGACCGGCCAGGATCTTGACGCGCAGGTCGCGCACGTGTGGGACTGCCGTGACGGGAAGTGCGTGCGTTGGCAACAGTACGTGGACACATGGCAGCTAGCGCGGGTCCTGAACTTCACGCCATAGCTATGGCGGATCGGTCATCCAGGCGGACTCGAATGATCTGGTCCGTCTCTTGGATCTCTGCCCAGCACACCTGATTCACGAGGTTGACATGGTCGCAAGCGTATCGGCAGCGCAATGGCAGCAGAGCCAGAACGCACTCCGCGACGAGGTTCGGCGGGTGACGACCCTGATGCGGTCCATCAGTGATCCGGGAGTTCCCGCGGTGGGCCAGTGGAACATCGCTGAGGTTGCCATGCATCTCTCGCAAAACTGGATACTGGTTCCTGGGCTGGCACGACGGGACCTCTCCCGATTCCAGGCAGTAGTGCCCAGCATTGCTGGGGTGGCCGGCGACTCGGCGATCCGGGACATGTGGGATAATTCAGACATGAACGCGCTCGGGTTGAAGTCCGACCCCGAGCGCGATCTGGCTGCCCTGGCTGACCGCATCGAGGAGCGGGCGGACGAGTACCTCCGCGAGTGTGCGGGACACTCTCCCGATGAGCCGCGCCCGTGGCTGATCGAAGGCACCACGGTGCCCCTGTCAGCTCTGACCTGCAACCTGCTGAATGAAACAATCATGCACGGTTACGACATCGCCCAAGCCGCTGGGCGAAAGTGGAGGATCGAGCCAACCCATGCGGCCATGGTGGTGCGGCACTTCTTCGTCCCGGTGCTACAAACTGTCGACCCTCGGACATTTGTCAACGCTGAGAAGGCGGCCGGCCTCCGGGTCACCTACGAGGTACGCCTGCGGGGAGGCGGCCGGCTCAATTTCGTGTTCGACGATGGATCGCTCAGGATCGAAGAGCCGCCTGCCCGGCGGGTCGACTGCCATATCTCGGCCGATCCCGCAGCGTTCTTCATGGTGTTCTGGGACCGCCAGAGCCAGTGGAACGCGATCGCCAAGGGTCAGCTCGTGGCCTGGGGTCGCAAGCCCTGGCTGGGGTTGAAGTTCAGGTCCCTGATGCGCAACCCCTGACAGACCGGCCCGGCTTCGACCTTCCTCGGCAGGGCTTGGGATAGTTTCGAGGGCCGTGAGCCACCATCCTGCGTCCGACCAGATCAACGCCTACCTCGACTGGTACTTCGACCGGAACCCGGTGCACGCCGACGCGCTCGGCGCACCCGGGTACGCCCACCGGCTCGGCGACTTCAGCGCCGCCGCCTTCGACAGCCGCGAGCAGGAGGTCACCGGATGGCTGGCCCGGTTCGAACCCGAGCCGGTCGGGATCGACCGGGACCTCGTCGTCTCGGTACTGCGGGGAGAGCTGCTGCTGGCCGGCTGGCCTGCCTGGCGGCGCGACCCGTCGATGTATCTCGCCCCGGTATTCGCCGGCTTGCTACTGCCGTTCCTGCACAAACTGCACCCGGAGCCGGAGCTGGTGGACGCCGCGGTCTCCCGGCTGGCGGAGGTGCCCGCGGTGCTGGCGTCGTGCCGGGCGAACCTGGACCCGGGGCTGTCCGCGCCGCGGCTGGTGCGCCGGGCTCTCGGGCAGGCGATGGCTGGCGCCGCGTTCCTGCGCACCTCGCTGCCCGCCGAGGTGAGCGACCCGACGTTGCGGGCGCGCCTGGTCGACGCGGCCGGGCCCGCGGTGCAGGCGTTCGAGGAGACCACCCACTTCCTCACCGACTTCGCTGACCGCGCCACCGGCGACTGGCGAATGGGCGAGACGCTCTACTCAGCGCTGCTGGAGCAGCGGGAGCTGCTCGGCTATGGAGCGGCCGAGCTGCACCACAGAGGCGTCGCGGCCTGGGACACCCTCGATGCGCAGATGCGCGAGCTGGCGGTTCAGGTGCCCGGCGGCAGCGCGGACTGGCGGGCCACCATGGAGGCCCTGCAGGACGACTACCCGCCCACGTTGCAGGCGATGCGCGCGGAATACGAGGCCGAGACCGCGCGGGCCCGGGCCTTCCTCGCCGACCACGAGCTGGTGACCTTCGCCGAGGGTGAGCAGTGCCGGGTGGTGCCGGCACCGGCCTACCAGCGCCCGATCCTCGCAGTGGCCTCCTACCTGCAGCCACCTGCCCTGACCCGATCCCGCACCGGCCACTTCTTCGTGCCCTTCACCCCGGACGGCGCCACCGACGAGGAGATCACCCAGCGGCTGCGCTCCAACGCCCGCGCGCAACTGCCCACCATCTCCGTGCATGAGGCCTACCCCGGGCACCACTGGCAACTGTCCTGGTCGGCCGACCGGTCCCCGGCGGTACGGGCGGTGCATCGCAGCAGCTACTTCGCGGAGGGCTGGGCGCTCTACGCCGAGGGCATGATGCGCCAGCAGGGCTACTTCACCGATCCGGCCCACGAGCTCGCACACCTGGAAGCCCGGATCTTCCGGGCGGCCCGGATCGTGGTGGACACCGCCCTGCACTGCCAGGACATGGACCCCGAGCAGGCGCAGGATTTCATGACCACCCGCGCATCGCTGTCCCCCGATACCGCCAAGGCCGAGATCGACCGGTACTGCGCCTGGCCGACCCAGGCTCCTTCCTACCTGACCGGCTGCCTGGAGATCGAGCGCATGCGCGCGCAGTGGTCCGGCGACCTACGAGGATTCCACGACACCCTCGCCGGTTCCGGGTGTTTGCCGCTCGGACTGGCCAGGCGGGCCTTGGCCGGCGGCTCGTAGGCTGGCGCCATGCGCGCGATCCAGGTCACCGAGACCGGCGGTCCCGAGGTCCTGCGGCTGGCGGAAATGCCCGACCCGGAGCCTGGCCCCGGCCAGCTGCTCGTCGAGCTCGCCGCGGCCGGGGTCAACTACATCGACACCTACTTCCGTAGCGGCGCGTACCCGATACCGCTGCCGTTCATCCCCGGTTCGGAGGGCGCCGGCACCGTCACAGCTGTGGGACCTGACACCGTCGGCATCGCCATCGGTGACCGGGTGGCGTGGGCGACCAGCCTCGGCAGCTACGCCGAGCTTGCCGTGGTGCCCGCCGAGCAAGCCATTCCGGTGCCCCCGGGCGTGAACTCCGAGACCGCTGCGGGCAGCCTGCTGCAGGGCATGACCGCGCACTACCTCACGGTGTCCGTGCACCCCGTGCAGCCCGGCGACATCGTGCTGGTCCACGCCGCGGCGGGCGGGATGGGTCAGCTGCTCACTCAGCTGGCCACCGCCCGTGGCGCCCGGGTGATCGGGACCGTGTCCACCCTGGAGAAAGAGCGGCTGGCGCGGGAGGCCGGAGCGGCGGACGTGATCCGCTACACCGAGATCGACGACGTAGCCGGCGAGGTCCGCCGGCTGACCGGCGGGCATGGCGTCGCGGCTGTCTATGACGGGGTGGGCGCATCGACATTCGACGCCAGCCTCGCCTCGCTGCGTCCACGCGGGATGCTTGCGCTCTACGGCGCGGCCAGCGGGCGGGTGCCCCCGATGGACCCCATGCGGCTGAATGCGGCCGGTTCGGTGTTCCTCACCCGCCCGACACTGGCGCACTATGTCGCAACCCGCGATGAGCTCACCTGGCGAGCCAGCGAGGTATTCGACGCAATCCAGGACGGGTCGCTACGGATCACCATCGGCGGCCGGTACCCGCTGGCCGAGGCCCGCCGCGCCCATCAGGACCTGCAGGGCCGCCGTACCACCGGCAAGCTCCTACTGCTGCCCCGCTGACCGATCACGAGGCGTCCGTCCAACCTGTTCCCCATGGCGGTGGGTCAGGCTGGTGGAGCGTATTCGAGGAATTCTCTTACGGCGGGGGTCTTTCCTTGGCAGGCGAGTCTGGCGCGGAGCCCGGTGAGGGTTTGATCTCCTCGCGCGGAGTCGATAGTGGTGTGGCAGCGCAGTGCTTGGGCGCCGAGGTCGGCAGCTGCGTCGAGATCGCCGAGGGCAAGGTGGGCTTCGGCGGCTCGCGCAAGATAGATCGCGGCGCCACCGGGAAAGCTGCCGGTGTCGAACGCCGCTTGTGCCGTGGTGAAGTGGTCGAGGGCTCGGCGGGGGTCACCGAGGTCGAGGGCGCAGGACCCGGCGAGCATGTGGATCTCGGTGTCGTTGATCCAGTAGCACCACTCCGGCTCGTGATCGCACGTGGTGGTCAATGCATCGAAGGCGGCGTTGAGGGCACGGTCACACCGCTGATGGTCGTTGAGCTTGGACAGGGCACGGGCCTCGCGGGCGTGCAAGATCGCCAAGGTCTTGGGGGTTAAGCGCCTGTGGATGCTGGCGCGCGCGGTGTGCATGAGGGCGACAGCTTCGCGGGGGTTGCCGACGGTGTAGATCTGGATGGCCTGGAAAGCGAGGGTGTTCGCCCCGGTGAGCGTGTCGCCGGCCGTGGCGGAGGCACGTAAGGCGGTGAGGTAGTACCGCTGTGCCGCGGCGTGCAGCCCAGAGTCGTAGCACAGCCAGCCGCAGAGGCGGGAGGCTTGAGCAGCGAGGCTGTAAAGCTGCTGGTGGGTGTCGGCAGTGTGAGTGGTGTCGGTGAGCAGGCCGGTGAGCAGGCGGAGTTCGGCTGCGGCGAGATCACGGAGTTTCCCGCTGCCAAGGACGTCATCGAGGCGGCTGAGGTGAGAGAGCCGCGCTTGCAGCCCGGTGATCGCGTCGGTGCCGATGCGGGGGTATGCCTTGTCAGCGATGGGGCTACTTGTCAGACCAGCCCAGACGGTCGCCGCGTTCACGAGGGTCGTTCCGGTCGCGATGAGGAATCCTCGCCGGTCCATCGGGCCTCCCGCGGACGTCTCGATCAACGCGTGCTGTGTCCCCTCCACGGTCCATGGCACGCGGAGAAGGGAGTCGCCGTCAAGGGCGAGTAGCAGCCAATCCGGCCACCCGAGCCGGTGAACGGCTTCCGCTGGGACACCTTCCAGGGCGGCGATAGCGAGTTGCGCGGTGAGTTCGGGGACGACACAGCCGGCTTCCCACTGCGAGATCTTCTTGCGGTGGGTGGCCATGGCGCCGTATCCGAGAACCTGGTGATGCCGGTTGACCTCAATGAGATAGCGCTGCCCACTCCACCGTCGTGCTGTGCGCAGCACCGCCAGAGGATGCCGCGCTGTCGCCCGGGATACAGGTGGCACAGACCGGGAGCGGTCGATCGTGCGACCGTCAGCACAGCACGACCTGTGGTCGGCGGGTGCGTCGGGATCGCCGGAGGACTCTGTGATCACCGTGGACATCGCCGTCACCTCAGCCCGTCCGAAGGCCACTCATGCCCAAGGTGAGGTGGACAGTACCCGGTGCAGCCGATTGGCGGCGGGAGGAAGGCAACACGAGGACACAGCTACGCCCTTCCGGGGCACGGTCCGTGAGTGCTGTCCTGATCGCACATTGTCATAGGAGGCACCTCTTGATCGGCAAGGACGTGGGGCGTGCCGGCTGCTACGAGAGACGATCGTGGCGAGGCGGCGGTTGTGCGCAATGGAAGACTGCGGCAGCTCGGCGCTCGCCCGGAGCATGTCGTTCCACATCCGTGGCCGCAGGAGGACGCACGCGACGCTTCCCGGACAGCCTGCACATCTGTACCTATGACCTGCACGGGACAGTGTTACGCACCGGGCAGCCCAAGCGCTGTCGTCACACAGGTTTGGTGACTCATACTCACCAGTTGCTGGCCGGGCTCGCCCGCGCGTACCCGAATCTGCGGCTGGCAATCACCCAAACCGGCGCACAAAACAACGCCAGCGATCTGGTCCGTACCCCGGAAGGGCTAACCGCGCTAGTCCAAGGAATCCAGACCGGTTTCCCCGATCTGCTGCGGGTTGGTGAAGCGAAGTGCCCGCACCGAGTGCGACACTACTACGAATCGATGATCGACGACCCCGATAATCCGGTGTACCACTCATTAGCTGGTCAATACGCCACCGCTATCCGGCGAGCGGGAACGCCACACCTGCTCGCGCAGAACACCAACCCGCTGGTGAGCATCCTAAAAGCCGACGAGTTCGGGCTTCTGGGTGACCTGGCGCCGGTGCACGTCACCGGTGTCGTGCACGACACTGCCGACATGCGGCGCCGCTTGGACTACGTGCGGCGGCGGCTGGCGCAGGGCACGGCTACGATCACGCTGATCGCGGTGTCGGAGGCCGTGCGTGGGCATCTGATCGATGAAGCCGGCATCGCATCGGAGCATGTGCGCACGGTGCGTAATGGGATCGATGGCCGCGCTTTTTGTCGGCGCGTCGAGCAGGCCCGCCACGGCGGTGTGTTTGAGCGGGTCCGAGAGCGCAACGGTTTGCCGACCGAAGGGCGGATGCTGTTCACCTCAGCGCGGCGGGTGGCGTGGAAGGGGCACCTTGACGTTCTGCATGTCATCAAGCTGTTGCTCGCTCGTGGCCGTCGAGACTTCTACGTCGTGTTCAATGGCGCTGGCCTGGTGGACAGTCGTGACCTGGGCTACGAGAAGCAACTAATGCAGACCATCGCCGATTTGGGTTTAAGACGCACGGTGTTTTTGCTCGATGAACTCACCGACGCCGAGCTCGCCGCGTGCTACGGGCAGGCACACGTGGCGGTGCATCCTTCATGTCTGCCCGAGCCGTTCGGTTACGCCAACATCGAGGCGATGCTGGCCGGCGTGCCAGTGATCACCACTGCTCACGGTGGGCCGTTGGAGTACATCACACACGGAATGTCCGGGCTGCTCGTCCCGCCGGGCGATCCGCGCACCTTGGCGACCGCGGTCGATGCGCTGTTGTCCGATCAGCAGCTGCACGCGCGCTTGACGGTCGGAGGACGGGCAAGCGCAGATCGGTTTGGGCTCAACGCCATGGTCCGCGGCTACGAGGTGGCGATCGGCGCCCACCTGACGGAACAGCGCTGACGATGCCGACGCCGGAGGAAATCCGGGCCCTCGCCAGGATTGGGCAGGGTGCGCATTCGGAGGTCTTCCGGCGGCCTGGGAGCCCGTTCGTGGTGCAGGTGTTTAAACCTGATTGCCCCGAGCTCACCGTGGACAAGCTGCACCGTGAGTACGCCTATCTGTGCACGGTCTATACGACCATGCCGAGGTTGATTCCGCGGCAACGGCTCTTTGCGCCCCGAGCTGATGCGCCTTTGCAGGAGTCGGTGCTGGTCAAGGACTACATCCCACACCGGCGCAAGATGGCGCTGCACCGAGTCGACCCAGCACGGCTAAGGCCGACCACGGTCGATCAGCTCAGGCAGTTCCTGCAGATCACTCGAGGACTTCTCGCCGACACCAGACCGCACCCAGACGTGGGCGGCGAGGCGTCGATGGTGCCCGACATCATCGACCCCGACTGGGCGAATCTGGTCATCGATATCCGCAGCGGCGATCTGACACTGATCGACACAAACCGCCTGATCAGCACACAGAAGCTCGCCCAGCTACACGTAGCTGGGCAGCGCCTGGATGTCGAGCAACGGCGAATCCATGCGCTGTTGTTGCGACGCTTGATGTATCTGGAGTCAAAGTACCTCGGCAGCACACGAGCCATGCTGGCGCGTGATCCCGTCTACGCTCGGTACCTGGACTCGGCCGGGTTCGAGGAGTTGTTCTCTGCGAGCGCTGCCACCGGCGAAGACATTCGATGACGGTGACGTTTACAGGCGGCAGGCTTCCAGCGATGTCACCAGAATCGCCCGAGCCCCGACGGCCCACAGCCGGTCCATCACGGCCTGGGCTTGGGTGCGAAGCACCATCGCGCGCACCGCGACCCAGCCTTCCTCCTGAAGCGGGGCAACAGTGGGGGACTCCATGCCGGGCGTGATCTCCCGGGCAGCCAGCAACGCCGCAGTGGGGCAGTTGTAGTCCATCATCACGTACTGCCGTGCAATCAGGACTCCCCGCAGCCGCTGGATCAAGACCTCGACAGCCTGTTCGCTCGCTTGCGCAAGCGTGCTGTGTGCGCCGCGTACCAACACTGCCTCCGACCGCATAATCGGTTCTCCGATGGTGTGCAAGCCCGCCGCTTGCAGCGAAGCACCGGTCTCCACCACATCAGCGATGGCATCGGCCAGCCCGAGTTCGACCGCGGTCTCCACCGCACCGTCGAGTTCGACGAGCTCGACGTGGATACCGGCCTTCGCCGCAGCCTGTGTGACCAGCGCGGAAAACGATGTGGCCACTCGCTTACCATCCAGATCAGAGATAGCGGCCGCTATCCCGTACGGGGCCGCGAAGTAGAACTTCGAAACACCGAAATTCAGTGGCAGCAGCTCGATGGTCGCCTCCGCGTGGCCCACGGCTGCCAGTAGGTCCTGACCGGTGATACCGACATCGAGCACACCCGCTCCGACGTTGCGGGCGATATCGCTCGGCCGCAGGAACACGAACTGCACGTCGTTGGCCACGTCGGTGGCGAACAGAGCCTTGTGCTCACGGTATACCCGATACCCAGCCGCACTCAGCAGTTGCGTGGCGGGACCGTTCAACGATCCCTTGTTTGGCACGGCGACCCGCAGCATGAATAATCCTTCGATGTGTTCTGGAGTTGACATTTCTGGTCCCGCCGCACACAGCAGCGGACGCCCATCATGACCCAAGGTTCCGGGCGGTAGCCGACCGGTGCCGGCGCCCGCGGCGGGTGCCGGCTTCGTAACGTCGGCGAATCCGCTCCGGGTCGACGCCGAGGAAATACTGCAGCTTGAGCAGCTGCATCAGCACAGTCATGCGCCACGGCCCCTGCTCGATCAGCCGCCGGGCCGAGGCGGTGACAGTGACCGGCAGCACGGCCAGCCGGCCCCGCCGCCGCAGGATGCGGGACATCTCAAGGTCCTCCATGAGCGGCAGCTCGGGGAAGCCGCCCACCGACTCGAACACGTCACGGCGGACGAACATCGCCTGGTCCCCGAATATCCAGTGCAGCCGCCGAGCCCGCTGGTTGGAGCTGACCGCCAGGTAGTCCAGCCCGAGGGTGCGCTGGTCGAAGCTCAGTTGCAGGCCACCCCCGACCACGCCGGGGTCGGCGACTGCGCGCCGGAGCAAGGCGAGGGCCTCGGGGGGGACCTGGCAGTCCACGTGGATGAACCAGAGAATGTCACCGGAGGTCAGTGCGGCACCGGCGTTCATCTGGGTGGCGCGACCGGCCGCGCTACGGACGGTGTGGGCGCGCGCCACCGCGAGGTCGAAGGTCTCATCGGTGCTGCCGCCGTCGACCACCACCAGCTCGCAGTCGGGGAAGTCACGGCGCAACCGTCGCAGGCAGCCCCCGATGCGTGCTGCCTCATTGAGTGCGGGCACCACGATCGACACCGTCACCGGCTTGCTTACCATGCTCGTGGCCGATCCGATCTCCCCGCCAGCACCGAACAGGTAGCTGGAATAGCCCATACCTTACGGGCGCATTCGAGCACGACCGAGCTGACCGGAGGGCACGTGACAGCGACAGCCGACGCCACCACCGAGGGCCTCGAGACGCCCGCACTCAACCCCGGACCTGGCCGCGTCGCGATCCTCGGCGCCGGGCCGATCGGCCTGGATGCCGCGTTGGCCTGCCTGGACAACGGTTGGCCCTGCACCGTGTACGAGTCGGCTGCCTCGGTGGCAGCGAATGTGACGGCGTGGAGCCACATCCGGCTGTTCACGCCCTGGTCGATGAACGTGTCACCGCGGATGCTCGCGCATCTCAACGCCGCCGGCATTGGCCCACCCGGCCCCGCTGAGCACTGCCCGACCGGCGGTGAGTTCGCCGAGCAGCTGTTGCGCCCGTTGGCCGAACTACCCGAGCTGGCCGCCGTCATCCGCTGCCGCACCCGGGTGCTCGCCGTCGCCCGGCAGGGCCTGCTCAAGCACGAGGAGATCGCGACCCAGCAGCGCGGTTCGCACCCGTTCCGGTTGCTGCTGGCCGGCCCACAAGATGGCGCCGACGACGTCGAAAGGGTTGAGCACGCTGATCTGCTGCTGGACTGCACCGGCAGCTACGGCCGGTCCAACTTCCTCGGCGACGGCGGGATCCCGGCACCAGGCGAGCTGCGGGTGGCTGACCGGATCACCAGCCAGATCCCCGATCTGGGTCGCGAGGCCGACGAGTGGGCGGGCCGCCGGGTATTGCTGGTCGGCGCCGGCAAGTCAGCCCAGACCGTAGCGCGTGATCTCGCTGAGCTGGTGGTCGAGCGACCCGGAACGAGCGTGGTGTGGGCGGTGCGGGCGGCGGACCCGGACTGGGGGGAGGTTCCCGAAGACCCCCTGGAGCAGCGCCAGGAGCTGGTCGCGGTGGCCCAGCGGCTGCGATCCGGTGCGGTCCCCGACGTCCAGGTGCGCACCGCCGTGGTGATCGACTCACTCCGCATCCCGAAACACGGCACGGACGACGGTGTGGTGGTCACTCTTCGGTCCCACACCGGCGACGTCGAGGAGCTTGTCGTCGACCGGATCATCGGGTTGACCGGCTTCCTGGGTGACGCCTCGCTGTACCGGCAGCTGCAGGTCCACGAGTGCTACGCCACCGCCGCGCCGATGAACTTGTCGGCGGCGCTGCTGGGCGCAGCGGGGGACGGCCCGGCGGACTGCCTGGCTCAGGGCTCGCATGGGGTGGATGTACTGCGGGTGCCGGAGCCGAACTTCTTCGTGCTGGGGATGAAGTCCTACGGGCGAAACAGCACCTTCCTGCTCCGCGTCGGCTACGGGCAGGTCGACGAGGTGATCAGCGCCTACTCCCAGATCGCGCCTTGACCGGCGCAGCCACCCGCACCTTGGCCTGCTTCTCGGTCACCGTGCGATCCAGGCTTAGTAGGGCCGCGGACTACGCTGCCGTCTCCGCTGACTCGAACGCCTCGCGTCCGTGTAGCAGGGTGGTCATCTCCCGGGCGATGTTCCGCTGGAGCGTTCGCCGGCTGGGGTCTGTCTTGTGTTCGGTGAATAGCTTCTCCAGCGTCTCACGGGGTTCGAGAGAGAAGAACAGGGCTAACTGCCCGGCGTCCGCATCGGTGAGGTTGAGCAGGAAGTTGTACAACTCTGCGGGTGGGGTGCGGTCCGCGGAGATCCAGATTGCGCCTTTCTCGGTTTTTCCGAACTTGGTGCCGTCCGAGCGCAGCAGCAGCGGGCAGGTCACTCCGTGGGCCTCGGCGCGCAGCGTGCGGCGGATGTAGTCGATCCCGGCCGTGATGTTGCCCCACTGGTCGGAGGCACCCATCTGGAGGGTGACATTTCGGTCGGCGAACAGGCGCATGAAGTCGTAGCCCTGGAGCAGGGCGTAGCTGAACTCGGTGTAGGTGATGCCCGCCTCGGGATCTTCCAGACGGCGGCGGACGGACTCGCGGCGGATCATGTGGTTGGTCGGGAAGTGCTTGCCGACGTCGAGGAGGAAGTCGAGGGCCGACAGCGAAAGCAGCCATTCGGCGTTGTCGACGAACTCCGGAATCCGCTCACTGCCGAGTGCGCGTTCGAAGATCGGGGCCATGAGTCCCTGGTGGCGGGCGACGTTGGCCTTGGCCTCTTCAACGGTGAGGAGGCTGCGTTCGACCGACTTACCGGACGGGTCACCGATGAGGCCGGTTCCGCCGCCGAAGAGGACCACGGGTTCGAGCCCGGCCAGCGCGCCCCGGATGATCAGAGTCATGGGGAGCAGGTTGCCGATGGTCAGCGAGGGCGCCGAGGGGTCGAAGCCGATGTAGAAGCGTCGCCGCTCCGAGTCCAGATGCTTGCGGAGTTCGGCTGGGTCGGTGCTGTCGTGGATGAGTCCACGCCAAGCGAGCTCGTCGAGGAGCAGCGAACCGGAATGCTTCGTCACGCGGCCCATGCTAAGGGAGCCTCCCAGGCGAACTGGATCCGATTGGGCGTGCGTGGCTGGTGGTATCACAAACCTCCCGAAGGGCAGTATGGATGGTCTCGGCCACCTGAGTGAGTTGGGCTTCACCGTTGGTGGGTGCGATGGCGTCTTCGAGCCAGATCATGCTGCGGGCCAGCCGACGTGCGACGGGCACGTCGGCTCGGGCCGGAGCGGGTCGGCGATGGCAGCGCCAGGGGCAGCCGTGTCCGAAACCGTCGGTGAACACACGATGTTCCGGGAGCACGCGGTCCTGCCATCGGCTCGACCTGATCCCGGCGGTCCGTAGCCACGCAAGGAGGTGTTCACGGGCGCCGGGTTGGCGTCCGAGGTTGCCGGTGAGGGTGAAGGCATAGCGCCAGTAGGCGGGCTGGACTTCGTCGGGCGTCTGCTGGATGGCGATGTCTTCGACGCCGCCGAGCATGTCCGTGAGGGCCGCGTGGTTTCTACGCCGGGTCTTGTTCCATTCGCCGAGGTATTGCATGCGGTGCGAGGCGAGGGCGCTCGTGAACTCGGTGGGGCGGAACATCCATCCCATTCAATCCGGCGAGGTCGAAGGGGCTGCACGAGTTATTGGCGACGGTGCACTGCTTGCCACCCAAAGCCGTTCGGCACGTCTGACGAGCGAAGTTAGGATCACCCGTGCCCGGTTGCAGCCGTGGCAGAGCACACAGGCCGTCCAGGCGTTGGATGAGAAGTTGGCGGGGATTGGACTTGGCCCGTCGTTTGCGGACGCTGGCCTAGCATGACCTTCGGGCCGCCCCCCGCACCGTTGTCCTACCGACTCGGACAAGCCGCGCCGATCCAACCCGGGGACCAGTTACGGTTGACGTCGTTGCTGTGCGCCCGGTTCGGCGACCAGCTCGTCTGCGCTACGAACATGTCGACGTCCGAAGGAGCACTCCGTGACCGAGCTCGCCGAGCTGCGCGGCGACGAGTGGCGCACACCGGTGACGGTGGTGGTGCCCACCTACAATGAAGCGGACAACCTGCCGTCGCTGGTGGACGCGTTGCTAGCGTTGCGCCTGGAGGCGCTGCGGGTGCTGGTCGTTGATGACGATTCGCCGGATGGCACCGGCAAGCTGGCTGACGAGTTGGCCCAGACCCACCAGCGAGTCTCGGTCCTGCACCGCACGAGGAAGAACGGGCTGGGTCGCGCCTACGTGGAAGGGTTCACCGCCGCGCTCGACGGCTACACCGACCAGTTCCCCGCCGCGCCCGACGAGCCGGCGTGGATCGTGCAGATGGACGCGGACGGCTCCCATCCCGTAGACGCGATTCCCAGGATGCTGCATACCGCCTTGCGGGCAGGCGCGGATCTCGTGATCGGTTCCCGATACGTCCCCGGCGGCAGCATCGACAGCACCTGGGGCATCAACCGCAGGTACTGGTCAGGCTTCGGGAACTGGTACGCCAACCGCGTCCTTGACCTGAACATCCATGACGCCACAGCCGGTTTCAAACTGTGGAGCGCAGGTGAGCTCCGGAGCCTTGATCTCGCCCGCGTCCGGTCCAACGGTTACGCGTTCCAGGTCGAGATGAATTTCCTGGCCCGCCGCCGGGGTTGCCGGATCATGGAGATACCCATCCACTTCACCGACCGCGCCGTCGGTAAGTCCAAGATGGACTTTCGAGTCAAGGCCGAGTCAGCTCTGCGACCCTGGCGGCTGCGTTGGCAATACCGCGGCCAGCATCGTGAAAGCGTGGACGGCACGTCACACAGCACAGTTGTAGACCAGCGGTAGTGAACCGTCGCGCTGGCGAAGTCGCAGGAACAGCTCCACCGCGCGCCGCTTCGCCTCGGCCATGCTGATGTCGGGTCCGCCGAGCAGCATGTCCGGCGAGGTGTCGAGATCAGCGCCAGCCGGGTGCCAGTGCCACCCGTCGGCGGTAACGGTCAGCTCGGGAACGGTGTTGTCCTCGCTGATGGCCACCCCATCACCGGAGTGTCCGCGCTTGACCAGCGGCCGCACCGCGAAGTCCCGGCCATGGATCCCCTTGGTGGCGAGCAGCGCCCGCAGCGGCTCGACCTGGGCGGAGTTCTGCGCCGTCTCGGTCATGCCGACCCGTACCGGCAGTCCCAGCGACAGGGCCACGTCCAGGCCGTCCATCGCCTTGACCCAGGACCCCGACCCCCGGTAGGCGTCGTGGAACCGGGCCTGCGCGCCGTCCAGCGAGGTCTGCAGGATCAGCCGTTTGCGGCCGGCCAGCCGCTCCAGCTGGGTGCGTCGCCAGCCCTGGTACAGCATGGCGTTGGTCAGGCACACCACGTCGAGCTGCTCGGTGGCGTACAGCAGCATCTCGACGAGGTCGCGCTCGAGGAAGGGCTCGCCGCCGGTGACGTACAGCTCGGTGAAGCCCTCCGCGACCGCTTCATCGACCAGTTCGCGGAACCGGTCCACACCGAGTTCACGGCGGCGGGCCTGCGGGGACGACGCGACGGAGCAGTAGCTGCAAGCCAGGTTGCAGTGGAAGTTGGTGTAGAGCCACAGGCGCGGCGGGAACAATGCGGTGCCGAACAGCGGCAGCACCGGCAGGCCGTTATCCGGGATCTCCGGCGCCGCGGCCCAGGACACCTCGGCGCCGGCGAAGGACGGCATCGCCGATTTGTAGAGCTGGAAGCGCCCCCGGGAGCGTTCCACCGGCGGCACGATCTCCAGGCAGGTGGTCCACCATCCGGTCTCCACGGCCTGCGTGAACGCCTCCGGTAGCCCGGCGTCGCGCATCGATGCGGTGTGCGCCCGCCAGTCGTAGTTCAGTGCCACCAGCTCCGCGGTGACCTGGCCGTCGACACAGTCCAGCAGCGCGTACCAAACGTGCTGACCGCCGTCGTTGGCCGGCCGGCCGAGCACCCCGGCGTTGACCACCAAGGTGTCCCGGCCCGCAGCGGAGAAGCGCCTGATCCAGGGCAGCCCGGAGTGCGTGCAGCAGATCACGTCCGCGCCGGACGTTTCGATCCGCAGCTGGTGTGCGTCGTCGGGCAGCGATTCCCACCAGAAGTCGTTGACGGCCAGCGGGGAGCCGTGCACGAGGTGCATCGCCACCCCGTCGACGGTCTCCCGGTGCTCGGTGGCCAAGGTCCGCATCCACGCCGCGAACTTCCGGGACGTGTGCCGCAGGGTGTAGTCGTAGGCGATCGCGGCGAAGGCGTTGTCGTCGGCGTCGGCGTACCCGCAGCCGCAATCCGGGTCCCCCCGGCCGATGGCGAGTTCATAGTTGCCGGCGATGCACTCGATGTCGTTGCCGGTCAGCAACGGCCAGATCGCGTCCGGCTCGGCCCCGTAGGCGCCGAAGTCACCCAGGCACCACAGCCGGTCAGCACCGCGGGCCCGGGCGTCGGCAACGAAGGCCCGCAACGCGTACGGGTTGGAGTAGGTCCCACCGCACAGCGCCAACCTGGTCATAGGGCCAACCTCGTCATCGACACACCTTCCCCTGCGCGCCACTACCGTGCTGTTCTTACCCTGTGCTGTTCTTCACCCAACGGCGAACCGGTTCGGCCCGATCAGCGAATGATCGTGAGTGCACATGCGATTGATCGATGCTTTGCGGCGGTTCGAACGCCGGACCCGGCCGGTCGATCCGGAGTTCGCTGCGGTGCTCGACCGCCGCTGGGCCGAGCTTCCCGATCATGTCAAGACGCCTGGTCAGCTGCTGGGCAGGCACGCGGTGGGCTGTGAGGGGACCCACGGGGTGTTCCCGCGGTGCAACCTTGCGTGCACGCCCTGCTACCACTCCCGCGACGCCAACCGGGTCCGGGTGGACGGGTCGCACACGATCGCCGAGGTCGACAAGCAGATGTCGCTGCTGCGCCGGCTGCGCGGACCACGCGCCCACGCGCAGCTGATCGGCGGGGAGGTGACCCTGCTCAGCCCGGACGACCACGCGGCGACGTTGCTGACAATGCGCCGGTACGGGCGTGAGCCGATGAGCATGTCCCACGGGGACTTCGACTACGACTACCTGGAGCGGCTCGCGCTGGACGGGCAGGGACGGCGGCGGTTGGCCCGGCTGTCGTTCGCCGGGCACTTCGACATGCTCATGTTCGGCCGCCGTGACATCCCGCGGGCGGGCAGCGAACGGGAACTCAACCCGTACCGGCAGCGGTTCGTCGACATGTTCACCCGGCTGCGCCGCCGCCACGGGGTGCGTTTCTTTCTCGCGCACAACATGACGGTCACCCCGGCGAACCTCGGCCAGGTCGCCGACGTGGTGCGGGACTGCCACGCGATGGGGTTCGGGATGTTCTCCTTCCAGCCTGCGGCGTTCGTCGGGGACGAGCGGCGCTGGCACGAGGACTACCAGCAGACCGGCATGGACGAGGTATGGCGCGAGATCGAACGGGGTGCGGGCGGCACGCTGGACTACACCGCGTTCCAGCACGGCGACCTGCGCTGCAACCGGGCGGCCTACGGGTTCTTCGTCGGCCCACGTTGGCACCCGTTCTTGTCCGGCGATGACGCTGCCGACCTCGCCACCAGGGACGCCTTCTTCCGCTACTTCGGCGGGGTGAACTTCACCGGGGTGGCGGCGCTGGACCTGGCCGGCAAGCTGGTGCGGACGATCGTGCGCCACCCGGTGATCCTGGCGGTCGCGGTCCGGTGGCTCACCCACCTCGTACAGCGCGCCGGGGGGGTGCGGACCCTGCTGCGACACGGCGTGCGACCGGTGTCGTTCGTGGTGCACCAGTTCATGGACGCGGCGGACGTCGCGCCGGCGTGGGAGCTGATGCAACGCGGCGAGCAGGCCACCGATCCGCGGATCGTGGCCACCCAGGAACGCCTCGCGTCCTGCCATTACACGATGGCGCACCCGGAGACTGGCGAACTCGTCCCCGCCTGCGTGCAGCACTCGGTGCTCGACCCGATCGAGAACATCGAATTGCGCCGGCTGCTGCCCATCGTCGACGTCCGTGCCCCGTGAGACCGATCGTCGGGTCCCGCTCGACGGGCTCGTGCTGCCCGACGCGCGCACCGGCCGGGCCGTGGACCTCGGCGCGCTGCCCGGCCGGTACCTGCTCACCGCGATCCGGCACCGGTTTTGACTGCCCTGCCAGCAGCACCTGGTGCAGGTGCGCGAGCAGGCCGCCGGCCGCCCGATCGGGCTGATCGCCTTCGGGTTCAGCCCACCCGCCGCGCTCGCCGCGCTCGCCGACCACGTCGGCTGGCCGGGCCCGTTCCTCGCCGATGAGGACCGCCGGCTCTACGGGTTGCTCGGCATGCGCCGTGCCATGCTGTGGCAGGTGTACTCGCCGGGAACCCTGGCCCGCTACGCGATCGCCGCGGCGCGCGGGCAACACCTGCCGCGGCCGGTAGAGGACACCCGCCAGATGGGCGGCGACGCGCTGCTGTGCGACGGCACCGTCGTGCGCCGCTGGCTCCCCCGCACCCCCGACGACCGGGTCCGCCCGTCACGCCTCGTAACGACATGCGTTCTGGATGCAGACTGCGGTAATCCAGGGCCCAATTAGTGCAGTCTGCATCCAGAACGCCCTGGCGGAGGGACACACGCGATATGGCGTCGTTTGAGTACGATTTGGCGATCATTGGGGCGGGGTCGGGTGGGTTGACTGCGGCGCGGCTCGCGCGGTTCTTCGCCAAGCGGGTGGCGTTGATCGACAAGGACCGGCTGGGCGGGGACTGCCTGCACTACGGCTGCGTGCCCAGCAAGGCGTTGATCAAGGCGTCCCGGGTGGCACACGAGGCCGCCACCGCGGACCGGTGGGGGCTGTCCCCGCAGCCCGTGAGCTCAGGCCTCGCCGGGGTCAACGCCCGGGTGCAACGGGCCATCGCCGACATCGGCAAGCTCGACGACGTCGAGACGCTGTCCGAGCTCGGCGTCGATGTCCTGCTCGGCGGCGCCACCTTCCGCGACCCGCATACGCTGCGCGTCGGAGAGCGAGACCTCACCGCCAAGTTCGTCCTGATCGCCTCAGGTAGCCGGCCGGCGGTGCCGGACGTCGAGGGGCTCGCCGAGGTCGGTTATCTGACCAACGAGGACGTCTTCGACCTCAGCGACCTACCGGGCCGGCTGGCGGTGATCGGGGGCGGCCCGATCGGCGTAGAACTCGCGCAGGCGTTGCACCGGCTCGGCTCCACGGTGACAGTGCTGCAGCGCGCGCCGCGTCTGATCCCCCGCGACGACATCGAGATGATCGAGATACTGGAGCACCAGTTCGCCGACGAGGGCATCGACGTACGGCTGGATACCCGGCTCAGCGGGGTGCACCGGGACGACGGGGAGATCGTCCTGACACTCGGCGACGGCGAGCTTCGCGTGGACCAGATCCTGTGCGCGGTCGGGCGGGGGCCCACGGTGGAATCGCTCGGGCTCGACGCCGCCGGGGTCACCACCACAGCGCGGGGAATCGCCATCAATGAGCTGCTCCAGACCAACCAGTCACACATCTACGCCGTCGGCGACGTCACCGGCGGGCCAGCGTTCACCCACTACGCAGGCCACCAAGCGGCGCATGCGGTGCGCAACATCTTCGTCCCGATCAAGGCGAAGTTCGCGCCCGGGCACCTGCCGTGGGTGACCTTCACCGACCCGGAGATCGCGCACGTCGGCCGCACCGAAGCGCAGGTGCGCGCCGCCGGCGACACCTGCGAGATCGTGCGCTTCCCCTACAGCCACAATGAGCGCGCGGTGACCGACGCCGAGCCCGTCGGTCTGATGAAGTTCCTCATCGACGGCAAACGCCGGCTCATCGGCGCCCACATCGCCGGGCACTGCGCCGGCGAGCTGATCAACGAACTGACCCTCGCGATGAACAACGACCTCACCGTCGACGCGATCATCGGCTCGATCCACGCCTACCCGACCTACTCTTTCGCAATCCCCATCGCGCTCTACGACTACGCACTGACCGAGAACCCCAGCACCGCAGCCAAAGTCGGCCGCTTCCTCAGCCGACTCACTTAGTGGTCGGCTTTCAAGCGCGCCAGGTGCGTCGTTAATTGAGAGTCGATCAAGGCTTTCGCGCGACCCCGCAGTACTGAGTTACCTCGGCACGGGTTCCTACATCGCTGGCGTCCGGGCGCCACAGCGAACACGAGACCACGCCCGGCTCGAGCAGTTCCAGCCCGTCGAAGAAACGGGTGAGCTCCTGACGGGTGCGGGTTCTGATCGGGGCCGCGCCACTCGAGTTATACAGCTGCATGGACGCTTCTATCACCTCAGCATGAATTTCTGGTGTGGGGTGCGACATTGCCAGGTAACTTCCTGAAGGCACGGCATCCAGGAGCCGCTTGACGATAGCGTTCGCCTCGCCGTCATCCATGACATAGTTGATGATTCCCAGCAGCATGAGCGCGACAGGCCGCGTGAAGTCGAGCGTCCGGGCGGCTTCGTCCAGGATTGTCTCAGGGTCACACACGTCGGCTGCGAGATAGTCGGTGGTGCCCTCTGGCGTGCTGGTGAGCAGGGCACGTGCATGAACCAGCACCATCGGGTCGTTGTCGACGTAGACGATGTGGCATTCCGGCGCGGTCGCCTGCGCAACCTGGTGGGTGTTGTTCACGGTGGGCAGCCCGGTGCCGATGTCCAGCAGCTGGCGGATCCCCGCCTCTGCCACCAAGTGCCTGACGGCCCGGAACAGAAACCCGCGGTCGGCTCGAGCAGAGTCACGCAGGTCGGGAAAGATCGTCAGTACTTGCCCGCCGACCTCGCGGTCGATCGGGTAGTTGTCCTTGCCGCCCAGCAGGTAGTCCCAGAAGCGAGCCGGTTGCGGAATCGTGGTGTCGATATCCGGCAGCTGCTCCCGCCCTGTTACCGGTGAGCCGTCCCCCACGAATGCCTCCTCCGGCGCGCGCTAGATCTCGGCCTGACAGCGCAACTGTAACCTCCGCGCAGCTCACGGGCCCGCTTCTCGGCGGCCAAGTGCACGTGAACACCGTGTGCCGAGCTAGCCGAGCGTGATGGCCGAGTAGCTGTCATCTGTGGACCCAGACTCAACGCGGAGCGACCGGTTCGCGGGGCGGCGGGGTGGGCGTTGCCGACCGCCGCGCGAGGGTGCCCGGCCACCAGATCCGGGGGCCGATGTCCAGCGCGAGGGCGGGCACGAGCACCGAGCGCACCACGAAGGTGTCCAGCAGCACGCCGACGGCGACCAGCACGCCCATCGCGGCGAGGAAGACCACCGGCAGGCCGACGAACACCGCGAACGTCGCCGCCAGCACCAGCCCGGCGCTGGTGATCACGCCGCCGGTGGTGGTGAGGCCGCGCAGCACGCCGTCGACATGCCCGAGCCGCCGCGTCTCCTCCCGCACCCGGGTCATCAAGAAGATGTTGTAGTCCACACCGAGCGCCACCAGGAAGACGAACCCGAGCAGCGGCAGCGAATGGTCCACGGCGTCGAAACCGAAAACGTGCTCGAACAGCAGCGTGCTCGCCCCCAACGCCGCCAGAAACGACAGCACCACGGTCGCGACGAGCAGCAGCGGCGCGACCAGCGAGCGCAACAGCAGCGCCAGGATCAACAGCACCACACCGAGGGCGAGCGGGATGACCCGGGCGCGGTCCGATGCGGCGGCCTGCTCGATATCCAGCGTGGTCGCGGTGGGGCCGCCCACCAGCGCGTCCGCGCCGGGCACCGCATCTACCGCGGCGCGCAGGCGCGCGACGGTGCGTTGCGCGGCCGCGGAGTCCGGTGGGTCGGTGAGCACCGCGGGGATCCGTACCAGCGTGCCGTTCGTCGAGGGCTCGACGGGCAGCACGCTGGCTACCCCGGGCAGGGCGCGCACCGCGTCGGCCACCGGCCGGGCTGTGTCCGAGGACGCGACGACCTCGGTGGGCGCGGATCGGCCGGCCGGGAAGTACTCAGAGATCAGCCGCTGCCCGACAACCGACTCCGGGGTGGTGCGGAATGCCTGCTCCTGCGTCAGGCCGAGGTTGAGGCTCGTTGCCGCGAGCGCCAGCGCTACCAGCGCCAGCGCGGTGCCGGCCCACACCACCCGTGGACGGCGGGCAACGGCCGCGCCGACCGTGGCCCAGCCGGTGCCCTCTCGGCGCACCGGGGTCGCGTCGCGGGGCACGAATGGCCAGAACGCCCACGCCCGATGGCTCCGACGCCGCCAAGGCTGCGCGTGGAGTTGAGGTCGGCGGCGAACAGGCAGAGCAGCCCGGCGATAACGGTCGTCGCGGACGCGAGGATGGCGGGGCCCGCCCGGCGCAGCGCAACCGCCATGGCAGCGTGCCGATCGGCGTGCCCGTGCAGCTCCTCGCGGTAGCGGCTGATGAGCAGCAGCGCGTAGTCCGTCCCACCCCGAACACGAGCACCGTGACGTCGAGGTCGTCGAACACCGCCACCTGATCGATGAGCACCCCGGCCGGACCGGTGACCGCGACCTGCAGCCCCGGTGGTGCGCTGCCGGCAACCTCAGCGCGTATCCGCATGACCTGGTCAGTGATGCCGTCGTCGCGGTACGGCAGCGGCACGGCGAGCAGCAGGGCCTGCCCGTCAGGTGCCTCGACAAGCTCAGGCAGCATGCCCTCGCCGACGAGCTCGGTGATACGGGCACGGTCAGCCTCGGCGGCCATGCGCGCAAGCAGGCGCCGGTGCTCCGGTGTAATCCCGGAGCCGACCCCGGACCCGACCCTGCCAGGGCTGGATCAGAGCAGGTGTCCACCCGGCCAGGCCGACGTCGCCTGACGAGCCGGCATGCGCTCACTCGAACGCGGGCTCCCGGGGAGCGGCCTGGCTGAGGAAAAAGCTAGCCAAACAGGACCTAACAAGCGTTGTGCCACCAAACCAGGGCTAGCTCTACTCCTCGCATGCCGCGCAAAACGCCCAACTCGACCCGCCTCGTCCTACGCAACGAGACCCGCTACCAACACCTCACCCCCATAGGCTGCTTGACAACCGCCATGGGGGCTGCTCTGGTCCCGTCACCGCGTCGCGCCGACCGTCCGTCGCAGCCATCGGACTCCGGCCGGGCACGCCCGCCGGCGTCCCTGAGAACCGACCTGCGCGTTCAGATCACGTGACTGCGCCAAGTGGCCTAATCGCAAGCCGTTCATCGCCATCACCCACCGATGAACCGGCCGACGGGCGCCGAGATTCTCAAAATCGGCCGCCGCAGGCGCCGCCATCCCTAGGGTCACTGCGCGTGTCCGCCCCCTCGCTCGCGCCACGCGACATCACCAGCGCCCCATCGCTGGCGCCGCGCACCCTCACCACCGTCCCATCGCTGGCGCCCCCACCACTGACGCCGCGCGCCGTCGCCACCGTTGCGGGGCTCGCACCCCGCCCCGCAGTTCGGGAATGGTACGGCGCCCAGAACCGGATCGCCGCGCGGATCGGCCTGCACCTCCTGCTGGCCGGGCTGCCATTGCTCGCGATCTCCGCGCAGGTCTTCGGTCTCGTCTCGATGAACACCACCGCCGCGCTGGTGATAATCCCGCTGGCAGCCACGCTCGCGGTACTGGCTGTGTTCGCGCCGCACCCCACCGACCGGATCGTCGGGCGCGGGCTCGTCTCGGGGATCGTCGCCTGCGTCGTCTATGACATCTTCCGGCTCGACACCGTCTACATGCTTGGATGGTGGGACGACTTCATCCCGACGATGGGCACGTGGATCACCGACGGCACCGAGACCCGTGGCGGCGCCGTGGTCGGCTACCTGTGGCGCTACGTCGGCGACGGGGGCGGGATCGGCATCGCGTTCTTCGTCGTCGCGCTCGCGGTGGGCCTTGACCGGTGGTCACGCCGCGACGTCGTGCTCGCGGCGGTGGCCTTCGCGGTCTTCCCGGTCTGGACCGGACTGATCGCGACCGTCGCGCTGGCCCCGCGCGGCGAGCAATTGATGTTCCCGCTCACCGCCACCACGGTCTCGCTGTCGCTGATCGGGCACCTGATCTTCGGCCTCGTCCTCGGTCTCGGCTTCTGGAGCGCGCGCGGCGTGGGCCGGTACTGGCCGTGGCCGCCTCTCCTGCCGGCCGGTCGCGGGTCGGGGCCAGCTGTTCACGGAGTCAGCCCCGCCACCTACGCGGCGTGGCAGCAACGTCTCAACACCGGCACCGGCACCACCCGCCGGGTCAAACCACGCCGTCCGACGCATTACCACCCGTGAGCAGCTACCAGCCATTTCGGAGCCGAATTGCGGTTTCGGGCACCGCGCCGAGCGCTATTCGGAGCCGAATTGCGGTTCCCGTCCTAAAGCAGCACTGAGTCGATCGCGATCGCTACGAATACCAGTGCCAGGTAGGTGTTGGAGAGGTGGAACAAGCGCATGGGGTTGACCGCCAGGCTGCGGCGCACGGCGGCGTGCAGCCGGTGTGCCATCAGCACGAACCAGCCGCCGGCCAGCACCGCCACCGCGGCGTAGATCCAACTTGTGGCCGGGATCAGCAGCAGGCTCCACGCCACCATCAGCCAGCTGAACACGACGATCCGGCGGGCCACCGACACCGGGGAGGCCACCGCAGGCAGCATCGGCACGCCCACCCGCTGGTAGTCCTCACGGAACTTCATCGCCAGCGCCCAGGTGTGCGGCGGCGTCCAGAGGAAGACCACCCCGAACATCACCAGCGCGGGCCAGCCCACCGTGCCGGTGACCGCCGACCAGCCGATCACCACCGGCATGCATCCGGCGGCACCACCCCAGATGATGTTCTGCGCAGTGCGGCGTTTGAGCAACAGTGTGTAGACGAAGATGTAGAACAGGATCGTCGCGACCGCCAGCAACGCCGAGAGCAGGTTCGTGGTGGCCCACAGCCAAGCGAACGAGGCCACCCCCAGCGCGATCCCGAAGACCAGCGCATGGCGGATGGGCACCTCATGGGTGACCAGCGGCCGGGCCCGGGTCCTTTTCATCTGGGCGTCGATATCGACGTCGGCGACGCAGTTCAGCGCGTTCGCGCTCCCCGCGGCCATCATGCCGCCCAGCAGGGTGGCCAGGATCAGCCATAAGGACGGCACCCCACGCTCGGCGAGCAACATCGCCGGGATGGTGGTGACCAGAAGCAGCTCGATCACTCGCGGCTTGGTCAGGGCTAAGTAGCCGCGCAGCACACCGCCGCGGTGCCGGGTACGCGATGCCACAGGAGCCTCGACGGCATTGCTCACCGCGGCTCCTCGTCGTCGCTGATCGGGCCTGATCGGGGTGGCTACGTAACTGCTGATGGTAATCGCGTGGCGTGCGTCACCCGGGGTGGGGGCGGTGCGGCAGTTCGGATCGCGGGCTGGCCCCTTCTCGCTAGGGTGGGAGGCCAGAGGCTGGCCTGCTCAGGCCACCGCTCGCCACGGCCGCCGAACCGAGCACAGTCAGGAGCACGAGCGTGTCCGTCACCGACGATCTGACCCAGCTCACCACCCCCCGAGTGCCCGACGACTGGACCGATGTGGACACCCGCGCGGTGGACACCATCCGGGTTCTCGCTGCCGACGCTGTCCAGCGCTGCGGCAGCGGCCACCCCGGTACCGCCATGAGCCTCGCCCCGCTGGCCTACACGCTGTTTCAGCGGGTGCTGCGGCATGATCCTTCCGACCCGGACTGGACCGGCCGGGACCGTTTCGTGCTGTCCGCCGGACACGCGAGCCTGATCCTGTACTTGCAGCTGTACCTGTCCGGCTACGGGCTGGAGCTGGCGGACATCGAGCGGCTGCGCACCTGGGGTTCCAAGACCCCCGGCCACCCCGAGTACGGGCACACCATCGGCGTGGAGATCACCACCGGACCGCTCGGCCAGGGCCTGGCCTCCGCGGTCGGGATGGCGATGGCAGCCCGCCGGGAGCGTGGCCTGTTCGATCCCGGCACCCCGCTGGGTGAGAGCCCCTTCGACCACCACATCTACGTCATCGCCTCCGATGGCGACATCCAGGAGGGCGTCACCTCCGAGGCGTCCTCGTTGGCCGGCACCCAGGAGCTCGGCAACCTCGTGGTGTTTTACGACGCCAACGAGATCTCCATCGAGGACGACACCGCGATCGCGCTGTCGGAGGACACCGCCGCGCGCTATGCGGCCTACGGGTGGCACGTGCAGACCGTCGACGGCGGGGAGGACGTCGTCGGCATCCTGGACGCGATCGAGGCGGCCAAGGCCGAGACCGGCCGCCCCTCCTTCATCATGCTGCGCACCGTGATCGGCTACCCGGCGCCGAACAAGATGAACACCGGGGCCGCGCACGGTGCCGCGCTGGGTGCCGACGAGGTGGCCGCGGTCAAGGAGATCCTCGGCTTCGACCCGCAACGCTCCTTCGTCGTGGAGCCTGAGGTGCTCGACCACGCGCGGCAGGTGGTGGCTCGCGGTCAGGCCGCGCACGCGCAGTGGCAGCGCTGCTTCGACTCCTGGCGGCAGGCGAACGCCACTGAAACCGCGCTGTTTGATCGTCTGGTCCGTCGGGAACTGCCCGCCGGCTGGGCGGAGAAGCTGCCCACCTGGGAGCCGGACGCAAAGGGGGTGGCGACCCGCAAGGCTTCCGGGGAGGTGCTCTCCGCGATCGGCGAGGTGCTCCCTGAGCTGTGGGGCGGCTCGGCGGACCTCGGCGAGAGCAACCTCACCACGATCAAGGGAGCTGACTCGTTCGGTCCCGAGAAGACCGCCACGAAGATGTGGGCTGCCCAGCCCTACGGGCGCACGCTGCACTTCGGGGTGCGCGAGCACGCTATGGGCTCGATCCTCAACGGGATCGTGCTGCACGGGCCCACCCGGCCCTACGGCGGCACCTTCTTGATCTTCAGCGACTACATGCGCCCGGCGGTGCGGCTGGCCGCGCTGATGGAGCTGCCGGTCATCTACGTCTGGACGCACGACTCGATCGGTCTCGGCGAGGACGGCCCGACCCACCAGCCGGTCGAGCACCTGGCTGCGCTGCGGGCCATCCCCGGTCTGGACGTGGTCCGGCCCGCGGACGCCAACGAGACCGCTGCGGCCTGGAAGGCCGTGCTGAAGAAGGGTCAGCAGCCCACTGGGCTGGCCCTGACCCGGCAGAGCGTGCCCGTCCTGGAGGGCACCGACGCAGAAGGCGTCGCCCGCGGCGGTTACGTGCTCGCCGACACCGCGGCCGAGGTCGGTGACGGGCTGCCCGACGTGCTGCTGATCGCCACCGGCTCCGAGGTGCAGTTCGCCGTCGCCGCCCGGCAGACATTGGCGGCCGAGGGCATCGGAGCCCGGGTGGTGTCGATGCCGTGCGTGGAGTGGTTCGACGCCCAGGACCAGGCTTACCGCGACCGGGTGCTGCCGCCGATGGTGAAGGCGCGGGTAGCCGTCGAGGCCGGCATCGCGATGCCGTGGCAGCGCTTCGTCGGCGATCACGGTGAGGTGGTCTCGCTGGAGCATTTCGGCGCCTCCGCCGACTGGCAGACCCTGTTCCGTGAGTTCGGTTTCACCGCCGAGGCAGTGACCGACGCGGCCCGCCGTACGCTGGGGCGCATAACGGACTAAATACCCGTGGCAAAGGGAGAATCCCTGATGGGCAGCACCGATACCTTGCAGGCTCTGTCCGAGGCGGGCGTGTCGATCTGGCTGGACGACCTGTCCCGCCAGCGGATCAACTCGGGCAACCTGGCCGAACTGATCACCGACCGGCACGTGGTCGGGGTGACCAGCAACCCGACGATCTTCGCTAGCGCGGTGGCCCACGCCGACGACTACGCCGGGCAGGTGACGGAGCTGGCCGCCCGCGGCGCCTCGGTCGACGAGGCCGTGCGGGAGATCACCGTGGCCGATGTGCAGCTGGCCTGCGACGTGTTCAGCGGCACCTGGCAGACCACCGGCGGCGTGGACGGCCGGGTGTCGCTGGAAGTCGACCCCCGGCTCGCGCATGACACCGAGGCCACCGTCGCCCAGGCTCGCGAGCTGTGGAAGCTGGTCGACCGGCCCAACCTCATGATCAAAATTCCGGCCACGGTGGAGGGCCTGCCCGCCATCACCGGCACGATGGCCGACGGGATCAGCGTCAACGTCACGCTCGTCTTCTCAGTGCAGCGCTACCGCGAGGTCATGGCGGCCTTCTTCGCCGGCCTGGAGCGGGCCAGGGCCAACGGTCACGACCTGACGACGATCGCGTCGGTGGCTTCGTTCTTCGTCTCCCGGGTGGACACCGAGGTGGACAAGCGGCTGGAGACTATCGGCACCGAGCCGGCTCTGGCGCTGCGCGGACAGGCCGCGGTGGCCAACGCCCGGCTCGCGTACGCGGCTTACCAGGAGGAGTTCGCGACCGAGCGTTGGACCTCGTTAGGAGAGCTGGGAGCGCGGCCGCAGCGGCCGCTGTGGGCGTCCACCGGGGTGAAGAACCCGGCCTACCCGGACACAAAGTACGTCACCGAACTGATCGCACCGGGGGTGGTGAACACGATGCCGGACAAGACCCTGTTCGCGCTGGCCGACCACGGCGAGGTGCCCGGCGACCAGGTGTCGGGCACCGCCGAGCAGGCCCAGCGCACCTTCGACGAGCTGGCCGAGGCCGGGATCGACCTCGACGACGTGTTCGTCGTGCTCGAGCGCGAGGGTGTGGAGAAGTTCGACGCCTCCTGGGCCGAGCTGGGCGAGATGGTGGCCGCGCAGCTGGCCAAGGTCGCCCCGCAGCCGGGGCGCTGACCGCCGATGTCACAGCTCGCCGTCGACATCCGCTCCCGCGGCCTGGCGGGCGAGGCGGGGTTACTGGTCAACCAGCTAGTCGAGCAAGGAGTGGCCTCGGCGCTGGCCGGTCAGGATCCGACCTTGTGGGGTCGCCACGCCGAGCCGGAGGCCGCCCGGCGGTTGGCCTGGGTGGCGCTGCCCGAGACCTCCCGGCCGCTGCTGGCCACGATCGAGGCGCTGCGGGCCGACCTGCACTCCGACGGCATCGATCGGGTCGTGCTGGCCGGGATGGGTGGCTCGTCGCTGGCTCCGGAGGTCATCTGCGCCACTGACAAGGTGGCGCTGACCGTGCTGGACACCACCGACCCCGGCCAGGTGGCTGAGGCACTGGCCGGGGACCTGGAGCGAACCGTGCTGGTGGTGTCGTCCAAATCGGGCTCCACGGTGGAGACCGACAGCCACCGTCGGGTGTTCGCCGCCGCGTTCACCGCTGCCGGGCTGGATCCGGCGGCGCATCTGGTGGTGGTGACCGACCCAGGGTCGCCGCTGCAGCAGATCGCCGACGCCGAGGGGTACCGCGCAGTGCTCACCGCCGATCCGAACGTGGGCGGGCGGTACTCCGCGCTGACCGCCTTCGGCCTGGTCCCGGCCGGTCTGGCCGGAGCGGATATCGCGACGCTGCTGGACGACGCGGCGCAGCTGGCGCCAATGCTGGCCGCCGACGACCCGGCGAACCCAGCACTACGACTGGCTGCCGCGCTGGCTGCCGGGCATGGCGCCGGTGCCGACAAGGTGGTGCTCGGTGACACCGGCTCGGGGATCATCGGCTTCGCCGACTGGGCCGAGCAGCTCATCGCCGAGTCCACCGGCAAGGAAGGCACCGGGCTGCTCCCGGTCGTGGTGGAGGACCCCGCCTCGCCCGGCTTCGCCGACGCCGGACCGGACGCCATCCCGGTCGCGATCGGCCCTGGTGTCGAGGCCGCCGCAGCGGCCGTCACCGGCACCCTGGGTGAGCAGGTGCTGCTCTGGGAGCACGCCACCGCGGTGTTGGGCCGGCTGCTGGGGATCAACCCGTTCGACCAGCCCGACGTGGAGGCCGCGAAGGCAGCGGCACGAGCCCAGCTGGACAGCACTGCCGGGCCCGCGCCCGCATTCGTCGACGGTGACGTCGCAGTCCATCCCGTCGGGGACTGGTTGCCGGCCGGCGTTGCCACCCTGCGCGACGCCGTGGACGCGCTGGTCGCCGCCACCCCGGAGCGGGGCTACCTCGCGGTGCAGGCGTATCTGGACCGCGTCGCCGACGCCTCGGCCGCGGTATTGCGATCGGAGTTCGCCCGCCGCACCCACGTGCAGACCACCTTCGGGTGGGGCCCTCGCTTCCTGCACTCGACCGGCCAGTACCACAAGGGCGGTCACCAGAACGGGGCGTTCCTGCAGCTGACCGGTGAGGTCGTCGAGGACATCCCGGTACCCGGCACCGCGTTCACCCTCGGGGACCTGCAGCGGGCCCAGGCTCTCGGCGATGCCGAGGTGCTCGCCGCGCACGGCCGGCCGGTGCTGCGGCTGCACCTGATCGACCGGGTGGCCGGGCTGATCCAGGTGGTCCGCGCGCTGCCCGAACGCTGGTCATGAACCCCGACAACCCGGTCAACCCGCTGCTGGACCCCCGGGACAAGCGGCTGCCCCGGATCGCCGGCCCGTGCGGTGTCGTGATCTTCGGTGTGACCGGGGACCTGTCCCGCAAGAAGCTGATGCCGGCGATCTACGACCTGGCCAACCGCGGCCTGCTGCCGCCTGGCTTCGCCCTGGTCGGGTTCGCCCGCCGGGATTGGGCCGACGAAGACTTCGCCGAGCTGGTCCACGATGCGGTCCGGGAACACGCCCGGACCCCCTTTCGCCAGGAGGTCTGGGACCGGCTGGCTGAGGGCATCCGGTTCGTGGCCGGCAGCTTCGATGACGACGCCGCCTTCGACGATCTCGCGTCGGCCGTCGAAGATCTCGATCGGGACCAGGGCACCGGCGGCAACCACGCCTTCTACCTGTCCATCCCGCCCGCGATGTTCCCGGTGGTGCTCAAGCAGCTCGCCCGCACGGGGTTGGCGACACCCAACGGCGACCAGTGGCGCCGGGTGGTCATCGAGAAACCGTTCGGGCACGATCTGCGCAGCGCCCGCGAACTCAACGAGATCGTCAACGACGTCTTCCCCGAGGAGTCGGTGTTCCGCATCGACCACTACCTCGGCAAGGAGACCGTCCAGAACATCCTCGCGCTGCGCTTCGCCAACCAGCTCTACGAGCCGATCTGGAACAGCCACTATGTGGACCACGTGCAGATCACCATGGCCGAGGACATCGGGCTGGCCGGCCGTGCCGGCTACTACGACGGCATCGGGGCCGCCCGGGACGTGATCCAGAATCACCTGCTCCAACTGCTCGCGCTGACCGCGATGGAGGAGCCGCTGTCCTTCTCCCCCGATTCGCTGCGCGGTGAGAAGATCAAAGTGCTCTCCGCCACCAACGTCGTGGAGCCGTTGGGCGAGACCACCGCACGCGGCCAGTACACCGCCGGCTGGCAGGGTGGCACCAAGGTCGTCGGGGTGCTCGAAGAACACGGCTTCCACCAGGACTCCAGCACCGAGACCTTCGCCGCGATCATGCTGCAGGTGGACAACCGGCGGTGGGCCGGGGTGCCGTTCTTCCTGCGCACCGGCAAGCGGCTGGGACGCCGGGTCACCGAGATCGCGGTGATCTTCAAGCGGGCTCCGCACCTGCCGTTCGAGGCGACCATGACCGAGGAGCTGGGGCAGAACGCCCTGGTCATCCGGGTCCAGCCGGACGAGGGCGTCACGATCCGGTTCGGCTCCAAGGTGCCCGGAACCGCGATGGAGGTCCGTGACGTCACGATGGACTTCCGCTATGGCACGGCGTTCACCGAGTCCTCGCCCGAGGCCTACGAGCGGCTGCTGCTGGACGTGCTGCTCGGTGAGCCGTCGTTGTTTCCGGTCAACGCCGAGGTGGAGCTGTCCTGGGCGATCCTGGACCCGGTGCTCGAACACTGGGCCAAGCAGGATCGGCCCGAGCCTTATGCGGCCGGTACCTGGGGGCCGCCGTCGGCGGACCGGATGATCGCCCGGACCGCACGGACCTGGAGAAGGCCTTGACATGCGCTGCGTAGTGTTCGGCGCCACCGGATACATCGGTGGCCGGCTTGTTCCCGCCTTGCTGGCCGCCGGCCACCAGGTGCGGGCGGTGGCGCGCACGCCCGGCAAGCTGACCGAGGTGCCCTGGCGGGATCGCGTCGAGGTCGTTGCGGCCGACGTCACCGATCCGGGCAGTATTCGTGACGCAGTGGCCGGCCAGGACGTCGCCTACTACCTGGTGCATTCGCTCAATCAGCGTGACTTCGTGGAGGTCGACCGCCGCGCCGCGCACGTGCTCGCCGACGCGGCCCGCGCCGCGGGTGTGACCCGGCTGGTGTACCTGGGCGGGATCACACCCGACGCTGAGCACCTGTCCGACCATCTGGCCTCGCGCGCCGAAGTCGGGCAGATCCTGCTCGACTCCGGCGTGCCCACCGTCGCACTGCAGGCCGCGGTGATCCTGGGATCCGGGTCGGCCAGCTTCGAGATGCTGCGTTACCTCACCGAACGGCTCCCGGCGATGATCACGCCACGCTGGGTGCACAACCGGATCCAGCCCATCGCAGTCCGCGACGTGCTGCACTACCTGACCCACGCCGCCACGCTGCCATCGCAGGTCAACAGGTCTTTCGACATCGGGGGCCCCGATGTGCTGACCTACTTGGAGATGATGCGCCGCTACGCGGTCGTGGCCGGCTTGCTCCGCCGCGTGGTGGTGCCGGTGCCGGTGCTGACCCCCTGGCTGTCGGCGCAATGGGTGAACCTGGTCACCCCGGTGCCCCGCACCATCGCCATCCCGTTGATCGAGTCGCTGGTGCACGAGGTGGTCTGTCACGACCACGACATCGCCGGCTACATCCCCGACCCCGACGGCGGCCTGACCCACTATGAGCACGCCGTCGAACTCGCGCTGAGGCACATCCGCAACGCCGAGGTGCCCACCCGCTGGTCGGACGCGTCCTGGCACGGGGCACCGTCGGATCCGCTGTCCACCGACCCTGACTGGTCCGGCGGCTCGCTCTACCAGGACATCCGCGAGCACCGCAGCACCGCAGACCCGCGCACCTTGTGGGATGTCATCGAAGCCATCGGCGGTGAGCACGGCTGGTACTCCTTCCCGCTGGCGTGGTCTGTGCGCGGCTGGATCGACCGGCTGGCAGGGGGCGTCGGGTTGCGCCGCGGCCGCCGCGACCCCCGCCGGCTTCACGTTGGCGAAGCTCTGGACTGGTGGCGGGTGGAACATCTTGACCGCCCCCGGCTGCTGCGGCTGCGCGCCGAGATGCGGCTACCCGGCCGCGCCTGGCTGGAACTCGAGGTCATTCCGGACGGTGACGGCGGCGCGCGCTACCGGCAGCGGGCATTGTTCGAACCGCACGGGTTGGGCGGACACTTGTACTGGAGAACCATCGCCCCGTTCCACGACGTCATTTTCGGCGGCATGGCCCGCAACATCACCGGCGCCGCCGAGTCACGCTGCCCGCGCGACACGTCCGGCGACCTACGGTAGATCAGCACGATGAGCGTGGCCATCGCCTTGTTCACCCGCGATTTGCGGGTGCACGACAATCCCGTGCTGCACGCCGCCTGCCGTGCCGCCACCCAGGTGGTGCCGCTGTTCGTGCTGGACGCGGCGATCCTCACGCGCGGCCCCGGGACCGGCTTCGGGTCGCCGAACCGGGCGGTGTTCCTGGCCGAGGCACTGGCCGACTTGGACGCTGCGCCCCGCGCCATGGGAGGGCATCTCGTGGTGCGCTCCGGCACGGTGGCCGAGGAAGTCGAGCGCATTGTCACGGACCTGGGTGTCGGCGAGGTCCATCTGGCCGCCGATGTCAGTGGCTACAGCCACCGCCGCGAACAGGATCTACGCCAACGCCTCGCCGGCCACGGCGCCACACTGCGGGTCCACGCCAACTCGGTCACCGTAGTGGAGCCCGGGGCGATCACCCCTGCTGGCGGACGTGCTCATTTCGCGATCTTCACTCCCTACTACCGGCGTTGGGTCGGCGCAGACACTCGCGGCGTGCTCGAGGCGCCCGGCCAGATCACCGTGCCACCCATCGCTACCGAACCGCTGCCCAATGCCCAGGACATCTGCGCCGGCAAGCGCTCGCCGCACCTGCCGCGGGGTGGTGAAACCGCGGGACGGCGCCTCCTGCACGACTGGCTCGCGGGGCCGATCCACGACTACGAGAAGGTCCACGACGACCTTGCCGCCGACGGCACCTCCCGGCTGTCGCCTTACCTGCATTTCGGCTGCGTCTCACCCACCGAGGCGTTTCATGCCGCCGACCATTCGACGCCAGGTGGCGAGGCCTTTATCCGGCAACTGGCCTGGCGCGATTTCCACCACCAGGTCCTCGCCGCGCGCCCCGACACCACAACCGCCGACTACCGCACCCACCACGACAGCTGGCGCCGCGACGAGACAGCCGCAGCAGCCTGGCGCGATGGCCGCACCGGCTATCCGATCGTCGACGCCGGCATGCGACAGCTCCAACAAGAGGGGTGGATGCACAATCGCGCCCGCCTCATCACCGCCAGTTTCCTTACCAAGACCCTGTACCTGGACTGGCGCATCGGCGCCCGGCATTTCCTCGACCTGCTCGTCGACGCCGACGTCGCCAACAACCAGCTCAACTGGCAATGGGTGGCCGGCACCGGAACCGACACCCGACCCAACCGGAACCTCAACCCGCTGCGACAGGCGCAACGCTACGACCCATCCGGGGACTACGTCCGCCGTTACCTTCCCGAGCTCCGCGACATCCCCGGCCCCGCGGTACACCAACCCTGGAACCTGGACCCCTACCACCGAGCCCACCTGCACTACCCCGATCCCATCATTGACCTTCGCGACGGGGCGGACTACTTCCGCGCCGCTCGGGAGAGAAACCGATAGCATGGTGCGGGTCGTGCCCGGAGGAGAACAATGAATTCCCTTGCCGGCGGCGAGCAATGATCGTCGACCTGCCTTCGACCACCACGTCCGCGGTGAACCACGCGCTGATCGACATCCGGGAGCGCGGTGGTGCGGTGGCCTTGGGCCGGGTGCTCACCCTGGTGATCGTGACCGACGACTCCGCGCAGGTGGAGGAGTCGATCGAGGCCGCGAACGAGGCCAGCAGGGAGCATCCCTGCCGCGTGCTCGTGGTGGCCAGGGGCCTCAAGCGGGCCGGGACGCGGCTGGACGCGCAGATCCGCGTCGGTGGTGACGCTGGCGCCTCCGAGGTGCTCGTGCTGCGCCTGTATGGCCAACTGGCCGACCATGGAGACAGCGTGGTGATACCGCTGCTGCTCCCGGATTGCCCAGTGGTGGCGTGGTGGCCGGGGGTGGCCCCGGCGATCCCCGCGCATGATCATATCGGGAGGCTGGCGCAGCGCCGGATCACCGATGCTGCCGCGGCCCGCCAGCCGATCAAAGCGCTGGAGACCCGCCGCACCTCCTACTCCAACGGCGACACCGACCTCGCCTGGAGCCGGCTCACTCCGTGGCGCGCTCTGCTCGCGGCGGCACTCGATCTGCCGCCCTACGAGGAGGTCGAGGCGGTCACCGTCACGGGCTCCGCGGACAATCCGTCCGCCGATCTGCTCGCCGGCTGGCTGCGGTCTCGCCTTCAGGTCCCGGTACGGCGTCGCGCCAGCGATCCCGGCGGCGGGATCAGCGCGGCAGTGCTGGAACGTCGTTGCGGCCCGGTGGAGTTGATCCGGCCCCAGGGGAAGGTCGGCACGCTGCGCCAGCCGGGTCAGCCGGACCGCCGGGTGCCGTTGAAGCGCCGCCCGGTGCGCGAGTGCCTCGCCGAGGAGCTGCGCAGGCTGGACCCCGACGAGATCTACCACGAGGCGCTGCAAGCCCTGACCGAGGTGGACAGCCGGGCCGGAAGCGCTCCTCGCCGGATCCGATCGGGTACGACGATGGGCGAGACCCGGGGCAACCCGTGAGCCGCCCCGACGTGGTGGTGCATGCCACCACGGAGGTGCTCGCCGCGGCGACCGCCGCCCGGTTGGTTACCCGGATCGTGGACATCCAGACCGCCTCGGGGTCCGCGTCGGTGGTGCTGACCGGTGGCGACATCGGTATCGCAGTGTTGCGTCACGTGGCGAGCACCCAAGCCGCCGCGGCGGTGGACTGGCGCCGGCTGGATGTCTATTGGGGCGACGAGCGCTTCCTGCCCAGTGGTCATCCGGACCGCAACGAGACTCAGGCTCGCGAGGCGCTACTCGACCACGTCGGGGTGGACCCATCCCGGGTCCACCCGATGGGGGTCTCGGACCGGCAGTGGGGCGACGATCCGGACGCCGCCGCGCGGGCCTACGAAGACCTGCTGCTGCATCGGCTGCGGCCAGAGGATCGTGGCCCCGCACCGTCGTTCGACATCTGTTGTCTCGGCGTCGGCGAGGACGGCCATGTCGCCTCGGTGTTCCCCGGCTCCCCCGCGGTCTATGAGACCGACCGCGCGGTGATCGGCGTGCGGGGCAGCCCCAAGCCGCCATCCACCCGGATCACCCTGACCCTGCCGGCCATCCGATGTGCCGCCGAGGTGTGGTTGATCGTCTCAGGGTCGGCGAAGGCCGCAGCGGTGACCATGGCACTGGGCGGAGCGGGAGAGGTCCAGTTGCCCGCCGCGGGCGCAATGGGACGCCGTCGCACGCTCTGGCTGCTGGACCGCCCCGCCGCCGCCAAACTCCCCCCAGACCTCCTCCCCCGCTGACCCAACACCCCCGGCGTGTCCGTTCCTCGTGCCCGGTGTGTCGTTCCCTCGTGCCCGGTGTGTCGTCCTCCCGTGCCCGGTGTGTCGTCCTCCCGTGCCCTCTCGTGCCCGACGCCCGGCGGTGGGTTGGGCACACCCTCAGCCCAACCCTCGACGCAGCGCGGCGAAGGCCCGGTCGACCAGCTCGAGCAGATCCTCAGCCCCGTCGCCGTCCACCCACGTCATCAGGGCGGTGGTGAGGGTGGCCAGCGCCGCGCCGGCCAGTACCCGCACCCCCAGGTCTGGCGGCTCGGCGGCGGGGTGGCGGGCGGTCAGAGCATCGGTGAACAGGGCAACGGTGGCGTGCTGGTTCTCCCAGAGCCGGGCCCGTAACGCGGGGGTGGCCAGGATCAGCCGGGTCCGAGTGAGCAGCGCGTCTCGCCCCTCGGGAAGGACGGCGGCAAGCCCTTCGACGAGGGCGTGGTGGATAGCGGTCAACGGGTCCTCAGCCGTTGGTCGCCCGGCGATCAGCTCGGCGATCATCGGATCGTAGTCGTCGGTATCGACTACGGACTCCTTGGTGGGGAAGTGCCGGAAGAACGTCATGTGCGAGACCCCGGCGGCGGCAGCGATCTCCTCCACCGTGGTGGCGTCGTAACCGTTGGCCAAAAACAGCCGCAGTGCGTGGGCCTGGATCACCTGTCGGGTCTGTGCCTTCCGACGGGCGCGCAGTCCCGGCCGACGAGTGGGCTCCCCTGCCGCCGCGTCGCGGGGTGCGCTCACCGGGTGGTGGCCTCCTGGTTTCCGACCGCTGGTCGCGACGGCTCTGGAGGCGTCGTCCCGGCAAGGCTGGGGTCAAGCACACCGGCCAGCCACCGCCGCAACCCGTCGCTGGTCCTGCCCCGCCAGGCCAGGTGCGCATCGGGTCGCACCAGCAGCACCGCGCGTGGTGGCTGCTCGTCCGGGGTGAGGGCAACCACCAGGTCCGCACCGAGCCACCCGCGGGCGAGCTGCAAACAGCCCTGCGCGGTCGGGGACGGGGCGGCAAGCAACGCCCAGCGCGGGCCCAGCTCGGCGTGCAGCTGGGTGCGGGCGCCGTCCTGACCTCGGCACACCAGGTCGGGCACCCGGTCACCCGGACCAGGCCCCCGTAACAGTGACCTTCGCCGCGGCGAGGCGAGGGGACCGCTGCGGTAGCTCAGGGTGAGTTGGGAAGCCTGTTCCCAGAGCCGGCGCTGCACCCAGGGCCGGTTCAGCAACGGCACGAACACCCGGTCTCGCGTCAGCCGGGCCACGGCGGTGTCGCCGAGGATCAAGCGAGTCATCGAGCTGGTCGAGGCGAGCACCTCAGCGGCGACCGGGCGGCGTTCGGCCTGGTAACTGTCCAGCAGCCCGGTGCCGGCGCGGCCCTCGGTGACCAGGGCGAGCTTCCAGGCCAGGTTCTCCGCGTCGCCGATCCCGGTGTTGAGGCCCTGCCCGCCGAAGGGGCTGTGGATGTGCGCCGCGTCACCGGCCAGCAGTACCCGGCCCTGCCGGTAGGTGTCGGCAAGCCGGCGGTGGAACCGGAAGGTCGAGGTCCACTGCGCGCCGCGCGCGACGTCGGCGGGGTAGCCGGCGTGGACTTCCAACAGCCCGGTGAGTGCGTCGAGCACCGCGTCGCCCGTCAGGTCCTGCGCTGCGCCACCCGCGGTGAGCGGCGCAGGGGCCATCAGCCGCCACAGGTCCGCGCCCGGCAGCGGGAACGCGGCCAGCATCTCGTGGCCGCGCAGCCACACCGCCACCGTGTCCCGGGGCAGCGGCAACTCGGCCCGCACGTCGGCGAGCAAGAACCGCTCCACCAGCGCCACCCCGGGGAAACCGATGTGGGCGGCTTTGCGGACCGCGCTGTGTGCCCCGTCGCAACCCACCACCCAGCCCGTCCGCAGGGTCTCACCATCGGCCAACCGCACTGTGACGCCGCTAGGGTCCTCCTCAACGCCGACAACCTCGCGTCCCCACTGCACGCTGGCCTCGCCGTCCAGGCTCGCAAGACGGCCGCGCAGCTCGGCCTCGATCTCAGCCTGCGAGATCAGCAGCCCGGGTTGGCGTACCAGCCGGGTCGGGCGGCCCACCGCTAGCCGGCCCACCATGCGACCGTTGATGCTGACCACAACCTGACCGATCGGCAGGCTGCGCGCCGGTAGGTCCCCCAGCGCACCAAGCCGCGCGAGCACCTCGACCCCACGCGGCTGCAATCCCAACGCCCGCGAGGTCACCGCCGGACCGGTGGCGCGATCCAGCACCCGGACCTCGACCCCGGCGCCACGCAGACCACACGCCACCGCCAGCCCCGTCGGGCCAGCACCCACTACCAGCACGGACGTCGACGACATAGACCTAACCCCTTTGCGTTAGCGGCTAACAGACGTTAGCAGCTAACACATTGGCACGCCAGCTGGGACGACAGCTCGAACCGCATCCTGTTGGCGACCTCGAAATCCGCGCTCGGGAGCTGGTTCAGCCCTGCTCGTCGGGCAGCCGGCCGTGGAGGTAGTCGTCATAGGCGGACAGGTCAAGGAACCCGTGGCCGCAGTAGTTGAACAGGATGACCTTCTCCTCGCCGGTCTCCTTGGCGGCGAGCGCCTCGTCGATCACCGCGCGGATCGCGTGCGCGGCCTCCGGGGCGGCTACCTTGCCCTCAGCGCGGGCGAACTGCACGGCCGCCTCGAAGACCTTGCCCTGGGGATAGGCGACCGCCTCCATTCGACCGTCCCGGACCAGCGCCGAGATCAGCGGGCTATCGCCGTGGTAGCGCAGCCCGCCGGCGTGGATACTCGGCGGGACAAAGTCGTGACCCAGCGTGTACATCGGTAGCAGCGGGGTGAAACCAGCGGCGTCGCCGAAGTCGTAGTCGAACCGGCCCTGAGTCAGGGTGGGACAGGACAGCGGCTCGACTGCCAGCAACCGCACCCCTGCCTCGGGCACGAAGGGGAAAGAGATCCCGCCCAAGTTGGACCCACCACCGCACGGCGCGATCACCACATCAGGCAGCCGCTCGCCGGCCAGTTCGAGTTGCTCCCGGGCCTCGAGCCCGATCACAGTCTGGTGCAGCAATACCTGGTTGAGGACCGAACCCAGCGAGTAGTGAGTGTCCTCGCGACCGAAGGCGTCACGTACCGCGTCGGAGATCGCAGTGCCGAGCGAACCGGGGTGGTCGAGATCGTCGACCGGCGAAGGCACCACCGAACCGCCCCAGGTCTCCATGATCACGCGCCGGTAGGGCTTCTGCTCGAAGCTGGCCCGGACCATGTACACCATGCACTCCAGATCGAACTGGGCGCAGGCGAATGCTAGCGCGGTGCCCCACTGGCCGGCGCCGGTCTCGGTGGTCAACCGGCCAACGCCCTCCCGGGCGTTGTAGAAGGCCTGCGCCACGGCGGTGTTCGGCTTGTGGCTGCCCGCCGGAGAGACTGACTCGTCCTTGAAGTAGATCCGGGCCGGGGTGCCCAGGGCCTGCTCCAGGCGGGTCGCGCGGACCAGCGGGGTAGGTCGCCACAACCGCAGGATGTCGAGTACCTCACCGGGTACATCGATCCACGGCGCGGTTGTCATCTCCTGCTCGATGAGCGCGGCTGGGAACAGCGGCGCCAGGTCATCCGGGCCCACCGGCTGCCGGGTAGCCGGGTGCAGCGGCGGCTGCAGCGGGGTCGGCAGGTGCGGGGCGACGTTGAACCAGGCGGACGGGATCTTGTCGGTCGGCAGGGTCCAGCGGGTCATCGACGCCCACTCCTCGTCGTCAGGTTGCAGGCACCGCGAGCAAGCACACCTGCGGGCCAGTGCCGCGTCCCCGGGACAGGGTTGGCCCCCGTTAGAGACGCGCAGCACCCAGGTTGGCGGTACTTGAAGGGCGACCAACGTTCAGGTGCCGCGGGCTTCCTTCAGTCTGGCCAGGGCCTCGGCGAGGATGGCCTCACCGTCGGCGTCGGAGCGGCGCTCCTTCACATAGGCCAGGTGAGTCTTGTAGGGCTCGTTGCGGGGCGCATCCGGTGGCCGCTGCTCGTTGCGCCCAGCCGGAAAACCACACCGCGGGCAGTCCCACACCTCGGGTTCCTCAGCCTCGACCGCGAACGAAGGCCGAGATTCGTGCCCGTTCGCGCACCAGTAGGAAACCCGACGACGGGGGGCAGTCTCTCCCCGTTCGGACTCGCCCATCGGACCTGCTCCGACCCGCGTACCGCGGATCGCGTTGCCGCTTGCCATCGATCGCCTCACCTCGCGGAACCGCCCGGGCACCCCGGGCGTGCTCAGCCGATCTTGATCAGAAGTCCGATCCCCACTATGGAGATCACCCACACCGCGCTGACGAACAGCGTCAGCCGGTCCAGGTTCTTCTCCACGACGCTGGATCCGGACAGGCTCGATTGAACGCCGCCACCGAAAAGGCTGGACAGCCCCCCGCCGCGGCTCCGGTGCAGCAAGATCAGCAGGATCAGAGCGATGCTGGTGACCAGGAGCACGATCTGCAGGAAGAGCTTCATCACACCCTCATGGGACAACGGCTGATTCGCAAGATTACTCCGTCAAGCAACAGTTGTGAGCTCGGCCTCCCCGCCACCACGTCGACGGTCACGGCAAGGGGCCGCCTGCGGCCAGCGCACAGAGCTTCGCGAACTCGTCAGCGTCCAGGCTGGCGCCCCCCACCAGGGCACCGTCGATGTCGGGCTCGACCACCAGATCGGCGACGTTGCTCGACTTGACCGATCCGCCGTAGAGCACCCGGACATCGTCGGCGACCGCGACCCCGTACTTGTCCGCCAGCGCCTCCCGCAACGCGCCGCAGACCTCCTGCGCGTCGGCCGGAGTGGCGACCCGACCGGTGCCGATCGCCCAGATGGGCTCGTAGGCCACGACGATGGTGCGGACCTGCTCCGCGGAAAGGCCCTTGAGCGCGGCCCGCAGTTGCTCGGTGCTGTGCGCCAGGTGTCCACCGGCCTCGCGGACCTCGAGCCCCTCTCCCACGCACAGGATCGGGATCAGCCCATTGCGCAGCGCGGCCCGCACCTTGCCGGCCACGACACCGTCGCCCTCACCGTGGTGTTCGCGCCGCTCGGAATGCCCGACGATGACGTAGCTGCAGTCCAGCTTGGCCAGCATCGGTCCGGACACATCGCCGGTGTAGGCACCGGAGTCCTTCGGAGACAGGTCCTGCGCGCCATAGCCCACCAGCAGCTTGTCCCCCTCGACGAGGGCCTGCACGCTGCGCAACGCGGTGAACGGCACCAGCACCGCCACCTCGACTTTGGCGAAGTACTTCTCCGGCAGGGCGAAGGCGAGCTTCTGCACCAGGGCGATGGCCTCGAGGTGGTTGAGGTTCATCTTCCAGTTGCCGGCGATCAGCGGTTGCCTGGGCACTCCTACTCCTCCAGTACGGCGACGCCGGGCAAGGTCTTGCCCTCGAGGAACTCCAGCGACGCGCCGCCGCCGGTGGAGATGTGGGAGAACCCGTCCTCCGGCAGGTTCAGCAGCCGCACCGCGGCCGCCGAGTCACCGCCGCCGACGACGCTGAACGCCTCCGACCCCGCGATCACCTCCGCGACGCCCCGGGTGCCCGCGGCGAACGGAGCGAGCTCGAACACTCCCATCGGACCGTTCCAGAACACCGTGGCCGCACCGGCCAACGCCGCGGCGAAGTCGGCAACCGTCTCCGGACCGATGTCCAATCCCATCCACCCGTCCGGGATGTCCCCGACGGGCACCGTGCAGGTCTGGGCGTGCGCCGCGAACTCGTCGGCGACGACCACGTCGCGGGGCAGCCGGATCGTGTCGCCGGAGGTTTTCAGCAGCCGCGCGCACACGTCCACCATGTCCCGTTCCAGCAGCGACTTGCCCACCGGGTGACCAAGAGCTGCCAGGAAGGTGAAACACATCCCACCACCGACGAGCAGGGTGTCCACCTTCGGCAGCAACGCCTCGATCACGGCGAGCTTGTCGGACACCTTCGATCCGCCCAGCACCACGGCGTAGGGACGGTCCGGTGCCTCGCTGAGCCGCCGCAGCGTGATCAGCTCGCCGAGCACCAAGGTGCCGGCATAGGCCGGTAACCGCTCGGCGATGTCGACAACCGAGGCCTGCACGCGATGCACTACGCCGAACCCGTCCGAGACGAACGCGCCGTCGGGGCCCACCAGTGCGGCGAGCTCGGCGGCGAGCGCGCCCCGCTCTGCGGCGTCCTTGGACGTCTCCCGCGGGTCGAAGCGCACGTTCTCCAGCAGCGCGACGCCACCGCCGACCAGGCCGGCCACTGCCGCACGAGCCGAGTCACCGACGACGTCGGTCGCCGCTGTCACCGGGGTACCCAGCAACTCGCCGAGCCGGGTGGCGACGGGGGCGAGCGAGTACGCCGGGTCGGGTGCGCCCTTGGGACGGCCGAGGTGTGCTGCCACCACCACCCGGGCCCCCGCGCCGGTCAGCGCCCGCACAGTGGGCAGTGAGGCACGGATCCGCCCGTCATCGGTGATCCGGCCGCTGTCAAGCGGCACGTTGAGGTCGGTGCGAACCAGCACCGTCCGGCCCGACACACCCACCGCGAGCAGGTCGTCGAGCGTTCTCACAGCCGCGAACCGACCAGGATGATCAGGTCAGCCAGCCGGTTGGAGTAGCCCCATTCGTTGTCGTACCAGCCGACGATCTTGACCTGATTGCTGATCACCTTGGTCAGCGGCGAGTCGAAGATGCACGACGCCGGGTCGGTGATGATGTCCGAGGACACGATCGGTGCGTCGCTGAAGCGCAGGATGCCCTTCAGCGGTCCATCGGCGGCGGTCCGGAAGGCCTCGTTGACCTCCTCGACACTGGTCTCGCGGGAGACCGAAGCGGTCAGATCGGTGATCGATCCATTGGGGACGGGCACCCGCATCGCGTAGCCGTCCAGCCTTCCGTTGAGCTCGGGCAACACCAGCCCGATGGCCTTGGCGGCCCCGGTGGAGGTCGGCACGACGTTGATCGCGGCAGCCCGGGCCCTGCGCAAATCACTGTGCGGGCCATCCTGCAGGTTCTGATCCTGAGTGTAGGCGTGGATGGTGGTCATCAGGCCCTGCTTGATGCCCAGGGCGTCATGGAGCACCTTGGCCATCGGGCCCAGGCAGTTGGTGGTGCAGGAGGCGTTGGAGATCACCGTCTGGGAACCGTCCAATGCGGAGTCGTTGACCCCGAGCACCACGGTGAGGTCCTCGCCCTTGGCCGGCGCGGAGATGACCACTTTCTTGGCGCCGCCCTCGTCGACGTGCCTGCGGGCGTCCTTGGCCGTGGTGAAAAAGCCGGTGGACTCCAGCACCACATCGACGCCCAGGTCACCCCAGGGCAGCGCGCCCGGGTCCCGCTCGGCGAGCGCCTTGATGGTCTTGCCGCCCACCGCGATGCCGTCATCGGTAACGTGCACGTCCTCTTTCAGCCTGCCCAGCACGCTGTCGTACTTCAGCAGGTGCGCCATGGTCGCGATGTCGCCGAGGTCGTTGAACGCCACCACGTCGATGTCATGGCCGCCGGACTGCACGGCGCGCCAGAAGTTCCGCCCGATGCGGCCGAATCCGTTGATCCCTACCCGAACAGTCACGTCGCCCTCTCCTTACCCAAGTTCCCTCTACCCACAGTCCAGCACGGCGGCTGGCACGGCTCGGCGCCACCCTATCGGCCGGATGCCACCGCGCAGGACCCCCGGGAGGGGGAGCTGCGGGGGTGTTCGCGACCCAGCCGATACCCCGTAAAGCTGCCGGGGATCGTCACGCGTCCAGCATGTCGGGGGTGACTTCGGACTCGGTGTCCGGCACCCCGAGTTCCTCGGCCCGCCGGTCAGCCATCGCGAGCAGCCGGCGGATCCGGCCCGCCACGGCGTCCTTGGTCATCGGCGGGTCAGCGAGCTGGCCCAGTTCCTCCAGCGAGGCCTGCCGGTGCTCCAGCCGCAGCCGGCCCGCGGTGAGCAGATGTGCCGGGGTGTTGTCGCCGAGCAACTCCAGGGCCCGGCGGACCCGCGCCGCCGAGGCCACCGCCGCGCGGGCGGATCGGCGCAGGTTGGCGTCATCGAAGTTGGCCAGCCGGTTGGCGGTGGCGCGGACCTCGCGGCGCACCCGGCGTTCTTCCCAGGCCAGCACCGTGTCGTGCGCACCGAGCCGGGTGAGCAGCGCTCCGATGGCGTCCCCGTCGCGGACCACCACCCGATCGGCGCCCCGGACCTCGCGGGCCTTGGCTTGGATGCCCAGCCGACGGGCCGCCCCGACCAGGGCCAGCGCCGCCTCCGGCCCAGGGCAGGTGACCTCCAGCGCAGCCGAGCGGCCCGGCTCGGTGAGCGACCCGTGCGCGAGGAACGCACCGCGCCACGAGGCCTCGGCATCGCAGAGACCACCGGAGACGACCTGCGGGGGCAACCCCCGCACCGGGCGCCCGCGCAGGTCCAGCAGCCCGGTCTGGCGGGCCAGCCCCTCCCCGTCGCGGACCACCCGCACCACATAACAGGTGCCTTTGCGCAGACCACCGGCCGTGATCAGGTGCACATCGGAGTTATGCCCGTAGAGCTCGTGCACCTCCCGACGCAGCCGCCGCGCGGTGGCGCCGGTGTCCAGCTCGGCCTCCACCACGACACGCCCGGCAATGATGTGCAGTCCACCGGCGAAGCGCAGCAGTGAGGCGACCTCGGCCCGCCGGCAGCACGTCTTGGTCACCCGCAGCCGGCTCAGCTCGTCCTTGACGGCGGAGGTCATGGCCACCGGTGCTTCTCCTCCCATTGCAGGCCCTGGCAAGCAGGTCTCAGTTGTTGATGCTTCGACCCCTGCGAGCAGGTCTCAGTATCCGACGCAGCGCCGCGGCCAGTGCTACCGGATCGTGACGATCGGCGGATCCGTCATCGGCGACCCGGTCAAGGTACGCGAGCCCGCCGAGCTCCTCGGCGCAGCGGTCCAGCCGAGCCGGCACCGCGACAGCGTCGATATCGGCGAGGACCGCGTGCACGGTGAACCCGGGCGGGGCATGACCGGACAGTACGGTCAAGTGCTGCTCGGGGGAGAACCCGGCGGTCTCGCCCGGCTGCGGCGCCAGGTTGAGCACCACGATCCGGCAGGCCGCGGTACGGCTCAACGCGTCGACCAGGTCAGGGACCAGCAGGTGCGGTAGCACACTGGTGAACCACGAGCCCGGCCCGAGCACCACGACGTCGGCGTCGGCGACCGCGCGGACCGCCTCGGCGCAGGCCTGCGGCCGCTGCGGACGCAGCCACACCCGGTGCACCCGACCCGGCGTGGTCGCCACCGCCACCTGGCCGCGGATCCGCCGCAGGGTGCCCGGGTCGCAGTCCAGGCCGGCCACGTCGGCCTCGATGTCCAGCGGCTCGGCGGCCATCGGCAGTACCCGGCCGGTCACCCCGAGCAGCCGGCACGCCTCATCCAGCACCACCACGGGATCGCCGAGCACCTCCAGCAACCCAGCCAGCACCAGGTTGCCCACGGCGTGCCCGGCCAGCGCCCCGGTGCCGCCGAAGCGATGCTGGAACACCTGCCGCCAGCGCCCGCCGCCGCCGTCGTCGGCCGCCAGTGCGGTCAGCGCCATCCGCAGGTCGCCCGGCGGGAGCAGGCCCAGCTCCCGGCGCAGCCGCCCGGACGAGCCGCCGTCATCGGCCACCGTGACCACCGCGGTGATGTCCTCGGTGATGGCGCGCAACGCCAGCAGCGTGGCGTACAGTCCGTGGCCGCCGCCCAGCGCGACGGCCTTGAGACCCGGGTGGCTGAGGCCCGGGTGGCGCCTACCCGGGTGGCTCACTCCCGACCCACGTCCCGGTGCACCACCTTGACGGTGATCCCGTCCTCCTGGCCGAGCCGGGCGGCCAGCGCCTCGGACACGACCACGCTGCGGTGTTTACCACCGGTGCACCCCACTGCGAGGGTGAGGTAGCGCTTGCCTTCGCGCCGGTACCCGCCGCTGATCAGCCGCAGCAGCTCAAGGTAGCGGTCCAGGAACTCCTCGGCGCCCTCCTGGGACAGCACGTAGTTGCGGACGTCGGCATCGAGACCGGTGAAGTCCCGCAGCTCGGGGATCCAGAACGGATTGGGCAGAAACCGCACGTCGATCACGAGGTCGGAGTCCATCGGCAGCCCGTACTTGTAGCCGAAGGACACCACGGTAATCCGGGTGCGGCTGCTGGCTTCCCCCCCGAAGGCGTGCTCGATCTTGGCCCGGAGCTGGTGCACGGATACCCCGGTGGTATCCAGCACCAAGTCGGCCTCGTCGCGGAGCGGGGCCAGCAGCGCACGCTCCGCGGCGATCCCGTCGGCCAGCCGCCCATCGCCCTGCAAAGGGTGGCTGCGTCGGACCTGCTCGAAGCGACGGATCAGCACGGCATCGGTGGCTTCCAGGAACAGCACCTTGGGCCGGTAGCCGAGGGCATCCAGATCCTTGATCACCGCGGCGAGATCGTCGGTGAACGCCCGACTGCGCACGTCCATGACGACCGCTACCCGGGTCACCACGCCTTGTGAGCGCGCTCCAAGTTCGACCATGGTGGCGATCAGCTCGGGCGGCAGGTTGTCCACCACGAACCAGCCCAGATCCTCGAGCACCTTGGCCGCCGTGCTGCGACCGGCCCCGGACAGCCCGGAGACCACGGCCACCTCGATACCGCCCTGGGTCTCAATTACGCCGTGGGCCTCAGTCACGATGCGGCTCCATTGTTCCCTTCGCTGGCCGGGTCACCCAGTTTCACCGGTGTGTTACCCAGGGCGGCGAGCACCGCGCGAGCGGTGCTCGCGCCAACCCCGGGTACCTCGGTGAGCTCGTCCACGCTGGCCTGCCGGATGCGGCGGACCGAGCCGAAGTGCTTGAGCAACGCAGTGCGCCGGGTCTGTCCGAGCCCGGCAACACCGTCCAACTCCGAGCTTGTCATCCGCGCTGACCGCTTCTGCCGGTGGTAGCTGATCGCGAACCGGTGCGCCTCGTCGCGCACCCGCTGCAGCAGGTAGAGCCCCTCGCTGGTGCGTGGCAGGATCACCGGGTCGGCCTCACCAGGTAACCAGACCTCCTCCAGCCGCTTGGCCAGCCCGGCGATCGCCACGTCGGTGACCCCGAGCTCGAACAGTGCCTCGGCCGCCGCGGCCACCTGCGCCGGGCCGCCGTCGACAACGAGCAGGTTCGGCGGGTAGGCGAACTTGCGGGGACGCCCCGTTTCGGGGTCCAGGCCGGGTTTGCTGGTGGGCTGGTCGTTCTCCTGCAGGTAGCGGGTGAAGCGCCGGCGGACCACCTCGGCGATGCTCGCCACGTCGTCGGAGCGCCCGTCGCCGGCGGCGTCGCGGATCGCGAAGCGCCGGTAGTCGGACTTGCGCGCCAGCCCGTCTTCGAAGACCACCAGCGAGGCGACCACGTCGTTGCCCTGCACATGGCTGACGTCGATGCATTCGATGCGCAGCGGTGCCGCGTCGAGCCCCAGGTACTCGTGAATCTCCTGCAGCGCCGCGGCGCGGGCGGTCAAGTCGCCGGCGCGGCGCAACTTGTGCTGCGCGAAGGCCTCCGCCGCGTTGCGCGCCACGGTGTCGGCCAGCGCCCGCTTGTCTCCCCGCTGTGGCACCCGTAGCGCCACCCGCGCTCCGCGCAGTCCGGAAAGCCAGTCGGTCAGCGCGTGGGCGTCTTCGGGTAGCTCGGGGACCAGCACTTCCCGAGGCACCGGCTGGGTGGCGTCATCAGCGGACCCGGCCAGCGCGGCCTGCTCGCCGTAGAACTGGGTCAGGAACTGCCCGACCAGGTCGACCTGCTCGACCCGCTCGATCACCCAGCCGCGCTGGCCGCGGACCCGCCCGCCGCGGACGTGGAACACCTGCACCGCCGCCTCGAGCTCATCGCAGGCGAACGCGACCACGTCGGCGTCGGTGCCGTCACCGAGCACCACTGCCTGCTTCTCCATCGCCCGGCGCAGCGCCCCCAGGTGGTCTCGCAACCGGGCGGCACGCTCGAACTCCAGCTCGGCAGCCGCCGCCGCCATCTCCCGCTCCAGCCGCCGGACCATCTTGTCGGTCCGGCCGGACAGGAAGTCACAGAAGTCCTCGACGATGGCGCGGTGTTCCTCAGCGCTGACATCGCCCACGCAGGGCGCCGAGCACTTGTCGATGTAGCCCAGCAGGCAGGGCCGGCCCATCTGGCCGTGCCGCTTGAACACACCGGCCGAGCACACCCGCGCCGGGAACACTCTGGTGAGCAGGTCGAGTGTCTCGCGGATAGCCCAGGCGTGCGCGTACGGCCCGAAATACCGGACCCCGCGGCGGCGGGGCCCCCGGTAGACGTGCAACCGCGGGTACTCCTCGTTCAGCGTCACGGCCAGCACCGGATAGGACTTGTCGTCGCGGTACCGGACGTTGAACCGCGGGTCGAACTCCTTGATCCAGTTGTATTCGAGCTGCAGTGCCTCGACCTCAGTGCTGACCACCGTCCACTCCACCGACGCGGCCGTGGTGACCATCTGCCGGGTCCGCGGGTGCAGCCCGGACAGGTCGGCGAAGTAGGAGTTCAGCCGGCTGCGCAGGCTCTTCGCCTTGCCGACGTAGATCACCCGGCGATGCTCGTCCCGGAACCGGTACACCCCGGGGTCGTCAGGGATCGTCCCCGGCGCCGGGCGATAGGTGCACGGATCAGCCATCGAGTGCCAGCCTACGGCCGGCCCTGCGCGGGGCGTTGCGAGCCATAGCTCTGTGTGCCACTCACAGGGAGGCCGTAGGTCTCCACCTTCCGCAGGATCGACCGGATCCGCCAGCCCCACAGCGGGGACAGCGCATAGCCGGGATAGGACGCCAGCCAGCTCGCGCTGCCCAGACTGACGGCGTCCGCGCCCGCCCAGAAGTACTCCCGGCAGTCGTCGAAGGTGCGGATCCCGCCGGTCGCGATCACCGGCAGGGTGACCCCCGCATCGCGCAGCTCCGCAACCACCCGCAGCCCGATCGGCTTCACCGCCCGGCCGGACAGCCCGCCGTAGCGGTTGGCCAGCCACGGCGTCCCGGTCCGGGGGTCCAGCCGCAGCGCGCGCACGGTGTTGATCGCGGTGAGCGCCGAGGCTCCGGCGGTGGCTGCCCGCCGGGCGTGCCCGACGTAGTCGCGGTCCGGCGACAGCTTGAGGATCACCGGGTGGCTGCTGCGGGGCACCGCGTCGGCAAGCACTCCGTCCAGGATCGGCTCGAAGTCATGATCGATGTTCGGGCAGGAGACGTTGAACTCCACGGCCGCGATCTCCCCGGCGGGCACCGCCGCGTTCACCGCGTCAACGAGACAGACGAACTCCTCGGCCGCGAAGCCACCCACCGAGATGATGGTGTTCTGATCGCGGGTGCGCGGGTAGTAGTCGCGCAGGTAGGCATCGATCCCGACGTTGCACCAGCCGAAGGCGTTGATCCAGCCGGCGTCGGCGCGGCGCAGCACCGTGGCGTAGCGGCGCAGCAGGCCGGGCAGTGCGCGTAGCGGCCAGTCGGTGCGATTGGTGAAATGCCCGTCGTGGGGTTGCACCGTCAGGGTGCGGGTGGTGACCGCACCGAACCGCTCCAGCGGCACGAACCGGGAGATCGGGCTCATCCCGTAAGGCACCAGTCCGGCGCCGGGGACGCCGTAGCCGAGCAGGCTGGAGGAGGTGACCAGCCGGTTGCGCAGCCGGACATCCCCCAGCCAGACCTCGCTCACTGGTCCTCCTTGCGCTCGTGGACCTCAGCCAGGATAGGTCGACGAGGCGTGGCCATCACCGTGGTGGGTTCAGCACCGCGAGATCCGTCCGCGGGAAGTCGTCCCCGGTGCACAGCAGTGGTCGCCCTGCCAGCCGGCAAGTCGCGTAGGTCAGACAGTCCCCGAAGTTCAGTGCGGCCGGGTGTCGCCCCTTGCCGTAGCGCGCGAACGCGTCGACTGCGACGGGCCAGTGTGCCGCCGTGCACGGGATGGTCTCGATGCCCGCCTCGTCGAGTAGCCGGGCAAGCAGTGACCTGCCTGCGACGCCAATCCGGGCGGTGAGCACGATGCCGGTCTCCGCCAGCGTGGGGGCACCGACCCCGATGACGGCCGCCCTCACCACGTGGTCCACGAGCACCTGGCGACCTGGCTCGGCCAGCAGGATCGCCACCAGCGCTGAACTGTCGACGATCACACTCCCTCCGGGCCGTATCCGAGGATCGCCTCGCGCTCCTGCTTGGTCAGGCCACCGCGCAGCTCCACTGGGACCTGGGGCCACGCCTCGTCCACGAGGAAGCGCCGCAGCCGGTCCGCCGGATCCTCGGCCACGGTCACCGCGCGGAGCCGCTCAAGCCGCTCCCGCAGGGCAACCCGAACCGCTGCGGTCTTGGTCTCACCGGCCAACGCCGCGACCTCGGCGGCAAGCCGTTCGGCCTCCGGGTCCTTGATGTTGAGCGCCATATCCACCATGGTACCACCGAGGAACCATGGTGGAATACTAGTCGACTTAAGCGGCCGGGGCACATAGGATAAAACGGTCATACTTGACCTCAACTTTGGTTGAGCTATTAGCCTCCGTACGAGTCGCCGGTCCAGGACGCGGCGATCTCATGGCGGTCGGCGAGAACGAGAATCCGGTGGTGTGCGATGGACATGGAAGTCACCGCGTGGATGTCTATGTACAACGCGATGCATGCGCAGCAGGAGCGGCGCCCGTTCTCCAAGGCCACGATGCGCCGCATCGGCGGGTTCGCGCGGCCGCACCGGGCGCAGCTGGGCCGCTTCCTGCTGCTCAGCGTGGCGACGGCCATGCTGGCGGTGGCGACACCGGTGCTCGCCGGCCGGGTCGTCGACGCGATCGTGCAAGGCGCCGCACCCGACGTCGTGGTCAGGCTTGCGTCGCTCATCGCCGTCATTGCGCTCGCGGAGGCCGGGCTCGGGCTGGCCACCCGATGGCTGTCAGCGAGAATCGGCGAAGACCTGATCCTTCAGCTGCGCACCGCCGTGTTCGATCACGTGCAGCGCATGCCGATCGCGTTCTTCACCCGCACCCGCACCGGAGCGCTGGTCAGCCGGTTGAACAACGACGTGATCGGCGCGCAGCGAGCGTTCAGCGACACGCTGTCGGGGGTGGTCAGCAACGTGGTGACGCTGGTACTGACGCTCGTGGTGATGATCGGGATCTCCTGGCAGATCACGCTGCTCGCGCTGCTGCTGCTGCCGGTGTTCGTGTTGCCCGCGCGGCGGATGGGTACCCGGCTGGCCCGGCTGGAGCGCGAGGCAGCGAATCACAACGCGCTGATGAGCACCCAGATGACCGAGCGATTCTCCGCGCCCGGCGCCACCCTGGTGAAGCTGTTCGGCCGGCCGGCGCAGGAGTCGGCGGAGTTCGCCGTCCGGGCCCGGCGGGTGCGCGACATCGGGGTACGCACCGCGATGGTGCAGTCAGTGTTCGTCACCGCGCTGACGCTGGTGTCGGCGCTGGCGCTGGCCGTCGTCTACGGGCTCGGTGGGTTCTACGCGCTGCGGGGGCAGTTGGAGCCGGGTTCGGTGGTGGCGCTCGCGCTGCTGCTGACCCGGCTCTACGCCCCGCTGACCGCCCTGGCCAGCGCGCGGGTGGAGGTGATGAGTGCCCTGGTCAGCTTCGAGCGGGTGTTCGAGGTGCTCGATCTGACCCCGCTCATCCAGGACAAGGCCGATGCCGGGCGGGTGCCGGACGGGCCGGTGTCGGTGGAGTTCGACGGCGTGCAGTTCGGTTACCCGTCGGCGGACAAGGTGTCGCTCGCGTCGCTGGAAGAGGTCGCGAAGCTCGACACCCGCGGGGGTGTGGAGGTGCTGCACGAGGTGTCGTTCCGGGCCGAACCGGGGCAGATGGTGGCGTTGGTCGGATCGTCGGGCGCCGGCAAGTCCACGATCGCGCAGCTGGTGGCGCGGCTGTACGACGTCGAGGGTGGTGCCGTACGGCTGTCCGGTGTGGACGTCCGCGACCTGTCCGCCGAGTCGATCCGCGAGACGCTCGGGATGGTGACCCAGGATGGGCATCTGTTCCACGAGTCGGTGCGGGCGAACCTGCTGCTGGCCCGGCCGGAGGCGTCCGAGGACGACCTGTGGGAGGTGCTGCGCCGGGCGCGGCTCGCCGACCTCGTTGCGGACCTGCCCGATGGGCTGGACACCATCGTCGGCGAGCGCGGATACCGGCTCTCCGGTGGCGAGCGCCAGCGGCTGACGATCGCCCGCCTGCTGCTGGCGCGGCCACGCGTGGTGATCCTCGACGAGGCCACCGCGCACCTGGACTCGACGTCGGAGGCGGCGGTGCAGGCCGCGCTGGGCGAGGCGCTGGCCGGGCGGACCGCGGTGGTGATCGCGCACCGGCTGTCGACCGTCCGAGCCGCGGACCTCATCCTCGTGATCGAGGACGGGCGAGTCGCGGAGCGCGGCACACACTCCGACCTGGTCTCGGCCGGCGGCCGATACGAGGAGCTGTACCGGACCCAGTTCGACCAGCCATCCGGTGACACCCGCGGCAACGGCGACGGACGGGTTCAGATATCACCGAAGCTCCGGAAGTGATCACCGCTTGGGAAGAATAACCCGCGGTGACCGCGGCTGGTTCTTCCCGATCGGTGATCTCATGAGGCGAGGGGTCTTCCGAGGGGCTGCCGAACGCCCATCGCGGACGGGCTGGCCGCGGTGGCGGAGTTCGAGGCTGACGACGAGGTGTATTGACTACGCGCAACCACAGCCAATCGGCGCCGCTCGGGATTGGCCGACGCCTCGGCGCGGAGCACGGCGAGGTCGTCGCTGATCGACCGGAGCAGCCGAAGGACCCGGACCTCATCGACCACGTCGGACGGCCTCAGCGAACTCGCGGTGGCTGCGCCGCAGCCGCGGCTGCTCGTCGGCGTAGATCTTGCGCGTAGTGGCGGTCCAGCGGACCCGCACCGACGGGTCGTCGTCGAAGAGGACACGGCCGTGCAGCGCGATCCTGCCAGCCAGCTCGAGGGGGGCGCCGTTGAGCACCACGAGATCGACCCCCGGCGGGAGCAGCACATCGAAGGCCGACGGCGGGTCAAACGCCCACCAAGCCGCGACGTCGACATCGGAATCCGCCCTCGGCAAACCGGCCGCCCGGCTGCCGTGCAGCAGCCCGAATCGTGCTCCGGCGCCGCGCAGTACCTCGACGATCTCGGCGGCGAGGGCGTCCGGAACGGCGATGGTCATGGGCAGAGTCTCGCACGAGTTCCGAGGGGCATCAGGAGCTAACCGGTGACGCGTTGTAGCTGGGCGGAGAGGTGCGGCTTCATGGGCAGGCCGCGCAGCGCCCGCTCCTCGGCGTAGGCCAGTTGGTCTTCGTCCACGAGGCCGTACAGCCGGGCGGCCGAGGTTGTCTCCCTAGCCGTGTCGGTACGGGCGATGGTGTCGGATTCAAGCTCCCATGATGTCTCTCCAGTGCGCCCGCCGTAGTAGATCTCGCAGATGCCGAACATGTGCGCGAGGACCAATTCGATGATCTCTTCCTCGTCCACCCGCCACCACCCGACCTCTCGAGCTGCCGGGCGCAGCACCTCGCCGGATGGGTTGAGCAGCCAGGCCCGCGCCTCGTACGCCAGGAACGGCCTGCCGTCATGACCGAAGGCGATCTGCTGGCCGTAGCGGAACTCTCCGAGCAGCGAGGGGTACTGGGCCAGGCCCTCGCCCCGCCACACCCCCAGCAGCGGCTCCAGCATCTGGCACTGTGGGTGCAACTCGATGCCGTGCCCCAGATTGGCGGTTTCCACGGCGATCGGCATGTCATCGAACCGGGGCAGGTCGTACTCGGCAGCGGCCGGCTGCGCGCCGGTGTCTGGACCGGGGTGGGAAGTGTCGCTCATCACCTCTGAATCGGATCACGAACTCGGTCGCTTGGGAACCCATGAGGCCCGGCTGGCGTCTCATCAGCGCTCTTCCGGGAACCGCCCGGAAAGCACCGCCCGGGGCCGAACCCGACGGGCGGGCGCCGCGGACCGGCCGGAACCGGACACCTCCCCCGCCCGGGTACGGCCGGGCCGCGCGCGACGAAACGTATCCTTACGGGTACCCCTTGTGAGTGATACTCTTACCGTAGGTTACGGAGGGGGACTCTGTGATGCGTAACTTTCATCGTGCCATGGTCGCGCTCACCCTTGCTGGGGTGTGCACGGTACTGACTCCGGCGGTGGCAGCAGCCCAGTCGGCGGCTGCGCCGTGCGGGTCGTCCGCAGCAGCCTGCATCGACCTCAGCCGCCAGCAGGCCTGGCTGATGAACGGCGGCCAGGTCACCTATGGGCCGACCCCGATCACGTCCGGCAAGCCGGGTTACCGGACCCCGCCCGGAACGTTCACGGTGTTGTGGAAGGACCGCCACCACCGCAGCAGGGCGTTCGACAACGCCCCCATGCCCTACTCGGTGTTCTTCACCCACTCCGGTATCGCGTTCCACCAGGGCAGCCTCAAGGTGCCCTCGCACGGATGCATCCACCTGGGTCGCGGCGCCGCGGCCACCTTCTTCAACAAGCTGTCGGTGGGCCAGGTCGTGCAGGTCGTGAGCTGAGGTCAGCGCTGCGTGGGACAGAGCTGACGCAGCGCGGGCACTAGCGCGCGCAGCGCCCGGCCCCGGTGGGAGATGGCATCCTTCTCGGCCGGGTCCAGCTCGGCGGAGGTGCGCCGGTCCCCGTCCGGAACAAAGATCGGGTCGTAGCCGAAACCATTGCTGCCCCGCCTCGCACGGCTCAGCGTGCCGCACCACCGTCCGCGCACCACGGTCTGGTTCCCTGAAACCTGAGCACCGCCCGGCACGACCAGAGCCGCCGCGCAGACGAACGCAGCGCCACGACGACCCGCTGGCACTTCCGCCAGCTGATCGAGCACCAGCTGCAGGTTCGCGGCGTCGTCGCCGTGGCGGCCGGCCCACCTGGCCGAGAGCACCCCGGGCATGCCGTTGAGCGCATCCACTTCCAGGCCCGAGTCGTCGGCAACGGCGGGCAGACCAGTCGCCGCCGCCGCGTCCCGGGCCTTGGCCAGCGCGTTGGCCTCGAAGGTGGCTGCGGTCTCCGGCGTCTCGGGGAATGCTGGTACGTCGTCCAGCCCCAATATCTGTAACCATCCGGTGGTGTCCGGCAACGCCAGGATTCGCCGCAGCTCGACCAGCTTCTTCGTGTTCCGGGTGGCCAGCAGTACCCGAACCGGGCTCACCGCCGGGGCAATTCGCCGGGGTAGGGCTGGGCCAGCGCGGTGGTCTGGAGCGCGGTCAGCTCCTTGCAACCGTTCAGCGCCAAGTCCAGCATCTGGTCCAGAGTGGACCGCGCGAAGGTCGCACCCTCCCCGGTGCCCTGCAGCTCCACCAGCGAACCGGTATCGGTGGCCACCACGTTCATGTCGACCTCGGCGCGGGAGTCCTCCTCGTAAGGCAGGTCAAGCCGGATCCGACCGTCCACCACACCGACGCTGACCGCGGCGACCGAGCAGGACAGCGGTTGCGGATTGCGCAGCCGACCGGCCGCTCGCAGCCAGGTCACCGCATCGGCTAACGCCACATAGCCACCGGTGATCGCCGCGGTACGGGTGCCACCGTCGGCCTGGATGACATCGCAATCCAGCGAGATGGTGTTCTCCCCCAGCGCAGCGAGGCTGACGCAGGATCGCAGCGCGCGCCCGATCAGCCTGCTGATCTCGTGGGTCCGCCCACCGAGGCGTCCCTTGACCGACTCCCGGTCGCTGCGGGTGTGGGTCGAGGACGGCAGCATCGCGTACTCCGCGGTCAACCAGCCCTGCCCAGACCCTTTGCGCCAGCGTGGTACGCCCTCCACCACGCTGGCCGCACAGAGCACCCGGGTGCCGCCGAACTCGATCAGCACCGATCCGGCGGGCCACTGCTGGTAGCCGCGGGTGATGCGCACCTCGCGGAGCGCCTCGTCGGTCCTGCCGTCGGCTCGTGCCACCGGGTCAGCCTACCCATGGCTGCCCACCCACCGTTGCGCCGTCAGATCTCGTAGTGGGCGCCGGGTCGGACCAGCTCGGTGGGTCCGTCGAAGGCGGCCTTTGCCTCGCTGAGCACCTGCTCGGCGTCAGTCCACGGGGGCACGTGGGTGATCAGCAGCCGGCTGACCCCGGCCGCCGCCGCGGCCTGCCCGGCTTGCCTGCCGGACAGGTGTATCCCGCGCGGGTTGCCCGGCCCGTCGGGCCAGGACGCTTCGGCGAGCAGGACGTCCGCGCCGGTCGCCAGCTCGACGAGCTGCCGGCACGGGCCGGTGTCTCCGGAGTAGACCAGCGTCCACCCGGCGTGGCTGATCCGCAGCGCGTAGGCCTCGCAGGGGTGCTCGACCGGCGCGGCACGCACCTCGAGTTCACCGATCCGGAACGGGTCAGCGACCGGCCGGAAGTCATAGACGTCAGACAGGTCGGTCACGTTGCGCTCGTCGGCGCTGGGGGCATAGGCGGCCGCAAGACGCTCGGCGACCTCGGTCGGCCCGTACAGCGCAAGCGCGTCACATGGCGGTGGGTGCGCGTGATACCGGCGGTACACGGTCATCGCCGAGACATCAGCGCAATGGTCCGGGTGCAGGTGGGAAAGGATCAGCGCGTCCAGGTGGAAGGGGTCGAGGTAGCGCTGCAGCGCCCCGAACGTCCCGTTGCCCAGATCGAGCACCACAGTGGTATCCGCGGCTCGGACCAGATAACCGGACGCGGGGGACTCGGGACCCGGGACACTGCCGGAGCAGCCCAGCACCGTGAGCAACATGTCATCCTCCTACCAACCGGCGCTCCTACCAACCCGTGGCGGGCGCTGTCGCCGCCAACGACGGTCCGAGGAAGCGACGGGCCAGCCGGGCGAAGGACGCCGGATCCCCGGTCGCGGTGAACACGTGCTCAGGCTCATCGGGCCCGGTGCGCAGCAGCTCGAACTCGGTGAGCACCCGCAAGACGTCCTTGGCGGTCTCCTCCGCGCTGGACACCAGGGTCACCCGATCACCCATGACGATCTGCAGCACGCCGGTGAGCAGCGGATAGTGCGTGCAGCCCAGCACCAGGGTGTCCACGCCGGTCCGCTGCAGCGGTTCGAGATAGGACTGCGCCAGGCCGAGAACCTGACGCCCTGAGGTCATCCCACGCTCGACGAAGTCCACGAACCGTGGGCAGGCCACCCCGGTCACCTCGACGTGCGGGGCCGCGGCGAAGGCGTCGTGGTAGGCCCGGGACCGGATGGTGGCCCGGGTCCCGATTACCCCGACTCGACCGGAGTGGGTTGCGGCGACGGCGCGCCGCACCGCGGGGCGCACCACCTCCACTACCGGGATCGAGTAGCGCTCCCGGGCATCAGCCAGGCAGGCCGCAGACGCCGTGTTGCAGGCGATGACCAGCAGCTTCACTCCACTGTGCACCAGCTCGTCGGCCACCCCGAGCGCGCGGGAGCGGACCTGTGCGATGGGCAGTGGGCCATACGGGCCGTGCGCGGTATCGCCGACGTAGTACAGCCTCTCGCCCGGTAGCTGGTCGGCGATGGCACGGGCGACGGTGAGCCCGCCGACACCGGAGTCGAAGACACCAATCGGGGCGTCCGGACCGCTCACGGGTTTCTCACCCTGGGTCGATCAGCACGGACGCTCAGCCGGGCCCCGACCAGCCCACCCACCGCTCCGAAGAGGTGCCCCTCCCAGGAAACTCCGACAGTGCCCGGCAGCACACCCCACAACACGCCGCCCCATAACCCGAACAGCACCACGGCCAGCATGATCTGCATCAGGCTGCGGGCGAAGAAGCCGCGGACGAGCAGGAAGACCAGCCAGCCGAAGATCAGAACCGAGGCCCCGAGATGCACCCCGGGGCTTCCGATGAGCCACGTCCCCAGGCCGCCGACCAGCCAGATCGTGGCGGTCACCACAACGAACTGGCCGATGCCGCCGGCCAGCGCCAAGAACCCGAGCACCAGCACCGGAACCGTGTTGGCGACCAGATGCTGCCAGCCGCCGTGCAACAGCGGGGCCCAGACAATGCCGTCCAGCCCGTCGACCTGTCGCGGCCAGATGCCCTCATTGTCCAGGGCGCCCCGGAGCACGGTGTCCACGGCCTCGGTGAGATACAACAAGCCGGTGAACGCGGCGATGATCATCGCGGCCTGCCCCGGCCGGGCCGGAAGCACCCGCGGACGCGCAACACTTCCAGAGGGCAGGGCCGGCACGCCCGCCGAGAATACCCCCGCACCCTGAGAGAATCCTGTGCCTTCCAGCACCCCGCATTCAGCGGGCTCAGCGGGGATAACGAGGCACCGATAGCCCCGCTGAGCCCGCTGAATGCGGGGTGGGTGCCAGGGCTACGCCCAGAGCTGGCCGTCGAGGCGGGCGGCTGCCTCTTCGAGGTCGCCGGAGTAGGCGCCGGTGGACAGGTACTTCCAGCCGGCGTCGCAGACCACGATGACGATGTCCGCGGCCTCACCGGCGCCCGCGGCCTTCTCCGCGACGGCCAGTGCGGCGTGCAGGATCCCGCCGGTGGAGATGCCGGCGAAGATGCCCTCGGTTTCCAGCAGCTCGCGGGTGCGACGCAGCGCGTCGTAGGAGCCGACGGAGAAGCGGCCGGTGAGCACTTCCGGGTCGTAGAGCTCGGGCACGAACCCCTCGTCGAGGTTGCGCAGGCCGTAGACCAGCTCCCCGTAGCGCGGCTCCGCAGCGATGATCTGCACGTCGGGCTTGTGCTCCCGCAGGTAGCGCCCCACCCCGACCAGCGTGCCGGTGGTGCCGAGTCCGGCGACGAAATGCGTCACGGTGGGGAGGTCGCGCAGGATTTCCGGGCCGGTGGTGCGGTAGTGCGCCGCAGGGTTGGCGGGGTTGCCGTACTGGTAGAGCATGACCCAGTCGGGGTGCGCGGCGGCCAGCTTCTTGGCCCGCGCCACCGCCTGGTTGGAGCCACCGGCAGCCGGCGAGAAGATGATCTCCGCGCCGTACGCCTCGAGGAGCTGTCGCCGCTCGATCGAGGTGTTCTCCGGCATGACGCAGACCAGCCGGTAGCCCTTGAGCTTCGCCGCCATGGCCAGTGAGATCCCGGTGTTGCCCGAGGTCGGCTCCATGATGGTGCAGCCCTTGGTGAGCCGCCCGGAGCGCTCGGCGTCCTCGATCATCGCCAGTGCCGGGCGGTCCTTCACCGAACCGGTGGGGTTGCGGTCCTCCAGCTTGGCCCACAGTCGCACGTCGGACGCGGGTGAGAGGTGCGGCAGCCCCACCAGCGGGGTATCACCCACCGCAGCGAGCAGCGAGTCATAGCGGGCCATGGCGGCTCCCTTCGGTCGCGCTCGTGCGTGGCGTTGAGTGCTATGACACTGTTTCCCACTCACAGGCGGCGCAGCCGCCTGCGACAGCCGGCAGGATGGTGACGTTGTCGCCGTCCTTCACCGCAGCGTCGAGGCCCCCGGCGAAGCGCACGTCCTCGTCGTTGACGTAGACATTGACGAAGCGGTGCAGTGTTCCCTCTTTCACCAGCCGGGCCTTGATCCCTCCGTACTGGCTGTCCAGGTCCTCGATCACCTCGCCGACGTTGGAGCCCGATGCCTGCACGGACTTCTCGCCCCCGGTGTGGGTGCGCAGGATGGTGGGAACGGAGACGGTGACGGCCATTGTCGGATCCTCCTGTGGGTGCGGGCGACTCACCAGTTCATCTACGCACAACCGCCCCCGGGCATTCCGAAGACTGCGCGAGCCGGTGCGCGGATCACAGCGCGTCGGGGACGTCGTCGGCGCCGGTATGGGAGAACATGTACGACTCCACAACGTCGACCGGCTCCTCGGTGACCTCGCCGTCGATGATGCGGTAGGAGCGCAACTCGTGGGTATCCGGATCGCGGGTGGAGATCAGCACGTAATGCGCGCCGGGCTCCGACGCATAAGAGATATCGGTGCGCGACGGGTAGGCCTCGGTGGCGGTGTGCGAGTGATAGATCACGACCGGTTCCTCGTTCGCGGCGTCCATCGCCCGCCACACCCGCAGTTGCTCGGCCGAGTCGAACCGGTAGAAGGTCGGCGAGCGCTCGGCATTGGCCATCTCGACGAATCGCTCCGGGCGGTCCGAGCCCTCCGGGCCCGCCAGGACACCACACGCCTCATCCGGATGGTCCCGACGGGCATGCCGGACCATCGCGTCGACGAGGTCGCGGCGGATCGTCAGCACATCGTCATCCTACGTGCCGGAGACGGCCTGGATCAGGGACTCTTGCACCCAGGTCAGCCAGTGGTACACGCCAAGGTGCGGTGCGCGGGGGTCGTCGGGCGCAAGCTCGTCGGGCATGTCCTCGGTGACGTCGAGCACCGTGCCCAGTGCCAAGCGGACGTCGTTGAGCGCGGCGAGCCAGGCCTGCGCCTGTTCATCGGTCAGCCGTATCCGGCCACCCCGCGCTGGGCAGGTGTCCAGCACGACACCGGCCACGCCGTCCTTGACCGCAAGCAACTCGGGCTCGTGCAACGCCCGCAGACCGCCGGACAGCGTGGCGTCGTCGCGGTGAAAGTCGGGCAGCAACCGGGCAAGCACGCGGTCATCGGGGGCGGTGGTGGGCCCGGCGATGATGCCGGTGATCTGGGCGAGCTCGTCCTGCGGGGTCCCGGCAACCCGTGCCCCGAGCATGTCGCGGACCTGGCCGACCAGCCCGCGCAGCAGCCCAGCCTCCCGCTCGGACAGGACGGTCGTCACGAGCCCTCGGCTGCGCCGCCAGCCGTTCATGCGTCCCGCTGCATGGTCGCCCAGAGCCCGGCGCCGTGCAGCTTCGCGACGTCGATCTCCACCTTGTCCCGAGAACCCCTGGTCACCACGGCCCGACCCTTGTGGTGAACGTCGAGCATCAACTTGGTCGCCTCGTCCCGGCTGTAACCGAAGAGATTCTGAAACACGTAAGTGACATAGGACATCAGGTTCACCGGGTCGTTCCAGACGATCGTCAGCCACGGCCGGTCCTCGGTTGCGACCTCGTCCACCGCTGGGTCGACCTGGGTCTGCTCCAGTTCGACGGGTGTAGTCATGCTGCAATGTTCTCACCACGACCAGCCATACGCTCTGGAGATGCCACTGCCCACTCCGGACAGCACCGCGCTGCTCACCGACCAGTACGAGCTGACGATGCTCGCCGGTGCGCTGGCTGACGGTTCGGCCTACCGGCGCTGCACGTTCGAGGTCTTCGCTCGCGGGCTGGGGGGCCACCGATACGGCATCTTCGCCGGTGTCGGCCGGCTGCTCGACGCCGTGGCCCGGTTCCAGTTCGGCGACGAGCAACTGACGTTCCTGACCCGCATGCTGGACCCACGCACCCTGCACTGGCTGGCCGGCTACCGGTTCCGCGGCGACATCGACGGCTATCCCGAGGGCGAGCTGTACTTCCCCGGCTCCCCGGTGCTGGCAGTCACCGGCAGCTTCGCCGAGTCGGTGGTCCTGGAGACCCTGGTGTTGTCCGTGCTCAACCACGACTGCGCGGTGGCTACCGCAGCGGCCAGGATGGTGGGCGCGGCCGGTGACCGCCCCTTGGTGGAGATGGGCGGTCGCCGCACCCACGAGGATGCAGCGGTGTCGGCGGCCCGCGCGGCCTACCTGGCCGGCTTCGCCGCGACGTCCAACCTGGCCGCCGGGCAGCGCTACGGCATCCCCACCACCGGCACCGCGGCGCACGCGTTCACCCTGCTGCACGACAGCGAGGCGGACGCCTTCGCCGCGCAGGTCGCGGCGCTGGGCACCGACACCACCTTGCTGGTGGACACCTACGACATCACCCGGGGCATCGCCACCGCGATCGAGGTCGCCGGTCCGCGGCTGCGGGCGATCCGGATCGACTCGGGAGATCTCGGGGAGCTGGCCCGGCAGGCTCGTGCGCAACTCGACCGGCTGGGCGCGCCGGACGTGCAGATCGTGGTCTCCGGCGATCTGGACGAGTACTCGATCGCGGCGCTGCGTGCCGAGCCGGTGGACGCCTATGGGGTGGGCACCTCGGTGGTGACCGGCTCTGGCGTGCCGACCGCCGGAATGGTCTACAAGCTGGTCGAGGTCGACGGCCGGCCGGTGGCCAAGTACAGCCCGTCCAAGGCTTCCCGGGGCGGGGCCAAGGGTGCCCTGCGCCGCTACAAGCCCAGCGGCACCGCTGTCGTGGAACTGGTGTTCCCGCGTGGCCGGTGCCCCGAGCTCGAGGAGCACGACCGGGCGCTCCCGGTGCCGTTGCTGCGGGGAGGGCACCCGGTCGGCCCGCCGGACACGCTGCAGCAGGGACGCGATCGGTTCCGAGCTGCGGTGCGCAGCCTGCCGGTCGACGGGTTGCGGCTGTCTCCCGGCGAGCCCGCCATCCCTACCGTGTTCATCTGATCCGGTCGGCCTGGCGGCGGGCGCAACGCTGTAGCGTGGGCCGCCGTGTCGGCCCCTACCACCTTGCCTGACGTCGGGGCGCTGCTCGCCGCGGCGGTGCACGCGGTGGGGGGAACCGACCGCCCGGGCCAGGCCCTGATGGCCGATGCGGTCGACCGAGCGATCCGCACCGGGGAGCACCTCGCCGTGCAGGCCGGCACCGGCACCGGCAAATCGCTGGCCTATCTGGTGCCGGCGATCCGGCACGCCGTCGCCGCGGGGACCACAGTGGTCGTCTCCACCGCGACCATCGCGCTGCAGCGCCAACTCGTAGACCGCGACCTGCCTCGGCTTGCCGGCGCGCTGGAGCCGCTGTTGGGAAACGCCCCGAGCTTCGCGATCCTCAAGGGACGGCGCAACTACCTGTGCCTGCATCGGCTCAACACCGGCCCGCCCGACGAGGGCGAGGACCTGTTCGACGCTGCCTCGGCAGCTTCCCCTACGTCGGTACTGGGGCGCCAGATCGCCCGGTTACACGAGTGGTCCACCGGCACCGACACCGGTGACCGCGACGAACTGGTGCCCGGAGTCACCGACCGGGCCTGGCGGCAGGTGTCGGTGAGCGCCCGGGAATGTCTGGGCCTGTCCCGCTGCCCAGTCGGCATGGATTGCTTCGCCGAACAGGCCCGGGCCCGGGCCGGACGTGCCGAGGTAGTGGTCACCAACCATGCACTGCTCGCGATCGACGCGATGGGCGAGCACCAGGTTCTCCCCGAGCATGCCGTGGTGGTCATCGACGAGGCACACGACCTGGTCGACCGGGTCACCAGTGCGGCCACCGAGGAGCTCACCGCAGCGATGGTGGAAACCGCGTCGCGACGCTGCGGGCGGCTGATCGACCAGCAGGTCGCTGACGAGCTGGCCGCCGCGGGAGACGGGCTCGCGCTGCTGCTCGCCGATGCGCCGGCGCAGCGTTGGGACACCCTCGGCGCCAGCGTGGTCGGGGCGCTCACCGCGGTGCGCGACGCCGCCCACCGGTGCATCACAGCGCTGGGCAGCAACGGCGGGGAGCGCCGCGAGGACCCTGACGCTGCCGCCGGTCGCCGCCTGGCGCAAGCCGCGCTGGAGCAGGTCCATTCGGCTGCTGCCCGCGTGCTCGCCGCCTTCCCTGACCCTGCGTCCCCGCACCCCGAGGCGGACCGGCGCGACGTCGTCTGGCTGGCCGAGGAAACCGTGCGCGGGCGGGTGCTGAGGGTGGCCCCGCTGTCCGTCGCCGGGCTGCTGCGGCAGCGGCTGTTCGGCGAGCGCACGGTGGTGCTCACCTCGGCCACCCTCACCTTGGGTGGGACGTTCGACGCGCTCGCCGCGCAGTGGGGCCTGCCCCCGCAGCGGCCGTCCGCAGTCGCAACGACCGCTGCAACAGCCACCCAGCGACCGCCGCCGGCCGATGACGACGAGGGCCCGATCTGGACCGGCCTGGACGCCGGCTCTCCGTTCGAGTTCCGCCGCGCCGGGATCCTCTACACCGCCGCGCACCTGCCCGCACCTGGCCGCGACGGGCTACTCCCGGCCTACCTCGACGAACTCCACGCGCTGGTCACCGCGGCGGGTGGGCGCACGCTGGGCCTTTTCTCCTCGATGCGGGCCGCCAAGCAGGCCGCCGAGGCACTGCGGTCTCGGCTGGACCTGCCGATCCTGTGCCAGGGCGACGACGCGACCGGCCTGCTGGTGGCACAGTTCGCCCAGGACGAGCCGACCTGCCTGTTCGGCACGCTGTCGTTGTGGCAGGGCGTCGACGTGCCCGGCCGATCATTGTCGCTGGTGGTGGTCGACCGAATCCCGTTCCCTCGACCCGACGACCCGCTGAGCTCGGCGCGGCAGCGCGCCGTGGCCGTCCGAGGTGGCAACGGATTCCTCACCGTGGCCGCGACGCATGCCGCGCTGCTGCTCGCGCAGGGCGCTGGTCGGCTGCTGCGCTCGACCGAGGACCGCGGCATGGTGGCGATCCTGGACCCCAGGCTGGCCACCGCTCGCTACGGCCGTTTCCTGCGCGCCTCGCTACCCCCGTTCTGGCCCACCACTGACCCCACCGTGGCACGAGCCGCGCTCACCCGGCTCGCCGCAGGGCCCACTGCGCGGCGCACGTGACCGTGCCGGGGGCGACCTCGGTGAACCCGGCGTCACGCACGGCCAGGACCCCGCGCTCCCGCCAGGCCCGGTCCGGCCGGTCCCCCGCCGCCAGCCCGTCCCACTGTTGGGCCGAGGCGGTGCGCACGGCGCAGCCATAGCCGTCGGCCGCCCAGCGATCCAGCTCGGTTGCCCGGCAGTCAGCGACCAGCAGCGCGGCGAGCAGCATGGTGGCATGGCCGACCTGGGCGGCGGCCTTGCCCGTGGTCATCACCGGCTCCGGCGTGAGCCAGAGCACGGGGAGCCCGTCCGGTGGTGGGCCCGGATCGTCAGGAGCTACCTCGGTGCCACCAACCTGCAGCCGGGTCACGGTTGTGGGGGTGTCGGCCACCGGCCAGGGCACCAGCGCCCGCGCCTGGGCTCCGCGGTGTTCGACAGTGATGCCCGGCAGGTCGGACACGGCGATCCAGTGTGCGCCGCGAGCGCGGCGCGCGACCTTGCGGATCCGGCCCGCCACCCAGGGCTGCACCTCGGGGTACCACGGTCCGCCGGGCCGCGAACGCTCGTCGAGACACAACGCAACCGCCGCCGAAGCCGCCGCCTCGAGCAGTGCGCTGCGTGGCGGTACCGCGTCCCGTTCCACCCGCAGTATCAGCGGCATCGCCCGCACCACCGCAGGGTCCTCCTCGATGACGTCCGCGGTCGCGTCAGCCGGCAGGTCCAGCCAACTCGCGTACCGGGCCGCCAACGCAGCGAGTAGCACCCGTGAGTGGCAATACGAGCTATCGGCCGCATCGCCACTCACAAGGGAACCCTACGAAGCATCCCGTCGGCGGCGTCGGCGGCCTCGACCTCGTCGCGGGTCACGCCCAGCACGAACAGCACGATGTCCAGGAACGGCTGGTTGATCGCGGTGTCGGCGACCTCTCGCAGCGCGGGTTTGGCGTTGAACGCGACACCCAGACCGGCCGCGGAGAGCATGTCGATGTCGTTCGCGCCGTCCCCGACCGCGACACACTGGGCCAGCGGGACACCGAAGTGCTCTGCCGCCCGGCGCAGCGCGTCAGCCTTCCCGGACCGATCCACCACCGAGCCGAGGACCCGTCCGGTGAGCTTTCCCTCGCGGATCTCGAGCTCGTTGGCGGTGCAGAAGTCCAGCCCCAGGTCTTCGGCGACCGGCCGGACGACCTGGGTGAAGCCGCCCGAGACGGCTCCACAGGTGAATCCCAACCGCTTGAGGGTCCGCACTGTCGTGCGGGCTCCGGGGGTGAGTTCCAGTGCGCTGGTCACTTCGGTGAGCACGCTGGCCGGCAGGCCGGCCAGCAGCGCAACCCGGCGACGTAGCGACTGGGTGAAGTCCAGCTCACCGCGCATCGCGGTCTCGGTGATCGCCCGCACCTCGGCCCCGCAGCCGGCGCGTTCGGCGAGCAATTCGATCACCTCGCCCTGCACCAGGGTCGAGTCGACGTCGAAGACCACCAGACGTTTGGCCCGGCGGGCGAGACCCACTCGCTCGACGGCAAGGTCGACCTCGCCACGGGCGGCGATCTGTACCAGTGTGGAGCGCAACGCCGTGTCAGCGGCCTCGTCACCATCGTTGCTGGGTACCGACACGAGCAGCTCGAGTCCAGTAACCGGGTAGTCCGCGATCCGCCGGATGGCGTCGATGTTGATGTCCAACGCAGCGAGCGCGCGGGTGGTCTCGGTGAAGGCGCGGGCCGTAACCGGCCGGCCCAGTACCAACACGACGTGCGTGGACCCGCGGGTGCTCACGCCCACCTCGTCGGCGCCGACCTCGACGTCCACCTGCATCCCGATGCTGGCCATGACCTGCTCGGCAGCCTCCTGCAGATCATCCGGATCAGCCGTGGTCTCCACCAGTACGCCGAGAATGATCCGGCCCCGGATCACCACTTGCTCGACGTCGAGGATGTCCACGCCATGCCTGGTGAGTGCCGCGAAGATCACCGACACAACCCCCGGCTTGTCCCGCCCGGTCACCGTGACCAGCAGGGTCGTCCGTGGGTTACCGGTCACTTTTCGCGCGGGTCGGTATCACCGGTCTCGCCGTCCTGCACGGCCTGCGCCGCCTTCTCGCTCGGCGCGGGCGGGCTCCCGTGGCCGACCTCCGCCTCCGCCCGCATCCGCTCAGACATATGCGGATAGTGCAGCTCGAAGGCGGGTCGCTCGGAGCGGATCCGGGGCAGTTCGGTGAAGTTGTGCCGCGGTGGCGGGCACGAGGTCGCCCATTCCAGCGAGTTGCAGTATCCCCACGGGTCGTCGACGGTGACGACCTCGCCGTAGCGGTAGCTGCGGAACACGTTCCACAGGAACGGCAGCGTCGAGGCGCCCAAGACGAAGGCACCGATCGAGGACACCATGTTCAGCGTGGTGAATCCGTCACTGGGCAGGTAGTCGGCGTAGCGGCGGGGCATACCCTCGTTGCCCACCCAGTGCTGCACCAGGAACGTCAGGTGGAACCCGATGAACGTGGTCCAGAAGTGGAACTTGCCCAGCGGCTCGTCGAGCATCCGGCCGGTCATCTTCGGGAACCAGAAGTAGATTCCGCCGAAGGTCGCGAACACGATCGTGCCGTAGAGCACGTAATGGAAGTGCGCCACCACGAAGTAGGTGTCGCTGACGTGGAAGTCGATCGCCGGAGCGGCCAGCAGCACCCCGGTCAGCCCACCGAGCAGGAAGGTGATCAGGAAGCCGATCGCGAACAGCATCGGAGTCTCGAAAGTCAACTGCCCTCGCCACATGGTGCCGATCCAGTTGAAGAACTTGATACCGGTGGGCACCGCAATGAGGAAGGTGGTGAACGCGAAGAAGGGCAGCAGTACCGCACCGGTGGCGTACATGTGGTGGGCCCACACCACCATTGACAGTGCGGCGATCGACAGAGTTGCGAAGATCAGGGTCTTGTAGCCGAACAGCGGCTTGCGGCTGAACACCGGGAAGATCTCCGACACGATGCCGAAGAACGGCAGCGCCACGATGTAGACCTCGGGGTGGCCGAAGAACCAGAACAGATGCTGCCAGAGGATGGCTCCACCGTTGGCGGGGTCGAACACGTGCGCCCCGAGGCGCCGATCGGCCTCGAGTCCCAGCAGTGCCGCGGTCAGGATCGGGAAGGCCAGCAGCACCAGCAGCGACGTGACCAGGATGTTCCAGGTGAAGATCGGCATCCGGAACATCGTCATCCCGGGCGCCCGCAGGCAGACCACCGTGGTGACCATGTTCACCGCGCCCAGGATCGTGCCCAGTCCGGCAAGGACCAGTCCCATGATCCACAGGTCCGCGCCCGCGCCCGGCGAGTGTATGGCGTTGGACAGCGGGGTGTAGGCGAACCAGCCGAAGTCAGCAGCGCCGCCCGGCGTGAGAAATCCGCTGATCACCATCAGGCCGCCGAAGAGGAACAGCCAGTAGGAGAACGCATTGAGCCGCGGGAATGCGACGTCCGGGGAGCCGATCTGAAGTGGTAGCACCAGGTTGGCGAATGCGAACAGGATCGGCGTCGCGTAGAGCAGCAGCATGATCGTGCCGTGCATGGTGAACAGCTGGTTGTACTGCTCGTTGGACAGGAACTGCAGGCCCGGTGTGGCCAGCTCGCCACGCATCAGCATGGCCATGCTGCCACCGATGAAGAAGAAGGCCATCGACGTGACCAGGTATAGCATGCCGATCACCTTGTGATCGGTCGTCTGGAAAAGCCCCAGCAGAGTCGAGCCCTTGACCGTAGTGCGCGTCGGGCGCGGACGTGTGGCGATCGGCTGGGGCGCAACGGCCGTCACAAGTTGCCTCCTGGCTGCCTGGTGGTGCTGCGTCGTAGCAGTCCGGGCGCTCACCGGGCACGCTACCGGCCCGCGACGACGTCGTCATCGTGGGCTCCCATAGATCGTAGCGGCAGGGGCGCTGCGCCCAGCGGTGCCCTCAGGCCGTCTTCCCACGTGCAGCCCGCTTCCGGCGCACCTCGTCCATATCCAGCGCGCGAGCACGACCCACCAGATCTTCTAGCGCCTGCTGCGGCAGAGCACCCGACTTGGCGTAGAGCAACAAACCTTCCCTCATGATCACCAAGGTAGGGATCGACATCACGCGGAACGCGGCCGCGAGTTCGCGCTGCTCCTCGGTGTCGACTGTGCCGAACACGGCATCCGGGTGATTCTCCGATACCTGCTCGAAGATGGGCCCGAAGCTGCGGCACGGCCCGCACCACGACGCCCAGAAGTCGATGAACACCAGTTCTGCTCCACCCACGACGTCGGTGAAGTTCTCCTTCGTCAATTCAATCGTCGCCATCGCCACCTCCGCCGGATATTTCCCGATAGCCGAAACATCGGCTGACCCGCAGGTATTCCGGCGCCGCCAGCCGTCACGGCCGGGTCGCCGTGTCTCGGCGCCGCTCTCACATCCACAGAGGTCATCACCTATACACAAATGTGGATAACTGCCGTGGACGACCTACCTCTACGGTGTCACCGTGAGTCAGACCCCGATCTATGACCAGCTCCGCGGTCAGCGAATCAACAGTGCCGGCCACCCCGCCGAGGCCGACCCGCACCGGATCGGCCACCTCGGACCACACTCCCCCGTTGGCCCGCCGGGTGGGCAGTCTGGCCGGGCCGACACCGCGGGTGAGGTACACCTTCCCGTCTGGACATACCCGGTGGGCGGCGAACGAGGAGCCGCAGTGCAGGGACCGCGGGCAACAACTCCCCCGCCGACAACCCACGCGCGGCGAATGCAGGCACAGCGGCGGCAACACTGGTCGTGACGGCCATTCCCGGCAGACCACAGCCGGGGCGAGCATGGCAGCGGGGGTGGTGCCGGTCCGCGCGCGCACGCGGCGACGCCTGGATCTCCATCAGCGCGACGAGGCCGTGGACCTCCGGCTCCTTCGCCGCGAGCTCAGCCAGGATACGGCCCAGACGCAGCGCCTCCTCACACAGCGCTGGTCGCATCCAGTCGTCACCGGCGGTTGCCGAGTAGCCCTCGTTGAACACGAGGTAGACGACCTCGAGTACCGAGGACAACCGGACGGCGAGTTCGGCCCGCTGGGGAACCTCGAAGGGCACGTGAGTCGCGGCGAGGGTCCGTTTGGCCCGGACGATTCGCTGCGCGACGGTCGACTCCGAGACCAGAAACGCACGAGCGATCTCCTCGGTCGTCAGACCACCGAGCAAGCGGAGCGTGAGCGCAACCCGCGCCTCGGTGGACAGAACCGGATGGCAGGCCGTGAACACGAGGCGTAAGAGATCGTCGTCGATGTCCTCGTCGGGGGCCGCGCCGATCTCCGGCACGGCCCCCACTGCCCCGGTCTCAAGTTCGTGACCGAGCTCGTCGATCTTGCGCCCGAGGCGCTCCTTTCGGCGCAGGAGATCGATCGCGCGTCGCTTCGCGATGGCCATCAGCCAGGCGCCCGGATTGCGCGGGACGCCCGACTCCGGCCACTGCTCGAGCGCCGCCACCAGCGCGTCCTGTGCGAGATCCTCGGCAAGACCGACGTCGCGCACGATCCGCGCGAGACCGGCTATCAGCCTCGCCGACTCGATCCTCTAGACCGCATCGATCGCGCGATGCGGGCCGGAGGTCAGGGCGTGCGACGCTTCATCCGCCCGCCCTGACCGACCGGGCGCGGGTGTACCGCACGATTCGGACACCGTCACGGTGACCCATCAGAGCATCGAACACCTGGCGAATCTCGACCTCGCCGTCCTCGAAGGGGATCCGCGAGGCCCATTCGATCGCCTCTTCCTTCGACTTCACCTGGATCAGCCAGAAGCCGGCGATCAGCTCCTTCGCCTCGGTGAACGGCCCGTCGGTCACGGTGCGCTTGTCTGCGGAGAACCTGACGCGCGCGCCCTTCGAGCTCGCGTGCAGCCCCTCACCCGCGAGCATCACGCCGGACCTCACCAGCTCGTCGTTGTACTTCCCCATCGCGGCAAGGAGCTCTTTGCTCGGGACAACGCCCGCCTCCGAGTCCTTGCTCGCCTTCACCAGCACCATGAATCGCATCGTCGTGCCTCCTTCTGGTTCGGGTTCGGAGCTGGGCTGCCGGACCGGTCCCGACCGGCTCAACCCAGCCTCTAACTCCACGTCGAACGAGAGACCGCCGGATCGACACATCGGACCATCTTTTCAACTCACTGCGGTTTCCGCGGGTCGGTTCAACGACGCAAGCACGGTCGGCCGGGGCGTCAGGCGCTGCGCTCGTCGACATCGAGCAGGTGCCTGACCAGCCAGTGCACGACCTCCCCCACGAAGACCGCACGGTTGGTGGTGCCCAGGATTTCGTGCCCCTCGTCGGGCAGCACCAGATAGCCGGGTGACGCGCCGCGGTCGCGGAGCGCGGCGACGAGTTGCTCGGCTTCGATGAGGGGCACGTTGGTGTCCCGACCGCCGTGCACTACCAGCAGTGGCGCGCTCAGCTGCCCGATGTGGTGGATCGGTGACAGCTCACACAGCAGCTCGGCGTCTCGGTGCGGGTCGCCGTACCTGCTCACCGCCGCCGCCGCGATCCACGGCTCGGTGTGGGCGAAGAACGTCTCGAAGTCGGTGATGCCGCAGAGGTTGACGCCGACCCGGAACAGCTCGGGATAGGTCACCATCACGGCGACGGTCAGGTACCCGCCGTAGGAGCGGCCGGCGCAGCCCAACGCGGCGGGGTCGGCGAGCCCGGCATCCACCAGATACCCGACCACGTCGGCGACATCATCGATGGCGGCGAACCGAAGGCGGCCAACGTCGGCGTCTACGAACTGGCGCCCAAAGCCCGACGAGCCACGCACGTTCGGCGCGAACACCGCGACGCCGTAGCTCAGTAGCACCTGGTAGAGCGGGTTGAACGTGGGACGCGCCTGGGCCTCCGGACCGCCGTGCAACCAGACCAGCGTGGGCACCGCGCCGAGCGCACCGGCGGGCCGGTAGAGCCAGCCGCTCAGCTCGAGGCCGTCGCGGGCCTGCCACCGGTGCAACTCCGGATGGGTCGGCGCGTCCGGCGGCCATGACGGTGGCAGCGCGGGAGCCAGCCGCACCGCGTGTCCGGTCCCCGTGCACGGTGTACACCGTGCACGGGGACCGGACACGCGGTGCGGCTGGCTCCCGCGCTGCCACCGTCATGGCCG
>JBOHGG010000006.1:0-171954 GCA_050700115.1 Pseudonocardiaceae bacterium
GGCCGCTGCCGGGCGCGCAGCGGCCCACTTTTCGGTGTGCGCCCCCACTATTCATGGGCCTCGGCGTGGCGGGTCGGGGACCGGCCGGCCGAACAGCCCGAGCAGGGTGTCCCGGTCGTCGTCGGCTGCGCTGCGGTTGCGTCGGGTGTGCCCGCACACCACGCACCGGTGCACCACGACAATCCCACCACGCTCAGACAGGGCCCCGACCGGCTCCATCGCCCCGCCACACTGGGCGGCCCGATCACCCGGGTTGACGTCTACGTGTCGCGACCACAGGCACTGCGGGCAATGGTTGGTGTAACCGCTGCCGCGCACCGGCGCACCGCAGCGCAGGCAGGTGAAGTCCTCCCTGCGACGGGTGAACGAACGGGCTTGCGTCATCGATACCAGCGTCCCATGCTGCGGTCGTTCACACTGGGTCGTTCAACCGGGCCGTTGCGCCGTGACGTGGTCCGCAGCAACTCGGCGTTACGCTGGGTCGACCAAGACCCTGACTTGGTCAAGTCTTGGTCGATACATGGGCTGGTCCAGCGACAGGCGCCTGGAGGTCGGACATGACGCGGGTGGTGCAGGGCGCCGACGGGCGCAGCTGGACGGTCCAGAGCAGGATCAACTGGTCCCAGCCGGCGACGGCGGAGCAGTTCGAGCACGACATGGCCGCCGGTTACGTGTCCGGCATCGCGATGCTGGGGGTCGTCGTTGCTCTGGTGCTCTTTGTCCTGTTCTGGACCCCAGCAGGGGTGGTCGTGCCGTCCTGGCTGGTGCTGTTGTTCCTGCTGCTGTTGATGTTGCTGCCGCTGCAGTGGGCGCTGCGGCGGCCCTGGACCATCGTGGCGAAGACCCTCCGTGAGCCGGTCGACACCGCCGCCGAGCACTGGGTGGGCACCGTGCACGGCATGGTGGCGGCCCGGCAGGACACTCGTCAGGTGGTCCAGAGCCTGAAGGCGCGGGCCATCCCCGACGACGGCACCGGGCCGCTTCGGCAGGTCACGTAATCGTGCGGTGCGGGCACCGTGAGCGCACACTGGGCCCATGCCGGAGCTACCGGAGGTCGAGGCACTGGCGCACCACCTGCGCGAGCACGCCGTCGGCGCAACCGTGACCCGGGTCGACGTCGCCTCCCTCACGGTGCTCAAGACCGTGCAGCCGCCGGTGACCGCGCTGCATGGGCGCCGCCTGACCGCGGCCAGCAGGCACGGCAAATTCCTCGCGCTGCACACCGACGGTCCGGCGCTGGTAACCCACCTGGCGCGGGCCGGTTGGCTGCGCTGGTCCGACTCGCTGGCCCCGACCGCGCCCCGCCCGGGCAAGGGGCCGATCGCGCTGCGGATGCACCTGAGCGGGGGCTCGGGTTTCGATCTCACGGAGGCGGGCACCCAGAAACGGCTGGCGGTCTACGTGGTCGATGCGGTGGCTGGCGTGACTGCACTACCCGGCATCGCCCGGCTCGGCCCGGACGCCCTGGCGCTGTCCCGTGATGGGCTCGCCGAGGCGCTCCGCGGGCGCACCGAGCGGCTCAAAACGGCACTGACCGACCAGTCACTGATCGCCGGGGTCGGCAACGCCTACTCCGACGAGGTGCTGCATGCCGCGAGACTGTCGCCCTACGCCACCGCGGGTCGGTTGTCCGACGACGCACTGGACCGGCTGCACGAGGCGCTCCAGCGGGTGCTGCACGACGCGGTGGCCCGCTCCGTCGGCCAGGACGCCGCCCGGCTCAAGGGAGAGAAGCGGGCCGGTCTTGCGGTGCACGCCCGCGCCGGTCTGCCCTGCCCGGTATGCGGCGACACCGTCCGGGAGGTGTCCTTCGCCGACCGCGCGTTCCAGTACTGCCCGACCTGCCAGACGGGGGGCAAGCCGCTGGCCGATCGCAGGCTGTCCCGGCTGCTTCGCTGAGCATCATTCACTGAGCATCGGAGGAATCGATTCCCCCTTCCGGCGGTGGTGCGCCGTGGCCCGACGCGGTTCGATTTTCGCCGTGGTGCGGTCCTCGGCCCCAGAGAACACCGCCAGCAATTGCGTGTTCGCCGCCTCGTGGTGCTGCTCAGTCGGGATGTCCTGGACGGTGGAGCTGCGGCCGGTGGAGCAAGCGGCGCTGGCCGGTCCCGCGGTGGAATGGATCTGCTCCGGGGTACCGACCCAGCTGCCGGCCCCGGAACGCCATACCGTCCACCTGCTCGGCGAGCGTGGCCTGCTGCTGTTCCCGGACGAGTCGGTCGAGTCGGTCGAGCTGGCGCCGCGAGCTCGTAGCCGTCGACTGATCGGCTACGTCACCCGTGACCCCGAGGTGATCGCGCTGGCGCTGACCCTCGCCGATACCCGCGACGAGGGGTTGGAGCATCCTATGGTGCTCGCCGCCCGATGGATCCAGGCCGGATACTCGGCCGACACCGCGGCCGGTTGGATCACGGCCGGTATCACCTGGCCCGAGGTCGCGGACACTGTGCTATCCACCTAGCGCGGTGTCATCCACATAGCCTCCATATAGCGCAGTGGCGCGTCAACGTTGCCAGCGGGTGCCGGGACCGCGACGATGGGCCCGTGACCCTATTGGCGGTGCTCGGCGAAGGGTCCGTGGTGCTGTTGGCGGTGCTCGCGGTGTCCTTCTCCGCGGTGTTCGCTGCCGGGTTGCTGTACTGGGTGCGCACCCGGGGCACGTTCGGTACCGATGCCGACCGCGCCACCCACACCGCGCTGCTCACCATGGCGCAGGCCTCACCGCCGCTGCGAGACGGCCTGTCGGCCAGCTCGGCTACCTCCGCAGCGCCGCACCTGCGCGCGTTGCTGAACTGCTCGGCCGTCGCGCTGACCAACGACGAGAGCGTGATGCTGGCCTGGGACGGCGAGGCGCAGCATCACGCCGAATGGGTCGCCGAGGCCGCGTTCCAGGTGGCGAGCACCGGCCGCCAGCAGGTCCGCAACCAGCGCGAGATGGACTGCGGGCGCGCTGACTGCCCGATTCGTGCCGTGATCGTGTCCCCACTGGAGGTGGACGGCAGCGTCGTCGGGACCTTCGGAGTGGTCAGCCAGCGCACCGCCCAGGCCGGCGTGATGCGGGCCACCGCTGAGGTCGCCCGATACGTCTCCAGCCAGCTCGAGCTCGCCGAGCTCGACGAGTCCCGATCCCGGCTGGCCCATGCCGAGGTGCGGGCGCTGCGCGCGCAGATCTCCCCGCACTTCATCTACAACGCGCTCACCACGATCTCCTCGTGCATCCGCACCGACCCGGAGGAAGCCCGCGAGCTGCTCATGGAGTTCGCCGAGTTCACCAGATACTCCTTCCGGACCGCCGGGGAGTTCACCACGCTGGCCGAGGAGCTCAACAACATCGACCGCTACCTGATCCTGGAGAAGGCCCGCTACGAGGAGCGGTTGCAGGTCAGGCTGCAGATCGCACCCGAAGTGCTACCGGTGGTGCTGCCTTTCCTGGCGTTGCAGCCGCTGGTGGAGAACGCCGTGCGGCACGGTCTGGCGGGCAAGCCCGGCGGTGGCACCGTGTCCGTTGTCGCCGAGGACGCCGGGGCGGAGTGCGTGATCAGCGTGGAGGACGACGGCGTCGGGATGGATCCGGCCCGGCTCCGGGACGAGATGACCGACTCTCACCTGTCCGGCGCGCATGTCGGGCTGGGCAATGTGCACGACCGGCTGCGGGCGGCCTTCGGCGACGAATGTGGGTTGATCGTGGAGACCGGGCCGGGGGCGGGCACCAAGGTCAGCATGCGGGTGCCCAAGTTCAGCCGCGGCGTGCGGGCCGCCGCTCCACCGACGCCAAGCCCGTCGCGTTCGCAACCGCCGGTGAGTGCATAGCAACCCCACTCGACCGGCAAACTACGGCACGTCGCCGTCATACGTACGCTGGCCGAATGGACGTCAAGGATCTGACCTCGCGGCTGCCGTTGCCCGGCAACCAGCGAGAGCGCGGCCCGGTGGTGGCCGCGGTGAAGCTGCACGGCGTGATCACTCCGATGCCGGCCCCCCTGAGCCGTGGCGTGATCAATCTCGCTGCGCTGGACACGGTGCTGACCCGCGCCTTCGGCTACGACCGGTTGCGGGCGGTAGCACTGTCGATCAACTCGCCGGGTGGTTCGGCCACCCAGTCGGCGCTGGTGGCCGATCGGATCCGCGGCCTGGCTGATCGCACCGGGGTGCCGGTGCTGGCGTTCTGCGAAGACGTCGCCGCATCCGGCGGGTACTGGCTGGCATGCGCCGCCGATGAGATCGTCGCCCATCCCACCTCGCTGGTCGGCTCCATCGGGGTGGTCAGCCAGGGCTTCGGGCTGCACGGCCTGCTGGAGCGCTTCGGCGTGGAACGGCGGCTATACACCGCTGGAGCGAACAAAGCCCGGCTCGACCCGTTCCTGCCCGAGCGCCAGGACGACGTGGAGTGGCTGCAGAGCATGCAGACCGAGCTGCACGGCATGTTCCGCGACTGGGTGTGCTCGCGCCGCGGCGACCTGCTGGCCACCGACGAGAAAGACCTGTTCACCGGTGAAGTGTGGACCGGCCGTCGGGCCCTGGAGCTGGGCTTGGTCGACAGGCTGGGCACGATGCGCGGGGAGATCGCCAAGCGCTACCCCGACGCGGAGATCGCCATGGTCGAGGCGCGCCGGCCACTGCTGACCCGCCTGGGGCTACGCCCCGCGGCGATCTCACTGACCGCGCACAGCGGTCCGGACTCCGCGCTGGCCGTTCTCGAGGCACTCGAACACCGTGCGGCCTGGTCCCGCTTCGGCCTGTGATCTGGCTGAGCAACCGGACAGCCACCCCGCCGGTTAACCGCCAACCGTGGACAGCGATACCGGGCATGGGCAGGATTGTTGGGTCCGGGGGGACCGGACTTCGGAAGGGCGGTCGATGAGCGACAACGACAGCAACCCCGGGCTTGTCGTGCTCGCAGTTGACGACGAGAAGCACGCGATGTCCCTGCTGGTCGAAGTGCTCGACGCCGAGCCGCGGATCGGCACCGTGCTGCGGGCGTCCAACGCCACCGAGGCGTTGGAGGCGTTGCGGGGCGACAAACGCACCGCGAATGGCACCTCGCCCACCCGGGTTGATGTCGTGTTCCTGGACATCCGGATGCCCGGGCTGGACGGGCTGGAGCTGGCCCGAGTGCTGGCCATGATCCCCGACCCACCGGTGGTCGTGTTCGTCACCGCTTACGAGGACAAGGCGTTCGACGCGTTCGACATCGGCGCGGCCGACTACCTGAAAAAGCCGGTGAGCCGGGAACGGCTGGCCAACACCATGCGGCGGATCGTGCAGTCCCGGCGCAACGCGGCCGCGCCGGTCGAGGAGCAGGCCGCCGAGGACGAGGTCATCCCGGTCGAACTCGCCGGCACCACCAAGCTGGTGCCGCGATCGTCAGTGCGCTGGGTGGAGGCCCAGGGGGACTACGCGCGGCTGCACACCGGCGAGGGCAGCAGCCACCTGGTCCGCATCCCGCTGTCCCAATTGGAGGACCGCTGGTCAGATGCCGGCTTCGTGCGCATCCACCGCTCCTTTCTGGTCGCTCTGCCGCTGGTCACCGAGCTGCGCATGTCGGCGTCGGGCTATGTGGTGCGAGTGGGCAACGGAGACGACGCCGCCGAGCTGCCGGTCAGCCGGCGGCATACCCGCGAGCTCAAGGATCGCTTGGTGCGCGCGGCCAAACAGGGCTGGACGGCGCGATGAGTTCCTATCGAGTCCCGATGAGTCCCCATGAGTGACGACCCGGCGCGCAACGATGGGGCCGGCCCGCAGGACGACCCGTGGGCGGCCCTGGAGGAAGCCATCCGTGGGCCATCAGGCGGGCCCGCCCCACCCAGCGGGAAGGCCAAGCTCGGCAAGCGGGAACGGATCGTGCTCGCGAAGCGGCGCAGCAGCCGCCGGGTGGTGCGCACGCTTGCCGAGTTGGAGGATCAGACCGGCGTCGGCGAGGTGCTGGTCCGCCAGCTGGTGGGGGTGCAGCTGGTCCTGGCGATCCGGCTGATGCTGGTCACCGTGGCGGTGTTGGGGGGCATCCCGCTAGCGTTCCTGCTGGTACCGTCACTAAGCACGATCAGTGTCCTCGGGTTGCGGCTGCCGTGGCTGCTGCTCGGGCTCGCGGTCTACCCCTTCTTCCTGGCCGTGGCGTGGTCCTACAACCGCAGCGCCGACCGCAATGAGCAGGACTTCGCCGAGATGGTCGAGAACTGAGCGCGAGCGTGCGCGAGCAGGTTGACTTGTTCTTCACCATCGGTGCGCTGGTCGCGGTCGCCGCCGTGACCATCGTCGCCGGGCTCTACGGGACGAGGACCCGTTCGACCTCGGATTTCCTGGTGGCCTCCCGAACGATGGGACCGCGCTGGAATGCCGCGGCGATCTCCGGGGAGTTCCTGTCCGCTGCGTCCTTCCTCGGTATCGCCGGGCTGGTGCTCAAGGGCGGGGTAGACGCGTTGTGGTACCCGATCGGGTTCACCGCCGGCTACCTCGCATTGCTGCTGTTCGTGGCGGCGCCGCTGCGCCGATCCGGTGCGTACACGATGCCCGACTTCGCCGAGGAGCGGTTGAGATCGGCCCGGCTTCGCAAGATCTGCACCGTCTTTGTGATCATCATCGGCTGGCTGTACCTGGTACCGCAGCTGCAGGGCGCGGGGCTCACCGTCGCCACGGTCTCGAACTCGAAGTATCCGCCATGGGTCGGCGCGGCCGTGGTCATGGTGATCGTGACGATCAACATCTACACCGGGTGGATGCGATCGATCACCGTCGTGCAGGCCTTCCAGTACTGGATCAAGCTGACGGCGCTTGCCGTACCGGTCTTCGTGTTGCTGATCCACTACGCCGGGGAGGACAAGAGGTTCCGGGATTCGCTGGGTGCCTCGGCGCCACCGTCTTTCGCCGAGGCGACCCAGATCCGCCTCGACCGCGATGTCGTGCTCCAGGTCACGGAGCCGACACCGCTGAAGATCAGCACAGCCGGGAGTCCGGTCGCGAAGGTGGAGACCTGGCAGCGCGGTGAGCACCCCGTCGCCACGGGCACCACCCTGCACTTCGACGTGGGTAGCCGGGTTCCGGTGATCAGCGGCGCCGCCACGGACAACGACACCTGGCTGCGCCCACTCGGCAGTCCGTCCAGCGGTCCGGTGCCCAGCCCGCTGCTGGCCACGTACTCGCTGGTCCTGGCGCTCATGCTGGGCACCATGGGGCTGCCGCATGTGCTGGGTCGCTACTACACCAATCCCGATGGCCTTGCGGCCCGCAAGACCACGCTGGTCGTGCTGGCGCTGCTTGGCGTCTTCTACCTGTTCCCGATGATCTCCGGGTGGCTTGCCCGGCTCTACGTCCCGCAACTGCTGGTCACCGGGAACACCGACGCCGCGCTGCTGCTGCTGCCCCTTGCGGCGTTGGGCGGCTGGTTGGGGCAGCTACTCGCAGCGCTGATCGCCGCCGGGGCGTTCGCTGCCTTCGTGTCCGCGGCATCGGGGCTGGTGGTCAGCGTCGCCGGGGCACTGTCGGGCGACGTCCTGCCCGGCCGGCTGCGGAGCTTCAAGGTGGCCACCGTGGCGGCCTGGTTGGTCCCGCTGGCCTTCGTGCTTGCCGTGTCATCGCTGGATCTGGCCCAGGGCGTGGGACTGGCTTTCGCGGTGGCCGCCTCATCCTTCTGCCCGCTGCTGGTGCTGGGCATCTGGTGGCGCGGGCTGACCGACGCCGGCGCGGCAGCCGGCCTTCTGGTCGGCGGCGGGCTGGCCTTCGCTGCGGTACTGCCCGCCGCGGCCGGCGTGCTCCCGCCCGGCTGGCACGAGGTGGCAGCCCAGCCGGCGGTGTTCACGGTCCCGCTGGCATTCCTGACCATGGTCGTGGTGAGCCGCCGGACGAGGGACCGGGTCCCCATCGATGTCACCCGCATCCTGCTGCGGCTGCATGCACCCGACCGGCTAGGGTTGGCCGAGGACCGGGACATCGCCAGGTTAGGGATGGCAGCTACCCTGCTGCGGCCGCGTAGCGGTCGGCATCGCCGGTAGCTGCTCCGATCGGCCAGCGTTCTGCGCACGGTCGGCGACTAAGGTTCAACCCTGGGCTCGCTAGGTACGAAGTACTGGCAGCCTGATCATGATGACTGTCCTGGAGGTGTTTGGATGAGCACCACCGAGCGCCTCGGCGGTGCCGAGGCCCCGCCGCCCGTGGACCCCTGGACCGCTGCCCAGCAAAGCGAGGAGTTCGTCACTCTGCGCCGGCGGCTGCGTGGCTTCGTCTTCCCGATGACCGCGTTCTTCCTGGCCTGGTACTTCCTGTACGTGATGTTGGCCGCGTTCGCCCCGCAGTTCATGGCCATCAAGGTCGCCGGCAATATCAACGTCGGGTTGATCATCGGTCTGCTCCAGTTCGTCACCACCTTCGCGATCACGACGGTGTATGTCCGGTTCGCGAACAAGTATCTGGATCCGGTGGGCGACCGGATCCGCGAACAGATCGAAGGAGCGGCCCGGTGACCCACTCGATCACACCGGCTCCGTCGGCCCCAGCTTGGCTGGCCCAGGAGACGGTGGGGGAGCCGCTGCTCAACGGCGGGATCTTCCTGTTCTTCGTCGTGGTGACCCTGGTGATCGTGGTCCGGGCCTCCCGCAGCACCAAGACCGCCGCTGACTACTACGCCGCAGGCCGATCGTTCACCGGCCCGCAGAACGGTGTCGCGATTTCCGGCGACTACCTGTCCGCGGCGTCGTTCCTGGGTATCGCCGGAGCCATCGCGATCTACGGCTACGACGGTTTCCTCTACTCGATCGGTTTCCTGGTCGCCTGGCTGGTGGCCCTGCTGCTGGTCGCCGAACTGCTGCGCAACACCGGCAAGTTCACCATGGGTGACGTGCTGAGCTTCCGGATGCGCCGGCAACCGGTGCGGGCTGCCGCGGCGGTATCGACGCTCGCGGTGTCGTTCTTCTACCTGCTGGCCCAGATGGCCGGCGCCGGTGGTCTGGTCGCGCTGCTCCTCAACGTCCAGGGCCGCGGCGCCCAGGCGATCGTGGTCGCGGTCGTCGGCGTCCTGATGATCATCTACGTGCTGGTCGGTGGGATGCGCGGTACCACGTGGGTACAGATCGTCAAGGCCACCCTGCTGATCATCGGCGCAGGCATGATGACTGCCTGGGTGCTGGGTGCCTTCGGGCTCAATCTGTCCGCCCTGCTCGGGGAGGCCGCCGCGAAGTCATCGCAGGGAGCGGCCGTACTCGAACCCGGCCTGCAATGGGGGGCGAACACCACAACGAAGATCGACTTCGTGTCGTTGGCGATCGCGCTGGTGCTGGGCACCGCGGGCCTGCCACACATCCTGATGCGCTTCTACACTGTGCCGACGGCCAAGGAGGCCCGCCGCACCGTGGTGTGGGCGATCTGGCTGATCGGTGCCTTCTACCTGTTCTCCCTGGTGATCGGCTATGGCGCGGCGGCGCTGGTGGAGGGCGGTCCGCAGCGGATCGCCAGCATGCCCGGTGAGGAGAATTCGGCGGCGCCGCTGCTGGCCTACCAACTGGGCGGGGAGCTGCTGCTCGGCTTCATCTCGGCGGTGGCCTTCGCCACCATTCTCGCCGTGGTGGCCGGGCTGACGATCACCGCGTCGGCGTCCTTCGCGCACGACGTGTACGCCAACGTGATCAAGCACGGTGAGCTGGAGCCGGACCGTGAGGTGCGGGTCGCCCGCATCACCGCCTGTGTCATCGGGGCATTGGCGATCCTGGGCGGCATCGTCGCGCTCGGCCAGAACGTCGCCTTCCTGGTAGCGCTGGCCTTCGCGGTAGCTGCGTCGGCGAACCTGCCGACCATTCTCTACTCGCTGTTCTGGAAGCGGTTCAACACCAGCGGTGTGCTGTGGAGCATGTACGGCGGCCTGATCAGCAGTGTTGTATTGATCATCTTGTCACCTGCGGTGTCCGGCAGCCCGAGTTCGATGGCGCCCGGCGTGGACTTCGCTATCTTCCCGCTGAAGAACCCGGCTCTGGTCTCGGTGCCGCTGGCCTTCCTCCTCGGCTACCTCGCCACGGTGCTGAGTAAGGACGACACCGATGAGGCGAAGTACGCCGAGATGGAGGTGCGGGCGCTGACCGGTGCAGGTTCGGAGAAGGCACTGGTGCGGGGCGGCAAGGCCTGACCGCCAACGCCACAGCTGCAGCTGTGGCACGATTCGGCCATGACGTCCCCAGTCCCAGTCCCGGCCGTGCCCGTGCCCAACGTGCCCGACAGCGCTGTATTGCTCGACGTCCGTGAGAACGACGAATGGGCCGCCGGGCATGCTCCGGGGGCCGTACACGTCCCGATGGGGCAGATACCGCAGCGGCTCGACGAACTCGCCACCACCTTCCCCGACCGCCCGGTGCACGTGGTGTGCCGCTCCGGGGGGCGCTCGGCACGGGTCACCACCTATCTGATGCAGGCGGGATGGGACGCCGTGAACGTCGACGGTGGGATGCGCGCCTGGGCTGCTGCCGGGCGCCCGATGGTGACCGAGTCGACTGCGCCGCCACGAGTCCTGTAGGTCCCTACGTGCCCGCCCAACCCGAGCAGCAGATGTCGACGCAGCCGCGCTACACCGGCCCACCGTCCTATCCCATCCCGCCACGCTGGGGTTTCCCGCGGCTGGGCCAGCGGTCGCCGGTGGCGGGGACCGCCCCCGCGGTGAGTTCCGTGGAGCAGATGCGCGCGCTGGCCGCTGCGGCGGTCCCGCTGCTCGGGCTGGCCGCCATGCTCATGCTGGCCACCGCAGGCGCTGAGGCGTGGCGTTACGCGCTGCTGCTGGACAGCCGCACCGACGCGGTACCCGCCGCTCCGTTGCACACCAGCGATGCGCTGGTGATCACTGGCGGGGTGATCTCGCTGCTCGCCGGCATCCTGGCCGGCGCGGTCACCGTGGGATGGCTGCTGCGCGCCTGCACGGTCGCAGCCCGGGCCGCCGGGGTCACACCGACCCGGCGGGCCTGGCAGCTGGTCGCGGGCGTTCTGGTGCCGGGGGTGAACCTGCTGGTACCGGGTGCGGTACTCGCCGAACTGGAGCACGCGGCGCTGGGCCGGGATCCGGGCCGTCGACCGCGCCCGTCGCAGCTGGTCGTCGGATGGTGGGCGGTCTGGGTTACCGGGCTGGTGCTGGCCGGCACCACCACGCTGTGGGACCTTCGCGATGGGGTGCAGGCCCGCGCCGACGGAGTGCTGCTGCACGCGGCCACCGACCTGGTGGCCGGGGCTGTCGCGATCACCACGATCGTCGTGGTGCGGCGGCTGACCCGGTTGCTCATCCCGGCGAAACTGACCGGCGCCCGCCGAATGCTGGTAGTGCGGGTGCCTGACGGCACCCGCTCGTGAGTGGCATCCGGCGCGGGAACACCGTTACCCGCTCACGAGGCCACGCGATAGCGTGGCCGCCGTGTCCAAACGGAGCATGACGAAAACCCGCCGGCCCGACGGCGAGCACAACCCCCGCCAGCCGTGCCCGTGCGGCTCCGGCAAGAGGTACAAGGCCTGCCACGGCGACCCGGGCGGCGCCCGGGACGTCGTCGTCGGCCGCCCCTTCGCGGGCCTGGCAGCGGAGTGCCAGCTCGTCGCGCTGCGCGAGTTCGTGCCGTCGGCGACCGCGCCCTTGCCCCTGGCGCAGCCAGCCGAGCGAGACGTCTCGCTGGCCACCGTGTTGCCGACGGCGGCCGCGGCGATCGTGCGGCCCGATGGTGCGGCACTGGTCGGGCTGCAGGTGCTGACCCGATCCGGCGACCTGTCCCGGGACCTGGGCCGCGCGGTGGCCTGGGCACTGACCGCGGAGCCCGGCTCAGCGCTGTCCACGGTGAGCACCACCGCCGAGGGCGAGCAGATCCGGCTGCAGGATCTGCTGGCCCCCGACACGCCGCTCGACGTCACCATGTACTCCGACTTCGCCTGGTGGATCCCTGGCGAGGAACCCCCGTCCGGGGAGGCCGCGCTGTCGATACAGCGGGCCAACGCCGCGATCATGCCGACCGAAGCGGTCACCGGAGCAGGGGTGGATGCCGCCTACTGGGTCGACGCCGGCGACAAGGCGCACCTGCGCTGGGTCCGCCCGGAGCCGGAGGAACAGTTGCTCGCCGCCCTGGCCCGGCTGGCTGCCCGCGATGAGCTGGACCTCGGCGACGGCTCCCGCTACGCAGGCTCGTTCCGCGCGCACGGTGTGCTGGTGCCGGTCTGGGATCTCGACCGCGAGCAGCACGCCCGGGAGTGGGTCACCCCCGCGGAGGCGTTCGCCCCCCGCCTGGCGCAAGCACTGGCCTCACTGGACACCACCCCGCTCACCGACCCCGAACGCAGTGCCCTTCGCGGCCTCCGCAACCGCCAAATCACCCTGCGCTGACCCTAGGGCGAATTGGCCCCGCTTGGCGAATTGTCGTTTGATGGGCCGATTGTCGACTTTTTGCTATCGGCACCAAGAAACCGCTCCGCTCAAGTCATCGCGCGCGAGAAAATACCATCCCACGTAACTTCAGCTAGCCCGGACGGAGTCTTTCGCTGTTACGTAGCAGCCACCTACTCTCCACGTAGTCTATCGCCCCTGGGGGTGTCGTGGACAAGCGGTATGAGCTGTTCTGCCTGGTTGACCCGTTCTTCTATGACTCGACATCCCGGTTGGGCAAGCAGCCTAGGGACTTCGAGCTCGGCCACGCTCCAATACCTGACGGCTGGGCAGCCAGCGAGCTTGAGGACTGGCATGTCCAGCATCCGATCGACGTGACGTTGCCTGCGCAGGGGTGGAAGGTGCATGCCTCGGCGTGCCTCGACAACGCCGAGCGGATCCTGGCCGTGGTCGCCGACTACTGCCGTAACAGGCGAATCGCGTTTAAGTTCCGGCGCAGTCCCGATGCGCTGTTGCTGGCGAACGCCAAGTACGCAAACCGTGGCTCCAGCGGAAAGTTTGTCACGATATATCCGGCAAGCGAGGCGCAGCTGGAGACTGTGCTCACCGAGCTGGGTGCGATGCTGGACGGGAGCCCCGGGCCGTACGTGCTCAGTGATCTGCGGTGGGGCAACGGACCGCTGTATGTGCGCTACGGGGGTTTCGCCCAGCGGTACTGCCTGTCAGAGACCGGCTCGTTGGAGCTGGCGATTGAGGACGCGGAAGGGCGATTGGTGCCCGACCGGCGGAGCCCGACCTTCCAGTTTCCCGACTGGGTCCGCCTGCCAGTGTTCCTCGAGCCGCACTTGGCATCGCGGAATAGTGTCAAGGTGGACAGCCTGCCGTACCGGATCGAGCGGGCGCTGCACTTTTCCAACGGGGGCGGTCTCTACGTGGGCCGGCATATTCAGACCGATGTGCAGGTCGTGCTCAAGGAAGCCCGGCCGCACGCTGGCCTGGATCGTGATGGCACAGACGCGGTAGCCAGGCTGCGCCGCGAACAAGGCATTCTCGAGCGGCTCGAGGGGTTGGACGTCGTGCCGGCGGTGCACGGCTCATTCACCCTGGGAGGGCATTACTTCCTGGCGCTTGAGTTCGTCGATGCCAGCCCGCTGCGGTCTGTCATCGTCGAGCGGTACCCGCTGGTCAAGCTGGACGCCGACGAGCGGGCCATCGCCGAGTACACGTCGTGGGCCCTCGACGTGCAGGCCAAACTCGAACGGGCGGTCGATTCGCTGCACGAGCGGGGTGTCGTCATCGGGGACCTGCACCCGTTCAACGTCCTGCTGCGGCCAGACGGCCGGGTAGTATTGATCGACTTCGAGACATCGGCGGGCATCGAGGAAGGGCGCAGGCAGACCCTCGCCGCTCCAGGTTTCGCCGCGCCGCGGGACCGTACCGGCTTTGACGTTGACCGCTATGCGCTGGCCTGCCTGCGGCTGTTCTTGTTCCTCCCGCTGACTCCCTTGATCGCGATAGACCGGACCAAGGCGGTCGACCTCGCCGCCGCGATTCCCGAGTCGTTCCCCGTTCCAGCGGCCTTCCTCGACGAGGCCGTGCAGGTCATCGTGCGTGCGCCGGGCGCAGGGTCGTCTCATCCGCGGCTCCCGCTGGACCCGGAGCGGGACGGCTGGGAACAGATCCGTGCGTCGTTGGCGGGGGCCATCCTCGCCAGCGCCACCCCGGATCGCGACGATCGGCTGTTTCCCGGAGATATTGAGCAGTTCCGGACCGGCGGTCTGAACATCGCGCACGGGGCGGCCGGGGTGCTCTACGCGCTGGACGTGACCGGTGCCGGTCGCTACCCGGAGCACGAGGAGTGGCTGCTGCGGCGGGCTGTCAATCCGGCTTCGGGGACGACTCGGCTGGGCTTCTACGACGGCCTGCACGGCGTGGCCTACGTGCTCGACCACCTGGGGCAGCGAGCCGAGGCGTTGAAGGTCCTCGACATGTGCGCTACTGAGTTGGATGGCAAGCTGAACCGGCTCGGTCTGGATCTGCACGGCGGGCTGGCCGGTATCGGCCTCAACCTGGTGCACTTCGCCGCGATCACCGGGGACCCGTCGTTGCGCAGCGCGGCCTTCGACGTGGCGCAGGCAGTCGCAGACCGGCTGGGAAGCCAGGATTCGGTCGGCGAGGTGAGCGGTGGTTCCCATCCCTACGCCGGGCTCATGCGCGGCTCCGCCGGTCCGGCGCTGCTGTTCCTGCGCCTGTACGAGCAGCTGGGCCAGCCGGCCCTGCTGGATGTGGCACGGACGGCGCTGCGGCGGGACCTACGACGCTGCCTGGTCCGCGACGACGGGAGCATGGAGGTCAACGAGGGCTGGCGGACCATGCCCTACCTCGCTGACGGCAGCGTCGGCATCGGGCTGGTCCTCGACCAGTATCTCGCTCATCGCGACGACGAGCAGTTCGCCGAGGCCGCTGGCCGCATCGGCCGCGCGGCACGTTACCCGTTCTACATCCAGTCTGGCCTCTTCCACGGCCGGGCCAGCATGATCCTGTACCTCAGCCATGGTCGCCAGCCCCGCGATCACTGCGTCGTCGATCAGATCCGGCGGTTGGCCTGGCACGCGGTCGGCTACCAGGGCTGCGCCGCGTTCCCCGGCGAGCAGCTGCTCCGGCTGTCCATGGACCTCGCCACCGGCACCGCCGGGGTGCTGCTCGCGGTCGGCGCCGCTCTGCACTCAACGCCGGTGCACCTGCCGTTCTTGGTTCCCCCACAGCCGGTCCCGGCCTCAGCCGGGTCCGCGGCAGCATCTATCCGGCAAAGGAGGTGAGACCACATGGCACTGCTCGATCTCCAGGGTCTGGAGACGCCCGAAGCCCCAAGCGGCAAGCTCGGCTGGGACAGCAGCGATTGCGACGACGATTCGAGTTCAATCAGCCTGCTGTTGTGCTGAGCGGTACTGGTGAGGATATTCGTCCGGCGCATCCTCACCGTCAGCATGACGCCCCGCTCCAGCCGCCAGCCGGAGCGGGGTCCTGGGCAGCGTCGGACCGGTTGATCCTGCGGACTGTCCAGCGAGGCGGGGGCTGGATCTGCCTGCTGTTGGGCGCATCGCTCACCTTTGCCGGTGTCCAGACGGTGTTCCCGGCAGTGCTCGGTCGGGCGGTCGACGCCGTGCTCGGCGGTCATGACCCCGGGCCGTGGCTGGTGGGCTGCGGGCTGTTGGTCGGGCTGCTTATCGTCAGCGATGCGTTCATCGGCCTCGCTGCGGGCACGAGCACTGCGCGGGCGACGGCGTGGCTACGAAGATCCTTACTCGACCACGTCCTGGCGCTGGGCACGCGCTCGGGGCGCCGGTTCGGGGTGGGGGACCTGACTGCCCGCATGGTCGGCAATGCCGCCGACGCCGGGCGGGTGGGCACCGTGCTGGTGCGGGCGGTCGCGGCTGTTGTGCCTGCGCTGGGCGGCATCGTCGCGCTCGCGCTCATCGACCCCTGGTTGTGCCTGACGTTCCTCGTCGGAGCCCCGGTGCTGTTGCTCCTGGTGCGCGGCAACCTCCGCGACGCTTCAGAGCTGGCCAACCGCTACCTGCGGGTGCAGGGACGCGTCGCCACCCGCCTGGTGGACGCACTGGCCGGGGCACGCACCATCGCCGCCGCACGGACCACGGCCCGGGAACGCCAGCGCGTCCTCGCACCACTGCCCGAGCTGCATGACGCCGGGATGGGCATGTGGCGCGTTCAGACCCGGACCGCTGCCCAGCAGGCGCTGCTGATTCCGCTGCTGCAGATTGCGGTGCTCGCAGTCGCCGGCCTTGAGCTGAGTCGAGGGGTGATCAGCGTAGGGGAGGTGCTGGCGGCTACCCAATATGTCGCGTTGGCTGCTGGAGTGGGCTCGGTTGTGACCTTGGTGTCACGATTCGCCCAGGCCAGGGCGGCTGTCGGACGGACCGCGGAAGTCTTGGCCGAGCCTGCGGCGCAGTACGGCACCGAACGCCTGCCGGTGGGTCGCGGACAGCTGGAGTTCCGTGCTGTCACGCTCCGGGGCCAGGGCGGGCCGGTGCTGCACGACCTCGATCTGGTGGTACCGGGTGGTGCACTCGTGGCGGTGGTCGGGCGCAGCGGGAGCGGCAAGTCCCTACTGGCCGCGCTCGTTGGTCGCCTGGTCGACCCCGACGAGGGTGAGGTGCTGCTCGACGGAGTACCGCTGCCCGCACTGGACCGGCGTGACCTGCGTCGCGCCGTTGGCTATGGCTTTGAGCGCCCGGCGCTCCTGGGGAACACCCTGTTCGACGTGATCGCTTTCGGCGCGCACGTTCCCGCCGAACCTGAGCTGGCCGCCGCAGCTCAGGCGGCGCGCGCCGATGACTTCATCCGGCGGATGCCGCAGGGTTACCAGACGAAGCTGGCAGACGCGCCGATGTCCGGGGGCGAGGTGCAGCGGATCGGTCTCGCCCGCGCCTTCGCGCACGCCGGACGAGTGCTCGTGCTCGATGACGTCGCCGCAAGTCTGGACACGGTCACCGAGCACCACATCAGTCGGGTACTGACCGGCGTGCTGGCCGACCGCACCCGCCTCATCGTCGCGCACCGGGCGTCGACAGCAGCCCACGCAGACCTCGTCGTCTGGCTCGCCGACGGCAAGGTGCGCCACGTTGCCCCGCACCACGAGCTGTGGACCGAGCCGGCCTACCGCGCTGTGTTCGATCAGGGCCTCCCGCCGGGCGGCCCGCGGGCTGGGGAGACGGAGTGACACCTCCGGCGCCTGGGCACCCACAGCGCGCCCACTGGCGCCTGCTGGGCAGCGTGCTTCGGAGGCGGCGCGCCTTGCTGGCCCGGCTGTTCGGCTGGTCGGCTGCCCAGGCGGTGCCGGCCTTCTTGTCGGGCCGCCTGGTCGCTGCCGCGATCGACGACGGCTTCCTGGCCGGTCGGCCGGCGGCCGGTTTCGGCTGGCTCGGGGTGATGGTCCTGAGTGCACTGGTCGGGGCGGTCGGGACCCGCCAGACCTACCTGCGGCTCGCGGAGCTCGTTGAGCCGTTTCGTGACGAGCTCGTTGACCTGGTGGTGAGCGGGGTGCTGCGCCGCTGCACCGTCGGAGGGGAAGCGGCCGACACCGCCGGGGTGGCCAGGCTGACTCGCCAGGTGGAGATGGTCCGGGAGTCGTTCGCCAATGTGATCATGGTGACGCAGGCGTTCCTGGTGATCACGACGAGCGCGCTGCTCGGTCTGTTCACCCTCGCTCCGCTCGCCGTCGTGCTGGTCGCGCCTCCGCTGCTGATCGGGCTCGGGCTGTTCCTTGTCGCGCTGCGGACCATGGCCTCATACCAGCGTGCCGCGATCGTGGCCGACGAGGGTATCGCCGAGGCGGTTACCACGGTGGCCAGCGGGTTGCGGGACGTCGTCGCATGTGGCGCCGAGGACCAGGTGCGCGCCACGGCAAGCCGCACGATCGACACCCAGGAGGACGCGGGGACCCAACTGGCTCAGGTCACGACGTTGCGGACCACGGCGCTGGGCATCGGCGCGTGGGTTCCGCTCGTGCTCATCCTTGCGGGGTCACCGTGGCTCATTTCGCACGGTGCGACCACCGGCACGGTGCTCGGTGCAGTGACCTATGTATCGATGGGACTTCGGCCGGCGCTGCAGATCTTGATCCGGGGTGTTGGCGGCAGCGGGCTGTGGCTGTTGGTCGCCTTGCGTCGCATCGTCGAAGCTGCCGACCCTCCTGCCACCGCTGGCAGCGACGGCGAGGCGCATCTCGAACCGCTGGGTTGCCAACCGCCGCACCGTCCCCATCCCCGCACCGGCGGATCAGTCCTGGAGCTACGCGGCGTCTCCTTCGCTTACGGCGGCCAGGCCGACCCGGTGATCCGCGACCTCGACCTGACGTTGCCTGATGACGACCATCTGGCCGTCGTCGGCCCGAGTGGCGTGGGCAAGTCGACCCTCGCCGGAGTCATTGCCGGTCTGCTCCAGCCGCAGACCGGGCAGGTGCTTCTCGGCGGGCTCGAGCTGGGTGAGTGGGCCAGCCAGGACCTCGTCCGGCATCGAGTGCTGATCCCGCAGGAGGCCTACGTCTTCACCGGCACGGTCGAAGAGAACCTGACCTATCTGCGCAACGATGCGACATTCGCTGAGATAGACGAGGCCATTGACGCCGTCGGGGCCAGGGAGCTCGTCGAACGCGTCGGCGGATGCTGCGCGTACCTGGAGCCCGCGGCGCTATCTGCAGGTGAGCGGCAGCTCATCACCCTCGTCCGCGCCTACCTTTCACCGGCGCGGCTGGTGATTCTGGACGAAGCCACCTGCCACCTGGATGCGATGGCGGATTCACGAGTCGAACGCGCCTTCGCGCAACGTCCGGGCACGCTCGTGGTCGTGGCTCACCGCATCAGCTCAGCGTTACACGCCAAGAGAGTGCTCGTCCTGGACGGCAACGGGGCGTTGCTGGGCACCCACCAGGAGTTGCTGACCTGTTCTGCGCTTTACCGCGATCTGGTAGGGCATTGGCAACCTGGCTTGGTTCCCGGCTAGCCCCGAATCGCATACCTGTGGTTGGCTACACCGCTCCGGAGGTCGAGTCCGAGGCCGCAGCCCCGGGATTATTAAGCGGCGGGAAGCCGCGGGCACGAATCTCGTTCGGAGTGAAAGGTAGTCGCGTGCCTTCTTCGAGAATATTTCCGCCCAAGCTGCGTACCTCCGCATTGTCGGAATTACACAGCTGCAGCGCGGCGGACATGGCCGTCTCATACCACAGTATGGGGGCGCCTCGCGCATCTCTTTCTAAGTACTCAGACGCGAGGTTCAACGACTCCGGAATTTTACAGCTCTTCAGGTTTGCTCTCAGGGTAAGCCACGCATGGCCATCCGCAAACAGCTGCCGCTGCTCATGGGAACAGTTCGCAAGGTGCCGCTGATAGATATCCGATGCTTCCTCAGCCACCTGCGGGCCGGCCTGCAGCTGCAAAAGTGCAATATCGGAGATTATCAGATTGAACAGAAGGCGCCGTTGAGTTGGGTCCACTTTTCTGTGGTCGTCCTGATCCCATGGATGGCTGGTCGGGCTGGCATCAATCCGGCCCTCCAGCTGCTCCAAGAGGACAACACCCAGGTCGATCGCGCCCCGCACGGTCCCGAAGCGGGCCTCGACGCGCACAAGATTATGTACAAGCTGAATGCGATGCCCGTACATGATGCCAAGTGCGAACTCATTTTCCAGCCGCACATCGATCGCGAGCGCTCGCTCAACCAACCGTCGAGCCTGAGCAGGCTTCAGCTGTCGATATTGAAGATAAGCCAGAGCCGCGAGATACGAGGATGCGCCAACGAGCCGCACCTCGGCCGTATCTATCTCCCGCAGGTAACCGCGAGCCAAGTTGAGGTCCAGCCGGGCGGCTGAAAAGCTGCCTTGCCTGGCAGCTTTTAATCCTTCGCGACGTTGATGTTTGAAGCGACTGTAGTGTAGGAGCTCCGCACGAGTGCATCGCGCCGCGACTAACGCCTGAAGCTGGTCGTCGAAGGTGGGTCGGTGAGTCGGCTGACGCCGCCGTAGCTCTGGTATTCCGTTCACGTAAGCAGCATGAAATCTTTCGATGGCCGCAGCCAACGTAGATGCCGGCTTGTCACCAGCGGGCGGGCGCGCATTGCCGTACACCTCATACTGCTTGTCCACAGAACCCCCCTCGACGGTCACGGCCCCGGGCCCAGCGTAAACGGGAAAATACGTCCACCAGCATGCCTTCCGGTCTAGACATCCATGTGGCGGACAGGCGGGAGTCAGGGTAGCCAGCCGACCCGGCCGCGGAGGAGGGCATAGCCGACGAAGGCGACTACGTCGATCAGGGCGTGGGCGATGACCAGGGCCGACAGCCGGTTTGTTCGTTGCCAGAGCCGAGCGAACACGATCCCCATCACAAGATTTCCGACGAACCCGCCAAACCCCTGGTAGAGGTGATAGGAGCCGCGCAGCACCGCGCTGGCCAGCACCGCAGCGCCCTCCCCCGATCCCAGCTGACGTAGCCGGGTGATCAGGTACCCGACCACCAGCAGCTCCTCGGCCAGCGCGTTGGCCCCCGCCGCGGCGAGCAATACCGGGACGCGCCACCAGGTGTCGTCCAGCGCGGAGGGCAGCACGGTCAGGTTGAGACCGGCTGCGCGGGCCAGGAGGTAGAGACCCAGCCCCGGCACGCCGATCACCGCGGCCAGCCCGAGGCCAAGTCCAGCATCCCGACCGCGCAACCGGCGGTCCAGGCCGAGGCTGCGCAGTGGGATCCCGCTGCGCCACAGCAGGTAGCCGGCCAGGCCGCCCCAGGCCAGCAGCTGGATCACCCCGGTGAGCTGGTAGGCGAGATCCAGCAGTTCCGACTGTCGGCCGGGTGCGTTGATCGCCACCGATTGGTCCGCGAGGGACTCCGGAGCCAGCAACGCATCCAGCAGCGCCAGCAGGCTGCGCAGCCCGGACAGTCCCAGCGTCACCGCCAATACCAGGACGATCTCGACGACCAGGGCTCGGCGTTGCGCGGGATCGGTGACCAGCGCTGGCTGCTCCGGTCGCGACGGAGCAAGCCATCCCCCCAGCCATCCACCCCGTGCGCTCACCCCGCGACGCTATCCGGCGGCCCGCGGCCCGCGTATCGTGGCCGCGTGTGGCGGTTTGCGCTGTCCCGGCGGTGGTGGGCCGGGCACCTGCTGGTCGCCTTGTGTTGTGGGCTGTTCATCCGGCTGGGGCGCTGGCAGTGGGACCGGGCGGAGTCAGCCTCGGGTGACTGGCAAAATCTCGGTTACGCGCTGCAATGGCCGTTGTTCGCGGTCGTGCTGGTAGCAGCCTGGGCCCGGTTCCTGTGGCTGGAGCAACGTCGCGTCCCCGAGACGGACCTAACCCCGCCGGCTACTCGACACCCTGCGCAACGCCCTGCGCACCGAACGATCCCGGAGGACGACCCCCACGATGAGCTCGCCGCATACAATGCCTACCTCGCCCGGCTCGCCGAGCAGGACCGGCAGTCCTAACCACCGGGTCGGGACCTGGCTGATCGGCTACCGGATCGCTGCCTACGCCACCGGCGTGATGCTGCTCGTGCTCACGCTGTCCATGGTGCTGCGCTACGGCTTCGCCGACGAGCGGCTCGTCTGGAGCGGACCGGTGCACGGATTTCTCTACATGGGTTATCTCGTCAGCACCGTGCTGCTGGGTACCTCGGTGCGGTGGCGGCCAGGGCGGATGGTGCTGGTGGCGCTGGCCGGCACGATCCCACTGATGTCCTTCGTCGCCGAGCGCAGCGTGACCCGTGAGGTGCGGGCCATCCTGAGCGCCGAATAGACCGCCACTAAGGTGCGACGGGTGTCAACGGTGCTGAAGCTGCATGCCTCCGGCCCGCGAGGCGTCCCACCCCTGCTTGCCAGGCTGGTCGACGACGCGGCGCTGTTCCCTCCGTCGGTGACGAGCCTGGTCGATGTCGTTGCGACGCACCTCGCCGCCCGCCGCGAGCCGTACGCGGGGGTGGTCGGTTTCCTGCTGTGCCCGACCTCACGACTCGGCGCGCTGGTCACCGCCCTGCGCAAAGTACCGCCCGCGCAACCGGTGGCCTTGTCACTGGTTGCCAACACCGGGCTGGGGGGCCTGCCCAAGGCAATCTCCACCGCGCTGGACAACGGCAATCTCCTGGACCTCCGGATGATCGAGGTGCCGGCACCGTCGGATGTGGACGCCAACTGGCTGGTGCAGCTCACCGAGTTCGTGCCCGACGACGTGGTCCGGGTCGTGGAGCCACGCCGCGGACGGCCAGATTGGTTGGACGGCGTGCGCCGGGTCGCCGAGGCCGGCTGCTGGCCCAAGCTGCGCTGCGGCGGTGCCTCCGCGGAGTCGTTTCCCAGCATCGACGAGGTGGCTGATTTCCTGGCCATCGCAACCGGCACCGGCCAGCCGTTCAAGGCCACCGCCGGGCTGCACCATGCGGTCCGCCACTACGACGACCGCACCGGGCTGACCCACCACGGTCTGCTCAACGTGCTCGTCGGCACCGCCCGCTCGATATCAGGCGCAGGCGTGCACGAGGCGCTGCGCTGCACCGACGCGGCAGCGTTGGCCGCCGAGGCCGGCGCGCTGTCCCAGGACAGCTCGCGGATCGTCCGCGACGTGTTCGCCTGCTACGGGTCGATGTCGCTGACCGGGCCGATAGCCGACCTGATCCGCCTGGGACTGCTCCCAAACCCCACACCCCGCCGCGCATCCCGGGGTTAAACCCCAAGACCCCCGGCGTTAAACCCCGAGCCCCCCGGCGTGTCCGCACCTGGTGCACGGTGTGTACGCCTCCCGGGTACCTCGTAGGCTCGCGCCATGGCCGTCACCTCCTACCTCGGGCCCGAGGGCACCTTCGCCGAGCAGGCAGCTCACGTCCTGACCCCCGGTGACGAGTTGCGTTCCGCGGTGTCGGTGCACGCGGCGATCGCCGCGCTGCGGGCCGGCGAGGTGGACGCAGCGTGCGTGCCGGTGGAGAACTCGGTGGAGGGCTCCGTGCCGGCCACCCTCGATGCGATGGCAACGGGCGAGCCGGTGCTTGCGGTGGCAGAGACCGTGCTGCCGATCCGGTTCAGCGTGCTGGTCCGTCCGGGTACCAGCGCGGTGGACGTCCGCACCGTAGCCACCCACCCGCACGCCGCTGCCCAGGTCCGGACCTGGGTCGCTACGCACCTGCCGAGCGCGGCGACGGTGCTGACCCCCTCCACGTCGGCGGCTGCGATCGCGGTGCTCGACGGCCAGGCCGACGCCGCGGTGTGCGCCCCGGTCGCGGTGCGGCACTACCCGCTGACCGAACTGGCCAGCGGGGTGCACGACCAGGACGATGCGATGACCCGCTTCCTGCTGTTGCGCCATCCCGGAGCGGTCCCGCCGCCCACCGGCGCGGACCGCACCTCGCTGGTCGCGATGGCCGTCGACCGGCCTGGGGCGCTACTCGAGGTGCTCGCCGAGTTCGCCCTGCGCGGGATCAACCTCACCCGGATCGAGTCCCGGCCGATGAAGTGCAAGCTGGGCGAATACCAGTTCTTCCTGGACTGCGAGGGTCACGTGGCCGAGGACGCGGTCGGGAACGCGCTGGCCGAGCTGCATCGGCGGTGCACCTGGGTCCGCTTCCTGGGCTCCTATCCTCGAACCGGTGCATCCCGTCCCGGCCCGGACCCAGCCGGGTTCGCCGCCGCCCGTGAGTGGCTCACCGCGGTGCGCGCCGGGCGGAGTGCATGACGCCACTGCGTCTGGTATTGGCCAGGCACGGGCAGACCACGGCCAACGCCGAGGGCATCCTGGACACCCGCCTGCCGGGGCACCCACTGACCGAGGAGGGTCATCGGCAAGCCGCCGAGCTGGCCGAGCGGCTGGCCGGCGAATCCGTGGTTGCGGTGTATGCCAGCCGGGCACTGCGTTCCCAGCAGACCGCGGAGCCTGTCGCGGCGCGGCACGGCCTGACCGCGCAGGTCCTTGACGGGGTGCACGAGGTGGCCGTCGGTGATCTCGAGGGACGGCAGCAGCCGGAGGACCACCGCGCGCTGCACGAGATGTACCACGCCTGGCACTGCGGTGACCTCGGGGCGGCACTTCCCGGCGGTGAGTCGGGCAGCCAGGTGCTGGACCGCTACCTTCCCGACGTCGCGGCGATCCGCGCGGCCCATCCTGGCGGCACCGCAGTACTGGTCAGCCACGGCGCCGCGACCCGGCTGGCCATCGTGGCGCTGGCGAGCAACATCGACGGCTCATTCGCTGGGCCGCGCCTGTTACCCAATGCCGCGACCGTGCTGCTGGAGGCCGACGAGGATAGCTGGCGCTGCCTGCGCTGGGACGACATCGAGCTGGGCTAGCGTGGCGATGGGCGCTACCTACCAAGCACGACGCCGTGCACGGAAGGCGGACACAGCGTGCACGAGAGACGGACACGCGGGGTTAGGGGGCGCCGAGGGTGTCCAGGGCCTGGTTGGCGCCGGGGTGCAGTGGGACCGGGCCGGTCTTGCGGGCCTGCTGCAGGGTGATGTTCTCGGCGGCCGGGTTGACCGCGACGAGGTTGGTCTGGCGCTCGAAGAGGGTCTTGGTCAGCACGCATGCGGTGGCGTTATCCAGGCTTTCCGGTACGACCAGCAGGTTCGGCACCACGATGGTCTGGGTATCGGTCGCGTTCGGGTAGGTCGAGGCGGGGATGGTGGCCACGTCGTAGACGGGGTTGATCTCCCGCAACGCACCCAGCACGGCGGACGTGTCGAGCAGTCGGACCTTGTCGCCGAGGCTGGTGAACAAGTCGGTGATGTTGGGTGTGGGCAGCCCCCCGGAGAAGAACATGGCATCGATCGTGCCGTCCTTCATCCCGTCGACGCTGGTGCCGATGTCGAGCCGCTGGGCAGCCAGATCCGTGTCCGGATTCAGCCCGGCGGCGGCCAGCATCCGGTTGGCGATCACTTCGGTACCGGACTTCGGTGACCCGGTCGATACCCGCTTGCCCCGCAGGTCGGCCAGGGTGGTGACGCCGGAGTCGGAGCGGACCACGACCTGGCTGAAGTTGGGATAGAGCCGGGCCAGCGCCCTGATCGGCGCTGGGGTGCCCGCGAAGGACCCAGTCCCGTTGACCGCGTCGGCGGCGGTGTCGGCCAGCGAGAACGCCACCTGGTAGTTGCCCGCGACGACTTGCTGGATGTTCTGCACCGAGGCGCCGGTCTCGGCGGCGGTGGCCTTGAGCTTTCCGCTGGTGGCCGAGCTCACTGCCTCGGCGAACGCCCCGCCGAGGACGTAGTAGACGCCGCCGGTGTTGCCGGTCGCGATGCTGATCCGGCGATCCGCGGTGATCTCGCATCCGGCGCCGTCACCCGGGCCGGCGGTCTGCTGGCGGCCACCGCAGGCCACCAGGCTGATCACGGCCAGCGCAGCGACGAGCAACGCCCACGCGGATCGGTGCAGCGTCATCCAGTACCCCTCGGTGCTCGGGACGTCAGCAGGTGGATCACGACGGCGGCGGCCAGCAGGCCCGCTCCGACGGCGATCGTGGCCGGCTCCAAGTAGAGCAGCAACAGCGCGGCCGCCAAGCACAGGACCCGTTCCGCCCACCCGGCCGGGCGGATCAGCCAGCCGCCGGTGGCCACCGCCAGTGCGGCCACCGCGACCGCTGAGATCGCGGCCGTCCACAGGATGGTCCCTGGTGAGCCGCGGGTGAGCAGGGCAGCGCCGTTGCTGGTGAGCACGAAGGCGAACGGCACCAGGAACGCCGGCAACGCGTACTTGGCGGCCTGCATCATGGTGGCCATCACCCGGCCCCCGGTGATCGCGGACGCCGCGACAGCGGCCAGCGCGGTGGGCGGGGTGACCTCGGAGAGCACCGCGAAGTAGAAGAGGAACATCGCCGCCTCCGGTGGCGCCACCCCCAGGCTCATCAGCGCCGGGCCGATGATCACCCAGGCGATGATGAACGACGCAGTCACCGGCACCGCCAACCCCAACAGGGCGACGGCCACCGCGGCGAGCACGACGGTGGCGATCAGCACGCCGGTCGGGTTGTCCGTGATGGCTTGCGCAGCGCCGACCAGGACCGAGGACAGTTGCAGGCCGAGGCCGGTCTTGGCGATGGTCGAGGTGATGATCCCGGCGGCCGCGCACACCGCGACCACCGGCAGCACACTGCGCACCCCGGCCGCCAGCGCGGCGTAGAGCCGGCGTGGGGTGAGCGCGTGGCGGCGGTCCAGGAACGACAGCACCAGCTGCACCCCGCACGCATAGACCACCGCGGTGAACGGCGGGATGCCCAGCGCGAGGAACAGCACGATCACGGCCAGCGAGATGAAGTGGTAACCGAAGCGGGCGAGCAACCGCCACGGCGACGCCGTCGTCACGTCGACCGCCTCGGTCCCGAGGCGCCGGGCGTCTATCTCGACGGCGAGCAGGATGCCCAGGTAGTACAGCAGCGTCGGGATGATCGCCCACAGCAGTACCTGCAGGTAGGACACCTGCAGGTACTCGGCGATGATGAAGGCCGCAGCGCCGAGTGTGGGCGGCGAGAGGATCGCGCCGATTCCCGCTGCGGCCAGCATCCCGCCTGCGTGCTCGGCCGGATAGCCTGCGCGGCGCAGGATCGGCCAGGTCACCGAACCGAGGCTGACCGTGGTCGCCGCGCCCGAGCCGGACACCGTGCCGAGCAGGAACCCGGACAGTGCGACAGTCCGGCCCGGCGCGGCGCGGGAGCGCCCGAACGCCGCCAGTGAGAGCTCGATGAAAAACCGGCCCGCCCCGGACAGATCCAGCAGCGCGGCGTAGATCGCGAACAGCACGATGTAGCTCGCCGCCACATCCAGCGGCACGCCGTAGAAGCCGGATGCATCGTTGTACAGTGCGTTGACGATCTCGTCGAAGTTCAGGCCAAGGTGTGCGATCGACCAGTTCTGCGGCACCAGGCCGCCGTAGTAGGCGTAAGCCAGAAACAGCAGGCAGACCGCGGGCAGCACCCACCCGGTGGTCCGTCGGCAGGCCTCCAGCACCAGAAGCAGCAGCACGGCTCCGGCCAGCACGTCCGGTGCGGCCAGGACGCCCTGACGGTCCAGGAACGCATCGAAGCCGCCACCGCCGGTCCCGAGCTCTACTGGAAGCACGGGGTAGAGGCAGACCGCCAACGCCAGCGCCGCGAGCACATAGTCCGCGACGGTGGGGTTGTCGCTGCCGGAGAACCCGGGTCGTCCCCGGATACCCGAGCGGTAGCACAGGAACACCAGCGGCAGCGTCGAGGCCAGGAACAGGATGAGCGAGAACTGGTTGCCCTGGGCCAGCGGCCAGAACACCTGGTAGAGCACGGACACCGCGATCAGCGCGCTGGCCGCGGTTACCCCGGCGGCGACCGGGCCGGTGATCCGGCGGGCGGGTCGCTCCTCGTCCTGGGCGATGACGGTCTCGTCGTCGCTGCGGCTGGCGTCCACCGCCGCGGTGGTCCGCGTCGAGCCAGGACCGTCGGGCACGTCGTAGACGGTATCGGTTGCGATCCGTGAACGTGCTCAGCCAGGCCAGCAGTTGGATCTAGCCCCAGCCGAGTTCGTGCAGCCTGTGCTCGGGGATCCCGAAGTGGTGCGCCACCTCGTGCACCACGGTCACCGCGACCTCGTCCACCAGCTCCTGCTCGTCGCTGCAGACATCGAGCAGCGCGTCACGGTAGATGGTGATCCGGTCGGGCAGCACCCCGCCGTAGCTGGAGTCCCGCACGGTGAGCGCGATGCCCTCGTACAGACCGAGCAGCCCGGGATCGTCAGGATTCCTGGCCTCCACCAGCACCACCACGTTGTCCATCGCCTCGGCGAGCTGGACGGGGATGAGGTCCAAAGCCTCAGCCACAAGTTCGTCGAACCTGTCGGCGCTGCACCAGGTGCCCATCAGAACCAGGTACCCATCTCCAACCAAGCGCCCATCAGGGCCCAGCGGGGTCCGCAGCCTCGACCGGGGCCACCGGAGGTCCCTCCACGGGCGGCGGCCCGACGGCTTTCGGAGCGGCCGGTGCGGGTTGCTTGCCCACCTCTACCTCCCCCTTCACGCTGCCGGTGACCGGGGCGAATCCGGATCGGTCCGGCAGGAATGCGCCGAGCCGGCAGTCCACCCGGGTACTCCCGGCCCGCCAGCTTTCCGGGCGCAGGGTCTCCCAGAACAGCGTGAGTCCTTTGTTCGCGGCCTCCGCAGGTCCGCCGGCGAATTCCTTGGCCAGCCGGGTGCACTCGGTGTTCAACACCCGGTCCTGCGCGGCTTCGTCGGGGTATCCATCGGGGAAGGCGTCCTTGAGATCGACCACGCCGACCATCTCCACAGCATGGGAATCCGCGCAGTCGACCGGGTCACCCACGGCCTTGCCGTCGTTGCCCAGGCAGACGCCGGGGGGATGCACGTCGGACTGGTCCTGCTGCAGCACGCTGCCAGTGGAGGCGAACAGCGTTCCAGTGCGGCCGGCGGTCTGCACCCCGCAGCGCAGCGTCCGTTCCCCGCGCAGCCAGCCCGCCTCGCTGGGTTTGATCGCCCCCACGGTGAACCGGCCGAACGGGTCGAAGCGGTCGGCCAGCGCCGCAGTGGTGCGCTCAGTGCAGCGCTCGGTCACCAGCTGCTGCCAGCGCGCCGGGTCGGGGTAGGCGGCGTCGGCGTCGAAGTCGAGGAGTTCCAGCGTTCCGGTGACCTCGAACAGGTGCGGTTGCTGGCAGCTCACCTGGCTCGCGTCGACGGCGTCGGCCTTGCGCCAGGTCAGGCAGGTGTGCACCGGAGCGCGCAGCGGCTGCGCGCTGGTCGCGGTGACCGGATCTGGCGCAGCGACGGTGAGCAGGGCACCCGGCCTCGTCGGCATTGCGGCCACCGCCAGCGTCGCCAGCGCGCCCAGCACTGCTCCGGCAGCGATCAGCCTGATGCTACGGCTGGGGCGATCCACAGGTTCACCTCCCGGTGCCCGCGGTCGGTCGGCTCTGCCTGCGGGCCTTGATGGCCTCGATAAGGATCGGCAGGACCGACAGCACGACGATGCCGATGAGGATCAGCTCCACGTTCTCCTTGACGAAGGTGATCCGGCCCAGCCAGAAGCCGAGCAGGGTGACCCCGGTGGCCCAGGCGACACCACCGATGACCGAGTAGGTGAAGTACCTGCGGGGATCCATCCGGCCCACCCCCGCGATCGCGGTGATGAAGGTCCGCACGATAGGCACGAAACGGCCCAGCACGATGGCCCGCGGCCCGTAGGTCTCGAAGAAGGCGTGCGTCTTGTCCACGTGCTCACGCTTGAACAGCCGGGAATCCGGGCGGTTGAAAAGCGCAGGCCCGACCGTGAAGCCGATCAGGTAGCCGACGGCGTTGCCCACCACCGCACATACGGTGAGCAGCAGGCAGACCAGCCAGATCGGGGTCCCGATGAAGCCATTGGCGACAAACAGCCCGGCGGTGAACAGCAACGAATCGCCCGGCAGGAAGAACCCGATGAGCAGGCCGCACTCAGCGAAGATGATCAGGCATAGGCCCACCAGCACGTAGGGGCCCAGCATCCGCAGCAACTGCTCGGGATCCAGCCAGGACGGGCCGAGGGCCAGCGACGTGGCGGCGAGGGAGAGCGGCACGCTGACACGGTACCCGGCAACCACCTGTGACCGGCTGTGCACCTGCTGCCACCGGGCTGCGTTGCCGGACCTGGTTCACCAGATGCTGACCACCCCCGCCAGCCCGCCTGCCATGGCCCCGAGCAGCACCGCAAGGGTGAGCACCATCCAGGCCGGCAACCCCGACCGGTGTCGTGCCGGTCGGCGACGGGCCGGTACCGGTGCCGCGGCACCCAGCCCGGAGGCCTGAGCCCGCAGCGCCGCAGCCAACCGCCGATCCACCGTCACCGCGCCACCTCCGCAGACGCAACCGCATTCAGCGGGCGCAGCGTGGCAAACAGCAGCCGAATAACCCCGTTGAGCCCGCGCAATGCGGCTGCGGCGACGGCGGCGGGGGTCACCGCTGCTCCAGGATGCGTTGCAGGGCGTCTAGGGCGCGGCTGGCGCTGGATTTCACCGTGCCGCGGCTGACTCCGGTGGCCGCCGCGATTTCCGCCTCGCTCATGCCCCCGTAGTAGCGCAACACCAGCACCTCGCGTTGCCGCGGTGGCAGCTGACCCAGCGCCACCACCACCTCCTGGTGCTCGGTGGTGAGCATCGCCAGCGACTCCGCCGAGCGCGCGTTGGCCTGGTGTGGTGGGACGTAGCCGCGGGCGGTCTTACGACGGCGGAGCACCGAACGGGAGCCGTTGACCACCGCGGTGCGCAGATAACCCAGCGCGGCTGCCTCGTCGCGCAGTCCCGACCAGTGCCGGTGCAGCCCGGTGAAGGCCTCCTGCACGACGTCCTCAGCGGTGGCCGGTTCGTCCACCAGCAGGATCGCCAGACGAACCAGCCGCATCCGGTGCTGGCGATAGAGGTCTTCCAGGGTCAGCGGTGCCTCGACGGCAGGGGCCGTCGCGGTGTCCGGTCCAGCGTCGAGCACCCGCAGGTGGCCGAGGGTCGTCTCGACCGACTGCTGCACAGTCACACGGTCCAGCGGTTCATCGGGGGCCACCCGAGAAACGTACTTGCGGGCACATCAGGCAGACACCGCGACCGTCCGATCGCCTCTGGGCGGGCGGGTGAGCCATACTGCGGCACAACCCCATTAGCGAGTACCTGGAGGTCAGCCACCATGCCCATCGCAACACCCGAGGTCTACAGCGAGATGCTGGACCGCGCGAAGGCCGACCAGTTCGCCTTCCCAGCAATCAACGTGACCTCATCGGAGACGCTGAACGCGGCACTGCGCGGGTTCGCTGAGGCCGAGAGTGACGGCATCGTGCAGCTTTCCACGGGTGGGTCGGAGTTCGCTTCAGGCGGCAAGGTCAAAGACATGGTCATCGGCTCGGTAGCGATGGCCGAGTTCGCGCAGGTGGTAGCCGCGAAGTACCCGGTCAACGTCGTGTTGCACACCGACCACTGCCCCGAGAACAAGCTCGACACCTTCGTCCGGCCGCTGATCGCGATCTCCCAGGAGCGGGTGGCCCGTGGCGAGAACCCGCTGTTCCAGTCCCACATGTGGGACGGCTCGGCCACCGAATTGCACCGCAACCTGGCCATCGCCGCGGAGCTGCTCGACGCCTGCGTCAAGGCCAAGATCATCCTGGAGGTGGAGATCGGTGTCGTGGGCGGTGAGGAGGACGGCGTCGCCAACGACATCAATGAGAAGCTCTACACCACGGCTGAGGACTTCGAGCACACCGTCGATGCCCTCGATGGCGGCGAGCCGGGCCGCTACTTGCTGGCCGCGACGTTCGGCAATGTGCATGGTGTGTACAAACCGGGCAACGTGAAGCTTCGCCCGGAGATCCTGCAGATGGGACAGGAGGTCGCCGCCCGCAAGCTGGGTCTGCCTGCCGGCTCCCAGCCGCTGGACCTGGTATTCCATGGCGGATCCGGTTCCCAGCTGGCGGAGATCCACCAGGCACTCTCGTACGGGGTGATCAAAATGAACGTCGACACCGACACCCAGTACGCCTTTACCCGCCCGATCGCGACCCACATGTTCACCAACTACGACGGGGTGCTCAAGGTTGACGGCGAGGTCGGCAACAAGAAGGTCTACGACCCGCGCTCCTACCTCAAGGTGGCCGAGCAGTCGATGGCCGCCCGGGTCGCGCAGGCCTGCGAGGACCTCCGCTCCGCGGGCCGCACCCTGGCCGGTTAGGGGCTCTTCAAGAGCCACCAACCCCCGTCACCACTGCACTTAACGACTACCAACCCCGGCCGACGGGTGCGCGCGGACCCACCGGCTGAGGGGTTTGCAGCACCACAGGAGGACGAAGCGATGAGCGTGCACGGCAACCTGCTGGGACCCACCCCGACGCTGCTGCCCGAGCAGCCCGACGCGGAGGCGGCTCTCGCGGAGGCGAACGACCCGGCGACGGCGGCCGCGGCGCACCCTGAGTTCCCCGCCGCCTGGGCGGCACTGGCCGAACGGGCCCTCGACGAGGGCGACGCCGTTGCCGGCTACGCATTCGCCCGCACCGGCTACCACCGCAGCCTCGACCAGCTCCGCCGCGCCGGTTGGAAGGGTCACGGGCCGGTGCCGTGGTCACATGTCCCCAACCGGGGCTTTCTGCGAGCACTGGCCGCGCTGGCCCGAGCGGCCGCCGAGATCGGCGAGGACCACGAGGCTCTGCGGTGCCGGGACTTCCTCGACGAATGCGATCCGGCCGCGGCCAGTGCCCTCGGGCTGCCCTGACCGCTGAGCGACCGTGCACGAGGGCGCGACACACCGGGCACGAGGGCCGGACACGCCGGGGTGGGGGTTAGCTTGGGCGCCGAACCAGCTGCCAGTCCTCGGTGTGGCGATACCAGGTCCAGCGGTCGGTGGTGTGGGAAGCGACGCCGTCGCGCCACACGTCGGTGGGTGCGCAGCCCAGCTGCACGGCACGCCCGGCGGCCTGGCGCACAACCCGGCGCCCGAGCAGTCCGCGGCGCACCACCCGGACCGCCAACCCGTGCGCACGGTCCGGCACCACCTCCAGCCGGGAAGCCTGCCCGCGCAACACCACCTCGTCGTCGCAGTAGGCCACACCGTGCAGCGGCCGCACCACGCCGAGCCCCACGAGGACACCACCCGCGTCGTCACGCACCAGTGGCACCCGATCCGGCTCACCCCGCAGCGCGAGCGAGGCCGCCGCCGCGGGCACCACCGGCAGGCCCCAGAGCCGGGCCACCACCGACGTCGCCGAGGAAGGCACATAGCCCACCGGCACCACCCCAAGTAGCGAGGTGCGCAGCAGCCGCAGCAGCACCGCGGCCAGGTCGGCGTCGGTGCCGCAGACCACGAGACGACGACCGTCCAGCCCGGCCAGCGGCTCGTCGAGCTCCTCGCGCCCAGGACGCGCCGCGGCCACGACCCCAGCCTCCCCAGCACCGGGCCACCGGGCGGACCCGCAGGTCAGCACCACAGCCCCGGCCACATCCACCTCCTGGGTCTACGCTCGGTCAGCGCAGCAGCGCGGCAAATCCCCACCGTTGTTGGAGTACCACATGCCGGCGATCGTGCTGATCGGCGCCCAGTGGGGCGACGAGGGCAAAGGCAAAGCCACCGACCTGCTCGGCGAACGGGTCCAGTGGGTGGTGCGCTACCAGGGGGGCAACAACGCGGGCCACACCGTGGTGCTGCCCGACGGGCAGAACTTTGCGCTGCACCTCATCCCGTCGGGCATCCTCACCCGGGGGGTGACCAACGTCATCGGCAACGGCGTCGTGGTGGATCCCGGCGTGCTGCTCGACGAGCTGGCCGGCCTTGAAGCCAGAAACGTGGACACCGAGCGGCTGCTGATCTCCGCAGACGCACACTTGATCATGCCGTATCACGTCGCGATCGACCGAGTCACCGAGCGCTACCTGGGCAAAGCCAAGATCGGCACCACTGGGCGCGGCATCGGTCCCGCCTACCAGGACAAGGTGGCCCGGGTCGGGGTGCGGGCCCAGGACCTGCTCGACGAGAAGATCCTGCGGCAGAAGGTCGAGTCTGCGCTGGAGTTCAAGAACCAGGTGTTGGTCAAGGTCTACAACCGGCGCGCGCTGGACGCCGAGCAGGTGGTGGACACCGTGCTCGGTCAGGGCGGGCACTTCGCGCACCGGATCGCCGACACCCGGTTGCTGCTCGACCAGGCGCTACGGCGCGGTGAGACGGTGCTGCTGGAGGGTAGCCAAGGCACCCTGCTCGACGTCGATCACGGCACCTACCCGTTCGTCACCTCCTCCAACCCGACCGCGGGCGGCGCCTGCGCCGGTTCGGGCATCGGCCCCACGAAGATCACCGCCGTGGTCGGGATCCTCAAGGCCTACACCACGCGGGTCGGCTCGGGCCCGTTCCCCACCGAACTGCACGACGCCATGGGCGAGCGGCTACGCAAGGCCGGCGGGGAGATCGGGGTCACCACCGGACGACCTCGGCGGGTCGGTTGGTTCGACGCGGTGATCGGGCGCTACGCGGCCCGGGTGAACGGGATCACCGACTTCTTCCTGACCAAACTGGATGTCCTCGCCGGCCTGGACACAGTGCCGGTCTGCGTGGCCTATGAGGTCGACGGCAAGCGTACCGACGAGATGCCGATGACCCAGACCGACCTGCACCACGCGGTGCCGGTGTACGAAGAGTTACCCGGCTGGTGGGAGGACCTGTCCCGGTGCCGCACCCTCGACCAGCTACCAGCCAACGCCCGCGCCTACGTCGCGCGCCTGGAGGAGCTATGCGGTGCCCGGATCTCCGCGATCGGAGTCGGCCCCGGCCGCGACCAGACGATCGCGCTTCGCACGCCCTAACGCGCCGTAACACCACTATTCGGCTTCGAATGGCGCGGGCAGGGCATGAGTCAGCGGCTCAGCATGGCCTCCTCCAGGTCTAGTTCGTGGAGGGTGCGGGAGAGTACGTCGTCGTCGATGCGGCCGGCGTCGCGAAATGAGATCAGCGTCTCTCGCTCTGCCGCGAGCATCTCCAGCCGCAACCGGCGGTAGATGACGCTGGGGGCCTCGCCGAGCTCGGTTTCCGGGCGCCCCAGCCGCTCCCAGACTCCGTGGCTACGGTGCTCGGCAGCCTTGCGCAACCGGGTGGTCACCGACTGCGGTGCCCCGTCCGATGCGATCTCCAACCGGGCCAGGGCGGCCTGCGTCGCGGCGTGGATCGCCTCCGCTTCGGCCAGCGCGTCGCCGTGGGACTCGCGGCCCTCGACCCCGAGGCGGCGGATCACCCAGGGCAGCGTGAGGCCGTGCAGCAGCAGGGTTGCGACGGTGACGCAGAACGCCACAAAGATGATCTCGGCCCGGCCCGGGAACGGGGCACCGGAGTCGGTGACCAGCGGGATCGAGAACGCCGCAGCCAAGGTGACCACCCCGCGCATCCCGGCCCAAGAGATCACCGCCGGAACCTGCCACGCCGGCGCCGGGTCGCGCGCACTCACCCGGCTGAACAGCGCGCGCGGCAGGTAGGTCGCCGGGAACACCCAGACCGCTCTGGCCAGGATCACCGTGGCGAGCACAGCGGCCGCGCCGACCAGCAGCGGGCCGACGTCATCCACACCGCGCACCACTGCCGGCAGCTGCAACCCGATCAGCGCGAAGACGAACGCCTCGAGCACGGTGTCCGCGGCCCGCCACACCGCCAGGTCCTGCAACCGAGTGGCGTAGCCGGCCTGGGGGGCATGGTGGCCCAGATACAGCCCGGTCACCACCACCGCGAGCACCCCGGAGAAGTGCACCTGTTCGGCCAGGGCGTAGGCCGCGAACGGCACCACCAGGCCCACCGCGCTCTCCAGCCTGGCGTCACGCAACCGCAACCGCACCTGGTGTACCACCCGGCCCAGCACCGCACCCAGCGCCACGCCACCCACCCCGACGAGCAGGAACTCGCCCAGGCCTGACCAGAGCGAGAAGCCGGCTCCGACGCCTGCCGCTACCGCAACCCGCAACGCGGTGAGCGCGGTGGCATCGTTGAACAGGCTCTCCCCGGCGAGCACCGTCATCACCCGCCGGGGTAGCCCGAGGCGCCGCCCGATGGCTACCGCGGACACCGCATCGGGCGGCGCGACCACGGCTCCGAGCGCCAACGCGGCGGGCAGCGGCAGTCCGGGCACCAACCACCAGGCGACCAGCCCGACGCCCGCGGTGGTGAACAGCACCAGCCCGACGGCCAGCAGCGCGATCGGCCGGATGTTCGCCCTGATCTGGATGGCCGAGCTGTCCAGCGCGGCGGAGTACAGCAGCGGCGGCAGGATGGCGTACAGCACCAGATCTGGATGGAGCTGGTAGTCCGGGACCCCGGGAATCGCGGAGATGGCCAAGCCGGCGACGACCAGCGCCAGCGGCGCGGGCAGACTGAACCGGCGGCTTACCGCGGTCACCGCGAGAGCGCCGAGCACCAGCAGGATCAGCGGTAGACCGTCCATACAGCCAGGATGCACTGTGAGAGATCAGCGCAAGGAGGTATCAGCGATGACCTGTGAACACGTGGCGCAGCTACCCAGCCCGGCGCCCGAGCCGTCGGACCTGGCAGCGTGCAGCGACTGCACCGCGCTGGGCGAGTCGGTGTGGGCGCATCTGCGGATGTGCCTGAGCTGCGGGCACGTGGCGTGCTGCGATTCCAGCCCGCACCGGCACGCCACTGTGCACTACTACCGCAGCGACCACCCGGTGATGCAGTCCGCCGAGCCTGGCGAGAGCTGGCGATGGTGCTACCTGGACAAGCAACTGGTGTGAGCGTAGCGCTGACGCCCGGGGTGAACGGGCGCCAGCGCCGGGCGGAACTCCTGCCCCGGTGCGGGGATCAGACGACGGTATCCAGTGCCCCGCTCTTTGCTTGGGCGAGCAGGTCTCCGAACTGCTCGGCGCTCATCCGGACCCGGGAGCCGAAGTCATCGGTGAGCACGATGCGCTGCTCGGAAGGGGCGGATTCGTCAACGAAAAGCTGCGGGCAACCGCAGCCACACTCACCACAGAACGTGGCGAGCGGCTGCAACGTATCAATCGTGGGCATGGCGAACCTCCGGTGTCTTTGCCTGACCAACCGAATGTACTTGCCTAGCTACAATTCGCGAGACCCCCTCATCAGGTGGCAACTGCAGGTAACTTCTCACCGCAAGTAACCGCTGATACGAGCCCGGAGGACACGATGGCTGAGTTGGCAGACCTGCTCACCGGCGCTCCCGCCAGGCACGCGCTGGCGCTGCGGGATATCACCGCAGTGTTCCGCATACTGCGCGACGCCGGTGTGAGCCAGCTGCACATTGCGCGCGCCACCGGGCAGCGACAGCCGGAGGTCTCCGAGATCATCTCCGGCCGCCAGGTGCAGTCCGCCGCGCTGCTGGAACGGATCGCGGACGGGCTGGGAGTGCCGCGGGGCTGGATGGGCCTGGCGTACAACCCCGACCTCGGACCGGAGCCGGCGGTGTCCGACGATGCGACGAGCGCGGATGAGCGCAACGGCAATCTGCTCCGGCATGCCGCCACCCTGCTGTGCGGCAAACCCGTATTCGGTGCCGCGGATCCGATCCGCGTCGAGCACGCCCCGACCCCGGTGCCGCGCCTGATCGGGTCCGCCGACATCGAGCAGGTGGAGATTACAACGAAGCAGCTCGACCAGCTCACCGGCGATCTCGGTGGCATCCCGATGGCCGACGCACTCACCGCGCACGCCCGCGCCAGCGAGGCGCTGCTGGGTGCCGCCATGAGCGAGCCGGTTCGGCAACGGCTACTGGTCGCGCTAGCCGATACGCACCGCGCCGCTGGGTACGCGGCCGCGGATGCCGGGTTGCGCGACCTCGCCCGCCAACATCACATACGAAGCATGGACTGTGCCGGGGCCGCGGGCGACCTACTCAGGGCGGTGGTGAGCCTAGACAGCCTCGGGTGGATGGAGCTGGACGTTGAGCCGAATGAGGCGCTGAAGCTATTCCAGCTCGGCGCGGCGACCGCCCCGAGCCCGCTACCCCGAGCGCTGGTCGAGTACCACGGCGCGTTGGCGTTAGGACTGCTCGGCCTGGCGGGCGAGGCCTTGGCCGCACTGCGTCGGGCCCGCGATACCTATCAGGCGGCCAGCGACGAACCCCGACCGTGGAAATATTTCGCGATCGCGCTGCCGCACGTCGAAGGCCGCACACACCTTGCGCTCGGTCGCTTCGACAGCGCCGCTGCGACCCTGGCCGCGACGGGGGAGGGGGTGAGCCACATGGTGACCTGCAAAATGCACCATTTCGGCTATCTCGCGACCGCGCAGCTGCGGTGCGGCGAACTGCGTTCCGGTCTGCATACCGCCAAGCAGGCGATCAGCCTGGCCAAGGACCTCCGCTCGGCGTCGACGCGGGATGGGCTTGCGCCGCTGCAGGAGGCCGCTGCGGCCCGGCGCGACACGTCGTGCCGTGATCTGGCCCGCGAACTGGCGACACTGCGCAGCGCGGCGTGACTCAAGACGACCGGCAGGCCGCCACGGCGGCGCTGTGGGGGTTGGCCGACTACTCCGGTCTCGCGCAGCTGCTCGATCCGGCGTCGGCCGCGCTGGTCGACGCGGCCGCACCGGGCGCGGGCGATCGCGTCCTCGACGTCGCGGCCGGTACCGGCAATGTCGCGGTGCGAGCCGCCGCGCGCGGCGCTCAGGTCACGGCCTGCGACCTCGCCCCGCGGATGGTGCAGCTGGGCCGGGAGCGCACCGGGCCCGGGGTGGAGTGGATCGAGGCCGACGTCGAGGACCTGCCGCTGCCCGACGCCACCGTGGACGTCGCCCTCTCCGCGTTCGGCGTGATCTTCGCGCCGCACCCCGAGGTGGCCCTGACGCAGCTGCGCCGGGTGCTGGTGCCCGGTGGGCGGCTCGGCCTCACGGCGTGGACTGTCGACGGCTCGATAGCCGAGCGGTCCCGCATCGTCCGGGAATTCGTGCCACCCGACCCGGCCGCCCCCGACGTGCTGAGCTGGGGCGATGCTCAAGTGCTGGAACGCAGGTTCACCACCACCGGGTTCACCGAGGTGCGGATCGAGCGCTGGTCGCTGCCCTGGCATTTCGATTCCGGCGCGGCGATGACCGCGTTCCTCACCGCGCACGCGCCATCCCACGTCGCCGCCAAGCAGGCGGCCGGTGATCGGGCCGACGAGATGGTCGCCGCGATCGAGCGGCACGCGTCACCCGACGGCGGCCCGGTGCGGCTAGAGGCGGAGTACCTGCTGGCGCAGGCACTCCGCTCGTGAGTGGCGTTTCGGTGCCATCACACTGTTACGAGCCCAACAGGCCAGGTATGGCCTGCGGGGCAACTGGCGGGGCGAACGCGGTGCCGCGCGCGGAGTCGGCTCCGATCTGACGCCACCAGTCCACCTGCTCCACGCTGTCGATGCCGGCGACAACGACGGTGGTGCCGGTGCGGCGCATCAAGGGCACCAGGCCGGCCAGGGCGGCGTGCATCACCGAGTCGGGCTGCGCGGCCAAGTGCACCAACCGGCCGGCCAGTTCCACCCCCTGGGCCGGCAGGGATTCCAGCAGGGCCAGGTTCCCGACCGCCTGACCAAACCTGATGAGCGTGGTGTGCACCCCGATGTCGGCCAGCGTGCCCACGTTGTCCTCCGCGTCACCGTGCCCGGCCACGACTACCTCCACCGGCATCCCGAGTTGGATGTCCTCCGGCCGGAGCTGGCACGCCTTCAGAGCGCCGTGTACCACCGCCACCAGGTCGGGATCCTGGGTCAGATGAGTGGTCAGGTCGACGCGCACCGGCGGTACTGCGAGACCGAGCTGGTCGCGCCAGCTGCCGAACTGCTCGCAGGCTTGCCGCAGCATCCACGGTCCGATCGACAGGACCAGACCGGTCTGCTCGGCAAGCGTGACGCACTCCTCGTGCGCCACGACACCGCGCTCTGGATGGTCCCAGCGCAGCAACGCCGCCAGCACCACAGTTCGACCGGCGTCGGCCGCCGCGGGATCGAGCCGCACCATCGGTTGGTAGCACAGGGTGACCTGGCCGGTCTCCCACGCCTCGGGCATAGCGGTGGCCAACGCATACCGGGCCCGCTGCTCGGCGTCCGCGGGCGGATCGTAAAGCCCCCACTGCCCACGCCCGGTTCGCTGGGCCCGGTGCAGCGTTGCCTCTGCGGCGCGGATCAGCTCTTTTGCGTCAGTCTCCCCGGCCGTGCGTCGCACGACGCCGACACACGCGGACACAGCCAGCCCGCGGCCGGCGAGGTGGACCGGTTCGGACAACTCGGTGTTGATGCTCGCGGCGAGGGTGGCAGCAGTGGGGGTGGTCGGCGATTCCTCGATGAGGATCGCGAACTCGTCGGCATCGAAGCGGGCGACCATGGCGCGTTCCCCGGCGACCAGCGCCTGGAGCCGCCCAGCGACCGATCTCAGCAGTAGATCACCGACACCCTGGCCGAGGCCGTCATTAACAACCGCGAAGCCATCCAAGTCGATCTTACAGAGCATGACGGCGGCGCTGCGCTTCCGCTCGAGCAGCGCTTCGAGGTGAATCGCGAAGTGCAGCCGGTTGGGCAGCCCGGTCAGCAGGTCATGCAGCGACTGGTGGCGCACCCGCTGCTCGAGCAGCTGCCGGTCGGTGAAGTCCTCAACCATCGTGAGGTGGTGCGCCGGGCTGCCCGCCGCGTCGCGCAGCACCGTCACGGTCAGCGCGACCCACGTGGTGTCCCCGTTCCCCGCGAGGAGCTTGACCCGGTTCTGGAAACGTTCCCGCGTGCCGTCGCGCAGCGCCTGATACGCGGCCTGGAGCAGTGCCGCGTCGTCGCGATGGAAGAGTTCGCTGATCTCGCGAACAGCGAACTCGGCGGGCGAGTAGTGCAGCATTTCGGTCAGCGCACCGTTGGTCTGGGTGATGGTGCCGTCCAGCCGGCTGATCACCATGCCCACCGGAGCGGAGTCGAATACCTCCCGGAACCTGGCCTCGTCCTGAGCGAGGACGCGATGGCGCAGCGCGGTGGTGTATCCGGAGGCCAGCGCGCCGAGCAGGGACGCGACCTTGCCGGACAGCCCCTCGACGGTGCGCAGCTCATGTTGTTCGAGCAATGCCTGCCCGAGGATTTCCACCGTGGCGCCCAGGCTCTGCGCACCGGTGAAACCTCGCCCCACGAGCCGGCTGCCGACTTCCACCGCAGGCTGCGAGCAGAACTCCGCCTGCCCGAGTGCATCAATCAGACGGTCGAGTAGATCGCGGAGGAAGGCGTCGCTGTCTTCCGCCGGTGTTGACTGGTCTGTGGCCGAGCTGATTCCGTCCGACCAGGCACGGATCAGCTCCGTCCGCGAGAAAGGGTCAATCACCGCCCACTCCCTCGGACTCTTCCCGAATGACCGTCGAAGTTATCCATCTTACAGACCAGCTGGTTACCGAACGTTACCGCGCTGACGCTGATGTTTCGCAGACCGGGCGCGGATCGACGCTACCAGCGCACGTACTCTGCCCACTTGTGCGAGTCCTCGTCATCGGCGCCGGCGCCCGCGAGCACGCCCTGGTGCTGGCCCTGTCCAGCGACCCGTCGGTCACCGCGCTGGCCTGCGCGCCGGGTAATGCCGGCACCGCGGCGCTCGCGCAGCAGCACAGTGTGGACGTCACCGATCCAGCGGCGGTCGCGCAACTGGCGACGTCCTGGTCAGCCGACCTGGTGGTGATCGGCCCCGAGGGCCCGCTGGTGGCCGGCGCCGCCGACGCGGTGCGCGCGACCGGGATCGCCTGCTTCGGCCCGTCCGCCGGCGCGGCGCAGATCGAGGGATCCAAAGCGTTCGCCAAGGACGTGATGGCCGTCGCGGGGGTGCCCACCGCGCGCAACGAGCTGGTGGACAACCCGGCCCGGCTCGACGCTGCGCTGCACCACTTCGGGCCACCATGGGTGGTCAAGGACGACCGGCCGGCCGCGGGCAAGGGGGTCGTGGTCACCGGGGACCTGGAGGTGGCCAGGGTGTACGCGCTGACCCTGCTCGACGGCGGCCACCCGGTGCTGCTGGAGTCCTACCTGGACGGCCCGGAGGTCTCGCTGTTCTGCCTGGTCGATTCCAGTGCCGTGGTACCGCTACTACCCGCCCAGGACTTCAAGCGGGTCGGCGAAGGCGACGCCGGTCCGAACACCGGCGGGATGGGTGCCTATGCCCCGCTGCCCTGGGCTCCGGAATCATTGGCGACCGATGTCGTGACGCGGATCGTGCAGCCGGTGGTCGATGAATTGGGCCGGCGCGGCGTTCCATTCTCCGGATTGCTCTATGCCGGACTGGCCCTCACCGCGGACGGCCCGCAGGTGATCGAGTTCAACTGCCGCTTCGGCGACCCGGAAACCCAGGCCGTGCTGGCGCTGCTGCGCACACCGCCGGCCGGGCTGCTCCATGCCACTGCTACAGGTGCGTTGTCCCGACAGCCGCCGCTGCGCTGGGATCCGGGAGCGGCGGTAGCCGTCGTGATCGCCGCCGAAGGATATCCCAGCATCCCGCGAACCGGAGACGTGATCACCGGGGCGAATGGTGCGGGGGTGTTGCACGCGGGAACCCGCCGCCGCGACGACGGCGCCGTCGTGTCAGCCGGTGGCCGGGTGCTCACCGTGGTCGGAACCGGCGTCGACCTCACCGCCGCGCGCGCACAGGCCTACCAGCGCGTCGAGCAGGTGCACCTACCGGGTGCGCATTACCGCAGCGATATCGGTCTGCGCGCGACGCGCCGAGAGTCTTGGGCTCCTGGTGAGGGGGTGACGCGATAGCCTCCCGAACGATCACTGCGGAAGAAGTGGAGGCCGAGCAAGACGATGGTCATATGCGACCGCCAAGGCGACGAACTACTGCTGTCGCTGTCGCCGGAAGGCGTCCGCTTCCTACGCGAACAGTGGTCTTGGCTGCGCGAACTGGTTCGCTGGCAGCTCGGCGGTTGTACCGAAGATCCGCTGTCCCAGCTCACCGGACTCCCAGTGCCCACCGGTGCAATCGACGGCCGGCTGGCCTACGTCGTGGATTACTGGTGCGGCACGGAGGAGAAAGGTCCGGTCCGCAAGGTCTGGGAGGGCTGGGTCCTGCACGACTTGGAGCACAGTCTGACCCGGGTGCTCGGTACGCTGCCCCGCCACGGCGGCGTGGTCCAGCTCCCCGGCCAGGGTTATCCGGCCGCTGCGGAGTGGGGCTGGATGCTGGAGACGCTGCACGTGGTGCTGGACGTTTCCGGTCGAGTGAGTACCCCGGGTGCACCGGAACGGATGCTGCCACCGCCCCCGTCCGCCCAGGACACCGACAGTTACCGGCGCAGCCTGCGCTGGTTGGAGATGGTGCTCGACGCGCTGGCGCAGGCTGGTCGAGCCGCCCCGGCCGGCGCCGGCGACTGACCCCCTCCCACGTGTCGGGCTCTCATGCCCGGTGTGTCCGGCTCTCATGCCCGGTGTGTCCGGCTCTCATGCCCGGCGTACGCCATCGAGAACATTAGCCGGGCGGTGTCGGAAGCGCGTGCCCGGACCTGGCTCGTTCGACGGCGCGAGCGAAGACGGGAAGCGACCGTTCCACCATCTCGTCAGTCGCCGTCAGCGAGATGCGGAAGTAGCCCGGCAGCTCGACGACATGACCGGGCAGGACGACCACTCCCTCCTCAGCGAGAAGCGCGCAAAAGACGCGATCATCGCTCAGCGGCGCCCGCGGCAGCAAATAGAACGTTCCCTCGGGAATGTCCACCTCGTAGCCCTGCTCCCGCAATACCGCCACCATCCGGTCGCGGCGGCGTTCGATCGCCGCGACGTCGATGAGAAGGCCGTCGATATCGGGCAGGGCGTACTGCATGACCACGTCCGGCATCATCAGCTCGGAGGTAAAGACGCTGAGTAGTGCTCTGCGCACGACCTCGGCCTCAGGCAGGCCGGGCGCCAAAGCCAGAAAACCGAGCCGTTGCCCCGGTGCCAGCGCACTCTTGCTGTAGGTGTGGGCGAGCATCGAATACGGATGGAAGAGGCCGGGGCTGGGGAAGCTGCGCCCGTCGAAGAGGATGCGGCTGTACGCTTCGTCGGAAATAACCCAAATAGGACGACCGTACCGTCCGCCCGCCTCGGCCAGCCCCTCCGCGAGACGCGCAAGCGTGGCGGCGGGGTAGATCCGCCCCGTGGGGTTGTGCGGGGTGTTGACGATGACAGCTCGGGTCCGTGGTCCCAGCGCCGCGACGATGGCTTCGACGTCCAGGTCGAAGGCCGGAGGTTCGAGCCGGACGCGGACGGGCGTGGCGCCGCTGGCGAGGATCATCGCCTCGTAGAAGAACCACGGCGGGCTCAAGAAGACGACCTCGTCACCGGGGTCGACCACCGTGCCCAGGGCGAGTGCCACGGCTCCTGAGGCGCCGCGGGTGAGGAACACGTCCTCGGCAGCGAAGTCCACGCCCAGTTCGGCGGTCAGTGCGGCCGCCGCTGCCCGGCGCGCGGGCTCGTGCATCAGGCGGTAAGCGAACCAGTCGGTCGAGGTCGGAACGCTCCATCGCTGCAGCGCCTCGACGAAGCCGGGCAGGGTCGGCTCCTGCGGGTTGCCCGCCATGAAGTCGGCGATCACTGGCCGTGCCCGCTGGGCCGGTGCTGGCGTCACCGCCTCCAAGAAGGGACGCAGGGCCCGCTGCACCGCTTCGGCTTGCCTGGCGATCACGTGCTCGACCATAGCGACCTCCCGCCGACACCCGTGGATACCGAACCATCCTTCAAGCGGCGTGACCAGTGCCGGGCGTCCCGATCAGCCGCACCCGGCGACCGGCGCGAAAGACCGTGCCGAGTGGGTCGCCGTTGACCGCGAGGAGATCCGCATCGGCCGGGCAGCCGCAGGCTTGCGCGCGGCAACCGACGTGGCGACACCACGATCGATAGGCTCGCCGCCAGAGCCGAGATCCGACCCTGAACGGTGCGCATAGAAGCCCGACACACCGGGCATGGGCGCCGGACACGCCGGGGGGTGGGCAACGGCGTGCAACCATGTCCGGCCCGCGCTCCGTCGATACCCGTACTGGCACCGACCTCGAGAGGTCCGAGTGGACCAACGCGACGAGCAGGAGTTCGCGGACTACTTCGCGGCCCGGCGCGATGCCGTGCGGCGAACCGCCTACCTGATCTGTGGCGACTGGCACCGCGCGGACGACCTCGCGCAGACCGCGTTCGTGGCGCTGCACCGGCGATGGTCCAAGGTTCGGGACAAGGCAGCCCTGGACGCCTACGTTCGACGCACGCTGGTGCGGGCTGCGATCGACGAGTCCCGCCGTCCCTGGCGGCGGGAGCGCGCCGCCGAGGTGCTACCCGAGGCCGCTTCAGGAGCAATCGGATCCGACACGGTCGGTGACTCGGTGGCTACCCGATCAGCGCTGGTCAACGGCCTGCAGCGGGTTCCGCCCCGGCAGCGGGCCGTGCTGGTGTTGCGGTTTCTGGAGGGCCAGTCGGTGGCGGCCGTGGCCACCGCGCTGAAGTGCACCGAGGGGACTGTGAAAAGCCAGACGGCTCGTGGGCTGGACGCCCTGCGCACCGTGTTGGGTGACGCGTTGGACGACCTGCGGCCCGCGGGTTGACGACGCCGAGGAGGTGGCAGTGCGGTGGATGAGCAGCGCTTGGGCCAGGCGTTCCGGGACGCGGTGGAGGAGCTGCCGCCCGCGTCTTTCGGGCACGACGACGTGGTGGCAGCATCTCGCCGCGCTACGACCCGGCGACGCAGCATGCTCGCGGGCGGCACCCTGCTGGGCGTCGCGGTGCTGGCCGGTGGGCTCGTGGCCGGTGGGCTGGTGGGCGGTGGCGAAGGGCCGCCAACCCCAGGAAACGCCGCGCTGGCACCCGGCGGCCGGGAGGCCGATCCCGGCACCCTGAGCACCCTCGACGCCCCGCGCTGCGGGCCGGTCGACGCGGAACTGGTGGCGGGCCTGACGTCCCTGCTCGCCAACCGCGGCAACGCGGCATCCGGTCCCGCCAGTGCAGTGCCCGAGCAGTGCCCGGCTGGATCACGGGCAGCTGCGGTGCCGGTGACCGGCGGGGTGCTGTATGTGCTGCTGATCCCGCTGGCCGAGCCGGCGCCGGAGCAGTTCGCCAGACCGGACGGCGCTCGGGTGTCCTCCACGACGCTGGAGGACGGACGCACGCTGGCGGTGATCTCGATGCCCGGCACGCCGGGGCAACCGGCCCCGCTCGCCGACGAGGTTCCCAACCTCGCGCGGGAATTGGCTGCCGCCCTGTGAGTGCGTAACAGTGTTATGGCATGCAACCTCACTCACCGGCAGCCGTAGGCTGCTGCTGTGAACGTGCTCGCACAGCGCTATGCCTCTGGCGAGCTGACCCGGTTGTGGTCACCGGAGCACAAAGTGGTGCTCGAGCGGCAGTTGTGGCTGGCGGTGCTGCGCGCCCAGGCTGATCTCGGCGTGCCCGTCGAACAGCGGGTGCTCGACGACTACCGGCGGGTCGTGTCCCTTGTGGATCTCGAATCGATCGCAGCGCGGGAGCGGGTGAGCCGCCACGACGTGATGGCTCGCATCGAGGAGTTCAACGCGCTGGCCGGGCACCAGGAGATCCACAAGGGACTGACATCCCGGGACGTCACCGAGAACGTCGAGCAGCTGCAGGTGCACCGTTCGCTGGAGCACGTGCGGGACCGCTGTGTCGCGCTGCTCGCCCGCCTCGCGAGCCGCGCCACCGAATACGCCGAGCTGGTGATGACCGGGCGCAGTCACAACGTCGCGGCCCAGGCGACCACGCTGGGCAAGCGCTTCGCCAACGCGGCTGACGAGTTGCTGGTGGCCTTCGCCCGGCTCGAGGAGCTGCTGGCGCGCTACCCCCTGCGCGGCATCAAGGGCCCGATGGGTACCGCCCAGGACATGCTTGATCTCCTCGGTGGTGACGCATCCGCACTGACGCAGTTGGAACAGCGAGTAGCCGAGCACCTGGGATTTCGCCGAGTGCTGACCAGCGTCGGGCAGGTCTATCCCCGATCCCTGGACCACGAGGTGGCCAGTGTCTTGGTGCAGTTGGCCGCCGCGCCGTCATCGCTGGCGACCACGATCCGGCTGATGGCCGGTCATGAACTGGTGACCGAGGGGTTCCAGCCCGGCCAGGTCGGGTCCAGCGCCATGCCGCACAAGATGAACACCCGCTCCTGCGAGCGCGTCAATGGCCTGGCCGTGGTGCTGCGCGGCTACGCCTCGATGCTGGCCGAGCTGTCCGGTGCGCAGTGGAACGAGGGCGACGTGTCCGACTCGGTGGTGCGCCGGGTCGCGCTGCCGGATGCGTTCTTCGCCTTCGACGGGCTCGCCGAAACGTTCCTCACCGTGCTCGACGAGTTCGGCGCCTACCCCGCGGTGATCCAGCGCGAGCTGGAGCGCTACCTGCCGTTTCTGGCTACCACGAAGGTGCTGGTCGCCGCGGTGCGCGCCGGGGTGGGCCGGGAGACCGCGCACGAGGTGATCAGGGAGCACGCCGTCGCCGTCGCGCTGGCGATGCGGCTCAAGGGCGCCGGCAATGATCTGCTCGACCGGCTCGCCGACGACGACAGACTGCCACTGGACCGGACCGATCTGGACGCACTGCTCACCGACCGCCTGCCCTTCACCGGGTCCGCCGCCGGGCAGATCGCCGCGGTCGTCGCCGACGTCGCCAGCGTCGTCGCCCGATACCCCGAAGCCGCCACCTACCACCCCGCCGCGATCCTGTGAGGTCCAGTGATGAAGGAAGGCGCCACATGAGCGGACCGGACACCGCGCTGGCCTGGGCCGCGGACGGGCAGGCGCTGTTCGAGCGGGCCGTCGCGGGGTGCAGCGACCTGCCCGGACCGTCCCGGCTACCCGGCTGGACCCGCGGCCATGTGGCCACCCACGTCGCCCGCAACGCCGAGGGCCTGGTACGGCTGCTGGCCTGGGCCCGGACCGGGGTCGAGACGCCGATGTACCCGTCGATCCAGGCCCGCAGTGCAGACATCGAAGCCGGCGCGGGGCGACCGCAGGCCGAGCAGCTCGACGACCTCCGCAGCACCGCAGCCGCGTTCGCCGCAGCCGCCCAGGAGCTGGCCCCGAAGCACTGGGAGACCACCGTAGGCACCCGGCACGGCCCGTTGCCGGCCTCGACCATTCCGTGGATGCGGGTGCGCGAGGTGTGGCTACACCTGGTGGACCTCAACGTCGGCGTTGAGGCCGACGTGCTACCCGAGGACATCGCCACCGCGCTGGTACGCGACGTCGCCGACTGGATGGAAACCCGGGTGCCGGCTCGGATCGAATTGCAGATTCCCGGCAGTGCGCCGGTCATCTTCGGTCCCGAGACCGCCGCCCCGGTATCGGTCTCGGGGCCGGCGCAGGAGTTGGCCGGCTGGCTCACCGGTCGCTGTCCCGGGGACCGTCTCATCGCGCCAGACGGGTTGCCCGAACTACCCGGCTGGCTGTGATCCGCCCCGGCCGCTCGCTCAGCCGGAGCGCACCGCCACGAGCACGGTGATGTTGTCGGTGCCCCCTGCCTCGTTGGCCGCCTCGATGAGGGCGCGGCAGGCGTGGTGCGGGTCCGGGCAGCCGTTGAGGATCATCAGTATCCGGGCGTCGTCGAGCATGCCGGTGAGACCGTCGCTGCACAGCAGCAACCGGTCGGCGGGGTGCAGCGTGATGCGGCGCACGTCGGGCAACACCTCACCGACCATGCCGATGTGGCGGGTGAGCTGACCGCGGGCGGGATGGTCGGCGGCCTGCTGGCCGGTGATCGCGCCGGCGTCGACGAGCTCTTGGGCCAGCGAGTGGTCGCGGGTCAGCCGGTGCAGACTGTGTTCGCGCCACAGGTAGGCACGGCTGTCGCCGACATGGGCGATCAGCGCGGTGGCTTGGCTCACCAGCGCGACGACGGCGGTGGCGCCCATCCCCGCCAGCCGCGGCGTGTCCTGGCTGCCTTCGCGCAGGCCCACGCTGAGTTCGGCGAGCACCGTACACAGCTGCTGCGTTGCGTCCGGGGCGGCGACGTCCGGGGCGGCACCGAGGTGGGTGACCACCAGCGTGGGCAGGGTTGCGACGACGACCTCGGAGGCCACCTCGCCTGCGGGCCGACCACCCATGCCGTCGGACACGATGAACAGCCCGAGGTCGACGTCGACGCTCCAGCGGTCCTCATTGCGCTCGCGCACCCGGCCGCGATCACTGAGACCCGCCCAGCGCAGCGCCGTCACATCGTCACTTCTTCAGCGCGCGGAACGTGGCGGTGATCTTGTCGAACGTCGGCGCGGAAGTGGGGAACTGCTCCTTGGGCAGGGTCTGGAAGACGAGACTGATCATCGTCTTGTCGTTGAACAGGAAGTAGTGGGAGTGCGCGCCCTCCTGCCCGGTGGAGGGGTCCTTGAAGGAGTAGAAGTAGAAGAAGCCGGGCAACCCGCCCAGCTCGATCTGCTTCGGTTCGGTGACCATCTGAACTGTCTCGTTGGACGTCACGATCTGGTCCGTCAACTGCTTGGCAGCCGGGAGCTGCTGTGGCCCCACAGGTGCCTGCAGCTCCAGGGAACGGATCAGGAAGGAGTCCTGCGTGCCTTGGGACACGAGCAGCAGGATCTGGGGGTCGTTGGCGTTCAGCTTGGACCAGGAGGTCGGATAGGCCAGCTCGAAACCGGCCTGCTCACTGCGGAACGCGGTGAAGTCGGCCGGTTTGGCGTTGGCCGGCGAGTTCGCCGAGGCATTCGTCGCTTTCGCCGGTTCCTCGGGCGTCAGCATCCCCCGCCCGACGACCAGACCAGAGGCGAGCCCAGCCACCAGTAGCACCCCGATGACGATGGCCAGCACCCGTCTCCGGCGTATGGCATCCCACAGTTTTGTCATGCTGCCCACTTCCATCAGATCGTAAGCGTATGTTCACTGTGTGTGAACGGCCCCGGCTGCATTTCGGAGGCTGTAGGTCACGGAGAGCAGCATGCTACTGGCGGCCCGTGACCGAGGTGCACGCACCCCGACCCTGGCCTCGGGGACCTCGACTCGGTGGTGGCCACCATCGTCGCCACCACGAAGTCGTCGGCGGGCTCGCCACTCCGGTTTGTCGTGTGGAGTCGGCCACTGAACGAGTCGGCCACACGGAGTGACCGATTGCTTACCACCTGTCTAGTTGCGGCTGCCCACATCCGATAGAGTGATCGCGCGGCCAGCGAGCGAACCGCGGACCGCTACGTAACGAAGGTCTGCCAGGGATGTTAGGTGGGTAGGGCCAGGGAGGTCTGCACACCTCATCGGTGAGTCGTCGGTGTCGAGGGAAAGGGACGGGACATGTCGGTTGATCCAGAAAACAAGTTCGGGATCAAGATCCAGAGCAGGGGGCTAGGCAAGACGCTGGAGCAGAAGTACGCGATCCTCGCTGGCGCCGTCTACGTCACGATCGGGGCGCTCGGGTTCCTCTGGACGGGCTTCACCCGCGTGACAGAGATGACGAACGAAGCCCTGTTCGGGATCTTCTTGATCAACCCGTTCCACAACATCGTGCACCTCGCCGTCGGCTTGATCTGGCTCGGGGCGGCATTCACGCTGACGCCGGTAGGGACGGAGGGAGTCAACTTCGCCATCGGCGGTTTCTACGCGCTGGCCGCCATCCTCGGCTTCCTGGGCTACCTCAGCCTGGTGTCCATCCCGGCCGGTAATGACCCGGACAACTACCTGCACCTCTTCTCTGCTCTGATCACGCTGGTGTTCGGTTCCGGCATCCTGAGCGCCATGGGATCCGGCCGTCGATCCAGCGTCAACGCCTAGGTTGGGGATCTAAGGCCGCGTGCCCTGCGTCCGGCGGGCACGCGGCCTAGATCGCGTAAGACCACACGGTGAGCGCGTAGCTGCCGAACCACGCGCCGAAGGCGGTCAGCGCGGTGAGCGTGAGGACCACCAGAGCCGTTCGCCGCCGGGCCAGGCCGATCGCCACCGGCAGCAGCAGCACGAAGGCCGGTAGCAGCAAGCGGGCCTTGGAGTTCATCACCCCATTTGCGCCCAGATTCACCGCGAGCACCACCGCTGCGTACACCAGCAGCGGCCATGCCGGGCTGCGCCGCCAGTCGAGCACGCACAGCACCAGCAGCACCAGTGCGCCCGCCAGCAGCCACACCGTGGTCACCTCCAGCACCGAGGGCGCGGTGCTGAGCACCCGCCCGGCGAAGTGCAGCGTGGCGCGCCCACCATCGAACCTGGACTCCCAGCCCTGCCACTGCAGTGCGAACCACCCGTCCCAGCGGCCGGTGCGGGCGGCGACGAAGGCGAGGTAGCCGACCAGCCCGCTGGGGGCGAGCAACGCGGCTATCCACGGGCGCCAACCGTCCTGGCCCCGAAACACCGCGACCAGCGCCGCCATCCCCACGGCGACGACCAACGCCGCGGCCGTGGGACGCACCAGTCCCGCGGCCGCGCTACACACGCCAGCGAGCAACCATTGCCGGCGCAGCAAACCGAGTAGGCACCAGACTGCCAGCGCGCAGAAAAGCGCCTCCGAATAGGTCATCGACAGCACGATCGACATCGGCGCTGCGGCGAACAGCGCGACCAGCACCAGCCCGGCTCTTGGGGACCCATAGGGCACCGTCTTGGCGAGCCGCACCAGCCCGTAAGCAGCCACTACCCCGGCACCAATGCTGACCACGAAAGCCGCCGCGATCACCCCGAGGCCGGACACCCAGGACACCGCGGCGACCAGCCCTGGGTAGCCGGGGAAGAACGCCAGCGGGGTCTGCGGGGTACGCACCCCGAACGCATCGACGAGCTCGGCTGGTACCCCGCCGTAGCCCCCGGTGGCCAAGCCCAGAAACCAGGCACCGTCCCAGGAGGTCAGCGCGCTGCGGGTGCCCGCCCCGGTGGCTGCGGACATCCAGGCGAGCACGAGCAGGCTGACTTGCCGGATAATGAGGTACACCAGCGCCGGGGCGAGCAGGGTGCTGGCCCGGTGCAGCCGGCCCGGGGTGCGGGTGATTTGCCCGGATGTGGAGGTGGGGAGCACCGTCGATGCCACCCGTTCCTCCTACCCGTCTGTTCGTGCAGGCGTTCTAGGTTAACGGCTGGTGGAGCCGGTCCTCGGTAGGGTGCGGTGAACGAGGGGCGACGTCTGGAGGCTGCGGCCGCCCATCAAACAAGATCGACGCTGGAGGTCGGCGTGGCGCTCGTCGTCCAGAAATACGGCGGATCGTCGGTGGACAACGCCGAGCGGATCAAGAAGGTCGCCGAGCGGATCGTCGAGACGCGCAACGCCGGCAACGAAGTCGTGGTGGTGGTGTCGGCGATGGGCGACACCTCCGACGAGTTGCTCGACCTCGCCAGTCAGGTTTCGCCGGAGCCACACCAGCGTGAGCTGGACATGCTGCTCACCGCCGGTGAGCGGATCTCCAACGCGCTGGTCGCAATGGCGGTGCACGCGCTGGGCGTGGACGCACGCTCGTTCACCGGCTCGCAGGCCGGGGTGATCACCACCGGCGCGCACGGCAGGGCCCGCATCATCGACGTGACGCCGAGCAGGGTCCGCGACGCCCTGGACCAGGGGGCGGTGGCGCTGGTCGCCGGGTTCCAGGGGGTGGCCCAGGACACCAAGGACGTCACGACGTTGGGCCGGGGCGGCTCTGATGTCACCGCGGTCGCGCTGGCCACGGCGCTCGAAGCGGACGTATGCGAGATCTACACCGACGTCGACGGCGTGTATTCCGCCGATCCCCGGATCGTGCCCAATGCCCGCAAGCTCGACACCATCGCCTACGAAGACATGCTGGAGATGGCGGCGTGCGGAGCGAAAATACTCATGCCGCGTTGCGTCGAGTACGCCCGGCGCAACGACGTTGCAGTACACGTCCGGTCGTCGTATAGCCGCAACCGCGGCACGATGGTGTTCGGATCAGTGGAGGGTCTCACCGTGGAACAAGTCATGCTCACCGGCGTCGCACACGACCGCTCCGAGTCGAAGATCACCATCACCGGGGTACCCGACGAGCTCGGCAAGGCCGCGCACATCTTCCGGGTGATCGCCGATGCCGAGCTCAACATCGACATGGTGCTGCAGAACGTCTCGCACAGCGACACCGGCCGCACCGACATCACCTTCACCATGCCCAAGCTCGACGGGCCGATCGCGGTGAAGGCGCTGCGGGCGATGCAGTCGCAGATCGGCTTCGACGACATACTGTGTGACGACCGGATCGGCAAAGTGTCGCTGATCGGCGCGGGCATGCGCTCGCACCCGGGGGTCACCGCGCGGTTCTGCGAGGCGCTCGCCCAGGCCGGGGTGAACATCGAGACCATCAACACCTCGGAGATCCGGATCTCCGTGCTGGTCCGCTCCGAGGACCTGGACGCCGCGGTGCGCGCGATCCACGAGGCGTTCGAACTGGGCGGCGACGAGCAGGCTGTCGTCTACGCCGGAACAGGACGGTAATGACCGACCCGGGTGCGGGTGTCCCGCAAGACACCGGTGCACTCACTCTCGCCATTGTCGGGGCAACCGGGGCCGTCGGCACCGTCATGATCGACATCATCAACTCGCGGCCATCGGTGCCCTGGGCTGACATCCGGTTGATCGCCTCGGCCCGCTCGGCCGGCAAGAAGATCACCGTGCGGGGCGAGCAGCGGATCGTCGTCGAACTGACCCCGGAGGCGTTCGACGGTGTGGACATCGCGATGTTCGATGTCCCCGACGAGATCTCAACGCAGTGGGCCCCGGTCGCCGTGGGGCGGGGCGCGGTAGTGGTGGACAATTCCGGTGCGTTCCGGATGGACCCCGACGTGCCGTTGGTCGTCCCGGAATGCAACGCTGCGGCCGCTGCCCGCAGGCCGAAGGGGATCGTCTCCAATCCCAACTGCACGACGCTGTCGATGATGGCCGCGCTGGGTGCGCTGCACCGCGAGTTCGGGCTCACCGAACTGGTGGTGGCCAGCTACCAGGCTGCCTCTGGCGCTGGTCGCCACGGTGTGGATCGGTTGCACGCCGAGCTCGCTGCGGTAGCCGGCAAGGGCGTCGGCGTGCGCGGCGGGGACGTGGCCGAGGCGCTGGCCGCGGCGGGCTTACCCGCCCAGTCGCCCTTCCCGGCACCGCTGGCCATGAATGTGGTCCCCTGGGCCGGATCGCTGTCCGCCGAGGGCTGGTCCTCCGAGGAGCTCAAGGTCCGCAACGAATCCCGCAAGATCCTCGGCATCCCGAGCCTCAAGGTGTCCGCGACCTGCGTGCGGGTTCCGGTGATCACCACCCACGCGCTCGCGGTACACGCGGTGTTCGCCCAGCCGGTCACCGTCGAGCTAGCCCGGAAAGTGTTCGACGCACAGCCGACCATCGTGCTGGCCGACGATCCGGCCGCTGCGGTGTGGCCGACCCCCGCAGCAGTGGTTGGTAAGGACCCGACCTACGTCGGCCGCATTCGCCAGGCGCTGGATTTCGTGAACACGCTGGACTTCTTCGTCTGCGGAGACAACCTGCGAAAAGGCGCTGCGCTCAACACCTACGAGATTGCCGAGACGCTCGTAAGCGGGCGGCTCATCGGGCGGTGATGACCAGGTCTAACGTGTCGCGGGCGCGAGCGGCGCTCGCACCCGAACCGGGTGGACAACTCAGGCGAATACCGAGGCGGGCACCTCGGTGCTGATCGGGGGGTGTGGTCAAGATGAGCGCTCTGAGCATGCTGCGCCGGATGGCCGTCGCGACGTCGGCGCTGGTGCTGGCAGCCGGGTGCGCAGGTGGGGCGCAGCCGGCGACGTCGGAGCCGGCGCAGCACCACGCGGAGAGCACGGGCCAGCCGGCCGGGCTCACCGGCCAGCAGCCCGCGCAGACCCGAGAAAAGACCATCTCGGTGCGGATCAGCGAAGGCAAGGTGGAAGGGGTGCCGGCCCGAGTCGAGGTGGATCGCGGCACCCAGGTACGCATTGACGTGACCAGCGACCGGAACGATGAGCTGCACATTCATGGTTACGACAAGACCGTGCCACTGACCGCCGGCAGCCCGGCCGTCGCGCAGTTCGTGGCCGACCTCCCGGGAGTGTTCGAAGTCGAAACCCATGACAGCGGGTTGCTGCTGTTCCAGCTCGTGGTGCGCGGATGAGCAAACCATTGCTCTGGCCCCACGACGGGACGCGAGGGCCGGCGCACGCCATAGCGCTGGCCGCGCTGGCCGTGGTGCTGGCGGTCCTGTTCGCACTGATCAATCCGGCCCCGGCGGCGGCGCACATCGCCGGCAGCGGTGGGTCGCCCAGCAACTATCGGACCGTGGTGACCGCAATCCAGCCAGCGCTACCGTCCGTGGCGGTAACCGTCGGACCCGGCGGGCAGTGGGTGCGCGTCACCAACCAGGGCGCGGCGGAGATCGTGATCCTCGGCTACCGCGGTGAGCCGTTCCTGCTGTTGTCCCAGAACCAGGTGCGGGTCAACGAGCTCAGCAGCACCGCGGCCGACACCGGGCAGGCCCGGGGCAGCCCAGCGTTCCAGGATCCGGCGGCGCAGGATCCGGCGACCGGACCGAGGTGGGTGCAGCTACGCGACGGAGACAGCGCCACCTGGACCGACGCCCGGATCGAGCCGCCGCTGGAGTCGCAACGGGCGTCCGGATTCTGGGCGCTGCCGCTGGTCGTGGACGGGCAGCAAGCGACCGTCCTCGGTAGCCGGGAGCTGATACCGCCGCCCTCGCCGTGGCCGTGGGTAGCTGCCCTCGGGTTGCTCGCCGCCGCGGTAGCCGCCATCGGATGGATGCGGAACTGGCACCGGCCGATGGCCGCCGTTATCGTCGCGGGAATCCTCGCCTTTGTGCTGCACCTGATTGGCACCGGATTCGCTCCGCAACAAGGTGGGCCGGTATTCGGTTGGGTCGGCGTCGGGGCGGTGAGCGCATTCAGCATGCTGATCGGCGCTGTTGCAGTGGTCAGCACGTTACGCAGAAATGAATCGGCACCCGACCGGGTCGTCACAGTCGGGATCATGGTGCTGCTGCTGGCCGCCACAGACATCACCGTGCTCTGGTACTCCCAGCTGCCCTTCGCCGGCCCGGCCGTGCTGGACCGCGTCTTGACTGTGCTCACCTACGCCACAGCGCTGGGGCTGCTCGTGGCCGGAGCGCGCCTGATACGCGAGCGCAAGTCGGGAACGATTCGGTCGGAGAGAACGAGCGGTTGAGGACCAACGACTTCCTCGCGCACGGGATCGGGGGGCGACAGGACCTGCCGTTGCCGCTGGATCTGTTGGTGCAGGGCGCCGTCTTGGCATTGCTGGCCTCGTTCTTCGGCCTGGGGATGCTGTGGCGATCCCCGCGGTTGCGGGCGGGGGCGGCAGGGCGGGCGGTGCCGCTGCCGATCCAGTGGCTGGTGGACAGCACCGGGCTTCGGTGGTTGCTGCGGCTGCTCGGCCTCGCCGGCACGGCCTACGTCGTCGCCACCGCGCTGCTAATACCCGACGACGGGCGCAACCCGCTGCCCTACGCGGTGTACGTGCTGTTCTGGGTGGGGATTGTTCCGCTGTCACTGCTGTTCGGCCCGGTGTGGCGACTGGTCAACCCGCTGCGCACGATTCACCTACTCCTCGCCACCATCACCCGGATTCCCGCCGAGCGGGGCCTGCTGTCGCTACCGCATTCGCTCGGCTACTGGCCGGCCGCGCTGTCGCTGCTCAGCTTCGTGTGGCTGGAGCTGGCCGCCCCGGACCGCGCCGCGGTCAACGTGCTGCTGCTGTATTTCACCGTCTACGCCGCCGTCCATCTCAGCGCAGCCGTGCTGTTCGGCCACCGCTGGTTCGCCACCGGCGACGGGTTTGAGGCCTACTCCACGCTGGTCGCCACGATGGCGCCGTTCGGGCGACGTGACGACGGTCGGCTGGTGCTTCGCAACCCGCTCGATGGGGTCGCCACATTTGGGCCCGCACCAGGCGTCGTGGCGCTGATCTCGGTGCTGCTGGGCTCCACCTTCTTCGACAGCATCTCCGGTTCGGCGGACTGGACCCGCACCGTCCAGGCGCTGCCGGTCCCGGCCACGCTGGTCTCCACCGCAGGATTGCTTGCAATGATCGCCATTGTGGCCATCACCTTCGTCGGGGCGACCCTGCTGGCCGGTCGTGTGGGTAACCGTGGTCGAAAACCGGTTCCCGGTCTGCTCGCACACACCGTGATCCCCATCGTCGTGGGTTACGTCATTGCGCACTACTTTTCTTTGCTGCTCTTTCAGGGACAGCAGGCCATCGTCCTGCTCTCCCATCCGGTGGGTACCAGTGCGGAAGTTTCCGGCGCCGTCAACTACGGTCTGATCACGGCGACCGGTATCGCTTTGGTCCAGGTAATCGCTGTCGTGATCGGGCACGTCCTCGCGGTCATCAGCGCCCATGATCGCTCGGTCGCACTGTTCCCGCAGGCTGACGCCGTCGTCGGCCAGCTCCCCCTGATGATCCTGATGGTCGGCTACACGGTAGGCGGCCTGACCCTGCTGTTCGCGGCCTGACCCGTGAGTGGCGTTGCGTGCTGTAGCTCGTATTGCCACTCACTGGTGGCTGGTCCATACCAGGCGGATCTTCCGGCGCCGGGAGAACGCCCGCTGGGCGCGTTCGGGCGAGGCAAGACTCACGTGCAGGCCGCCATTCACGCTGACGACCTCAACGTGGTCGTCGAACGTCATGCCCCAGGCGACGATCCGGCCATCGACCCGCTTGCCATACTCCTCGACCAGCGCGAACACCTGCGGCGCCTCGTCGGCGACGAGTTCGCGCACCTCGTGGGCGAACTCTTCCTCGCTGCACAGCGGCTCGAGGTCCACCGGTGTTGCCTTGCTGTGGTCGTGACTCGTCATGCCCGCCTCCCCACCTCGTCGGATCTCGCCCGGCGTCCGGGAGCGGACACGACGTGTCGCGTGTGGTAGCTCCCGACGAACGTTCTATGCTTGGGTCGCACCACTATGGACTGGGAAACCCGAAAAATCAACGGGTTTCCCTTGGAGTCGCCCGGAAGGGGTAGTGCGTGTGCCAGCGGACGGGCACTGCCACCGGACTTGGGGGAGGTCGTGATGGATCGCGGGGTCAGCCCGACGCTGCGGCTGTGGCAGTTGGCCGAGTCGCTGCGGGGCCACCGGGAGCGCGCGGAGCTGACCATCGAGGAGGCCGCCGCGCGGCTCAAGCCGCACTCGCCGCGGTGGTCGCGCTCGAAGTTGCAGCGCGTCGAGACCCGGTCGTACGCGCCGCAGCCCGCCGAGGTCGAGCACCTGGCGGCGGTCTACGAGGTGCCCGCCGACGAGACCGCCGCCCTGGTCCGGATGGCCCGCGAGGCCCGGGAGAGGGGCTGGTGGCATTCCAGCGCGCTGCCCAAGCCGTTCCAGACCATGGTCGGGTTGGAACAGGCGGCGACGGTGATGCGCGAGTTCGAGCTGGCCCTGGTGCCGGGCCTGCTGCAGACCTCCGACTACGCCCGTGCGTTGATGACCACCCTCGCGCCCACCAGGCCGGTCGAGGTGCTGGAGAACCTGATCGCCGCCCGGATGATCCGCCAGCACGTGCTCACCGGCGCCGACCCGCTCACCTACGAGGTGATCCTCAGCGAGGCGGTGCTGCGCTGCCCGGTGGGCGGCAGCCGGGTGATGCGCGGCCAACTGGAGCGCCTACAGGAGCTGACCGGTGCGCCCAACATCTCCATCCAGGTCCTGCCGTTCGCGGCCGGTCCGCATCCGGGGATGGAGGGGGCGTTCACCCTCGTCACGCTGCCCGATCTGGCTCACGACGTGGTCTACGTGGAGGGGCCACCAGGCGCCATCTATCTGGAGGAGCAGAACCACGTCCGGCGCTGCACCATGCACTTCGCCGTGCTCAGCTCGCTGGCGCTGTCCGCGGCGGAGTCCGCCGACATCATCTCCACTACGCTGGCGCAGTACCAGTAACCCAGGAGAGGAGGCGCGGGATGACCCGAGTGGACCTGTCCCGCGCAGCATGGCGCAAGAGCAGCCACAGTGCGGGCAATGGCGGCACCGATCAGTGCGTCGAGGTGGCGGTGCTGGGCGATGGCCGTGTCGTGGTGCGGGACAGCAAGCACCCCGACGAAGCCATGCTGTTCCTCACCCACGCCGAGTTGGCCGCCTGGATCAGCGGCGTGAAGGACAACGAGTTCAGCGGCCTGACCTGACCGACCAGACGTTCCTAGGCCGCATACAGGTCATCGATAGGACTCATCACCTCGCCGGAGGTACCGGTGACGTGGAGTCACCGGCCTTCGGCCCGCGGTGTCCGCCAGGACACAGGCGTGTCGAATGTGTAGCTCCGCCATCAGGCGGGGCGTTCCGACGCCACGCACCCCCCCGTCAGGGCCGTCTCAATGAGGGTCACAGCCGCGGGATCCAACCAGTTAGCTGCCATGCGGCCCAAGTCCTCCAGCCCCACCACCCGCCGCTGTGGGTGAGACCGTGAACTTGACGCCAGGGACGTTTCGACCTACTTGGGACGTCGGTGGTGTCGAGTTCACGGCAGTTCCGTCCTTGGCGAGGCTCCAGGGTGTCCGTGGAGCGTCGAGGTGCGATGGCACAGCGGCCCGAGGTCTGATTTCGGGGAAGCATCATGACAGCATGAGTGGTGATGGGTATGATGCCTGCATGCGCACCACCGTCACCCTTGACGACGACGTCGTCGCCGCGTTGCGAACCGCGATGCGCGAGCGAGGCGTGTCCTTCAAGGATGCGCTGAACTCCGCCGTCCGCTCCGGATTGTCCGCCACTAACCCATCGGCACGCCCTTACCGGGTCAAGCCGTTCGCTGCCGAGATCCGACCCGGGGTCGACATCACGAAGATCAACCGGCTGCTGGCCGACTGGGAAGACGAGGAGACTCTCCGGAAGCTCGAGCTCGGCAAGTGAAGCTGCTCGACATCAACCTGCTGGTCTTTGCGACCAACGAGGCAACCGCGCAACACACCCGTGCCCGTTCCTGGTTCGAGGAGATCATGTCTGGTGCGGAGACCGTAGCCTTCCCGTGGCATACCCTGATCGGCTTTGTACGGCTCACTACCCGGCGCGCGGTCATGGATCCGCCGCTCACCACTGATCGAGCCATCGATTACGTTCAGGAGTGGCTCACCCAGCCATGCGCGACCACCGTGCATCCCACGTACCGGCACTCGGCGGTGCTACGGGAGTTGCTCAAGACGGTTGGCACAGCAGGTAATCGTGTGCCGGATGCGCACTTGGCCGCCCTGGCCATCGAGCACGGGGCGACCCTCTGCTCTGCCGACGAAGACTTTGGCCGGTTTCCCGGCCTGGTCTGGATGGATCCACTACGGACGTGACGCCGGAGTTGCTGCTGTAGCCCCGACGGCACTCACGATCGCAGCTCGTGGGTGCCGTCGGAGAGCTTACGGGTGATGCCGCGACGGGCGAGTAGCTCCATGATCGGGACGACCACGCGGCGGGAGGTGTGCAGGGCCTGGCGGGCCTGGCTGAGGGTGAACGGGCTGGGCAGGGCCCGCAACCGCTCGGCGGCGTCATCGTCGGCGCCAGGAGCTAGGTAGATCCCGTCGGCGATCTTGAGCAGCTCACCGGCGCGCACGGCGGCGGCGAGCTCCTTAGCGCCCAGCCCGAGCTCGGCGAGCCGGTGTGCGGCAGGTGCGGCGAAGGGCCGCTGGGCGAGTTCAGCGCGGACCTCAGCGAGGGCGCTGCGGACCGTCTCCGGCAGCCCGGTGGCCGGCCCGCCGAGGTGCACCCGCCCGTCGACGACCGCCAATTGCGAGCCGAGCAGCAGCTCGACCAACCGCGCGTCGGGCATCCCGGTGACCTGCCGGGCGGTCTCCAGTGGCATTCCCGGTTCGAGCGGGTTGGCGGCGGCGTGCTCAGCCACTGCGGCGGCAAGCCGGCTGGCCCGCTGCTCCAACAGGGCGGGGTCGACCAGCCAGCCACCCGCCTGCGCGGCCCCATCCGGTGGCAGCGCACCCATCGCGATCAGCTCGTCGCGCCGCACCAGCCCGCGGCGATGCAGCTCGCCGGCCCCGTCCGCGACACCGTCCATCGTGGACAGCTCGGCGGCGCGGGAGGTGGCCGCCCCGCGACGGCGCAGCGCGGGCGGCGCGATATCCAGCACGGTGACCCCAGCAGGGATGCGTCGCGCACCGGGATCGCGGACCAGCGCGCGGTCCCCGATCCGCAGCGGCAACGGTTGCGCCAGGCCCAGCCGCGCGGTGTCCGCACCGAGGGGGCGGACCCGCGCGGACACCGCGGCCGTGCCAGCGTGTAGCACCATGTGCCGAGGCAGCTCGTCGGCCGCAGCGCCAGCCAGCCGCACGTCGACGGTGCGGGTCTCCCGCCAGGCTTCGGGAGTGAGCAGAGCATGACCGCGGCGCACGGCGGTCAACGGCAGCCCGCGCAGGTTGACCGCCACCCGGGCCACCGCCAGCGCAGACTCGACGGGTGCACCCAGCGACTGCAACCCCCGCACCCTCACCCGCCGTCCCCCGGGCGCCAGCACAAGCTCGTCACCGACGTGGATCGTCCCGCCGGACAGCGTGCCGGTGACCACGGTGCCCGCACCGCGGATGGTGAACGCCCGATCCACCCACAACCGCACGTCGGCCTCGACGTCCGGTGCGGGCAGGGTGGCGACCATCGCACCCAGCGCGGCCCGTAGCTCGTCCAGCCCGGCCCCAGTGACACCGGAGACACAGACCGCGGGCAGCCGTCCCAGCGAAGAACCGGCCAGGTGCTCCAGGGCTTCCTCGCGGGCCAGCTCCGGGTCCATCAGGTCGCTGCGGGTCACCACCAGCAAGCCGTGCCGGACGTCCAGCGCGTGCAGTGCCTCGAGGTGTTCCCGGGACTGCGGCATCCAGCCCTCGTCGGCCGCGACCACGAACATGACGGCGGGCACCGGGCCGACGCCGGCGAGCATGTTCGGCACGAACCGCTCGTGCCCGGGCACGTCGACGAAGGCCACCGTCGACCCGGTGGGCAGCGTCGTCCAGGCGAACCCGAGATCGATGGTCATGCCCCGCCGGCGCTCCTCCGCCCAGCGGTCGGGCTCCATCCCGGTCAGCGCCCGGACCAGGGTGGACTTACCGTGATCGACGTGGCCGGCAGTGGCTACGACGTGCATGCCAGTACAGCGTCGCGCACCGCGGTGTCCTGATCAGCAGGCAGCGCGCGCAGGTCGAGCAGGCAGCGGCCACGCTCGATCCGGCCGAGCACCGCAGGGGTGCCCAACCGCAGCCGCCCGGCCAGCCCCTCCGGCAGGCTGACCGCGGCGCTGTCCAGCACTACCCCCGGAGCGCCACCGCCTCCCACAGTCGCCTGCGACGCCACCGCCGTCGCATCCACCCCGTGCGCGGTGAGCGCAGCCGCGATCGCCACCGCCCGCCGGTGCAACGAGCCCGGGTCTGCTGCCAGCGCCTGGGCGGTGGGGGTCACCGGGCCCCGCAGGGTTGCCTCCAGTGCGGCGAGGGTGAGCTTGTCCACCCGCAACGCCCGGGCCAGCGGGTGCCGGCGCAGCCGGGTCACCAGCTGCTCGGAGCCCAGCAGCAGCCCGGCCTGCGGACCGCCGAGCAGCTTGTCACCGCTGGCCGTAACCAGGTCGGCGCCCTGGGCCAGCGTGGTCGCGGCGTCGGGTTCGTCGGGCAGTGCGGGGTGCGGCGCGAGCAGTCCTGAGCCGATGTCGACGACCACCGGCACGCCCAGCCCGGCCAGCTCGGCTACCGGAACCGACGAGGTGAACCCGGTGATGCGGAAATTGGACGGGTGCACCTTGAGCACGAACCCGGTCTGAGGCCCGATCACCGCGGCGTAGTCCTCGCGCTGGACCCGATTGGTGGTGCCGACCTCACACAGCCGGGCCCCGGTGGAGACCAGCAGGTCAGGGATGCGGAACCCATCACCGATCTCCACCAGCTCACCGCGGGCCAGCACGATCTCCCGGCCGGCCGCCAGCGCGGTAGCGGCCAGCACCAGCGCCGCGGCACCGTTGTTCACGACATGGACGCTCGCCGCCGTGGGCACCCCGTCTGCGAGCGCGGCCAATGCGCCTGCGCCGCGCCGTCCCCGTCCGCCAGTGGTCAGGTCGAGTTCGACGTCGGTGGTGCCGGCCGCGGCGCCCAGGGCTTTGATCACCGCAGCGGACAACGGTGCCCGGCCGAGGTTGGTGTGCAGCAGCACCCCGGTCGCGTTGAGTACCGGGCGCAGGGTCGTCGCAGTGTCCGGCAAGCTGGCCAGCACGTCCGCGACGACACCGGCCGGCAGCAGCGCACCCTCGCGCACCCGCTGCTGGGCCGCGGCCACCGCCTGCTTCACCTGCGCACGCCCGAGCCTTTCGGCGGCGGCCGCAACTGCCGGGTCGGCCAGCACCGCGTCGGTACGTGGGACCTGCCGGCGGAGATCCATAGCCCGCACGGTAACTCCCTCGACGCCCTACTCCTGCCCAGAGCCCGCGTTCGGCGTCAGCAGCGCGGTGATCTGCGCCATCCCGGTGCCGAGCATGGCGAACCCTTCAGTCACCTTCTGGTCCAGGCCGTTGACCTTCTGGTCCAAGCCGCTGACCTTCAGGTCCGTCTCCAGTTGGGTCTCCCGCAGGGCGTTGAGGGCCTGGGTGTGGGCGCGCAGCTCAGCGCGGACCTCCGACACATCATGATCGGCACCGGCCGCCAGCACCCGGGCGGCGTCGGCGTCGGAACTGGTGAGCGCCACCTGCTCGCGAAGCCGGACGACCTCGCGCTCAAGGATGGTCACGCGGGTCTCGATGTCATCACGGGAGTCCGGCACGGCCGCGATCCTACTGCTACCGACGCGAACAGGGCTGCCGGCGGACAGGCGCGTTTGGCGGAGGCGGACGGGAATCGAACCCGCCTGACCGAGGTACTCGATCACGTCGGTGTTGAAGACCGCGGGGGCCACCAGGCGCCCAGACGCCTCCGTCGCGAGATCTTAGGGACCGGTCTCATTACTGCGGCATTCGGCCCAATACATTGGTCTATTCGCTCGCAGATAGCGAGCGAACCACCTACTCGGCGTAGCGCTGAGGTCTCGCGGAGCCATCACGCCGCAGTACCATCCCGCAGTCGCCAACCGCACACCTGAGCGAGAAGCCCATAAATGATCACCGTGTCGCGCAGTCCGTTCCGAACCACGCAACCGTCTCTCGAAGGGCGGGCCCACCGTTGACGTTGACGAGGCTGCTGGACTACCTGCCGCGTGGCAACCTGCTCGACGACACCGCATGGAGGAAGAGGCACCAATTCGTGCTGTGGGTGCTGGGGCTGCACCTGCCGGCGCTGTTCGTGTTCGCGCTGTTGCTTCAGCACAGCCTGCTGACCACCCTTGTCGGGCTGATCCCGCTGATCGGGTGCATGCTGCTCGGTATCGCGACACCGCAACGGCGGGTGGCCTCGTTCTTCACCTCCGCCGGGCTGGTGTACTGCTCAGCGGCTTTGGTCGTGTTCTCCCGAGGCTCCATCGAGGCCCATTTTCATTTCTTCATCATCATCGGAATCATCGCGCTGTACCAGGACTGGGTGCCATTCCTGTGGAACATCGTGTTCACCGTGCTCAGCCACGGAATCGGGACGGCCTGGCAGGCCGGTCTGATCTTCAATCATCCGGCCGCACAAGTGAATCCGTGGATCTGGTCGCTCGTCCACGGCGTGGCCGTACTCCTTGCCTGCGTCGGCGTGGTGATCTTCTGGCGCACGACCGAGGACGAGCAGCACAAGTCGATGCGCCTGGCCACCCGGCTAGCCGATACCGAACTCGGCCAACGCAAGTTCACCTCGGAGCTGCTGGTCAACCTCGCCCGGCGCAACCAGAGCATGCTCTACCGGCAGCTGGACATCATCAACCGGCTCGAGGAGAAGGAACGCGACCCCGACGCGCTGGGTGAGCTGTTCCGCATCGACCATCTGGCCACCGGCATTCGACGCAACGCGGAGAGCCTGCTGGTGCTCTCTGGTGAAGAAGCGCCCCGGATCTGGAGCGAGCCGGTCGGACTCATCGATGTCGTGCGCGCCGCAATCGCGGAGACCGAACACCTGGATCGGGTCACCTTCTCCGTCAACGAACGTCTGGCGGTGGTCGGGCACACCGTGACCGACCTCACCCATGTGCTCGCCGAGCTGACCGAGAACGCAGTGCGATTCTCCCCGCCACACGCCAAGGTCACCATCCGGACCCGGCCCTGCGTGCGGACTCCCGGCGAGGCCGTCGTCACCATCGAGGACTGGGGCGTCGGGATGCGGCCGGCGGATCTGGCCCAGGCCAACGACCTGCTGGCCGCACCCCGCGACATCGACCTGGTGGCCTCCCAACGACTCGGGCTGCATGTCGTGGCCCGGCTCGCGGCCCGTCACCGCATCCGGGCCTCGCTCACCACCACCCCGGGTTCTGGCATCACGGCGGTGGTCGTACTGCCCGCAGAACTATTCGCCGACGCTCCCCTGGAACTGGCGGAAACGACAGCCGGCTCGCGTAACGGGATCCCGGCGCAAGCCAGGCCGTCCGGGCAAGTGACACACCCGCCCGCGATCCCGCAGCCCCGGGGTCCTGCCCGCAATGGGCAATTCCGGGACCCGAGCTGGGCCGGTTGGTGGACACCAACCCGGCTGCCGACGGTGGAGGCGTCCAGCTGGTCAGCCACCCCGGTCGCCCCGGCCACCCCGGCCACCCCGGTCGCCCCGGTGCACGTGACCGTCCAGAAGAAGGCGTCCGCGGTGGCACTGCCGGCCGCCGATCCCCCGCTCAACCGCCGGGTGCCGCAGGCCAACCTGGTTCCAGAGCTGCGCCAGGCGTCCCCTGCGGGCGGGACCGCCATCTCCGCGGCCACCTCGACCCCTGACGCGAAACAGGCCAGGGACGCGCTGTCCCGTTACCAGGCCAGCCGGCTGGCCGCCCAGAACAAGCAGATGGCGCAGGAGCAGGTGGGTCGCGACGCCGGGAGTCGGTCGTGAGCGCGGCTCAAGGACAGCTCGACTGGCTGGTCAATGACTTCACTCGGGACACGCCGGGAGTGCTGCATGCCCTGGTCGTCTCCGGCGACGGTCTGCTGCTGGCCTCGTCGGCCAACGTCGATTCGATGCTCGGCGACCAGCTTTCCGCCGCCACCTCCGGGCTGGTGAGCCTGTCCAGAGGCGCAGCGCAGCTGCTGAGCCTGGCTCCGGTGAGCCAGACCATCATCGAGATGACCGGCGGCTACCTGTTCGCGACGTCGATCAGCCAAGGCTCCACGCTCGCCGTCGTTGCCCAGCGGCATTGTGATATGGGCATGGTCGGCTACGAGATGACGATGCTCGCGGCCCGGGTGGGCCACGCCCTGACCCCGGCGCCCCGCGGATAGTGCCATGACCACCGACGGCGACTACGGCTGGCGCGAGGGCGGCCGGGTTGTCCCGGCGTACGCGTTCACGCAAGGACGCACCCGGACTGACGGCCAGACGTTGCCACTCGAGGCGCTCGTCACCGCCACCGAATTCGCCGTGGCGAACCTACCGACGCTGCAGCTGGAGCGCCGGGCCATCGTCCGGATGTCGATGCGGCCGACTTCGGTGGTGGAGATCGGGGCGGTGTTGCGCCTCCCGGCCGGGGTAGCGCGGGTGCTGGTCAGTGATCTGGCCAGCAGCGGCTTTCTCGTCGTGCACCTGCCGCCGTCCACCGACGCCCACGGTGGGCCCGGACAAGAGATCTTGGAGAGACTGCTCGATGGACTCCGCACCCGTTAGGGACGGCCGGCGAGATGCTCCGGCCGCCGATCGCCCGCTGATCCCGCTCAAGATCCTGGTGGCGGGCGGGTTCGGGGTCGGGAAGACCACGTTCGTCGGGTCGCTGTCGGAGATCCCGCCACTGCGCACCGAGCAGGAGATGACCTCGCTGTCGGTCGGCGTCGACGACGCAGCCGCGATCCCGGACAAGACCACCACCACCGTGGCGATGGACTTCGGCCGTATCACGGTCGACGACCAGCTCGTCCTGTACCTGTTCGGGACGCCCGGCCAGCAACGCTTCTGGTTCATGTGGGACGAGCTGGCCCGGGGCGCGGTCGGTGCTGTCGTGCTCGTCGACATGCGACGGCTGGACGATTGCTTCGCGGCGATCGACTACTTCGAGAACCGCCGGGTCCCGAGGCCCGCTCAAGCCTGGACACGCTCGTGACGCTGGTCGCGCACGCCTTAACACGGGCCCATCAACAATAGCGACAAAGCATCCATGTGACAGTTGGCCGGCCCGGCCGCTCGGGATGGGCGGCCGGGCCGGTGTGGGAGTGGCGCTCAGCTGACGTTGAGCTTCTCCGCAGCCATCTTGGTTCCCTCGACCCGGTTCTTGATCTTCTGGAATGCGATGTCGCGGGCGTAATCAGGCGACCCATGGTTCGGCTTCTCATCAATGCTGAACGGCGAGAAGCCGCAGTCATCGGTGGAGCCGATCCTTTCCTTCGGGATGAAGTTGGACGCCCTCACCAGCGCATCGCAGATCTCCTGGGAGCTCTCCGGCCGTGGGCTCTGCGTCACGCACACCCCGATGTAGGCCATCTGCGCGACGCCATCCGCATCGTCGCGGAGGTGCTTTCCGATGGACTCGTAGACCGGGTCCTTGTCGCGCTCACTCGCCAGCTGAATGAGGAAGTAGCCGGCGTTCATCTGGAACATGCTCGGAAGCAGGTTGTTGTAGGGGACATCGGCGCTGTGGACCGAGTCCCGGTCCCCACCCGGACAGGTGTGGATGCCGATCTTCGTGCGCTCTTCTGGCGTGAAACGGGCGAACACGCGGTTGTTCAGCTCGATGAAGTGCGGCAGCAAGCCGGCGCCCGTCCACGGGTTGCGTGGATCTTCCCTGGTGGCGAGCCGGCCCTCAGTGAAGTCGACCGACACCCGGGCAGCTCCAGCAGCAAAGGCTTCGCGGATGTCCTTTTCACATTCGTTGACGATGTCTTCCTCGAATTGCTCCCGAGAGTAGCCGGGAACCTCGTCCTTCAGAGGATACAAGAGGGCCAGCATGGACGGCGCGATTACGGCCTGCTTCATCGGCACGTGGGCCAAGCCGATGGATTTCCTCAGCGTATCGGCCGCATAGGTCTTGTACCGCAAAGGTCCGCCCGTGAGCCGGGGCAGCTGCCGCCCATGGCCGTCGGCGAAGATCGCGAAGAACTGGCCACCCGGGCCGAGGTTGTCGGCCAGGCCGGTCCCGGCCAAGGTGTCGGTGATGGGGTAGGTGGCGAAACTCGACCAACGCTGCTCGCCGTCAGAGATGATCGGTGATCCGGTAGCCTCAAAGCGCTCGATCGAATCGCGAACTGCGACGTCCTGCTCGGCTTCCAGTTCTTCCTTGCTGGCCTGTCCCTGATCATAAGCGGCGTAGACGGCCTGGAGCTGGGAAGACCGAGGAAGGGACCCAACGGGTTCAGTGGGAATTCCAGTCGCAGTCCTCGGATCGTAGTCGGTCATGACTTCCTCTCTATTAGATGATTAGATGAGTAGGTGGACCGGCGATTGTCGCGCTACAAACTCCTTCCGGTAGCAATCACCACCCCCGCCCCGGGGCGTGGCTACCGCCGACCAACCACCAAGTCGGGGCGAGGAGGCAGGCACAGACAGGTCTGTCTAGCTGTGAGCTGAATCATAGTCAGGTTGCAATGAGCTGGTCAATGTCACCTGTTCGTAGCACAGCGGCAAAATTTGCTCGCTATCCGTAGCGGCTGCCCGTCCTCGGGTCGGACGGCGAAGCACCGGCGAAGCATCCGGGGAAGCACCCGGCGAACACCGTCTTCAGCGGCTCCGGGCGACCGTGAGCCCCCGGGCGCGGAGCACCCGGCGCTCCAGCGGTGCGAAGACGAGCAGCTCGATGGCGACTCCCACCACCAGGATCAGCAGGATGGAGGCGATCACGAGGTCCATCGCGTTCAGTTCCCGCCCGATATTGAGCTGCTGCCCGAGCCCGATACCCAGCGCAGGTGAGTAGGTGATGAGCTCAGCAGCCATCAACGAGCGCCACGAGAACGCCCAGCCCTGCTTGAGACCGGCCAGGTAGCCCGGCAACGCCGCGGGCAATAGCACATGCCGGATCCGGCCGAAGGTACCCAAGCCCAGGACCCGGCCCACCTTGTCGAGCAACGGTGGCACCTGATCGAACCCGGCGAGCAACCCGTTGGCGATAGACGGCACCGCGCCGAGCAGCACCACCGCGTAGATGGCTGCGTCGGACAGGCCGAACAAGATGATCGCCGCCGGAACCCAGGCGACCGATGGCAGGCTCTGCAACCCGCTGACGAATGGTCCGAGAGCGGCCCGCAACCAGCGGCTTTTCCACATCGCCAGCCCCAGCACGGTGCCGACGGCCAGGGATGCCAGGAACCCCAGGGCACCCCGGGACACGCTGATCGAGATGGCGTCCCAGGCCCGGCCGTCGCTCACTGTCTGGCCGAATGTCTGTGCCACTTCCAGTGGGCTCGGCAGGGCATAGCTCGGCTTGAGCTCGGCGCTGAAGGCCAGCTGCCAGAGCGCGACGAACGCCACTACGGCCACGATGGGCGGCAGCACCGAGCGCACGAAAACCTTGCCAGGGCCGGGCCGTGGTGGCAGCGCTGGCGCGTCCAGAACATCCAGCCCGGCCTCGAAGGCCTGGTTCTCCACGACCGTCCGCGGCGGATCGTCAACGGGCATGGCGGCTGATCTCCGCTCGAAGGTGCTGGGTGATCTCGGTGGCCAGGGCACTCACTCCGGGGGACTCGATCACCCTGGGCTGGGACAGCTCGACCTGCCATTCTCGGACGATTCGCCCGGGCCGGGAGCTCATCAGCAAGACCCGCTGCCCGAGCCGGACGGCCTCGCGCACGTTGTGCGTGACGAACACGATGGACAATCCCTGCTCCGACCACAGCCGGGCCAGCTCCTCGTGCAGCGCATCGCGGGTGATGGCGTCCAGCGCAGCGAACGGCTCGTCCATCAGCAGCAGCTGGCTGTCCTGGGCCAGCGCGCGGGCCAACGCCACCCGCTGGCGCATCCCACCGGAGAGCTCATGCACCCGCTTGTGACCCTGCTCGGCCAGGTTCACCACGGTGAGCAGTCGTTGCGCCTCGGTACGGCGCGCGGATCGGCCGACCCCCCGCGCCTTGAGCGCGAGTTCGACGTTGCCGGCGGCGGTCAGCCAGGGCAACAGGGCAGGCTCCTGGAACATCAGCGCAGGACGGCCCACGGTGACCTCGATGCTGCCGGCGGTCGGTGTGTCGAGGCCGGCCATGAGCGACAGCAGGGTGGATTTGCCGCATCCGGAGGCACCCAGCAGGCAGACGAACTCGCCGGGCCCGACGTCAAGGTCGATCCGGTCCAGCACCGGCGGGCGGTCACGCTCGAAGGCGTGGGTGAGTTGCGTGACGCGGACGCTGGAAGGCAGTGCACTCTCGGCAGCCTCGTCCACGTCAAGTGGTCGGCTGGCCCGCGCGTGCTGGGGGGCCTGCCGGACGGGCGGATGTGCCATGTTCGCTAGTCCTTCCCGAGCCCGGCGGCCGACACGGTCGGCAGGCCCCGTTGGGTGTGGATCCGGTTGAGAATCGACAGCTCGTAAATTCCTTGCAGATCGACCTTCTCCGTGGCCACCCCTGCGGCCACCGCGCTGTCGGCGCTGTGTTGCAGCGACGCCGCGATGGGGTCGTCGGTCATCGTGAGGTTCTGCCAGGCGCGGTCGATCACCTCCGGCGCCAAGGGTTTGCCGGCCAACGCGTTGATACCGTCGTTCGCGACGGTCTTCGCCTCGGCGGAATTCTGGATCGCCCACTGCACCGCGTCGACATGCCCCCGCAGCAGCGCCTCGACCGTCTGCGGGTAGTCCTCGAGGAATTCGGTGCGGACGATCAGATGCGTGGTGACGAACTGCCCGTCGGGCCACAGATCCCGCTCGTTGACCAGCACCGTGGCGCCGGCCTCCAGGACCAAGCGGGACGCCCACGGCTCGGGCACCCACGCGCCGTCGAGCGTGCCGGACTTGACCAGCTGGAGCGTGTCAGAGTTCTTGGTGGGCGAGATCGTGACGTCCCCGCCACCCTGCACGCTGTTGCGCAGGCCCTGGTTGGCCAGCCAGGCGCGCAGCGCAACATCCTGGGTGTTGCCGAGTTCCGGGCTGGCCAGCGTCTTGCCCCGGAGATCCTGGGCACTGTTGATGCCAGGACGGACGACCAGCTGCGCGCCGCCGGACGTCGCTCCCGCGATGATCCGGATGGCCTTACCGTCGCTCTGCGCGAAAGCGTTGATCGCCGGATTCGGCCCGATGTAGGCGGCATCGAGGGCACCGCCGAACAACGCTTCGACCGCTGACGGACCGGCGTCGAAGATCTGGGTCTGCAACGTGGTGCCGCCGAGTTCTTTGGCGAACAAACCCCGGTCGACCCCGATGATGGCGGCGGCGTGCGTGACGTTGGCGAAGTAGCCCAGACGCAGCGTAGTTGCCGGGCCCTGCGCCGGGCCGGAATTGCCGTCATTGCCGCCGCACGCAGCGGCGAACGCCAGGGTCGAGCCGACGATGAGGGCGGCGAGCACACGATTGCGAAGAAATGGCATGACGAGCACGTCCTCGGCGTAGGGGGCGCGCGAGGTGGCGTCGGAGCGGCATCGATGGCGCGACGGCACGGCCACACGCCCGGCTGATGGAGGGGTCGGGCAGGGTCAGGCCGGCATACAGATCATGCTGCGGGTGCGCCCGTAGTCGACATGGCGGCGGGCCACGAGTTTGAGCGACAGGGCAGGCACGGGACTGAGGTTACACGAACGAGTGGGTAGCTACCCGAGCATCGCGGAGCGGCGGTGGGCGGCGTGGAGTTGGCTACCGAGAGTTAGACTGTCCCTCGATCGAATGCGTTGTGTAACGAAACGCTGCGTTGTCGAGGTATTCATTGGTGCAGCCGTCGAACGTGGGGACACCAGGACTGGAGGGGCCAAGTGCAGTTGCTGCCCACTGCCGAGGGGGGGACTCCCGCTCCCCAGCCGATCCGGGCCTGGGACCGCTGGCGGGTGGCCTGGCATGGCCACCGCGACGCCAAGACCCCGCCCGTCGGCGAAGATCTGTCGCGTCCCTACCTGGAATCGCTGCGCGCCCAGGCCGAAGCAGGCCAGCGAGCCGTCAGCGGGTGGCTGCACGGCAAGATCGTCCCGATCGACCGGGAGGCCGTGCAGGTTCTCATTCTGCTCGAACAGCATCGTCGGGACCCGGCGATTGCGCCGGAAACGACCCCGACCAGGCCGGCCGCCGACGATGCCGACCCGCGTCCGATGTCGCGGGTTCCCCCGTGGTTACGCGAAGCCCGGGAGGCGGCAGCAGCACAGAAGGCATTCGAGCGCCGCGTCCGTGAACGCAACGAGGCCGAGCAGCGGCTCGGCGCCCTGGGCAGCGCCCGTCACCATCTGATCGAGATCGCCAGGGCAGCTGCCCACGCCCATGTCTGTCGCTACGCGCAACTGGCGGCGCTCTACGATGCGGCGCTGCTACGACGCCAGCCACAGCAGCATCGGAGCGCCACGCCGCCGGTCAGCACCGAGTCATGGCTCCACGGTGACATGCCGTTGCTCGCCCTCGACGTCGAGGACGAGCTCGCGCAGAGCTACCGCTGGTTCCTCAAGGAGTTCGAGACTCGATCGTCTGCCCGGCAGCGGCCCACCCTCGAAAAAGTCCCGCGCGCGAGTTGAGGACCAACCGCGTGCCTAAGGAGTGATCAACGTGCCGCTGCACCGGGAGCCTCCGGCACCCGTTCCGAGGAAGGACGACCTCCACGTCGTGGCGGGCCCGGATCCCGGTCCTGAAGTCGACGGGGACACCCTGCGAGATCTCGTCGAGTCCGAGGCGCACAAGGACGCGACCAGCGGCATGTACGACGGCAATCTCGGTGCCCACGGCCACCCCCTGATCATGGAGCACAAGATTGATCGGTGGCACCACCGCTGGTCAGCCGAAGCGGAGATGCGCCAGCACCGGGACCGGACGAAAGCTCAACTGCTCCATCGGGGCGCGACATGTAAGCAGGCCACCGGGGAGCAGGCCGAGGACCACCTCGAACAGGATCTGCAGGATGCGTGCGCGTATCGCGACCGCATGCAGGGCATCGTGCACGGCACCGAGCCCGGCGACGACGGCGGACACTGGCCGGCGCAGAGCCGGATCGACGAGGACCGCCGGTGGGAGTCCCTCAAGGACTGGGGCATCTACCTGGGTGCGGCAGTCGCCGAAGTCGGCCTGAACTACACCGCATTCCAGCTGATGGGCAGTTCGTTGCAGGAGACGACGGTGCTGGCGGCATCCATCATCCTGGTCAACGTCCTGCTCCCCAAGCAGCTCGGCGAGCTGGTCACCCGAGTTCGCCGGGGACGGCGTGGCCGGGGTGTCCTGGTCGCCGGCCTGGTGGGCGGAGCAGCCCTCTGGGTGGGCGTGTCATTGTTCGTGGCGCAGATCCGCACGGCTTATCTGCTGCTGCCCAGCGCCTCCGCGGCACAGGCCGGGGGGACGTCGCTGCTTGAACGGGCCGGTATCGGCCCGGTCACGCTCACCGTTGGGTGGCTGCTGGTCGTGCTCGCCGTCGGAACAGTCGTCCTGATCCGCAGTGCAACCAGGTACAACCCATACCTGAAGAACCTGCGCGCAGCTCGGGCCCGGGTGGACAAGCTCCGGGCCACCCTGGTGGCCACCCACGGTGCGGTGGTTGCCGCGCGTTTGGACGCCGAGCGCGCTCGTGAATCGGAAGCCGATCTCGCCGAGCAATGGGCCGGCAAGCGGGCCGAACAGGATGGTCTCGCCGCCGAGCTCAAGCACCACTACCAGCACCATCTGGCCCGGGACCTGGCCAGCCCCATGGTGACCGATGGCGTCGAGATCGCCGCCGGCCGCTCGTCCCGGCCGACCCTTCCGACGATTCAGAGCCCGGGGAGCTGAACGGTGACGTCACCCTCCTTCGCCATCCCGTTCGTGCTCGGTCTGCTCCTGCTCACCGGCTGCGGCGACAACAGCGCTGGTTCCGCACCGGGAGCGCTCGCCATGATCGTGGGAGCGCACTCGAACATGGTGGCACCCAGTCTGTTGGACACCGTCCAGGCTGAGATCGAGACCGCAGCCGAACTCGGATCACCCGCCACCGTCATCGTGAACGACGGCAGCCCCAGCGCGGCGGCGCCACTGTCGCTCAAGACCGGCAACGACAATCCCCTCTACCAGCAGGATCAGCTCAATCAGCTCACGAACCTGATCGACCAGACTCGCGCCGACGATCCTGAGGTGGACCTGCTCGCCGCGATCAGCCTGGCGGCGCGTTCGGTGACCGACGCGGCCGGACCCAAGACCATCGTGGTGATCGACAGCGGCCTGCAGACTACCGGTGCCCTGCGATTTCAGGACACCGATGGTGCGCTGCTCAATGCGAACCCCGACGAGGTGGTCGAGCTGCTCCGACGCACCCAGCAGCTTCCCAACCTCACCGGGGTGCGCGTCGTCTTCACCGGGCTCGGCGACACCGCGGCACCACAGCAGCCGCTGCCCGCGCCGGCCCGAGCCGTGCTGGTGGCGCTCTGGACGAAGATCGTCGAATCCGCGGGCGGAAAGCCCGAGGTGAAGCAGGCTCCGCTGCCCAGCACCCGGACGATCGACGGGCTGCCTCCCGTGACCATTGTGCCGGTAGCGGCGAAATCGATCGGACCCCTACCGTCGATCACGGTACTGCGCGACGGCACCGTGGGTTTCGTGCCTGATCAGGCTGTTTTCCGGGATTCCGCGCAGGCCCGCGCAGTCCTGGCTGACTACGCGAGGGAGATCACCAACGGGCGGCGGGCGCTACTGACCGGAACCACCGCGTCTGCCGGCACCTCGGAATACCGGCTGCGGCTGTCCCAGGAACGAGCCAACGCCGTCCGTGACCTCCTGGTCAGCCTCGGTGCTCCGGCCGACCGAATCAGTACCCGCGGATTGGGCAGCGACTTTCCCGGATATGTCCTAGACCACGACCCGCAGGGAAACCTCGACCCCATCCCGGCGGCACAGAACCGTCAGGTGATCATCGAACTGACCTAGAGTCTGGCCCGCATCCGTGAACTCGACGCCACGGACGTTCCAGCCAGGCGAAACGTCCGCGCCGTCGAGTTCACGGGCTCCACCCACCAGGAGTGCCCACATGATCAGCGACGGCATTGACTTCGACGGTGCCCGGGTCTACGCCATTCCGATGGTGACACGGTTCCGGGGTATCACCACCCGGGAGGGGATGTTGATTGAGGGGCCTGCCGGATGGGGGGAGTTCTGCCCGTTCCGGGAGTACGACGACCGGGAGGCGGCGAGCTGGCTGGGCACGGCGATCGAGGCGGCGACGGTGGGGTGGCCCGAGCCGGTCCGCGATCGCGTCCCGATCAACTGCACAGTTCCGGCGGTAGGTCCGGAACGCGCCCACGAGATCGTGTCCGTCTCCGGCTGCGGCACGGCGAAGGTCAAGGTCGCCGATCACCCCGGCTCACTCGGTGAAGACCTGGCCCGTGTCGGGGCAGTGCGCGATGCCCTCGGCCCGCAGGGGGCAATTCGGATAGATGCCAACGGACTATGGGACACCGACACGGCAGTGGCGGTGATCCCGCAGCTCGATAGGGCCGCTGGCGGGTTGCAGTACGTGGAGCAGCCCTGCCGCACCATCGAGGAACTGGCCACCGTGCGCCGCAAGGTCACGGTGCCGATCGCTGCCGATGAGTCCATCCGCCGAGCCGAGGACCCGCTTCGGGTCGTGGTCGCGGCAGCCGCCGACATCGCGGTCATCAAGTGCACCCCGCTGGGCGGGGTGCGCCGCTCGTTGCAGGTCGCCGAGACAGCCGGGCTGCCGTGCGTGGTGTCCTCCGCACTGGAGACCAGCGTCGGCCTGGCCGCGCAGGTAGCGCTGGCCGGGGCGCTGCCGGAGCTGGACTTCGCCTGCGGTCTTGGCACCCTCTCGCTGCTCAGCGGTGACGTGGTGGACGGCGCGGACTCGCTGCGGCCGGTGGACGGCTACCTGCCCGTGCCCCGCACACCGCCGGCTCCGGATGCCGGCCTGCTGGGCACCTTCGCCGTGACTGACCCGGAACAGGAACAATGGTGGCGTGCTCGGCTCGTTCGAGTCCGTGCCGAGCTGGACCGGGCGACCAGCACGCGATGACCCCTGCCGAGGGGAGGGCGCAGTGGCTGGTCGAGTAGATAGGTCCCGCCGGCTACCGCGGCGGCGGGCGGCCGGCGAGCTTGAGGCCGAGGTGCTGGCGGCGCTGTGGGCCGCTGACGGGGCGCTCACCGCGGCCCACGTACGGCAGGCGGTCAGTGGCACGCTGGCTTACAACACAGTGCAGACCATCCTGGTCCGGCTGTATGAGAAGGGGCTGATCGGCCGGGTGGCCGACGGCCGTCGCCATGAGTACTTCCCGGTGAAGGGTGCCCGGACCGCCCCGACGCGGGCCGCCGCGTTCGTGACTGCCGCAGTGCTGTGCGCAGCGGCGACGACCTGGGGTCTGATCCTGTTAGCCGCCGCCCTGCTGGGCAATACGTCGCTGGTCGCCGAGGAAGCCAGCCAGCGCGGAGTGCAGTGGCAGGATCCGGTGCCGGAGCTGATCGGAGTGATCGCTGCGGTGCTGCTGATCTTTGGCGCAGTCCGGGTGGTGCGGGTCCTGCGAGCACGCCGCGCCACGATCCGCGAGCTGCACGCGGTGTGCAGCTCATGCGGGACAGTGAGCTGGCAGTGGTGGCGCTGGACGCTCCGCATGCCTTCGCGGTGCCGGGCCGTCCCGGCCGAATCCTGATCACTCGTGGCCTGTTGTCGATGTTGGATGGCGACGAGCGGCGGGTCGTGCTGGCTCCCGAACGCGCGCACCTGCGGGGCAGGCATCACTGGTTGCGCGGGGCAACCGAGGTCTGCGCTGCCGTCAACATCCTTGGTCGCTGAGACGTTGACACTTGAGCAGAGTTTTGGGCAAGTTTATCGTGGTAGTTGCCCGCTCCAAACTTCGCAGGCAGTAGGTCTGACCAGCCGCTGTGAGGTGGCACGGCCGGTCTCTTCGGTGACCGGACTTCGGCGCAGCGGGTGGCGGCGGTCTGCCGATCATGACCGCAGGTCCCTGCGGGAGCTTGCCCAAGATCGAGTCGATCAGCGACAGTCGGCGGCCGTTCATGATCACCGTTTCGGAAGAATCAACCGCGCTGATCGCGGCTCATTCTTCCGAAAGGGTGATCATGTGTGGATAGGCGGCGCACTCAGGGGCTCGGCCACGTCAGATCCACCGCATTACCGATCAATCCGACCTGACGGGCCGCCCGCTTAACCCCAAGAATTAATCCAGCGTGCCTTCTCACGAAATCGTCGAGCCGGGCAGCAACCGCTAGTCTCTTACACGCCGTAAGAGACACCCCCTGACGTGGCCGGGCGACACCTGAGATTAGGTGGGGACCAATGGGTGGACGGGCAGCTGGCACGGCCGCACGGGTGCTGGTGATCTCGGGCAGCGTCGGTGCGGGCCACGACGGTGCCGCCGACGAGCTGATCAGCCGGCTTGCCACGTTGGGCATCGCCGCGGACCGCCGGGACTACCTGGACGCGTTACCGCGGGTATGTCACTACGTGCTCCGCGACGGCTACCGGCTCAGCATCGGATACGCGCCGCGATTCTTCGCCTGGATGTTCGCCAACCTGGAACACGCCGGCTGGGTCCAGCGGATCGCCCTGGGGCTGTGCCAGCTGGCGCAGCGTCAGGTGCTGCGCTGGGTCGGTGATCACGACGTGGTGGTGTCCACCTACATGTTGGCCAGCCAGACGTTGGGCCAGCTCAAGGAGGCTGGGCTGCTGGACGCGACCCTGGTGACGTTCCTGACCGATCCGGCGGTCCACCGGCTGTGGGTGCACCCCGCCGTCGACCACCACGTGACAGTGACCGAGGCCACCGCCCGGATGGGGCACCTCGTCTACCGCACGCCCATGCGGGCTGTCGGCGGGTTGGTATCACCCCGGTTCGCGGATCGGCCGGACCCCGCCCATCGTCATCGGTTGCGCGCCGAGCTGGGGCTGTCCCCGGACGGTCCGGTGGTGCTGCTGGCGACCGGGTCACTCGGGATGGGCGACGTGCCACATGTGGTCCGGGAGATCGCTTCTTCCAGGGTTGCCGAGATAGTCGTCCTGTGCGGACGAAACGAGGGGCTGCGCAAGCAGTTGTCGGCCCGGCCCGGTGTGGTCGCCCTGGGCTGGCGCGACGACGTCCCGGAGCTGATGGCCGCCGCCGATGTGCTGGTGCACAACGCGGGCGGCCTGTCCCTGACCGAGGCCTTGACCGCCGGGCTGCCCGCCGTGACCTACCGCCCGATCCCCGGGCATGGGATCGCCAATTCCCAGATCCTCGCTGACGCCGGCCTGGCCCCCTGGCCGCAGGACGAGTCCGGGTTGGCCGCCGCCATCCGCCAGCAGGCCGCGCGCCGGGGCGACCCATCCCATGTGGTGCGCAGCCCGGACACCGCGTCCGTCGTGCTGGCTTTGCTGGCCGAACGCGGCCGGCAAGCCGTTCCCGACCACGATTCACGGCTGGCCTGAACGGCCCCCGCCGCAACGACCAAAGTGGTCTCGCAGCGGTCCGACCGTGCAGCCCAGTCGATCGGCCAACTCGGCCAGCCGGGGTAGCGCTGCAACAGTGGACCGCCAACTACCGGTTACCCGGGTGGCACAGTCCGAGTCGTGCAGCAGCACCGTGCCACCCGGCCTGAGCTGGCGCGCGACGGTGCCGGCCACCCGGGCGGGGCTGCGAGCCTCCCAATCCCGCCCCCACGCCGTCCACAGCACCGGTCGCAGCCCGGCGCGTCTGGCTGCGACCAGCGATGCCGGCGTGAGCACTCCGTAGGGTGGCCGAAACCAGGTCGGCCGTACTCCGGTCGCCGCCGTGATCACCTCTGCGGCGCCCACCACGTCCCGATAGACGTCGACTGGTCCGCGGGCCAGATGGTTGCGATGACGCAACCCGTGCGCCGCAGCCTCATGCCCGGCGGCGACCACCCGGGCCGCGACCTCCGGATACCGCACGACCTGCCCGCCGAGCATGAAGAACGTCGCGGTCCAGCCGAGCCGATCCAGCGCATCGAGCACCGCTGGGGTGCCGTCGGGGTCGGGACCGTCATCGAAGGTCAACGCCACGCTGCTCGGTCTGCCCAGACCGGCCAGGGCAGGGCAGACCGCGGTGCGCAGCGCCCGAACCCGCAACAGCGCCGGACCTGCCCACCCAGCCGCTGCCGCCGCACCGAGAGCCGTCCTCGGTCTGGTCATCACCCGGACAGTGTCTGTCATCCCCGGCCAGTGCACCTACACGATGTAGGCTCGGCCAGGTTGTGACCCTCGCCGTCGTGCTGTCGTTGCTCGCTGCGGCGTGCTTCGGAACCGCGTCGGCGCTGCAGCACTATGGCGCGAACCAGGTACGCCGGCGGTTCCCGCTGCACCCCAAGCTGCTGGCCGATGTCGCGCGCCAGCCGTTGTGGCTGCTGGGGATCGTGGCCGAGGTTGCTGCGGTGATCCTGCACATGGTGGCGGTCAACTTCGGGCCGTTGTCGGTCGTGCAGCCCCTGCTGACGCTCGGTCTGGTGGTCGCCCTGCCCTTACAGGCCGTGCTCGGGCGCCGGGTGAGTCGGCGGGCGCTGCTGGCGGCAACCCTGACCGTCGCCGGCTTGGGCGTCTTCCTGGCTGTCCAACCGACCGTGAACTCGCGAGGCCCACAGAGCTTCACCGACTGGCTACCAGGGCTGCTGCTCGCCGCGACGGTGGGTGTTGTCGCGCTGGGCGTCGCGCTGGCCCGGCGGGACCGGGCCCGGTCACTGGGCCTTGGCGCCGCCGCCGGGACGGCGTTCGCGCTGTCTGCCGCACTGGTCAAGACCTGGGGTGGCATTCTGGACGGTGGTGGGCTCCCCGCGCTGGCCACGAGCTGGGAGCTGTGGACAGCGCTGGGCTGCGGGCTGTCGGGTGCGCTGCTGAGCCTGGCAGCCTTCCAGGCCGGTCCGCTCGGTGGCCCACTGGCGGCGATGATGGTGATCGACCCCGTTGTCGGCGTCAGCCTCGGCGCCATCATCTTCGCTGAGGCCTTCGCCACCGGGCCACTGGCGGTGATCCAAGCTGCCGGACTGGCGCTGACCGTGGCCGGGGTGTGGCTACTCGCCACCGGCGAGCCACCTTCCGGTGTCCCACCAAGTGACGCACCTCGTGACCCACTCAAGGCGGGAGCATTGCGGGCAGCCCGTTACTGACGAGCGCACCTCCGGGCCCGGATGGTGGCCTAGGCTGGGGATGGTGGTAGAGGGGGCACACGGGGTGGATCGGACCGCTGCGTCGTCCCGTCAGGGACACCGGTTGCAGTGGTGGTCGCGCGCTGCAGTGCAGGCCGGGCTGGCGACAGCGGGGCTGTCGCGGCGGCTGGGCCTGGGTGCTGGGTCGATCATCGGCGGTCGGGTGACGCTGGCCCTGGACCCTGCGGCGCTGCGGCGCTTGGCCGCTGGGCGGCGAGTGGTGCTGGTGTCGGGGACCAACGGCAAGACCACGACCAGTCATCTGGTGGCGGCGGCAATGCGCACTGTGGGGCCGGTGGCACACAATGCCGGCGGCTCGAATATGCCCGATGGGGTGGTGGCCGCACTGGCCGACGCTCCGGACGCCGATGACGCGGTGATCGAGGTCGACGAGCTGCACCTGGCGGCGGTCGCCGAGGCCGTCGACCCGATGGTGGTGGTGTTGCTGAACCTGACCCGCGACCAGTTGGATCGAGCGACTGAAGTGGGGGCGATCGCGGCCGCGATCGGAGGCGCGCTGGCCCGCCACCCGCACACGGTGGTGGTGGCCAACGCTGATGATCCGATGGTGGTGTCAGCCGTGGGGGCGGCCACGCGCATCCGTTGGGTGGCGGCGGGAGCCAGCTGGCTGGGTGACGTCACCACCTGTCCCCGCTGCGGTCGCATCCTCACCTTCACCGAGCCCGGGTGGCACTGTGCGTGCGGGCTGGCCCGCCCCACCCCGCACTGGTGGATCGAGGACGGCAAGGCGTGCACCGTGGACATGATGCTACCGCTGGACATCCGGTTGCCTGGGCAGATCAATCTGGGCAACGCCGCCATGGCGCTGGCCGGTGCCTGCGCTGCCGGTGTACCGGCCGATCGGGCCGCCCCGGCGCTGAGCGAGGTGAACGTGGTAGCCGGCCGGTACGCGGTGGTGCACCGCGGATCGCAGGACCTGCGCCTGTTGCTGGCCAAGAACCCGGCCGGCTGGGCCGGGATGTTACCCATAGTGAGCGAGCCACGACCGCTGCTGGTGATCATCAACGCCCGGGAAGCCGACGGGCGGGACACCTCGTGGTTGTGGGACGTCCCATTCGAGCAGATCACGTCCCGTCCGGTGGTGGCCAGCGGCGAACGCGCCGCTGACCTCGGCGTGCGCCTGGGCTATGCCGGGCTGGAGCACCAGACCGTGTCCGACCCATTGGCCGCCCTTGCGGCACTGCCGGCGGGGATGGTCGATGTGGTGGCCAACTACACCGCTTTTCGTTACTTCCGCCGCCAACTGAGCCGGGAACGGGAAGCAGTCGGGTGAGCGGAGAGTCAACGGTCACAATCGGCCTGCTGCTGCCGGACGTTCTGGGCACCTATTCCGATGCCGGCAATGCCACGATATTGGCTCAACGGCTACGCTGGCGCGGCATTCCTGCCGAGATTCTCACTATCACTGCGCGAGACCTCCCGGCGACGAGTTGCGCGGTGTACGTGCTGGGTGGCGGGGAGGACACCGCTCAACAATTCGCGGCAGACTGGCTGCGTCGGCATGACCAGCTACGTCGGGCACTGGAGAACAGCGCGGTGACGCTGGCCGTGTGCGCCGGTCTGCAAGTCCTGGGACGGTCGTTGACGGACACCAGCGGCCATGCCTACCCGGGGCTGGGCCTGCTGGATATCGCTACCGCGCCCGGCCGCCAGCGGGCCGTCGGCGAGGTGATCACCACTTGTGCGGTACCCGGCGTCGGCTCGCTGACCGGCTTCGAGAACCACCGCGGGGTCACCACCCTCGGCGCGGGAGCGGCCCCCTTGGGGCGAGTGGTCACCGGTATCGGCAACGGCACTGGTGGTCACTTCGGGCATCGCACCGAAGGTGTGCTCACCGATCGCGTCGTCGGCACGTACCTGCACGGCCCCGTGCTGGCCCGCAACCCCGCCTTGGCCGACCACATCCTGCACAAAGTCACCGCCCAGCCCCTACCCCCTCTCGACCTACCCGACCAAACAGCCCTCCGCCGCACCTACCTGTAGACCTGCTTTCCGCGTTCTGGATGCAGACTGCGGTAATCACAGCCCGAATTACCGCAGTCTGCATCCAGAACGCGGTTGAGGGATCCCTGGTCGGGTGACCGTCGGCACACCGGGGAACCAGTCCCGGCCCACGGTGCGTCGGAGTCTCGTCCTGGCTGTGACATCCAAGCCTGGAGAAATTTCCGCGCTGGGCGACATGAGTTGAGAGACAGAGTCATGGGAACCAGGGATCGGGTGGATGTGGCCGACTGGCGGTACCGCGGGGCCTGCGGGCGCCACGACCCGGACCGGCTGTTCGTGGCGGGCGCCGCGCAACATCAGGCCAAGATCGTGTGCATCCCGTGTCCGGTGCGGGTGCGCTGCCTCGCCGAAGCGCTGGACCGCCGGATCGAGTTCGGCGTCTGGGGTGGCATGACCGAACGGGAACGTCGGGCGCTGCTGCATCGCCGCCCGGACGTCCGCAACTGGGCAGAGCTGCTCGAGGGCGCTCGCACCACCACGCTCAGTCGCGACTGACTGCGGGCTGCGCTGCGGTCAGCAGCCTGCCGATCTCGCGCAACCCTGGGAGATCGTGAACGTCGGCGGCCAGCGCGGGCACGGTGGCCACCGCCACCGCCGGGTGGGCCCGCCGGAACCGGGCCAGCAACCGGAGTTCCCGCCCGGCAAGGGCCACCCGGTCGGCGTGCAGCCGCAGCACTGCTGCGGCCAGTAGCGCCTTACCCTGCTGTTCCAGCGCCTCGGCCACCGTCTCGGCCCGGGCCGCGGGGAGGTCGGCGAGCACCGGATGGGTTCGGTTGAGCACCAGCCCGGCCAGCGGCATCGACTCGGTGGCCAATCGGTCCACGAAGTATGCCGCCTCGCGCACCGCGTCGGCCTCCGGAGTAGCGATCACCAGGAATGCCGTTCCCGGCGCGCGGAGCAGTTCGTAGGTCGCTTCGGCGCGCTCCCGGAACCCGCCGAACATGGTGTCGAAGGCCTGCACGAACGCCGACGCGTCGGCCAGCAGCTGGCCGCCGAGGATCGCCGACACCGCCCTGGTGAACAACCCGAACCCGGCACCCACCAGCCGGCGCACGCCGCGCCCGCCGGCCCGCACCGGGCCGGACAGCAGCCTGATCATCCGGCCGTCCAGGAACGACGACAGTCGCTGCGGGGCGTCCAGAAAATCCAGCGCGGAGCGCGATGGTGGCGTATCCACCACGACGAGATCCCATTCACCGGCCCCCACCAGCTGCCCCAGCTTCTCCATCGCCATGTATTCCTGCGTGCCGGAGAACGACGAGGAGATGGTCTGGTAGAAGGGATTGGCGATGATGTGGGCGGCCCGCTCGGGGCTTGCGTGGGCCTGCACCATCTCGTCGAAGGTGCGTCGCATGTCCAGCATCATCGCGTGCAGCTGGCCGCCGGCCGCCTCGATCTCATCGGTCGGCACCACCAGGCGGGGATTGTTGGTCAGCTCGCGCAGGCCCAGCGACTGTGCCAGCCGCCGTGCGGGGTCGATCGTGAGCACGACCACCGACCGGCCGCGCTCGGCCGCCCGCAGCGCGAGCGCTGCGGCTGTCGTCGTCTTGCCAACCCCGCCCGCGCCGCAACACACCACCACCCGCGTGGCCCGGTTGTCGAGCAGGGCGTCGATATCGAGTGGTGCGGGCTTACTCATCGCGCCCCGTGCTCGCGCAGTACCTCGGCGAGCTCGTAGACCCCGCCGAGATCGACGCCGTCCACCCCGACCTCGGTGAGTTCCGGCAGCTCGATCAGCGGCATGCCGGCGTCTGCGAGCTTGACGCGAGCCTGCTGCTCGGCCTCCACCCGCACCGCGTGCTCCACGGTCTCGGCGACCAGGCCATCGAGCACGGCCGGGTCCAGGTCCAGGCCGGCGGCGAGTAACCCGGCGCGGACCCGGTCGGCGTCGACCTGACCGTTGGCTGCAGCGTTCACCGACCGGGTCGGCAGCCGGGGTGGCCTGGCCCGGTTGACTACCACGGCACCTGGGCGAAGGTCCGCCAGGTCCAGCTCCGCGACGGTCTCCAAGGTCTCGGCCACCGGCAGGTCTTCCAGCAGGGTGACCACGTGAACCGCGGTGTCCGCCGAGTGCAGCAGCCGCACCACGCCTTCGCTCTGGCTGTGGATCGGACCCACCTTGGCCAGGTCGGCCATCGCCCTGGTGACGTCGAGGAACTTCACCACCCGCCCGGTCGGCGGGGCATCCAGCACCACCGCATCGTAGGTGTGGATGCCCTTCTCGGCTCGCGAGGTCGCCTCCTTGACCTTGCCGGTGAGCAGCACATCCCGCAGCCCGGGAGCCAGCGTCGTGGCGAACTCGATCGCACCCATTCGGCGCAGTGTCCGGCCCGCGAAACCCAGGTTGTAGAACAGCGCGAAGTACTCCAGGAGGGCCTCGTCGGCGTCCACCGCCAGCGCCCGGACCTCACCGCCGCCGGGGGCGACCGCGATGCGCCGCTCCTGGTAGGGCAGCGGGGGCGTGTCGAAAAGATGCGCGATGCCTTGGCGCCCCTCGACCTCCACCAGCAGGGTTCGCCCGCCGCCGGTGGCCAGCGCCACAGCCAGCGCAGCGGCCACCGTCGTCTTGCCGGTCCCGCCCTTGCCGGTCACGACGTGCAAGCGGGCCCGGGCGAGCTCGACGGGCCATCCGGGTGACATCACGATCGTGAGCCTAGGCATCAGGACACTCACGAGCACGCGCTAGCGTGCGCCCCCATGACCACATGGGAGTACGCGACTGTGCCACTGCTGACGCATGCCACCAAGCAGATCCTCGACCAATGGGGCTCCGACGGCTGGGAGCTGGTCACCGTGATGCCCGGGCCGACTGGCGAGCAGTTGGTGGCCTATCTCAAACGCCCGAAGTGAGCTGGTTGAACCGGCTGCACGAACTCGGGTTGGCATTACCGCCGGTGGCCGCCCCGGCCGGGGCGTACCTGCCCGCGGTCCGCAGTGGATCGCTGGTGTTCACCGCCGGTCAGATCCCGCTGGTCGATGGCGCGATGGTGGCTACCGGCAAGCTCGGCGCCGAGATCGACACCGAGCGCGGTCGGCAGCTGGCCCGTACCTGCGTGCTCAACGCGCTGGCTGCGGTGGACGGCCTGGTCGGGCTCGACGCGGTAGTCCGGATGGTCAAGGTGGTCGGATTCGTGGCCTCGGCACCCGGATTCACCGCGCAGCCCGCCGTTCTCAACGGGGCCTCCGAGCTGCTCGGCGAGGTGTTCGGCGCGGCGGGGAGGCATGCCCGCTCCGCGGTGGGGGTCGCTGAGCTGCCGTTAGGTGCTCCGGTCGAGGTCGAACTGGTCGTCGAGGTGTCCTGAGCCGCTGTTCCTTGAGCTACGGCTGCACCGTCACGGTCTCCGGAGCAATAGTGGTGGGTGGCGCCACGATCATGACGCCACCCACCACTTGCGGACCTCGTCGGGGCCGACCGCTGCGTTGACCGACGACGCACCGACAGACGCTGAGGAAGCGACCGCCTTACCAGCCAGTGTTGCAGGTCACCCAGTCGCCGCCGCCCTGATTTTTTGGCACATTGCAGTGGACTTCGCCCAGGTAGTTCCCGGTTTCGTTCGGTCCCGTCCAGCCCTTGATGCTGACTGTTCCGACCCACCACCACCTATTGGGGTCAGAAGTGCTGAAGCTCGGCGTATTGAAGGTCTCGCAAATGTTCTCACCGCGCTGGTTCTTTCCGCAAATCAATACACTGCGTTGCGCGTCACCATTGACGATGACATGTTGGCCGTTAGTGCCAGCGTGAGCACTACCGGCGAGTACGGTACCAGCGAGGAGGCCTGCTATCGGGATTCCTACAATGATGCGCCGCAATGTAGAAATACTTCCACTGGTGCGATTTTGGCGGGTATCGCAAGACAGGAGAGTCTGCTGCTTACTCATGCTATCCTCCAAAGTGAATCGTTGTTGAAATCGTCGTTTTCCAGTGCGAGGATGGTCGAGATCAGGCCGTTTTCCCGATCCGTGCAGCTGCACCACGAATATGACTTCCGTAGTTCGCGGATACGACGATCGTGTCGCTCACGAGGTCATGAAAGCACGCTCGACGGCCGTTATGAAGGAACAGCAACCCGGCGATGTCAATCCAATAGCCGAGGACGAGGGCGGCACCAACCAGGGCGATGATCGGATCGAGCGAGGACGACGCGACGACCAATAGCACCCAACCGGATCCGGGCAACAAAGTTGTCACCCCAGCACGCAGAGCTGTTTGCCAAGCACTGGCGCGTTGCATAGTTGCTATTTCCGAGCGAGAGCTCAGACTGATGACTTTGATGCCGACGAGCGCCTTGCCGAGACTTCGACCGAACCACGCGTGCGTGAGCCATTCGTACAGTGTCATCACGGCAACGACAAGAGCCAGCGCGACTGCGATGATCTGGACGAGTCCGACCCAATACGCGTAAGCTCCGTCGATTGCTGCGTTACGGGCGCCGTTCCAGCCATCGGTGGCCAGTCGCCACGCAATTTCGACGGTTACCACCACGCTGTGGACAACAGTCCTCCTCTCGAGGTTGGTGCAGACAATCACCCATATCGGCGCCGTGATAAAACCTAGGGCTAATCCGTCGATCAGGCGTGCAAGGTAGCGGCGTGCCGCATACACCTTCGCGCGGCGTCGCTGCTCGTCGAAGATCCCCATTGTTGCTCCGCGGTACTCGGTATTGGTTTTGGGTCGGCCTCAGCCGGTCACGCCTCGTTCGACGGTCAGTGACTGGGTGGGACTCAGAGTGAGATAGGTTGGCGCGGTTGTGAAGGGCGGAAGGACAGCGCCGGACGGCGGACGCCCGTCTCCGCAGCTCAGCCAGCTCGGCTGTCCGGCTGTCCGGCTGTCCGGCTGTCCGGCTTGATGTCCGGTGCTGATAATCAGGGAGAACGCCATGCCCGTGGATCCGGAGCTGAATCCTTTTGCGGCCGAACTTGGCCGGGCGGCCGCTGCGGCCGCCGCCCCGGACAAGGCCCCGTCACGACGCGAGCTTGCGAAGATCTCCGGAGTGGGCAAGACCGCCGTTGCCGACTGGCTGGCCGGTAAGAGTCTCCCTCGATCCTGGGATGACGGCGCGGTACTGTTGGTCGACGCAATCATCAAGTTCGCCGCCCGGTACGGCAAACGTTTCCCGGACGAGGAGGCGGTGCGCCAACGCTGCAGGGATGCCTACTACAGCGCCAGGAGCGCACAACCAGTGAACAGCACTCCTGGCAGCGTCACACCCCTATCTAGCGTTGAGGTGATCGCGGGCTCGGCGGAAACCGCGTCGCGCTGTGCCGCTGATGACGGGTCGGGGCCAGTCGGATCGGCGCCAGAGTCGGGGTCGGTGGCCTCGTTGCCAGGTGGGTGGCGCGCCAAACGCACGGTCTTGGCCGTTCTGGTCTTCGCCATCCTGGCAGGAACGGTGAGCCTAACCCTGCTGTGGTGGCCCGCCGGGAAGCCGGTAACGCCGTTGATTTCAATGAAAAGTTCGAAATGTGTGTCGATCGATGGCGATGCCGATGAGGCAAGAGCTTTCCAGCTCGATTGTACTCCCGAACCAGGCAGAAAATGGTATCTGCAACCGGCTACGGATGACGGCTCTATGGCACTCCTGTTCCGCATCGTCAACGCGTCGAACGGCAAGTGCCTGAGTTACTCGGAGGAAATGTTCGGAGGCGCCCATGTCGTCGCGCAGAGGTCATGCGCGAGCGGTAATAATAGGGATCAACTATGGAACTTCGTCGTCGAAAATCACGCCCGCGGCGACAGCTGGATCTCCGGGAAGTTTATCAACATGCGTAGCGGATTGCTTCTGGACATCAACGGCGAAAGCGTCGCAGATGGCGCGCCTGTCATACAGTGGCAGGACAATGGAAAACTGAATCAGCATTTCCGGTTGATAAATGAAGCTGTCAGCTAATCTTGGTCAGATTCGTAACGAAATCGGGTTGACCCAGATTAGCTCGGTGGTCCCAGGCTCGGGTGTTCGTACTGATCCGGAGGAAGGCCGTGAGCGACTGCCACGGCAGTGCCACTCGTTATTCGTTATGCGCCGTTGAGCGCCGACTCCAGCCAAGTCGAGGAGTGCCGATGGAACGTGCTGGATGAGTCGACCGCATAGATCAGGAGACATCGACGAGCATCATCGGTAGCTGGGGCCCCTCAAAATACTCCAGGGCGTCACCGACGTTCGTGACGTCAATCCGGGCACCCATGGAGAACGTGCGCTGCAAGAATCTTGTTCGCTGCGACGGCACGGAGAGCCCCGCTCGCGCCAGCTCGTTGACCGCTTCGCTCAGACCGATGTTGCGTTCGGCGCGTAGTCGTTGCACGGCGTCGGCGACGTCGTCATCGAGCGAGACCGTGGCTCTCATGCATCAAGTTTAGCGACTCTTCGTTTCTGAGCGTGGTGCGCTGCTGTAAGACACGATCTTCAGCATGAGCCCGGAGTCGGGCCTGGGGCCTCATGATCCGTGGTGTTCATGGACACGGAGATGGAAGCCCCAGGTGGAATGAGAGCGTAGTGCTGCGGCGATGTTGGGCTTGCCCGGGTTCGTTGTGCTGGCTGTTCGGACTACGACGGTGAGCTGGAGCAGGCGGTGGAGACCACCGCGGATCTGGTGGGTTGTCCAGAGTGCGGGGCGGTGGCTGAGCTGCATGACCGGCGCCCGACGTGGGTGCGTGACCTGCCTGCCGGGGGACGCCCGGTGACGCTGGTGTGGGTCAAGCGAGTCGGCATCGACGAGCATCAGCGGTGACTGGGCCCCTCCGCGCTGCTGACCTCGTCGGGTGCCCGGAAACAGCACGCACTACAGGGCATGGCGATGGGACAATCGCGAGCGCGCAGCCGGACGGGCCGGCGGCTGGTGTGGGGAGAGTCCCCCGTGGACGCAGACGGCATTGAGCGGGCGACCTTCCACCTGCCCGTCGGCATGGCGACGTTCGTGCTGATCGACGTCGAGGACTCGACGCGTTTGCAGGAGTGTGCTCCCGAGGTGATGGCTGCTGCTGTCGCCCGTCACTACGAGCTGCTTGACGAGGCGATATCACGGCACGGCGGTATGCGGCAGCGGGAGGAGGACGAGAACAAGGGCGTCGTGGCGGCGTTCACCCGGGCCTCGGATGCGGTGGCCGCCGCGCTGGATGTCCAGCGCGCGTTTCACTCCGAAAGGTGGCCCGACGGGGCGTCCCTGAAGCTGCGCATCGCCCTGCACACCGCGCAGGCCCAGCGACGCGACGGGAATAGCTACCTCGGCTGGGCGGTCAACCGCTGCGCCCGGTTGCGCGCGATCGCGCACAGCGGCCAGGTCGTGCTGTCCCGCACGACGCGCGATCTGGTCTCCGACCGGCTTCCCGAGCGCGCCGAGCTCGCTGATCTCGGTGTGCATCGGCTGCGTGATCTCGGGCGGCCCGAGCACGTCTTCGGGCTGGCGCACCCCGACTTGCCCAGCGAGTTTCCTCCACTGCGTTCGTTGGACTCGATGCCCAACAATCTGCCTGGTGAGCTGACGACTTTCGTGGGTCGGCGCGCCGAGTTGGTCCAGATCGGCGATCCACTGCGGCGCGCGCGGCTGCTGACGTTGACCGGTTCTGGTGGTTGCGGCAAGACGCGGCTGGCGTTGCAGGCAGCGGCTGATGTGCTGGATCGTCACCCCGACGGTGTGTGGTGGGTCGAGCTGGCCCGGCTGGAGTCGGCCACCCTGGTGCCGGCTGCGGTGATCGGCGCGCTGGGACTGCGCGAGTTGCCGGGCCGGGCGTTGCTGGACACGCTCGTCGAGCACCTGCGCACCCGTAGCGCGCTGATCGTCCTGGACAACTGTGAGCATCTGCTGGTCGCCTGTGCTCAGTTTGCAGATGTTCTGCTGCGGGGCTGTGCGTCGCTGACGATCTTGGCGACGAGCCGGGCGCCGCTGGGGGTGCCCGGGGAGGTCACCTGGCGGGTGCCGTCGATGTCGCTGCCGGCCGAGCCTGCGAGTGAGCCGATCGAGGTGTTGCGGCTGTCTGACGCGGTGTCCCTGTTCACCGACCGGGCCAGGCAGGTTCGCCCCGATTTCGCGGTCACCTCGGCCAATGCGCTGGCGGTGGCCCAGATCTGCCACGATCTTGATGGCATCCCGTTGGCGATTGAGCTGGCCGCGGCGCGGGTGCGGATGCTGGCGCCCGAGCAGATCGCGCGGGCCCTGAGCGACCGCTTCCATTTGCTCACCGGCGGCGCCCGCACGGCGATGCCACGCCACCAGACCCTGGCGGCCTCGATCGACTGGAGCCACGAGCTGCTGCGCGACGGTGAGCGCACGCTGCTGCGGCGGCTATCGGTGTTCGCTGGGGGCTGGACCCTGGACGCGGCCGACCAGGTGTGCCCGGGTGCGGGGATCGACCGCTACGACGTGCTCGATCTGCTGACCGGCCTGGTCGACAAATCCCTGGTGACCACGGACGAGCAGGGCCCCGAAACGCGCTATGGCCTGCTGGAGACCGTCCGCCAGTACGCCACCGCGCGGTTGGCCGACGCCGGCGAAGTCGACGGCCTGCGTGACCGCCACCTGGCCTACCACGTAGCGCTGGCCGAGGCTGCTGAGCCACAGCTGCTCGGCGCCGGGCGCGACGACCCGGTTCTGCCCACTCTGGCTGCCGAGTTGCCGAACCTGCGCTCAGCCCTGGAGCGAGCGGCGACGACCGACCCGGACGCTGCGTTGCGCCTGGTGAACGCGCTGACCCTGTTCTGGCTGTTCACCGGCCGCTACCGCGAAGGTGACACCGCCTACGGCCGCGCGCTGGACGCCGCAGGCGAGGAACCGACGCCGCTACGCGGCCGGGCACTGGCCGGCCGCGGGAAGCTCGCACTGTACGGCGGCGCCTACGAGGCAGCGTATGGGTGGGCCCAGGCGGCACTGGTGGTCGGCGAGGCCTGCGGCGACGTATGGGCGCAAGGACGGGCCTACGACACCCTCGGGCAGATGACCAGCATCGGTGACCCGGCTGGCGGACGGCCGCTGCTTGAGCGCAGCATCGAGCTGGCCACCCAAGCCGGCGACGACTGGTGCCGGACCAGTGCTGCACAGATGCTCGCGGTTAGCTGGATGTGGCACGACGAGCTCGACACTGCCCGCTCCATACTCGATGACGCGTATGCGACCGCAACCCGGCTCGGTTACCGATGGGGTCTGGCGTGGCACTGGTGGTGTCTGGGCTGGGAAGCGATTTATCAGGGGCGCATGGACGAGGCCCGAGAGTTGTTCGCACGTTCTGTCGTCGCAAGCGACGAGGTCGGCAATCCGGTCACGAACGGTTTCGCCAACGGCCTCATGGCTTATGCGCAGCTTGCCTGCGGCGATACCGAGCTCGCGTATTCGCTCGCCGGCCAGACGCTTGAGCGTGTGCTGGAGACCGGCACGGGCCTGCCCTTGGGCGTGGCCTACCAGGTGCTGGGCAGAGCCGAGATCGCGCTGGGCGAGATCCCCGCGGCACGCAGGCACCTTGAAGCCGCCGTCGAAGCTGAGCGCCGATCGGGATCTGTCTACCTGCTGACCTGGCACCTTGCCGCCCTGGGCACGCTGGAGCGCATCGACGGGAACCTGGCTGCGGCCCACGACCATGCCGAGGAGGCGCTGGAGGTACCCCGGGGGTTGGGTAGCGGATTTATGCAGGCCAACGCCGAGTGCCTGCTGGGCCGGCTCGCACTCGCCGCCGGCGAAGCCGCCGAAGCCGAACGGTACGTCCACGACGCGCTCGGCCGCCTGGTCGCTAAGGGCTTCGCGGTCGCCGTCCCGGAGTGCCTCGATGTGCTCGCCGCCGTGGCCGCCGCGCAGGAGAGCTTCGAAGAGGCCGCACGGCTGCTGGGCGCCGCGGCGGCCGGCCGACAGCGGCTCGGCATCGTCCGCTTCCCACCCGAACCGCAGTTCTGGGCCTCCGTCGAGCACACCACGCGGGAGGCGCTCGGACCTGACGGCTACCACGCCGCGTTCGCCGCGGGCGCCGCGCTGGGAGCCGACGAAGCCGTCGCCTACGTCCGCCGCGCCCGAGGCGAACGAAAACGCCCCTCACACGGCTGGGACAGCCTCACCCCCACCGAACTCGACGTCGTGCGCCACATCGCCGCCGGTCTCACCAACCGCCAGATCGGCCAGCGCATGTTCATCTCCCCCGGAACCGTGAAAGCCCACCTCTCCCACATCTTCGCCAAACTGGGCACCCCGTCACGCTCCCACCTGGCCGCCGACGCCACCAAACGCGGACTCGACCCTCCCGCCGCCGACGCCACCCAGCGGTGACCTCCGCCGTTGCACCGGGCAACGTCCCCAGCTCCTGAGCGCCCGCCGCCACCTCGTGGCCACCGGTAGCCCGCATCTATGCCATCTGGCAGATATACCTCCTGCCCCGCGCCCATACGGTCATATCAGCCAGAAAAGAATGCCGACTTGGCAAGGCCATAAGAGAGATCGCGATGCCAATCACAACCGTCACACCCAGCGGCGCCGGTTTAGACGCGAGATCAGACACCGCTACTTTGCTGCTCGCCGCCGAACAGGGCGATAAGTCGGCCTGGGAAGAGATCGTAGGCAGGTACAGCGGGACCGTATCGGCGGCGGTTCGTTCGTTTCGGATGCAAGAAGCCGACGCCCTCGACGCCATACAGATGACCTGGCTGCGACTGATGACGAGTTGGCGCCGGGTGCAGGATCCGGAGCGGCTCAGTGGGTGGCTCGCCACCACCGCCCGGCGCGAATGCTTGTCCATCCTCCGTCAGTCCAAGCGCACCGCATACCGTGATGAGGCGATGTTGGGCGCTGACGCCGACCCGTCCGCGGACCCCGAACAGTACTTCCTCACTGCGGAGACCATGCTGGCGCTGCGCAGCCTGGTCGCCGAGCTGCCGCTTCGTGGGCGGATTCTGCTGCAGGCACTCTTCAGCGACAGCCCACCGCCGTACGCTGAGATCGCCCGCATCACCGGAATCCCGGTCGGCAGCATGGGGCCTACCCGCGCTCGGGCGCTGCGACAGCTGCGGCGGATGCTCGCTGAACGCGGGCTGGAACCAGGAATCTCGCTATGACGATGTCACCACGATGAGTCCCACCTCACGGCATCAGCCGCTCACGCTCACCTCCAGGTCAGCCGGATAAACCTTCCAGCAGTCATGCCGCTCTTTCTTGAGAAGCAATTGCAGATCAGTCAACTCAGCCAGGAAGGTGCTGAAGGCGGCTGCACCCACATCATCGTTTCTTGCCATATACGAGAAATCCTGCAGGAGCTGCGCTCGTCTCACGTTGACGCCGAAGTTATAGTTGACGAGCCGCTGGTATACATCGATCGGCTCCCGTCGACCGTTCTTATAGATTCGCACGGGCTGCACGTGGGTCCACAGCTGATAGTCCCACAGCCCCGACCCGAGAACTTCGTGCTCGACGCTCCCGGCATAGATGTAGGCAGCGATGAGCTTCGCCGCTCCGTCGATCGTGATCTTGTCGCCCAACAATCTGTTGACACCACCGGGTACGAAACGATTCAGCTCTTTGACCCATGCCTGGATCGCGGCATCCTCTCGGAGGTCTTCGTCACAGTCGTAGTACAGGTCAAGGTAGCGCAGAGCGTGGGCATGCATCACTTCCCAGTGCGCCAAGCGGTTGTCCAGCGACGGGAGATCGAATTCGTCATTGCCGATCCCACGACGATCCGCATCGACCTTTGGGTCGATCACGCGAAGATCGTACTTCTCATAGGAATTCGACAAGAGCCTGCAGAGTCCGTCATAAGTGAAGCTGAATATCCCTTCAAAATCACCACCCTTCATCATCGAGATTTCGGCGACGAGCTCATTCGAGTACTGGGTTGCCCACATGTGCGGCCACAGGAGGCGTCGCACACAGTGGTTCGCCGGCAGAGTGTTCCGAGTAGCGATCGCGAATTGAGCCACGAGCGCCAGGTGAATCCCGATGAAGTGGCGGACGATCGTCACGTGAGTCGTCGCTGCGCACAGTGCGATCTTCTGCGCCAGCTCCCACTCCGGGTCCCCCGGTTTGCACCGACCCAGCTCGCAGTCGATCTCGATGGTGGTGAGGCGCCGGGCAGCCTGGTCGACCTCGAAGAGCACCCGGACGCCGAGGCTCCGGAGCCCCGGATGGCACTCGTAGTCACCCAGGTGCCCCAGGTCCCACTCGTAGCCTCCCTCGGGTGCGCGCTGCAGATAGCAGGAATATGGTCCGGCCACCGCCAGCGACCCGAGGTCGATCGGGCCCTGATACTCCTTCGGTATCACCGGGGCGCGAAAGTGCTCCCGGTGCCTCTGGCCGTAGGCGAGATCAACCGCCGCGATGGGATCGGGGTCAATCGAGGCGAGACCAGGTTCTTTGGGCGGGAAGTGACGATAGAGCCAGGAATGGATCCAGACAGCGACCTGCCCGAGCCGCCTCCTTTCATCCGCCGGGACATAGTTGGCGACGAGAATATTCGAGATGGGAATCGACGGGTATCTCTGGGAGACCGGAATACGTCGCACCTTCCGAGCGTGATCCGCGGGTTTAGGAACACGTCGCGGCTCGTTGAATCGGTACTTCTGAACGACGAACCAGTTCCAGAAGCGATTCTTCAGTTTCCATCTCAGTTTCCGCATAGGTCGACCCCCCTTTCGTTTACCTGAATCCATTCTAAACCCGCTGGGTTCGCCAGACTGTGCCCCAGATCACCCCAGTGGTGTGAACGAGATCACAGACCAGGGGCGTCGGAGTGGGCAGACTGGGCTGCGGGGGTGAAGCCGATGGCGACGGAAGACGGCCGCTGGGTGCGGCTCCAGCGAGAGCCGACTTCTCGCCTCTCGCGGTGGTGGATGACCGCGGCGGAGTATCTCGATCGGGGTATCGGGTGGGACAAGCTGCCCAGAGCGCTGGGCCTCGCCACCGTGATCGGCCTGAGGGAACGGCTCCAGCACGACAATCTTTTCGACACCGGTGTGCCGGACAGCGACGGCTTTCCGCTCACGCAGTGTGCTTACCGGGCAGCGGGCGGTAAGTGGAACGACCTCACCCACCCGATGATGGGCGCGGTGGAGACCAACTTCGGCCGCAACGTCCGGCCGGCGCAGCACATCCCGGAGTCCGAACCGGCCCTGCTCACTCCTGATCCCCGAACCGTGAGCCGCACGCTGCTCACGCGTGACCGGTTCATTCCCGCCACCACACTCAACATGTTGGCCGGGGCATGGCTCCAGTTTGAGATCCACGACTGGTTCAGCCACGGCACGAGCCAGCAGAACCCGTTCATCCTCCCGGTCGAGCCCGGGGACCCGTGGCCAGGGGAGGCGGTGGTCATTCCCCGGACCCGCGGGGGCGCCGGCCCCGGCGCGTTCCCCAACGAGGACACCCACTGGTGGGATGGTTCGCAGATCTACGGGAGTTGCGCGGAAAAGCAGGCGACGGTCCGGGACGGTGCGAGGCTCAAGGTCGACGGTAACACGATCCCTGGCTGCCTGGCCGACGATTTCTTCGACTTCTCGGGTCGGCACGCCGGCTTCTGGACAGGGTCGGCCGCACTGCACTCATTATTCGCTCTTGAGCACAACGCCATCTGTGAACACCTCGTGAAGATGGAGTGGCGATTGCGGGGGGACCAGGAGAAGCTTTTCCAGACCGCTCGGCTGGTCAACGCGGCGCTCATGGCCAAGATCCACACTACCGAGTGGACACCCGCGATCATCGCCCACCCCACCACCCGGGTAGGGATGAAGATGAGCTGGTGGGGAATCTCCGAGCGACTGAAGCGCTCACTCGGCCGGGTGAGCACCAGCGAGGCGATCAGTGGGATCCCGGGTTCGCCCTCCAACCATTATGGCGTCCCTTATAGCCTCACCGAGGAATTCGCCGCCGTCTACCGGATGCATCCCCTGGTCCCGGACGACTTCGTCTTCCGTTCGCCGTTCGGCGGCACCGAGCGACGGCGTATGAGCCTCGCTGATCTGCGCACGACACAGGCGATACCGGTCCTGCGCAATCTCGGTATGCCTGCTGTGCTCTACACCTTCGGGATCTCCCACCCTGGTGCGCTCACACTCCACAATTATCCCCGCACACTGCAATCGTTCGATCGCGGGGGCAAGCCGTCCGACCTGGCGGCCACCGACATCCTGCGCGACCGGGAGCGGGGAGTACCCCGCTACAACCGCTTCCGCGAGGCGTTCCACAAGGCTCCCGTCCAGCACTTCGACCAACTGTCGGTGAACCCGACCTGGGTGCAGGAGATGCGAGAGGTCTACGACGGCGACATCGACAACGTCGACCTGATGATCGGTCTGTTGGCCGAGCCTCCCCCCAGGGGGTTCGGGTTCAGCGACACCGCCTTCCGGGTCTTCCTCCTCATGGCGTCTCGGCGGCTGAAGAGCGATCGGTTCTTCACCGACTGCTACAACGAGGAGCACTACACCACAGCGGGACTGGACTGGATCGATAACAACAGCATGAAGACCGTGCTGCTTCGTCACTTCCGCCGCGAACTGCAGGACGTGCTCGAGCCGATCGAGAACGCGTTCCTACCCTGGGCGCCGGTCGCAGGGTAATCAGGCCCGGTCAGGCGTGATCCTCGAGCCGGGATGCCTTCTCGATGAGGATGACTGCCCGCTGCTCGATGATGCTCAGGGCCAGCTGGCGGGCGGTGTCCAGGGCCTGGCCGAGGAGCTTGGTGGCCATCTGGACATCGCCGTGGCTCTGGCGGGTGAGGAGCAGGTTCGCCCAGTCGAGCTGAGTCAGGGCCAGCCAGGCCGAGGCACCGATGCGGGCGTGCGCGGCAGCGGCAGCGGCGAAGTGGGCGCCGGCTTCGTCGAAGCGTCCCATGGTGGCGGCCAGCCGACCCAGGTACCGGGCGACCGATCCGTAACAGCTCACCGGGCCGGAGGTGACGAACTGGTCGGCGTAGGGGGTGAGGAGGCGGGACAGAACGGTGGCCCCGTGGACATCGCCGAGCTCTGCACACACCTCGGCGCTGAGTGCCATCCCCGTCAACCAATTGACGTTGTAGGGACGGCTGGCGAAGTCGTCGGCGATCAGCTTCTGGAACACCACGCGGGCCTCGTCGGAGCGGTTGAGGTCGCAGTGACAGAGGGCGAGAGCGGCCTGCCACCCCCACAGGACGGGATGCTGGGCGGCGAACTCGGCGATCGGGGCCTCGAGCTCGCCCAGCCGACCCTGCGCGATCCTGATCGCCAACATCTGGGCGCCGAAGAACAGCCGGGCATCGGGATAACCGGCGTTGACCCCTTCCTCCAGCGCCTGGTGGACCAGCCGCTCACCCTCGTGGACCCGGCCGGCGAGCACGGTGAGCGCGGCGTGAGAGATGGACACCATCCAGCGCAGGGCGGGCTGAGCGAGATCGCCGGCCAGGCGGGTGGCGTCGGTCAGGCGCCGCTGAGCCAGGACGGTGTCTCCCGCCTCCAGCGCGACGCCGATGCCGTTCACGGCGGCGCTGTAGGCGACGTTGGCGTCGCCCAGCTGGTCAGCCAGCTCGGCCAGCTCGTTGACCAGGCCGAGGCGTTGCGCGAGGGTGCTCGGATGCCGGAGGGTGCGAAGGACGGGGACGAGCACCTGGGCCAGGGTGGGGAGATCACCCAGCCGCCGGGCCATCGTCACGGCCTGATCGGTCAGCTCGACCCGGCGGTCCCACTCACCGGTGAACAGCACGCCGGCCAGATTGGCCAGGAGGCGGGCACGAACCAGGCTGTCATCGTCGCCGATGGCTGCCAGTGCCGCCGTCAGCACGGCCGCCCGCTCGTGGTCATCCACGGCACCGGGCCAATAGGTCCCGACGTTGGCCAGGGCGGCGGCGGTCAAGCGGTCGACGTCGCCCACCCCCTGGGCCACCGCGGCCGCTTCCAGCAAGGTCTGGCGGTGGGCAGGGTGAGCAGCGCGGCGCTGGGCCTCCCCCAGGGCGATGAGCAGGTCGCAGCGCCGGAGGACATCGTCAGTCAACTCCGAGCTGTCGAACAGCTCCAGTGCTCGGGTGTAGAGCTCGACCGCCTGGTCGTGGGCCAGCTGGGCCAGGGCCCGGTCCCCAGCGCGCCAGGTGTAGCCAACCGCCGTCGCCGCCTCCCCGTCAGTGGCGGCCAGGGCGAAGTGGTGGGCCAGCGCAGGCAGGTGATCGTCGAGCCGGGATCGGTAGAGCGCCTCCAGTGCCTGGCCCACCCGGCGGTGCAGGCGCAGGCGCCGGGCGGCGCTCAGCGAGCTGTAGAGGCTGGCCCTTACCAGCTGGTGACGGAACCGGAAACGCATGGTGATACCGGCCAGCTCCTTGACCAGACCGGCCGCCATGGCCTGCTCCAAGGCCTCGGCCACGGCGTCCTCACCCAGCCCGGTAACGACGGCGACGACGGCGAGGTCGAACTCGGCGCCCACCACCGCAGCGGTCACCAGTGTCTGGTTGGCCGCCTCCGAGAGCCGGCCCAGGCGGCGGAGCACCACCTCGTGCACACCCTCGGGTATGCCCAGGTGCTCGAGACCCCCGTTGCTGTCCCGGCCGAGGTTTCCTGACTCGACCGCATGGCGGACCAGCTCCCCGACGAAGAACGGGTTGCCCTCGGTATGTGCCCGGATGGCCCGGGCCAGTCCCTGCGCGTTCTCACCCAGGGAGCGCCCGATGGCCGTCAGCAACGCCATCACCTCGTCCTCGTCCAGCCCCCCGACCGCGAGCCGCTCCATCCCGGGGTCCCGACGCAGGTCGGCCATCAGGTTGGCCATCGAATGGGCGGGGTCGCGCTCGGTGTGCCGGTAGATGCCTACGACCAGCAGGTGGGCCGCGGAGGTGGCCCGGACCACGTGGCGCAGCAAGAGCAGCGTCGGCTGGGTGGCCCAGTGCAGGTCGTCGAGGACCACCAGCAGCGGCTCGTCTGCCGAGGCGGCGCCCAGCCAGGATGCCATCGCTTCGAACAGGCGGTGGCGCTCGGTCTCGGGATCGGAACGCATCGGGCTGGGCAGTCCCGCCACCAGCTCAGTCAGCTCGGGCACCAAGCGGGCAAGCTCCCCGCCCAGCTGGCCGAGCCGGCTCGGGAGCTCGGTGGGCGGGGCATGGTGGAGATAGTGCGACAGCACCTCCACAAAGGGCTGGTAGGGCATCGCCAGCCCATCGTCGCAACGACCGAAGAGCACGCTCGTCCCGCCTGCGTGCACCTTCCGGGCGAACTCGGCGGCCAGGCGGCTCTTGCCCACCCCGGGCTCGCCCGCCAACAGGATCACCTGCCGGCCGCCGGTGGCCGCCCGCTCGAAGGCCGCTTCCAGCGCCGCTAGCTCGGCCAGGCGCCCCACGAACCCGAATGCCTCGGTGCCCTGGAAGGGACCGGGCAGGGCCACCATCGCCGGGGAGGCCGTCTGGACCCAGTCCAGCGTCCAGACCGGCACCTCGGCGGCCAGGCCCCGCAGCGACACGGTTCCCACCGACGCGAAGTGCGCGTTGGTGCGGGCCTGCGCCACCGCCCGCACCGTGTCGGTAACGAGGATTTGCCCGCCTCCGCACTGGGCGCACAGGCGGGCTGCCTGCACTACCGGCGTCCCGAACCAGTCGCCCGCGAACTCGGTGGCATCCCCCAGTGCCAGGCCCACTCGCATGGACAAGCGGGCGGTAGCCCCGCGGCCGCGGCGCTGCACCGCCTGCTGCATGGCCACGGCGGCGGCCACCGCGTCGGACGCGGCAAAGAAGACGGCCATGACCCCGTCGCCCAGGCTCTTGACCGCGACGCCACGGTGGGCAGCAATCGTCTGGCCCAACAGTCTCAGATGGGACTGGCGCAATTCCTCGAACGTGGCCTCCCCCATGAGGTTCATGATCTGGGTGGAGCTCACCAGGTCGGTGAACAGCACCGTTACGGTGGTGATCCCGCCTGCGACTGTCACGCCCACGGACTCTAGCTATCTCGGGTGGCATACCGACTTCCTCGGGATGAGAGAATCGCAAGCGCGCGGCCGAGCGGGCCAGCCGCTGATGCGGGGAGAATCCCCAGTGGATGCAGACGGCGTCGAGCAGGCGACTTTCCACCTGCCGGTCGGCACGGTGACGTTCATGCTGACCGACGTCGAGGGCTCGACGCGGCGGTGGGAGTCCGCCCCCGAGGCGATGAGCGCTGCTGTCGCCCGCCACTATGAACTGCTCGACGAGGCGATTGCGCTGCATGGTGGCGTACGGCCACTGGAGCAGGGCGAGGGCGACAGCGTCGTGGCGGCGTTCACCCGGGCCTCGGATGCGCTGGCCACCGCGCTGGACGTGCAGCGTTGGTTTCATTCCGAGGGTTGGCCCGAGGGGGCGTCGCTGAGGCTGCGCATCGCGCTGCACACGGCCGAGGCCCAGTTGCGCAATGAGGGTAACTACTTCGGGCGGGCGGTCAACCGTTGTGCCCGGCTGCGCGCGATCGCGCACGGCGGCCAAGTGGTGCTGTCCCGCACAACGCGCGACCTGGCCCTGGATCAGCTTCCGGAGCACGCCGAGCTCACCGACCTCGGCGTCCATCGGTTACGTGACCTCGGGCGGCCCGAACACGTCTTCGGGCTGGTGCATCCAGATCTGCCGGCGGAGTTCGCGCCGCTGCGTTCGCTGGACACGATTCCCAACAATCTGCCCGGTGAGCTGACGAGTTTCGTCGGGCGACGCGCCGAGCTGGCCCAGATCAGCGATCCGCTCACCCAGGTGCGGCTATTGACGTTGACCGGTTCCGGTGGCTGCGGCAAGACCCGGCTTGCCTTGCAGGCAGCGGCTGATGCGTTGGATCACCACCCCGACGGGGTGTGGTGGGTCGAGCTCGCGCGGTTGGCGGACGGAGCACTGTTGCCGGCTGCGGTGATCGGCGCCCTGGGGTTGCGCGAGGTGCCGGGCCGGACCCTGCTGGACACCCTCGTCGAGCACCTGCGCGCCGGCCGCGCACTGGTCGTCCTGGACAACTGCGAGCATCTGCTGAATGCCTGCGCCCAGTTCGCGAATACCCTGCTACGCGGCTGCCCCTCGCTGACCATCCTGGCGACGAGCCGGGCGCCGCTGGGTGTGCCCGGGGAGGTCACCTGGCGGGTGCCGTCGATGTCACTGCCCGCAGAGCCTCGCCGGGAGCGGGTCGAAACGCTGCGGTTGTCCGACGCCGTGACCCTGTTCATTGACCGAGCCACACTGGTACGCCCAGACTTCGCGATCACCTCGGCCAACGCCCCGGCGGTGGCGCAGATCTGCTATGACCTTGACGGCATCCCGCTGGCGATCGAGCTGGCCGCGGCGCGGGTGCGGATGCTGGCACCCGCGCAGATCGCGCGCGCACTGAGCGACCGCTTCCGCCTACTCACCGGCGGCGCCCGCACGGTGATGCCGCGTCACCAGACCCTGGCGGCCTCGATCGACTGGAGTCATGAGCTGCTGGGCGACGGTGAACGTGCCCTGCTGCGGCGGCTGTCAGTGTTCACCGGAGGCTGGACGCTGGACGCGGCGGAGCAGGTATGCCCGGGCGAGGGGATCGACCGCTACGACGTGCTCGATCTACTGACCGGCCTGGTCGACAAGTCCCTGGTCACCACCGACGAGCAGGGCCCCCAGACGCGCTATCGCCTGCTGGGGACCGTCCGCCAGTACGCCACCGCACGGTTGACTGACGCCGGCGAGGTCGACGACCTGCGCGACCGCCACCTCGCCTACCACGTCACCTTGGTTGAGGCTGCTGAGCCACAGGTGCTCGGCGCCGGGCGCGACGACCCCGTGCTGCACACTCTCGCCACCGAACTACCGAACCTGCGCGCAGCTCTCGAGCGAGCGGCGGCGACCGACCCCCACGCCGGCCTGCGCCTGGTGAACGCGCTGACCCTGTTCTGGCTGTTCACCGGCCGATACCGGGAAGGTGACACCGCCTACGACCGCGCTCTGGACGCCGCAGGCGAGGAACCGACGCCGCTGCGTGGACGGGCGCTGGCCGGCCGCGGGAACCTCGCGATGTTCGGCGGCGCCTACGAGCCAGCGTACGGGTGGGCCCGGGCGGCGCTGGCAGTCGGCGAGGACTGCGGCGACCTATGGGCGCAAGGACGCGCTTATAACATCCTTGGGCTGATGGCCAGCTTCAGCGACCCGGCCGGCGGACGGGCGCTGCTCGAGCGCAGCGTGCAGCTGGCCACCCAAGCCGGCGACGACTGGTGCCAGGCCAGTGCTTCGTGGATCCTCGCGCTGGCGTGGATGTTCCAGGATGAGTTCGACGCCGCCCGCCCGGTGCACGATGGCGCTTATGCGAGCGCAACCCGGCTGGGGTACAGGAGAGGGTTTGCGCTGCACTGGTGCTGGCTGAGCTGGGAGGCAGTACTCCACGGGCGGCTCGACGAGGCCGGTGAGTTACTCGCGCGTGCCGTCGCCGCCAGCGACGAGGTCGGCGACCCGTTCGCGAACGGTTTCGCCAGCAGCATCTTGGCTTATACGCAGCTTGCGCGCGGCGATACGGAGCTCGCCTACTCGCTCGCCGGCGAGACGCTCGGGCGTGTGCTGGAGACCGGCGCGCGCATGACCCTTGGCTTGGCCCACCAGATGGTGGGCAGAACCGAGATGGTCTTGGGCAAGCTTCCCTCAGCGCGCAAGCAGCTCGAGACCGCCGTTGAAGTCGAGCGCATCTCGGGAATTGTCTACTCTCTGACCTGGCACCTTGCCACCCTGGGCACTCTGGAGCGGGTCGACGGGAACATGGCTGCGGCCCACGGCCATGCCACAGAGGCACTGGAGGTGGCCCGGCGGCTGGGTAGCGGATGGATGCAGGCCAACGCTGAGCGCCTGCTCGGCAGGCTCGCACTCGCCGCCGGCGAAGTCACCAAGGCCGAACGGTACGTCCACGACGCACTCGGTCGCCTGGTGAGCAAGGGCTTCGTGCTCGGCATCCCGGAGTGCCTCGATGTGCTCGCTGCCGCTGCCGCCGCGCAAGATAGCTTCGAGGAAGCGGCGCGGCTCCTCGGCGCTGCGGCGGCCGGCCGCGAGCGGCTCGGCATCGTCCGCTTCCCTCCCGAACCAGAATTCTGGTCCTCCATCGAGCGCACCACCCAGGAGACGCTGGGAGACGACGACTACCACGCCGCGTTCACCGCGGGCGCCACGCTGGGAGCCGACGAAGCCGTCGCCTACGTCTACCGCGCCCGAGGCGAACGAAAGCGCCCCTCACACGGCTGGGACAGCCTCACCCCCACCGAACTCGACGTCGTGCGCCACATCGCCGCCGGTCTCACCAACCGCCAGATCGGCCAGCGCATGTTCATCTCCCCCGGAACCGTGAAAGCCCACCTCTCCCACATCTTCGCCAAACTGGGCACCCCGTCGCGCTCCCACCTGGCCGCCGACGCCACCAAGCGCGGACTTGACTCTCAGACCTGAAACCGAGTCAAGATCACGACTGATGTGTGGTCGTGCGTGACAGGAGTTACAGACACGCGTCTGAGGTGGCCGTACATCTATGGGAGCGCCGCCTCACGTCACGAGGGTGGGCCAAGGAAGACCCTGATAGCGAGCGCGCTAACGCCCGCACAATAAGAGAGATCGCGATGCCAACTACAACCGCCACGCCTCGCGACACCGAATCAGATACCACATCAGACACCGCTGCGCTGCTGCTCGCCGCCGGTCAGGGCGATCGGTGGGCCTGGGACGAAATCGTGCTCAGGTACGGCGGGTTAGTGTCGGCGACGGTGCGGTCGTTTCGGCTGCAGAACGCCGACGCCCTCGACGCGATACAGATGACCTGGCTGCGGCTGATGACGAACTTGCAACGGCTGCAGGATCCGGAGCGGCTCAGTGGCTGGCTCGCCACCACCGCCCGGCACGAATGCCTGTCCGTCATCCGTCAGTCCAAGCGCACCGTATGCCGCGATGAGCTGAGGTTGGGCACTGTCTCCGACCAGTCCGCGGACCCCGAACAGCACTTCCTCGCCGCGGAGACTGCGTTGGCCCTGCGCAGCGTGGTCGCCGAGCTGCCGCTGCGCGGGCGGACTCTCCTGCAGGCACTGTTCAGCGACAACCCACGGCCGTACGCTGAGATCGCCCGCACCACCGGAATCCCGGCCGGCAGCATAGGGCCGACCCGCGCTCGGGCGCTGCGGCAACTGCGGCAGCTGCTCGATGAGCGTGGGCTGCAACCGGGGATCTCACTGTGACAAGTCTCAGTCCAGGTAGCGACGGAGCCCGGCCAGATCGATCACAGTGATGGAGCGACGCTCGGTGGTGATGTAGCCCGCGACACGGAGCTGGCTCAGCGCCCGGCTGGTCGCCTCGCGGCTCACGCCGATCCAGCTGGCCAGTTCCTCGTGGGTGAGGTTGATACCGACGTGGGTGTCCCCCCCGTTGTGCTCTCCGTATCGTGCGGCCAGGTGCACAAGGCGGCGGGCGGTACGGCTGACGGTGTCGCCCGCGTCACGGTCGGCGATGAGCGCGTCAGCGTCGCGCAGCTCGGCGGTCAGAGCCTGCAGCAGCCGCAGTGCGACCCGGGGATGAGCCTTCAGAAAGTCCTGGAAGACGCTCGCCGACACCACCAGTGCCTCCACCGCATCCATCGCGGTGGCCGTCGCAGAGCGGGGCCGTCCGTCGAGGGCTGACATCTCGCCCAGCAACTCTCCCGGTCCCTTGACCGCCAGCAGCAGCTCACGTCCGGGCAGTGTCTGCACCGACACCTTCGCCCGGCCGCTGCGCAGCGCTATCACACTGCCTCCGGGGTCGCCCTCGAAGAACAGCACCTGACCTCGCCCGTAAGAGCGGTGGCGTCCCCGCTGCTCAAGCGTCTGCCACTCCGGGGGGCCGAGCAGCTCGGCGGGTGTCGGCCCTTCGTGCGGCACTGGGGGCCGCGACTGGGAGGCAGGCCCGTCGCGGCGTCCGGAGCCATGACCCTCCATGGCGCTCCTTTCACCAAGGTCGCCATTCGCCACTATAGCCACCTGCGCTGATACACCCGTGGGGCGGGAGGAATGTGAGAAAAGCGCATATCGACCGAGTAACCGCCAGCCGTCAACGGGCTCGGCGGGCCATCCGCTCCGGCTCGAGGATGAGCACGCTCTTGCCTTCTAGACGTAACCAGCCCCGGTGGGCGAAATCGGCAAGTGCCTTGTTCACCGTCTCCCGGGAGGCGCCCACCAGCTGGGCGATCTCCTCCTGGGTCAGGTCATGGGTCACGCGGAGCATGCCGGCCTCCTGGGTGCCGAAGCGCTGCGCGAGCTGCAGGAGCGCCTTGGCGACCCGGCCCGGCACGTCGGTGAAGATCAGGTCGGCGAGCATGTTGTTGGTCCGGCGCAGCCGCCGCGCGATCACCCGAAGCAGCTGCTCGGCGATCTCTGGTCGTTTGTTGATCCAGTCCCGCAACGCGGCACGATCCATGCTGACGGCGCTGACCTCGGTCACCGTGGTCGCCGTGGACGTCCGCGGTCCCGGATCGAAGATCGACAGCTCGCCGAACATGTCCGAAGGCCCGAACACCGCGAGCAGGTTCTCCCTGCCGTCGGCCGATTTCCGCCCGATCTTGACTTTTCCCGACAGCACGATGTAGAGGCGGTCGCCCGGCTCGCCTTCAGCGAAGATGACGTGGGCGCGGGGGAAGTCGACCGGCTCCAGGGTGGCGCTGAGCGCCTGAATCGCAGACGGATCGACGCCCTGGAAGATGCCAGCTCTGGTCAGGGGGTCGGTCACCGCGGTCCTCCCAGTTGAACCCTGGCGGGACCGGCCCCGCCGTCACGGGACCTACCGGGTGCCGCCGATCACATTGGGTGGAGTCTAGGCCCGTTGCCGAGATCGGCGTGACCTGACCAAGGCGGCGCGGCGCCGCCGACGTAGCCGGAACAGGTCCAGCGCGCGGCCGATCCCGCTACCGAACAGTGCCCGCACCTCGTCAGCCCGGGCTGTCTGCAGGAACTCCTCGACCTCGTTCTCCTGTACGGCAACATTCTCCCGCATGGCGACGTGGCGCAGGCGAGTCTCCAAGCGCTCCATCGCGAGCGCAAAGAACATGATCAACGGCGGGATGGCGATAACGAACCAGACGGTCATGGTGCGCGCGATCCTGCCGCATCACCTGACTGGGTTGCGCGTGGGGTGGCTGTCCCGGCGTGTCGCGCTGTCCGGCCCGTGCGACCGGGTCCGCTAACACGTCCGTAGGCTGTTGGCGTGCCAGCCCGATCCCGCCGGTCCTTCGCCGGGGAGAGCCATCTCGCGCTGGTTCGGCGAGCCCGCCGGATGGACCGGGTACTGGCCACCGCCTACCCGGACGCGCACTGCGAGCTGGACTTCGAGACGCCGCTACAGCTCGCGGTTGCCACCATCCTGTCTGCGCAATGCACTGACAAACGGGTCAACCAGACCACGCCGACGTTGTTCAGCCGCTATCACAGCGCCGCCGACTACGCAGCTGCCGATCGAGGCGAGCTGGAGGAGCTGATCCGGCCTACCGGGTTCTACCGGAACAAGGCGACCGCGTTGATCGGGCTCGGCACTGCGTTGGTGGAGCGCTTCGATGGCGAGCTGCCCAGCCGGCTGGTCGACCTGGTCACCCTCCCCGGAATCGGGCGCAAGACCGCCAACGTGATCTTGGGCAACGCTTTCGGGGTGCCCGGTATCACGGTCGACACCCACGTCGGGCGGCTGGTTCGCCGATGGGGGTGGACCGAGCACGAGGACCCGGTGAAGGTCGAGCAGGCGATCGCCGAGCTGGTACCCAAGCGGGACTGGACGATGCTGTCCCACCGGGTGATCTTCCACGGGCGCCGGGTGTGCCACTCTCGCCGGCCGGCATGCGGGGTGTGCCCACTGGCCGGCGACTGCCCGTCCTACGGCTGCGGACCCACCGAGCCCGGAATCGCCGCGGCGTTGCTGCGCGGGCCTGAGACCCCTCATCTGCTGGCGATGGCCGGGCTGCCCACCGATCTGGCCGGTTCGAGTGTGGCGGTCAGCAGCGTGGCTCCCGGGGTGTCCCGGTGAAGCCTGCGGTGCGCTGGGTGATGGCGGCGGCGTTACTGGCGTTCGCACTCGTCGTGGCGCTGTGGCCGCGAGCGGATCCAACCGCACCCACCTCGGCCGGCGCCGCCCAGCTCGCCGGCCAGCCGGCCAGCCTCGACGAGCTTCGGTCCCGGGCGGCTCTGCAACCCTGCCCGGCCGCATCCCCCGGCGCGGCGCCGGTCCGGGGGGCGCTGGCCGGCGTCGTGTTGCCCTGTCTCGGGCAACCGGGGACGGTCGACCTCGGGGCCGCGCTGGCCGGGCGTGCCGCATTGCTCAATCTGTGGGGGCCGCTGTGTCAGCCGTGCGCCCAGGAACTACCCGCGCTGGCCGCTTACGCCGCCGAGACCGACGCGGTGGCAGTACTCGGGGTCGAAGTGCAGCGGTTGCCCGAAGGGGCGCTGGACATGCTCGCCGCACTGAACGTGCATTACCCGTCGGTCAGTGATCCCGATGGCAGGCTGCGCGCAGCGCTGGGCGCCCCTGCGGTGCTGCCGCTGAGCTTCGTGGTGTCCGCCGATGGCCGGGTCAGCCAGGTCAGCCCGCCCGAGGTGCTGCGCAGCCCGGAGCAGGTGCGCGCGGTCGTGCAGCGTTACCTCGGCCCTGGCAGCCCAGGCCCAGTGGGATGAGCCACCCCGGCCCGCTCGTCGACTCCACTTCGGTGCCGGAGTGGCTCACCCCACTGGTACGTCGCACCGCGGAGCTTGACGCTGGCGATCTCGGGCGGATGCCCGCCCCACCGCAGGCACCACCGCAGCGTGCCCGAGCGGCGGCGGTGCTCGTGCTGCTCGCCGAGGACCCGCACACCGGCGGACCGGATGTGCTGCTTGCGTTGCGGTCCGACCAGCTGTCGTCGCACGCCGGTCAGGTCTGTTTCCCCGGTGGCGCGATGGACGACGCTGACGACGGCCCGGTCGAGACGGCGCTGCGAGAGGCCACCGAAGAGGTCGGGGTTCGCGCCGAAGACGTGCGGCCAGTTGCGGTGCTGCCGCAGCTGTACGTGCCGCCGTCGGATTTCGTCGTCACGCCGGTGTTGGGTCACTGGGAGCGGCCCGGACCGGTTACCCCGGTGGATCGCCGGGAGACCGCTGCGGTCTTCCGGGTGCTCCTTCGGGTGCTCGCGGACCCGGTGAACCGGCTGCTTGTGCGCGGGCCCAGTGGGTACCCGCACCCCGCCTTCCTCCTGCCTGGGATGCTCGTCTGGGGGTTCACCGGTGGGTTGCTGGCGGCGCTGCTGGCGATGGGCGGGTGGGAACGACCCTGGGTACCGACGGCCGAGTACGACGTGGACGTCGCGTGGCAGTTGGCTGAGCGGACCGAGGTGATCCGGTGAACTGGGTGGATGTGCTGGTGCTGGTGCTGGCCCTGCTCGCCGGGATCTCTGGCGCTCGGCAGGGGATGGTCACCGCGGCGTCGTCCTTCGTCGGCGTGCTGGCTGGGGCGGTGATCGGAGTGCGGATCGCGCCACAGTTGATCTCGCGTTTCGAGAGCCCGGAGGTCCGAGTCGCGATCGGAGTGTCGATCGTGATCGTGCTCGTCGCGCTGGGCGAGACGCTGGGTGTGTGGTTGGGCGGCCTGGTACAGAGCCGGATCGGCGCCGAGTCGCTGCGCCAGGTGGACGGCGTGCTGGGCGCGGTGGTGCAGGGCGCCGCGGCTCTGGTGGTCGCCTGGTTGGTCGCCCTGCCGCTGACCAAGTCGTCGGCCTATCCCGGGGTGACCGCTGCGGTGAAGGACTCGTCGGTGCTGCGGGTCGTGGACACGATGATGCCCAAGGTGCTGCGCGACCTGCCGGGCGAGCTCACCGTGCTGCTGGACGTCTCCGGGTTCCCGGACGTCCTCGCCCCGTTCGCCCCAACCCCGATCACCGACGTCGGCCCGGCCGATCCGGTCCTGCTCAACAGCCCGGTGGTGCGGGAGGCCCGCGCCAGCGTGCTCAAGGTCCGGGCCCGGGCGGTGTCCTGCTCGCGGGCGCTGGAGGGCACCGGGTTCGTGGTGGCCCCGCAGCGGGTGATCACCAACGCGCACGTGGTCGCCGGTACCGACCGGGTGTCCGTGGAAACCTCACGGGGCTCGCTGGACGCCGTGGTGGTCAGCTATGACCCGAGTACCGACGTCGCCGTGCTGAAGGTGCCTGGGCTGCGGGCACCGGTGCTGGAGCTGGCCCCGAAGCCGGCCATTACCGGGTTGGATGCACTGGTGCTCGGCTACCCGCTGGACGGGCCGTACACGGCGTCGGCTGCCCGGGTGCGGGACCGCATCCGGCTGCGCGGCCCGGACATCTACAACGGAGCGACGGTGGTCCGCGACGTCTACACCGTCCGCGCCGTGGTGCGCAGCGGGAACTCGGGCGGTCCGCTGCTCGACGGGTCCGGTCAGGTGCTCGGCTTGGTGTTCGGGGCAGCGGTGGACAATGACGAGACCGGCTTCGTGCTGACCGAAGAAGAGATCGCCGACGACATCACTGCCGCACCGAACCAGACCGAAAGGGTCCCCACCGGCACCTGCGCCGCGTGAGGTTCACGCTTTCCTCAGAAACCCCGTGATCAGCGTGGTGGTGTGCTCGGGCGCTTCCTGCTGCACGAAGTGGCCGACGTGGGGCAGTACCTCGTAGCGATAGCTGTTGCCTGCCCACTGGACCGAGCGCCGCGCGGTCGGCTCCAGCACGTACGGGTCCTCGGCGCCGTGCACTTGCAGTACCGGAACTCGGGCAGCCCGGTTCACAGAGCGGGCCAGCCGGCGCCCGTCGAACCGGAACTGGGAGCGGCCGACCCACCGGTAGTACTCCAGGGCGCAGTGCGCTGCGCCGGGTATCAGCATGGCCTCGCGGTAGTGCCCGGCCGCCATGGTGAACTCGCTCGACGCGCGCCACTGCGGGCCTGCTCCGCCGCGCAGGATCCGCTCCACCTGCGCCGCACCATCACGGGTGAGGCTGCGCTCGGGCAGCAGCGGGATCTGGAAGCCGGCCAGGTGACGTGAAGCGCAGCGTTGCGCCGGGTCGCGCAGCAGCGCCTGCCCCATCGCGAGCGGATGTGGCGCGGACAGCACCGTGACCGAGCGCACCAACCTGGGATGCAGTGCGGCGGTGCACCAGCCGAGGATTCCGCCCCAGTCGTGCCCGACCAGGTCGGCGTGGCGTTCCCCGAGTGCCCGGACCAGGCCCGCCACGTCACCTGACAGGGTCCACAGGTCATAACCACGGGGCGGTTTGTCCGAGTCACCGTAACCGCGCAAGTCCACGGCAACGGCATGGCACCCCGCTTGGGCGAGCGCCGGAAGTTGGTGACGCCAGGACCACCAGAACTCCGGGAAGCCGTGCAGCAAGAGCACCAGCGGGCCGGACCCGGCTTCCACGACATGCAGCCGGATCCCGTTGGCCGATACTTCCCGGTGTGTCCAGGGCCCAGAAAACCGGACTGAGCTGGGATCAGGCGGACGGCTCACTCCCTGGGCTGATCGACGGCGCGCCGACGGGTCAGCGCCACCCCCGTGTCACGGACGGAACTGATCGTGCGTGCCGGCTTTCGGATGCTCCGCACCCGGCGCCAGCCCAGTAGCGCGAATGCCCCTGAAGCGACCAACATCAGGCCGAAGACGATGCTGAATGCGGCCCACTGGGGCAGCCAGATGGCCAGCACCTGGGCCACCGCGACGAACAGGAAGAACAGGCTGAAGATCAGTATCGCGAAGGCGAGGACGAAGAAGATGCTGCCCTTGACGCCCTTGCGGACCTCGGCTGTCACCTCCGCCTTGGCCAGCTCCACCTCCGCGCGGAACAAGGTGGAAAAGTGCGTGGCGGCCTCTCGCACCAGCTCGCCCAGGGATGCGTTGGCATGCTGACCGGGAGAGTCCGGTGACAGCGGCAATGACCGCGCCCCGGACGGTAGATCCGGTCTGGCGTGCCGGCCGTTGCTGCGGGGCTGCCTGCTAGTCACGGGCGACATGGTGCCACGACCCGTGTCGATCACACACTGTGGCCGCACCGAACCGAGGGTGTCGGGGTGGAAAGCGGTGACCAGCCGGGGTTTTCCGGGACAGACTCCCACTCGGATCCCGTGCTACTCGTCACGGAACGTGCTGATCATCTGGCGCCTCAATCCCGCCGGTCGCGGCGATCTCGGGCTTCTTGACACGCTGGGTCAACGCCGTGACACCGTCTGTTGCCAGTCCGTTCCCATCGGGATACAATCGAACACGTGTTCGATATCAGTCGCCTGGAGTGGCCGCCACCACCCGTCATCCCGCCACCCGAAGAGGTCATCGACTGTGTGGTCGAGGACCAGCCGGGTGCAGCGGAGCCGGTGCGCTGGTCGGAGTACCTCCCGGACGGGATGCTGGCCGATCTGCTGGCCCAAACCGCCCGGACCGACCCGGAGCATCGCGAGTTCGAGACTCTGGAGCGGGTGGGCGGCTGGGAGCGGGTGATCGCGTGGGCGCAGGCCCGGCAGATCCGGGAGATGACCTCGTTCATGCACAATGCGCGGGCGCGGAACAAGGCGATGGGGGCCTGTGATTCGCAGGCGCATGACTCGGCGGTGGCCGAGGTGGGGTTGATGCTGGCCGCATCGGCGCGTGCTGCGGCGTGTCGGGTGGGGGATGCCGGGTCGTTGTGTGCCCGGTTGCCGGCCACGCTGGCCGCGCTGGAGGCCGGCCGGATCACCTTGGCCAAGGCCCGCATTGTTGATGCCGAGACGCTGAACCTGTCCGCTGAGCACACCGCGGCGGTCGAGGCGCAGGTGCTGGCCAAAGCGCGGAAGCAGACCCCCGGGCAGTTGCGGGCCGCGACCCGGCGGGCGGTGCTGTCGGCTGACCCCGCGGCCGCTGCCAAGCGGGCCGAACAGGCCCGCCGTGAACGCGGGGTCCGGGTGTGGCCCGAGCCCGACGGGATGGCCACCCTGTGCGCCAGCTGGCCGGCTACGGGCCGATCCCGGCCGCAGTAGCCCGCGACCTCGCCGCCGGGGGCACCTGGCGGCGCATCCTCACTGACCCCACCTCAGGCCGGCCCCTGGACTACGGCACCACCCGCTACCGGCCCCCAGCCCACCTCGCCGGACTCGTCATCACCCGCGACCAAACCTGCCAATTCCCCGGCTGCCGAGTCCCCGCCCACCGCTGCGACCTCGACCACAGCATCCCCCACAACCCAACCGAGGGCACCGGTCCGACCAGCGAGACCAACATCGGCCCCAAATGCCGAAACCACCACCAGATCAAACAGGCCCCCGGCTGGTCAGTCACCCACCACCCCGACGGCTGCACCACCTGGACCACCCCCACCGGACACACCTACCACTCCCAACCACCACCACTGACCGACCCCCAACCACTCACCCCCCACCCGACACCCGACCCGAACGAACCCCCGCCCTTCTGAGGCCTCGTCGTCGGATACTGCCGGATACCGGCGTCCTCGATCCGTGCCTCAACACCTCCGACGCCGTCATGCTCTCCAGCCCGGTGGCTTAACCTGTGGCAGCGGGTCCGATTGGGGGTGCGACGATGATGGACATTCCGTTGGTTCCCGCGTGCGGGGTGGGTGCGCTCGCCGACGTGGTGCCCGCACTGCTATCCGGTCTTGGGGTTCCCGGGTTCGCGGATCGGTTGGCACTTCACCCAGCTCGGGGTGTGTGCCTGTTGCTGGTGGACGGTCTGGGGTGGCAGGCGCTGCGGGCGCATCCTCGGGACGCCCCGTTTCTCGCATCTCTGGCCGGAGGCAGCGAGCCGATCACAGCAGGCTTCCCGGCGACGACGGCGACCAGCGTGGCTACTGTCGGGACAGGCCTGCCGGCAGGTCAGCACGGAATCGTCGGCTTCTCCTTCGCTATCCCCGACGGATCGCTGATCAACGCCTTGAGCTGGCGCACCCACGACGGGGGCGATGGGGCCGATCTGCGGAAGCGGTTCATTCCCGAGGACATCCAGCCGGTGTACACGGCGCTGGAGCGGGCAGCGGATGCCGGTGTGCGGGTCACGCTAGCGGTCCCGCACCTGCACCAGGAGACGGGTTTGACCCGGGCGGTCCTGCGTGGCGGCGACTTTCGCGGGGTGCACGCGTTGGGGGACCTGGCCGGCACCGCGCTGGTGGCCCTGTCCGGCAGCGAACGGGCATTCTGCTACGTCTACCACGGCGACCTGGACCTGCTCGGGCATCGGCACGGCGTCGGATCGTTGCCGTGGCGGCTGCAACTTGCCCACGTCGACCAGCTGGCCGCCGCGATCGCCGAAAGGCTTCCGCCGGGCACCCAGCTCGTGGTGACTGCGGACCACGGGATGGTGACAGTGCCCGAGCAGAGCAGGCTCGACTTCGACACCGAACCGGCACTGCAATCCGGGGTGCGCTTGCTGGGCGGCGATCCGCGGGCCCGCTACGTCTACACCGAGCCGGGCGCCGCCGACGACGTGCTCACGACCTGGCGCGAGCTGATCGGGGATCGCGCGTGGATCGTGACCCGCGACGAGGCCATCGCCCAGGGGTGGTTCGGACCCGTGGTTGAGGACCGCATCCGGGATCGCATCGGTGACGTTGTTGTCGCCGCCCGCACGGACTTCGCGATCGTGCGCTCAGCCGTTGAAGCCAGGTTGAGCCGATTGATCGGTCACCACGGTTCCCTGACCGCCGCTGAGCAACTGGTGCCGCTGCTGGCGTTCAGTCCGGAGTCATAGCTGATCGCCCCGGCCTCGGGCGTATCCGGCGCGCGCCGGTCGTCCGGATCGACGCTTGACGCAGCGGGCTCCGCTCATTCCTCCGTCGGCCTTCGCAGCCGCTTGGTGAGCGTCCGGCGGCGCTTGTCGGCGAGCCGGCGCTCTCGCGCGGCCCGGGAGGGCCGGGTCGGCCGGCGTGTGGGCGGATCGGGCTCCAGCGCGTCACGCAGCATCGCCGTGAGCCGGATCCGGGCGGCTTCCCGGTTACGCAGCTGGGAGCGGTACTCGGTGGCCACCACCGTCACTACCCCCGCGACCAGCCGACCGGACAGCCGCTCCAGCACGCGGGCCCGCTGGTGTTCGGTGAACGCCGTGCTGGCCGCCACATCGAAGACCAGTTCGACGCGCGAATCGGTGGTGTTCACCCCCTGACCGCCCGGCCCGCTGGCCCGAGAAAAGCGCCACCGCAGCTCGGCCTCCGGGATCAACACCGTCCCCCGCACAAGCAGCCCATCAGCCATATCTCCAGCATGCCCCCACCGCAATCCGGCTCCGAATGGCGGGTTCAGCGGTGCCGGAAATCGCGATTCGGCTCCGAATGGCGGTCTGAACGTTACTCTGCGGAGCCGGACTGCATGCCAGCCGAGATCAGGTCCATTACCGAGGAGTCGGCCAAGGTGGTGACGTCGCCGATTTCGCGGTTCTCGGCGATATCGCGCAGCAAGCGTCGCATGATCTTGCCGGATCGGGTCTTCGGCAGGTCGGCGACGACCATGATCTGCCGGGGTTTGGCGATCGCGCCGATCTCCTTGGCGACGTGGTTGCGCAGCGCCTTGATCGCTTCTTCGCCTCGTGCCTCGTCCTGGGCGACATGACCACGCAGGATCACGAACGCGACGATGCCCTGCCCGGTGATCGGATCGGGGGCGCCGACCACGGCCGCCTCGGCCACCGTCGGATGCGACACCAGCGCGGACTCCACCTCGGTGGTGGAGATCCGATGCCCGGAGATGTTCATGACGTCGTCCACCCGGCCGAGCAGCCAGATCGCGCCGTCGTCGTCGTATTTGGCGCCGTCCCCGGCGAAGTAGTAGCCCTGGTCGGCGAAGCGCGACCAGTAGGTCTCCCGGTAGCGGTCGTCGTCACCCCAGATGGTCCGAAGCATCCCGGGCCACGGCTGGTCCAGCACCAGGTAGCCGCCCCCGCCCTTGCCCACCGTGGTGCCGGACCCGTCGACCACGGCAGCGCTGATACCGGGCAGCGCACGCATCGCCGAACCCGGTTTGGTCTCGGTGACGCCGGGCAGCGGCGAGATCATGATCGCCCCGGTCTCGGTCTGCCACCAGGTATCCACGATCGGGCAGCGGTCTGAGCCGATGTGTTCCCGGTACCACATCCAGGCCTCCGGGTTGATCGGCTCCCCAACGCTGCCCAGCAGGCGCAGTGACGACAGGTCGTAGCGCTCCGGGATCTCCGCGCCCCACTTCATGAAGGTGCGGATCAGGGTCGGTGCGGTGTAGTAGACGGTGACGCCGTAGCGCTGCACGATCTCCCAGTGCCGGCCCTCGTGCGGGGTGTTCGGGGTGCCCTCGTACATGATCGACGTCGCTCGGTTGGCCAGCGGCCCGTAGACGATGTAGCTGTGCCCGGTGACCCAGCCGATATCAGCGGTGCACCAGTAGACGTCCTGGCCGGGCTTGTGGTCGAAGACGACGTGGTGGGTGTAGGCGCACTGGGTGAGGTAGCCGCCGGAGGTGTGCAGGATGCCCTTGGGCCTACCCGTGGTGCCTGAGGTGTAGAGGATGTACAACGGATGCTCGCTGTCGAACGCCTCGCAGGCATGCTGGTCGGACTGGTGATCTACCAGCTGGTGCCACCACAGGTCTCGACCCTCGGCCCAGTCGATGTCGATGTCGGTCCGTTTGACCACGATCACGTGGTGCACCGTCGAGGCATCCTTGAGTGCCTCGTCGGCGTTGGCCTTCAAGGGTGCCGCCTTGCCTCGCCGGTACTGACCATCGGCGGTGATCACCAGCTTGGCTTGGGCGTCTTTGACCCGCTGGCGCAGCGACTCAGCGGAGAAGCCGCCGAACACCACGCTGTGCGGCATGCCCAGCCGGGCGCAGGCGAGCATGGCGAAGACCGCCTCGGGGATCATCGGGAGCTGGATGGCCACCCGGTCCCCGGCCTGCAGGCCCAGCGAGAGCAGCGCGTTGGCCGTCTTGCAGACCTCGCGCTGCAGGTCGGCGTAGGTGATGGTGCGGGTGTCGCCCGGCTCGCCCTCCCAGTGGAAGGCGACCTGGTCGCCATGGCCGTCCTCGACGTGCCGATCGACGCAGTTGTAGGCGACGTTGAGCTTGCCACCGACGAACCATTTCGCGAACGGGGCGTCTGACCAGTCGAGGACCTGCTCGAAATCGGTGTGCCAGTGCAGCCGGCGGGCCTGGCCCGCCCAGAAGGCCTCGCGGTCGGCGTCGGCTTGGTCGTAGAGCGCTGCGGTGGCGTTCGCCTGCGCGGCGAACTCGTCGCTCGGAGGAAACACACGGCTCTCGCTGAGCAGGTTGTCGAGTCCTTGGCCGGAGTCGCCCATCGTGCGGACCTCCTTGTCGCGTTTGTCACAGTCCACCGCCGACGGTAATCGGCCCCTCGCCCCAGGGCCACCGCACTGGTGAAGCAGCGGTGGAGCATCACCGTTCGTCGTCGGCCCTGCGCAGGATCGCGGCGAACTCCCGGTCCGGGTCCTTGACCAGCGCGTGGATCGTCGTGACCACCGGGCAGGGCCAGGCCGACGGGCAGGTCCGGCAGTTGCCACTGGAGGTCACCTCATGCTCGATCAGCAGCCCCCGGACCGTGACCAGCAGGTCGGGGATCAGCCTGCGCACCGAATCGATGTCCTCGTCGGACCACCCGTCGGTCTTGCTCGCCAGGTACTCCGCCTCGCACAGGTGGGCGTAGAGATCCCGCAGCAGCAGGTGGAACGCATCGGCGAGCACGGGCGAGACCGTGTCCATCAGCTACCTCCTGGGGTTCGGCGAGGTCCGATAGCCCGCCGACGATGACACAACCGGTTGACCCCAGGGCACGCAACACCCAATTCCTCAAGGACTTCGCTACCGGTGCAGAATGTGCCGTCGAGGGAGGTCATCATGGACGATCGTGAGCCGACGGTCCGCAGCCGCGAGCTGGGCGAGGGCCTACGCCGGGCGATGTACAACGCCGGCCTGTCCGGCAAGGACGTGGCGCGGCTGCTCGACCTGTCACCGAGCTGGGTGTCCCGGCTGATCTCCGGCAAGCGCAATGTTACCGCCGTGCAGGCCTCGGCGTTTCTCGCCGTCTGCCAGGTGCCGAGCGCGGAGCGTGAGCGGCTGCTCGAGCTCTGCGACGAGCAGCACACCCAGGGCTGGTTCCAGCAACACGGCTCCCGACTGCCGCTGCAGCTGGTGACCTACATCGACCACGAGAACAAGGCGGTGACGATCGGTGACTTCCAGTCGACGGTGGTGCCTGGCCTGCTCCAGACCGGGGATTACGCCCGCGCGCTGATCCACGAGGCGGGCACCATTCCGGCGGACGAGATCAACGATCGGGTGGCCGCTCGGCTGGCCCGCCAGAGCCTGTTCAGCCGGGATCGCCCTCCCCGGTTCACCTTCTACCTGCATGAGTTCGTCCTGCGGCTCCCCGTCGGCGGCACGGCGGTGATGCTCGACCAGTTGCAGCATCTAGAACGGATGTCCAGACGGCCCTATCTCACGCTGCGCGTGGTGCCGGCCACGCTCGGTGGACACGCCGCGATCAACGGTAGCTTCATTCTCATGGAGTTCGCCGCTTTCAAGCCGGTGGCCTACCTGGAGAGCGAGACCTCCAGCCTGTTCCTGGAGAAGCCCGTGGAGATCGCCGCCTACCAGAGCATCCTGGCCGCGCTGGCGCAGACCGCGCTGGGCGAGGGAGAATCGAGGAAGCTGATTGCCACCCTGGCAACCGAGCTCTACGCGGATCGAAAGGATCATGATGACCGCGCCTGAGCCGGACAGGATTGTCTGGCACACGAGCAGGTACAGCGCCAGCCAAGGCAACTGCGTCGAAGTCGGCTGGCGCACCAGCAGCTACAGCGGCACCAACGGTGCCTGCGTCGAGGTCGCCCCCACCCCGGACGCCGTGCTGGTCCGCGACTCCAAGCACCGCACCGGACCCGCCCTGACCGTCCCCCCCACCGCCTGGCAAGCCTTCCTCACCACCCTCACTCGCTGACCTCGCCCCGTGGGCGACATCGACGAGGACGACCCCGAAGGCATCGACCTCGCAGACTGCGCGACGTTGCTCGGCCAACCGCAGCTGCTGCTGTGGATTCGGTCGAAGATCGGCAAATTCGCCTCGCCGGCCGGGACGAAGAACGGCCGACCGTTCTGGCATGAAGATGACGTGTACCGGTGGGCGGCGAGCACCCACCCTGAGCTGATCCGCCGCATTCCGATCCGCTGCTGGCCCGCCACCGAGCGTCCCGCCACTTACCACGGCGCGCAGGAGATCGACGACGCCGTGGTGCAGACCTGGAACACGGATTCCGGCACGGTCTGCGTGGTGTGGGCCCGTCCGGGGCTGACCGGACTGTCGCTGCCCCGTGTGGCTGCCCAGCTCCCCGACGCCGACGCCCTGATCCACGTGCAGAGCACCTTCAGCGTCTTCGAACCGGAGTTGTCGACTGCGCAACCAGACAACCTGACTGAGTGGAGCGGCTTCGGAGCGACGTGGACCGATCTGGTCCGTGTGCTAGGGCAACCAGCGCCGTACTGGCCACTCATGCTGCGAATCCCCACGCTGATCTCTGCCTGGAAACCCGGTGCACCACCAGCGACCTACCCGACCATCCCCGAGGTCGATACCACCCCGTTTCTGCGGCTGGCCGCGACCCTGCCGCAGAACAGTCCAGCCCATGAGGTCCTGCTGCACCTCGCCAGGGTCGCCCAACAGAGCTCCACCATCAGCGCACTGGGGGAACTGCGGACACTCGCTGAGTGCGAGCAGCGCAGTATCGACTATGGCCGACACAACGGCGACGTGACCGTCGTGGCAGCCCACCCACTGCCGATACCCAAGGTTGATCGCGAGGCCGTCAGCGAGCAGGACCGCCGCGGCGGCTGGCTGGAGATCCTCGCCCGGACCGACCGACTGGCCGCCGAATGCGTGCGCCAAGCAAAAATGTGGGACGGCGGCCGCGACTTTCCATTCTCCAACCCAGAGCAGATTAACCCGAACACGGAGTACGGCGCCGAGTGGTCCGCGCGGCTGGAACCGATCGAACGCACCGCAGCATTCGAGCTCATCGATCCCGACGGGAGTCGCGAGACTCTGACCGATCCGGAGACCGGTGCCATAGTGGCCCGCGAGCCTAACGGGCTCCTCCTGGCCACGATCCCACAACAGCTGCCCACCTTTGGTCCGCTGGCCGACGTTATCTTCGACCGCCCGATCTGGGTACGTACTGAAGATGGCAGGCTCTACCCTGCCCCCAAGGACAGTTACTGGGGCCTGAACTGGGGCTATCCCGGCTCCGGCCCTGGATCATTGGCACTGCTGATCTCCCGATTGTTGGACAACGTCACTGCCCGTGGTGCTGACAACGCCGCTGGAGCGCCCGCCGGACTGGAGGAGCTGACCCAGACCAGGTGGCCACGCGGCACGGTGTTCACCCGTGCGCAGCTGGAGGCCGCCCACGACGGTCGCCCCTACACCGAGGAGTAGTCCCCACCAACGAGCTCATGCATCGGCGAAGATGTCGTGGGTACCCACCCGGCGCCAGATGACGTGCCGCACGCCGTCCCGAATCGGCGCCCCAAACTGCCAGGTGGCCCGGCCATCCGGCGCCCAGGTCATCTCAAATACCTTCGGCACACCTTGCACCCGCTTGATCCGCAACCCTGGGCGCCACTGGTTGGCGTCCACGTCGGGTACGAACTCCTCGCGTACGACCTTCTCAAACCGGGCGCGGTGCTCGGGAGCCATGGCCTTGAGGTCACGCCGGAAACGCGGCGGCGTCGCGAACGTAGGCACCGCTGTCTACTTGTTCAGCGCACCGAACATGGCATCGACGTCATCAAAAACCTCGACGTCGCCAGCCTTGATCTGCTCACTCGCCTCGCGCTCGCCAGCCTGCCAGTCAGGCTCCCAGAACCAGCGCTGGTCAGCAGGCACACTGGTCATGCCGCGCAGCAGGACCTCGCCAGCATCCGTAACGGTGAACTCAACCTCGTCCCCCTCGCCGATGTGCAGTGCTGCCCGGATCTCCGAAGGAAGAGTGAGCTGGCCCTTGGAGCGCAGCATCGCCCGCGGCTGCCGTGCCTCCGAAGCAGCCATGACCAGCTCCTTTCCCACGCCTCGCCATCGCACCCGACATGGACGTGCGAGTCCCTCCCATGATGCATCCGAAAATCCAAAAATCCAACACCTGAAGTCATGGCAGTCCGCTTCAGATGCGCGCCACCGCGGCAGTGACGGTATCCCTGCTTGATCACTGCGTAGCGCGGTCGAGTAGGGACTTCCGGCAAGTCAGGCGATCCTGCATCCCTGCTCGCATAACGCGGTCACACCCTGCTCAACAGCCTCCAACGCAACCGCGAGACGGTCGGCCATCAACGGCTTCACTTCCCACGCGCCTCCACGAGGGTGTGGAAAGCGGCCGAGACGATCTCCACGTCCGGGAACACCATCCCCACAACGTCGGTCTCGTCCAGCACGCCGCTGTAGGAGACGAACACCCCCGGGCGAGAGTCCTGCGGGCCCACGTAGTCCACCACCAGCAGCCGGCCCAGCGGCCGGTCCCACCCCAGCTCCTCGGTCAGCTCACGGGCCGCGGTGGCCCAGGGAGGCTCATAGACCTCGACCGCACCACCCGGGATCTCCCAGTTAGAGGGATCAGACGGCACGGCGGTCATGATCGAGTCAACGGTGAGGTCCGAGTCGGCTCCAGGGCAATAGTCGGGCGGGTGTCTGTCGGTGCCGCGGCCCCCGTGAACTCGACCAGAGCGACGTCTGGCAGGAGTGAAATGTCGCTGGCGTCGAGTTCACGGGCCGTGCCTCGGGCGAGCCAGCCTGTCGGGATGGGGCCGAAGCCCGGCTAGGTTCGTAAACGGCTCGACCAACAGCACCCGCCCCAGGACATCACGAAACAGCACACCCGCGGCCATGCGCTTGCGGCTCAACCCAGCCACATACTGCTCAACCGGCAGGACCCGGCTGGTTGTTGACGCGGTCGGCTTCGACGCGCTCATCCGCGGCAACCTAGACACCTCACTATCGCCCACGTCCGTTGGGTCGACTCCAAGTACTGCGGCGCATCCGCCGCGCCGCGCTCTACCGGCTGAGAGACTGCCGGAGTGCCTGCAGACCCGTTGGCCCCGCTGATGGACCTGCCCGGAGTTGCGGAAGCCGTCACGCGGGCCCGCGACGGGGTGGCCAGGGTGCACCGGCATCCCGCCAACCGGCGCGGCTGGCCGGCCACCGCGGCCGAGGCGTCGGTGCGGGCGGCCCGGGCCTCGGCCGCGCTGGACGGTGGCAGCAGCGCGCTGCCTCCCGACGGGTCGGTGGACGACCCGGTGCTGGCCGGCGCCCTGCGGGTGGCGCAGGCCCTGGGGGGGTTGCTGGGCACCTGGCAGCGGGCTCCGTTGCAAGCACTGGCCCGGCTGCACGTGCTCGCCGCGGCGGACTTGTCGCCCGGGCCGCAGCTGGGCCAGCCACGCGCATCGCTGGAGATCACCACCCGGCTCGACGCACTGGCCCAGCTGCTCGCCGGGGGTAGCCAGGTTGCCGCGCCGGTGCTCGTCGCGGTGGTGCACGGCGAACTGCTGGCGCTGGCGCCCTTCGCTCAGGGCAATGGCGTGGTCGCCCGAGCTGCGGCCCGGCTCACCGTGGTTGCCAGCGGGCTGGATCCCAAGGGACTGATGGTGCCGGAGGTCGGTCATCTTCGCCGTGAGCGGGAGTACCGGGCCGCGGCGGCCGGCTTCGCGGGTGGCGGCGCGGAGGCGGTCGGCCGGTGGATCGTGCACTGCTGCACCGCGCTGGTCGCCGGGGCCCGAGAGGCCACATCGATCGCCGAGGCGGTAACCCAGGGTAGCCATTGACAGCGACCGGCTGAGCGGAAGCGGGTGACAATGGTCGCGCACCGCTCCGGCAGGCCGTCACACAATGAGACGGCGGCGCTGCTCGACCCTTCGCGGGTTCGAGCAGCACCGCCGTCCGCACGGATTACCGGGGTACCAAGCGTGCAACTCGTGTCGTACCCAACTGGGTCTCGGCGCCCGGTGTCCCCAGAGGACCCGGTACGCAGACCCTTGACGACAAGCCTCCCGCGGCGTGCTGCGCGTGGGGTGCCCGGCGCCCGTGCGCGGAGCTCTGGTCGGGGTTGACGGTACTTCTCTACTGCACCGCCCCTGGCCTTGCAGAGGTCCGTGGTGTCATGTCTACGCGGTGACGGGGGACACAGCAAGGGGCCCGATCAGGTACATCCCGATAGCTACTCAACGTGCGAATTTTAGGCGCCGTTCATCCATTAGGGCGAGTAGTTACCCGTTGAGCCGAGCGCGAGTCAACGTTGCCGCCGGCGCAGTCCATACCATGCGACACCGGCCGCGGCAACAGCGCCCAGCCCCACCGCGGCGGCGATCTGCGCGCCGGAGGGGGCCGGGATCCGGCTCCGCAACGACACCGGGTCGGAGAATGCGAGCACCGGCCAGCCCCGCTGGACCGCCTCGCGGCGCAACGCCCGGTCCGGGTTCACCGCCGTCGGATGGCCGACTGCCTCCAGCAGCGGCAGATCCGTGATCGAGTCGGAGTAGGCGTGGCACCGTTGCAGTTCGTAACCATGCTGGCGGGCCAGCTCCCGAGCGGCGAGTGCCTTGTTCTCCCCTGCGCAATAGAACTCCACGTCGCCCGTGTACCGACCGTCATGGGCGACCATCCGGGTGGCCACGGTGTGCGTTGCACCGATCATCTCGGCGATCGGCTGCACGATCTCCGCTCCGGAGGCCGACACCACGACGATGTCGTCGCCGCGCTCGCGATGCGAGGCGATCAGCTTCGTCGCCTCGGCATAGACCAGTGGGTCCACGATGTCATGCAAGGTCTCCTCGACGATCGCCGTCACCTGGGCGATGTCCCAGCCCGCACACTGCGCGGTGATGTGCGCGCGCATCCGGTCCATCTGCTCGGCGTCGGCTCCGGCCAACAGGAACATGAACTGGGCGTAGCTACTCTTGAGTACCGCGCGCCGGTTGATCAGCCCTTCCCGGAAGAACCGCCGGGAGAAGGCGAACGTGCTGTTCTTGGCGATGATCGTCTTGTCCAGGTCGAAGAATGCCGCGACACCCCGGGAGCCTGGGTCGGAAGGGGCCAAAGTAGGCAGCGTCACAGCGGGCAGCCTCACAGCGGGCAGCATAGGTTGGCACGCTGGCAGCCGGACGGCCGATGTCGATCCCACCAACGGCACACTAACCCTAGGTGGCCACACGATGGTGTACAAGGATCGCGGCAGGATAGGGTGGGGTCGTCCGGTGCTGAACCGGACTGGTTCAGCCCGACCCCCTGGGTCTGAGCCTCTGACGACCCCCCGCCCATCCCCCCCGGGCGGGGGGTCGTCCTTTGTTCTGGGCCGATCTGAGCCACCCCGCCATCCACACCACCCCCGCTGTCCACATGTCGATCATGACCTGGTCGACGAGTCCGGCGAGCCGGTTGACAGTGACGTCAGACGCTCCGGGCAGCACGGGGCCGGACTGAGCTAGGGGAACACAAGTGGGGAGCAACGTTGGGGGTGCGAGCAGCCGGGCCGGCGTCGCTCGACGGCCGCTGCTGATGGTGGCCCCGGGTGAGCTGGCCGACGAAGTGGTCCGGCTCGCCGCGGCGGCGGGGTGCGAGCCGGACCGAGTCACCGATCCGGAGGCGATCCGGGAACGGTGGACCACCGCCTCGCTGGTGTTGCTGGACGTTCAGGCCGCGATGAGCAGCGCGAACGCCGGCCTACCCCGCCGGGACGGCGTGGTGATCGTCACCGCAGGCGAAGCCGGCAATCGGGTCTCGGCGGCACCCGACCCGGAAGTCTGGCAGTGCGCAGTGGCGGTAGGTGCCGAGCACGTGGCGGTGCTGCCCGATGCGGAAGCCTGGCTGGTGGGCACGTTGGCCGACGCAGTGGAGTCGCCGGCCGCCCCGGGGCGCGTGCTGGCGATCCTGGGCGGGCGGGGTGGCGCCGGGGCATCGGTGTTCGCTGTTGCCGTTGCGGTGGCCGTGGTCGAGTCCGGTCACCACGCCCTGCTGGTCGACTGCGACGAGCTGGGCGGTGGCCTGGACCTGGCCGTGGGCGCAGAGGAGACGCAAGGGCTGCGCTGGCCCGGGCTCGCCCTGGGCGGCGGGCGGATACCGATCGCCGCCCTGCGCGCAGCGCTGCCCACGCCCCGGCTCGGGTACCGGGCTGGGCTCACCGTGCTGTCCTGCGACCGGGACGGCCCAGGACCGGACGGGGCAGCGGTGCGCACGGTCTGTGCTGCCGGGCGGCGGGCCGGGGAGACGGTGGTCTGCGACGTGCCCCGGTATCCGTGCGAGCCGGGTACCGCGGCGCTGGAGACCGCGGACCTGGCGGTGCTGGTGGTGCCGGCCGAGGTCCGGGCCGCCGCGGCGGCCGCGACGGTGGCGGCACGGGTGCAGCGCTGCGGGGTTGCGTTGCAGTTGGTGGTGCGTGGACCCGCGCCCGGTGGGCTCACCCCCAACGATGTCAGCCGGGCCTTGGATCTTCCCTTGCTCGCCGCCATGCGGCCACAGCCCGGGCTGTCCGGCGCGCTGGATCGCGGCGCGGTGCCAGGTCGGTCCCGGGGGCCGCTGGCCACCGCCGCCCGCCAGGTGCTGGGGGCACTGGATGGCCCTTGCCGCGCACTGGGCAGGGCAGGGTGACCGCGTCAGGACTCGGTCGGCCAGTGCAGCAGGCCGGCACCGGTGCAGCCCTGGTCGACCGGGTCCGCCATCGGCTGGCTGCCGACGGCGCAATCGTCTCTCCGGGCGCGGTAGCGGCCGCAGTGCGGGCCGAGGCCGATGGTGTGCTGGCCGATCTGCAGGTGCTCTCGGCGCTGCGTGAGCTGCAGCAGGAACTCGTCGGGGCCGGGCCGCTGGAACCTCTGCTGGCCGACCCAGCTACCACCGACGTGCTGGTCAGCGCTCCTGACCAGGTGTGGGTGGAGCAGGACGGACAGTTGCGCCGCACCGAGGTGCGGTTCGCCGACAGCGAAGCGGTGCGCCGGCTGGCCCAGCGGCTGGCGCTGGCCGCGGGCCGCCGCCTGGACGACGCCTCGCCCTACGTCGATGCTCCGCTGCCCGGTGGCGTCCGGCTGCACGCCGTGCTGGCGCCGATCGCCACCGACTGCACCTGCATCTCGCTGCGCGTGCTGCGGCCCGCCACCCACGGGCTGGACGCGCTGCAGCAGGCGGGCAGTGTGGCACCCGAGGCAGGTCGGCTGCTGCGGGCCATCATCGCGGCCCGGCTGGCCCTCCTCGTGGTCGGCGGTACGGGCAGTGGAAAGACCACGCTGCTCGCCGCCTTGCTCGGTTGTGTGCCCGCCGGCGAGCGGATCGTGTGCGTGGAGGAAGCCCCCGAGCTGCAACCAGGGCACCCGCACGTCGTCCGGTTGACCACCCGGGCGCCCAACATCGAGGGCGCCGGTGAGGTGACGCTGCGCGATCTGGTGCGCCAGGCGCTGCGGATGCGCCCGGACCGTCTCGTGGTCGGGGAGGTGCGCGGGCCGGAGGTGTGCGAACTGCTCGCTGCGCTCAACACCGGGCACCAGGGGGGTGCCGGAACGCTGCACGCGAACTCCCCGGCCGAGGTACCTGCTCGGCTGGAGGCCCTGGCCGCACTGGGCGGCATGCCGCGCCACGCATTGCACAGCCAGCTCGCCGCCGCCGTGCACGTGGTGCTGCACGTCGTCCGATACGACGGCGTACGCAGGCTGGCCGCAGTGGGGGTGCTGGAGCGCGATGGGGACCTGGTTCGCGTCCTTCCGGCCTGGCAGGACGGACGTTGGGGACCGGGGGAGCAGCGCTTGCGTGACCTGCTCGACGGCCGCAGCGGGGGTGCGGCGTGCTGAGCCTGGCAGTAGCCGCGGTGGCGGCCGCAGCGCTGTGCTGGCCGGCCGGTGCGGGGCGTGGCCGGCTCGCCGAGCTGGGTCTCACCGAGCTGGGTCGCCGACCGGTGCGAGCACAGGTAGTCGCGACCGGTCCGGACTGGCTCAAGCAGCGCTACCTGCTGCTGGTAGCCCTGGCCGCGGGGTGTGGTGCGCTGTTGGCCGGCCCAGGGGGCGGGCTCGCGGCTGCCATGGTGATCGGCACAGCCACCGCGCGCTGGCGGGCCGGCCGGGATCGCCGGGCTGCGGCCATGACGGCCACCGGGCTGTCCGACGCCCTCGGGGTGTTGGTAGCGGAACTGCGGGCCGGCGCCCACCCCAGCGACGCGGCCACGGCTGCCGCGGACGGGCCCGCTGACGCCACCCGAGCACTGTCCGCGGTGGCCGCAGCGGCCCGCCTTGGCGGCGACGTCCCCACGGTGCTACGCAGCGCGGGTCCGGTGCAGCTGAGCTCGTGGCTGGGCAGGATCGCCGATGCGTGGTCGCTCGCCGACCGGTACGGGATCCCGCTCGCTGACCTGCTCGACGCCGTCCGGTCCGATACCGAGCAGCGGGTGCGCTTCGCTGCTGACGTCGAGGCCCGGCTTGCCGGCCCCCGGGCAACAGCGGTGGTGCTGGCCGGGCTGCCGCTGCTCGGACTGGCTCTGGGCCACGCAATGGGTGCCGCACCGCTGCAGGTGCTCAGCCAGACCCCTGCGGGCCAGGGCCTGCTCGTAGTCGGCACCGGCCTGGCCTGCGCCGGCGTGCTCTGGAGCGCGCGTCTGGTGTCCGGGGCGGTGCCGTCATGACGGGGCAGACACTGGCGATGCTGGTGGTGGCGACCGCGCTGGTGGTCGCTCCTGGTCCGGCCGGGACCCGGGCAAGACTGCGGGCGAGGCTGCGGCAGGCGCGTGGAACCTGCCCTGCGCAGTGGCGGGACCGAGCCCTGGGACGTTGGCTGCGTGCTGATGTGAAGCTCGGTGGCCACCTGGACACCGGCGGCGAGTCGCTGGCACTGGCCGGCGCGTGGGAGTTGCTCGCGGCCTGCCTGCGGGCAGGCATGCCAGTCCCGGTGGGGATACGAGCAGTCGCCGAGGGGCTCGACACTCCGGCCGGTCCCGCGCTGCGCCGGACCGCGGAACTGCTTGCGCTGGGCGCTGACCCCATGCAGGCGTGGCAGCCCGCGCGGGACTGCACCACGACTGCGCGGTTGGCCAGGGCCGCCCAACGCAGCGGCCGCAGCGGCACCGCACTCGCCGAGTCGCTCACCCGGCTGGCCGCGGCGGTGCGGGCCGACGCCCGGGAACGATCCGAAGCCCGGGCACAGCGCGCCGGGGTGCTGATTGCGGCTCCACTCGGACTGTGTTTTCTCCCCGCCTTCCTCGCCATCGGAGTCGTGCCGGTGGTGATCGGACTCGCCGCGGGCCTCGCGCAGCAGTGGTGACCAGAAATTCGACAGGGATGAGGAGACTAAAATGGTGATCAGGAACAGAAAAATACCGCGGCCGGTGGTCGCGCGACTGGCACATGCAGTTCGCGGGGAGGCAGGCATGAGCACTGTCGAGTACGCGATCGGGACGATCGCCGCGGCGGCTTTCGCGGCAGTTCTGTACAAGGTGGTGACCGGCGACACGATTATCGGCGCGCTGACCGACTTGGTGGCGCGGGCGCTATCGGTGAACTTCTGATGTCTGTCGTATCTGCCGCTGGCCGATCCGGCAATATGCCCACCCTCGGCCGGGCCGGCGACCGGGGCACTGTCACGGTCGAGGCGGCGCTGGCCCTGTGCTCGCTGGTGGTTGTGCTCGCCCTCGTGCTCGCTGCGGTGTCGGCGGTGGCGGCGCAGTTACGGTGCGTCGACGCCGCCCGGGAGGCGGCGCGGCTGACCGCCCGGGGTGAGCAGGACCGCGCCGAGGACCTCGCTCGACGGATCGCGCCGGGTGGCGCGGTGGTTGCGGTGACCGTCCGCGGCGACGAGGTCACGGCGCAGGTGTCGGCGGATCCGGTGGCAGGGCTGCTGCCGGGGATCGAGGTCGGGGCCCAGGCGGTGGCCGTGCTGGAACCGGGGGCGACATGACGGAATCCGTCGACGACGATCGGGGAGTGGCCACGGTGTGGGCCGCGGGGGCCATCGCGGTGCTGATGAGCATGGCCGTTTTCGGGTTGCACCTGGGCCAAGCGGTCATCGTCCGTCACCAGGCCGAGTCGGCAGCTGATCTGGCCGCATTGGCAGGAGCCGGGATGGTGGTGGCCGGTGAGCGATACGCCTGCACCCAGGCCCGCCGGGTGACCGACCGGATGCGGGTGCAGCTGGTGTCTTGCCAGACGCGTGGCTGGGACCTGCTGGTGGAAGTGGCAGCACGACCTGCCGGCTGGCTAGGCCGTCTCGGGACCGCCACCGGCCGGGCCCGGGCTGGGCCGGTCACATCGTAGTCGTTGCGACGAGCGGTTCCGAAAGCGCGACGAGCGGGTGACGGATGGCTGTCTGGCACAAGCGCGACGGTATCCGCGTCGGGGAACCCGAGGGACGCTCGACGCAGCGGAGCAGCCGACCAGCGACGTCACGCAGATCGGCCCTACCACGGCGGTCCCGAGAGGCTGTTGAGTGATCTCGGGACGCGGCGACGGCGATGGAGGCGACATGGACTGGACGGACACCTGGAGAGACGCCTTCCGCACCGAGCTTCGGGCGGAGGCTATCGGATTCGCCCGGCACGGCTGGCCGGTGGTCCCCGGCAGCTACCCCCGCGGTTCCCACTGGGTAGGCATGCCTTCGTCGGCCGGCACCAGCGGGGGCCAGCACGGCTCGGTGCCGGTTCACCCGGGTTGGGCGCGACTGGCGGGTTGCGGCCCTGCGCGCGTCGCCGAGCTGTGGTCGGGCCATCCGTTCAGCGTGCTGCTCGCCACCGGCATGGGCCTGGACGCACTCGACCTGCCGGCCGAGCTCGGCCGGGCGACCGCAATCGGGCTGCGCGTCGCCGGCGTTGCGGTCCCCATGGCAGCAACACCCACCGGGCGGTGGCTGTTGCCGGTACTCGGCGGTGGCACGCTGCATCGTGAACTGGATGACCACCCCGAGGTCGTGCTGCACGCCGAGGGCGACTGGGTACCGCTGCCGCCGTCACCCTGCCTACCCGGCGTCGTGCACTGGCGGGTCAAACCAGCGATGTGCGGCTGGGAGTTGCCGAGGCTGGACGAGGTGACCGACGCAGTGCTCGCCGCCATCGACGAGACCCAACCGGTGGCCGCCCGCCGCTGACCGCGCATCAGGTCACCCCACCTCGACCACCACCGGGCGTCCCCCTCACTCATCCTCATACACGCAGCCAGCGCTCCGGTAGGCTCAGAACGATGGCCGACGCCGCAGCGCAGCCCGATCCATCGCTGATCATGCAGATCGGCACGGGCTTCATGCCCTCCAAGACGCTGTTGTCGGCGGTTGAACTGGGTTTGTTCACCACGCTCGGCTCGGGCCGGCTCACTGGGCCCGCGATCGCGGAACGGCTCAACCTTCGTAGTCGTGCGGTGTATGACTTCCTTGACGGGCTGGTGGCCCTGCACCTGCTCGAACGCGAGGGACAGGGCGAGGCGGCCCTCTACCGCAACACCGAAGAGACAGCACTGTTCCTTGATCGCAACAGTCCCAGCTACATCGGCGGCATACTTGAGATGGCCAACGACCGGCTATACGGCTTCTGGGGCGGCCTGACCGAAGCTCTGCGCACTGGCAGCCCGCAGAGTGAAATCAAGGATACCGGCTACTCCTTTTTCGAGAAGCTCTACGCCGACCCCGCCCTCCTGGAACAGTTCATGCAGGCGATGGCGGGAGCCTCGACGGGCACCTTTCATGCCCTGGCCAGCAGGTTCGACTTCTCCCGCTACCAAACCGTCTGCGATGCAGGCGGTGCCACCGGCCAGCTATCGATCATCCTGGCCCAGCGCCACCCCCACCTGCGGTGCACCAGCTTCGACCTTCCGATAGTGGAACCGATCGCCACCCGCGTCATCGAGGAGGCCAACCTCAGCGACCGCGTCCGCGCGATCTCAGGCAACTTCTTCGCCGATCCGCTGCCCCAGGCCGACGTGATCACGATGGGAATGATCCTGCACGACTGGAGCCTGGGGCGAAAGCGCAAGCTCATCACGGCGGCCTTCGAGGCACTCCCACCCGGCGGGGCGTTCATCGTCATCGAGAACCTGATCGACGACGACCGGCGGGAGAACGTCCACGGGCTCATGATGTCCCTGAACATGCTGATCGAGACCGGAGAAGGCTTCGACTACACCGGCGCCGACTTCCGCGGATGGTGCACTGATGCGGGCTTCCAGTCGGTCGAGGTGCTTGCGCTGGGCGGCCCAGCCAGCGCCGGAGTCGCCTACAAGTAGTGCTCCGGCTGCTCAAGGTCATCGAGCAGCGCGCCACGGACGGGCGGGAAATCCAGCTCCGTGACCGCCCGCTTACCCGGTTCTTAGCTGCCCACCCCATCCTCTTGCGATCACTCAACGTTACACGCAGGGCGTACCGCTCCAGTCGGACTTCAACACGACGTGCCGACACAGGCATCACCCACAGGAGCGCTCGTTCGGTCTAATCCAGCCCGTTCACCGGACAGGTACTCGATATTCACCCGCTTGACACACACCTTCGAGCAACCCGAAGGGTGCGGCGCACTGTGACACTTGCCACGAAAAGTCACCTGTAGCGATCGTCCATCTGGTCGCGATATGACCAATGCGAACACTTTCCGTAGTAACTGCTCCCCGATTGCCACGAACGACTGACACTCGATCGGACAGGACCGGCTCATGACCATCACGGCTGGCGACTCCACTGAAGTGATCACGAGTGATACTGAGGGTATCCCCGCTGCTGATGGTGCGCCGGGGTCCGCGGGGCAGCCGATGCGCATCACCGTGATCGGCACCGGCTACCTGGGCACCGTGCACGCCGCGTGCATGGCCGAGATCGGTCACCAGGTGCTCGGGGTCGACGTCGACCCGGACAAGATCGCCGCGCTGGCGCAGGGTCGGGCGCCGTTCTTCGAGCCGGGCCTGCCTGAGCTGCTGGCCAGAGTCACCGCGTCGGGCCGGCTGCGGTTCACCACCTCACTGGTCGAGGCCGCGGACTTCGGCGAGATCCACTTCGTGTGCGTGGGCACCCCGCAGCGACCCGGTTCTGACGCCGCCGATCTGCGCAACGTCGAGGCGGTTATCGAAGGGCTTGCGCCGCACCTGCACCGGGGCTGCCTGGTGGTGGGCAAGTCGACCGTGCCAGTCGGCACCGCCGCCCGGTTGGGCGCCCGGCTGGCCGAGCTCGCCCCGGCCGGCGCCGGCGCCGAGTTGGCGTGGAACCCGGAGTTTCTGCGCGAGGGCTTCGCGGTGCGCGACACCCTGGCCCCGGACCGCATCGTGGCGGGCGCAACCTCCGAGCAGGCGCAGGCGTGTCTGCGCCTGCTCTACGCTCCGATGCTCGCGACCGGCACCCCGTTCATCACCACCGACCTCGCCACCGCCGAGCTGGTCAAGGTCTCCGCGAACGCCTTTCTGGCTACCAAGATCTCCTTCATCAATGCGATCGCTGAGGTCTGCGAGGCCGCCGGCGCCGATGTGGTGACCGTTGCCGACGCGATCGGGCACGACGTCCGCATCGGGCGACGGTTCCTCAACGCGGGACTGGGCTTCGGCGGCGGCTGCCTACCCAAGGACATCCGGGCCTTCATGGCGCGCGCCGGCGAGCTGGGTGTCGGCGAGGCGCTCGCGTTTCTCCGGGACATCGATGAGATCAACATGCGCTGCCGGCGACGGGTGGTCGATCTGGCCAGGGACATGGTCGGCAGCAGTTTCCTGGGCTGCAACGTCGCGGTGCTCGGCGCGGCCTTCAAACCCAACAGCGACGACGTTCGTGACTCGCCGGCTCTGAAGGTCGCCGCGGCGATCCAGCTCGAGGGGGCCCAGGTTCGGGTGCACGATCCGGAAGCACTGGACAACGCGCGGGCGGTGTTCCCGACGCTGGACTACACCCACGAGCCGGGCAAGGCCTGCGAGCACGCCGATGTCGTGCTGCACCTGACTGAGTGGAACGACTACAGCGAGCTCGATCCGGTCGCCCTGGGTCAGATCGTGCGTCACGCCCGGCTCATCGACGCCCGCAACACCGTGGACGCGCGGCGCTGGCAGGACGCCGGCTGGACCATTCGCGCCCTCGGCCGCAACCCCCTCGCCGTCTAGCCCGCACCCGACTTCGAAAGGAGGACGCCGGTCATGGATCTCGTTGCCGACGGCTGGGCCGACCTCACCGACGGCTGGGCCGACCTCACCGACAACTGGCCCTCCTTTCCCGACGGCTGGGCCGCGTTCCCTGACGACTGGGCCTTCGTCACGGAGGGCTGGGCCTTCGTCGCCGAGAACTGGCGGCTGCTGCTGCCGATCGGCCTGGTCGGGTTGGTGTCCTGGTCGGTTTGGGCGGCGCGAAAGGTGCTCTCCATGCGGTACCGGCCCACCGTCAACGAGTTTCGCACCACTACCTCGGTGGTCGTCCCGTCCTACCACGAGGACCCCGATGTCCTGGAGGCCTGCCTGGACACCTGGCTCGCCGAGAACCCCGACCAGGTCGTGATCGTCCTCGATGTCGCCGACGCCGAGGCCCAGCACCGCCTGATCGCTCGCCACGACCCCCGCCTGCACATCATCATGTTCGCCCATCAGGGAAAACGCTCCGCGCTGGGCGTCGGTGTCCGGGCCGCCACCGCCGAGGTGGTCGTGCTCACCGACTCCGACACCCGCTGGGTCCCTGGGCTGCTGGCCGCGGTGCAGATGCCCTTTGCCGACCCCATGGTCGGCGCGGTGGGCACGCGGCAGAACGTCTTCGAACCCAATACCAGCGTGTGGCGCCGCGTCGCGGACTGGATCATCGACAACCGCTACCTCGACTACGTGCCGGCCACCGGCCGCGCCGGGGCGGTGGTCTGTGTCTCCGGCCGCACCGCCGCCTACCGCCGCTCGGTGGTGCTCAAGGTGCTGCCGCATCTGGAGCACGAGTTCTTCCTTGGCCGGCGCTGCATCGCTGGTGACGACGGCCGCCTGACCTGGCTGGTCCTGGCCAGCGGCTTTCGCACGGTGCACCAGTCCAGCGCCCGGGCGTTGTCGATGTTCCCGGCCACCTTCCGGGCCTTCTGCAAGCAACGCATCCGCTGGAGCCGCAACTCCTACCGTTGCTACCTCACCGCGCTGTGGAAGGGCTGGCTGTGGCGGGTCCCCGCGATCTCCCAGCTCACCGTGTTCCAGATCCTGCTCACGCCGCTCACGATGGGCGCCACCATCTACTACGTCGTCGTCGCGGCGCTCTACCCCCACATCACGGCCGCGCTCGCGTTGGCCCTGGTGTGGATATTCCTGAGCCGCGCCATCCGCAGCGTGTCGCACCTGCGGCGCCGTCCCTCAGACGTGTGGCTGCTTCCCCTGGTCGCCACGGTGATCATATTCGTGGCGTTGCCGATCAAGACCTACGCGTTCGTGACGATGAACAAGCAGGGCTGGCTGACCCGGCGGTTCGACCTCATCGGTGGCGAAGGGCAGAACGCCGCCAGCGTGACAACCAGCCGCGCACTCAGCGGCACCGCGGCGAAGGCCTGATCATGCACACTCGTGCCACGACGACAGTCACGCGATCCAGACGCAGCCGCGGCCCGTGGCCGGCGATCGCGCTCAGCCTGCTCGCTTTCGCCGCGGTCCTCACCGCGGCCGTCTACATCCCCGGCTGGCTGGCCCGCAACGCGCAGACCGGACCTGCCCATCCGGGGACGGCCAGCCTGGAACAGGCCCAGCTCGAGCAGGCCCGATCGCAGACGGCCCTGGTCGCCGCCGAAGACACCCGGCTGCTCGCCCAGCTCCGCGCCATCCCCTGGGTCGGCCCGGCATACCTGGACCGCGAACACGGTGCACCCACTCTCGTCCTCACCGCCCGCCGCGCTCCCTACACCCTGGAATCCCTGCTGCTACAGGGAGCCGCCGAACGCATCGACGCCACCACCGTCACCCTGACCAACTCGGTACTGGTCGGCCCGGGCGCGCGGCTGATCCTGCACGCTCCCGGCACCACACTGCGGATGACCAGCACCCCCACCGGCTTCACCTCCGTGGTGGGGTGGAAAGGCTCCATCGAGCTCACCGGCGCCCCGGGTAGTCCACTGACACTGACCAGCTGGGACCCGGCCATCAACAGGCCAGACCAGCAGGTCACCGACGGGCGCGCCTACCTCCGGGTCGCCGACTCGGACCTGCAAACCCACTTCGCCGCGCTGTCCCACCTGGGTTTCTGGAGCGGCCGCACCGGCGGCCTGGCGATCACCGGCAGCGAATCCACTGCCGGCACCGGATCGATCACCAACACCACCGTGCACGCCAACCATTACGGGCTGTTCAGCTCCGACACCAACGGGCTCACCATCGCCGACAGCACCTTCGGCGACGCCACCGCCGACGGGATCTTGCTGCACAAGGGCTCAACCGGTACCACTATCCGCACCAGCGCCGCCCGCGGCAACGCCGGGGACGGCATCGTGACCGACCGCGGCGCCTCGGCAGTGACCCTGCGCCATGTGACCGCCGAACACAACGGCCGCGACGGCATCCGATTCGATGGTCGGCCGCTGGCCGACCAACCCGGCGCCGCCGGGGCCTCCCTGGACGGCCAACGCGGCTTCAGCGTCCAGGACTCCACCACACGTTTCAACGCGGGCAACGGCGTGCTGGTCTGGGATGCCGACGACACCGTCGTGGCAGGTATGTTAGTGGTCAACAACGCCGAAGGCATCGTCGTCCGTGGAGCGGTGAACCGCGCCCAGATCAGCTCCAGCACCGTCACCTCCTCGGCCGGTGCCGCAATCGCGGTCCGCGACGGTGCCACTGACGTGACTGTCGATCACAACACCGTCGCCAGCGCCGACACCGGGGTCCAGGTTCGCGCCGCCAGCGCGGACGTGCATGACAACGCCGTCATCGCCGCCCGGATCCACGGCGTCTCCTTCCAGGGCGCGGCCCAGGGATCAGCGGCACGCGACAATACTCTGGCTGGTAGGGGTCCCAGCGGCGTGGACCTGGCCCGGCTCGACATCGGCGTCGCGGTCAGCGTCTCGAACAACTCCGTCGATCAATGGCAGGTCACCATGAGCATGAGCGACCGGCTGCGCCGGCTGTTCCTGGACCGCCCACTGATGATCTTGTGGACATCGTTGCTGGTGCTGCCGATCGTCGCGTCGCTGCTCGGGCGACGCCATCGGCGCCAACGGCAGCTTGCCCACCCCTATCCCGACTATCCGGCCGTGCCCCGCAACACCGCATCGATCCACCCAACCGGCGAATCCATACCGAACGTCACGCACTTCGATACCCCGGTGTCGCCGCGATGAACATCCGGGGACTCGTCACGGTGGTGCCGCTCGTCGCGATGCTCACAGCCGGCTGCGCCGGCCCGGCAACGCCGCACGCGCCCACCGCCGCCCCGGCCCGCTCGCTGCAATCCGTCCCTGCCCCGCCGCCGGCCACGCCGGCGTGCGGCGGTCCTGCCACTGCGGAGGTGTCCACCGCTGACGAGCTGCACACCGCGCTGGCCCAGGCCCGACCCGGCACGGTGATCCAGCTGCGCGATGGCACCTACCCCGGCCACTTCGCCATCACCACCGCCGCCCCCGCCGACCAGCCGATCACCCTGTGCGGCAGCAGAGCCGCCACCCTCGACGGCGGCCCCATCGACAACGGCTACACCCTGCACCTACGCAACGCCGACCACTGGCGATTGTCCGGCTTCACCATCCACGGCGGCCAAAAAGGCCTCATGATCGACAACACCCGCGGCGCGCTCATCGACAGCCTGTACATCCACGAGGTCGGCGACGAAGCACTACACCTGCGCACCGCCAGCTCGGACAACACCGTGCGGGCCACCACCATCCGCCGCACCGGGCTCCGCGTGGCAAAGTTCGGTGAAGGGATCTACATCGGCAGCGCCCGAAGCAACTGGTGCACCTACACCCACTGCGAACCCGACCGCAGCGACCGCAACCTCATCCACAACAACGACATCGCCGACACCACCTCCGAAGCCATCGACGTCAAAGAAGGCACCAGCAACGGAACCCTGCGCGCCAACACCCTGTCCGGCGCAGCCACCACCGCCGCGGACTCCTGGGTCGACGTCAAAGGCAACGACTGGACCATCACCGACAACACCGGCACAAACGCCCCCGAAGACGGCTTCCAAACCCACCGGATCCTCGACGGCTGGGGTGAACGCAACACTTTCCACAACAACACCGCCACGGTCAACGCCCCCGGCTACGCCATCAACATCACCAAAAAAGACCTGGGCAACGCCGTCAGCTGCACCAACCGCGCCAGCAACGCCAACGCCGGCCTCTCAAACATCCCCTGCCAGTAGCCCGCTGGACTGTCCGGGCGCAACGGGCGTTCGAATAGCCCTGCGCAGGGTGCTGCTGACGGTAGTCGTCAATGGTTGCCAGCGGTATCGTTCAACCCCTGCGATCGGTAGCGTTTGATTGATGCTAACGGTAGTGTAGAGACTGTGGACAGCTACGCTGGACGGATCGTCGACGACGAGCTCGACGAGCTTCTCGCCGGTCTGCCCGCGATCAGCTTGGAGGGTCCCAAAGGGGTCGGCAAGACCGCGACGGCCCAGCGGCGAGCCGCCACCACGCTGGCGCTCGACGACGTCAACCAGGTGCAGCTGCTGGTTGCCGACCCGGCCCGATTGAACAACTCCCCGACGCCGGTGCTGGTCGACGAGTGGCAGCGGCATCCTCCCGTGTGGGACCTGGTGCGGCGAAGCGTCGACCGTGACGCGAGCCCCGGGCGGTTCTTGCTGACCGGCAGCGCCACGCCGACGAACGCGCCGATCCACTCTGGTGCGGGCCGGATCGTCCAGCTGCGGATGCGCCCGATGTCTCTGGCCGAGCGCGCCGTCGCGCGACCCACCGTGAGCTTGCGTTCCCTGTTGACCGGCACCGCTGCCGACATCGGCGGTGACACGGCGGTCACCCTGATCGATTACGCGGAGGAGATCGTCCGATCTGGTTTCCCCGGAATTCGGCGGCTGCCCGCGCGTGCCTGTCGGGCTCAGCTGGACGGCTACCTCAGCCGCATCGTCGAGCGGGAGTTCCCGGAGTTGGGTCACCCCGTCCGGCGTCCGGCGACTCTGCGCGCCTGGCTTCGTGCCTACGCCGCGGCCACGTCCACCACCGCCGCCTACAACGCGATACTGGACGCCGCGACCCCGGGCGAGACCGACAAGCCCGCGAAGACAACGACGATCGGGTACCGCGACGTACTGACGCAGCTGTGGCTGCTCGAACCGGTGCCGGGCTGGTTGCCAACCCGCAACGTCTTCGCGCGGCTCGCCCAGGCCCCCAAACACCATTTGGCCGACCCGGCACTGGCCGCCCGGCTACTGGGCACGAACGCCGCGGCCCTGCTGGCAGGTCACGATCCAGCCCGAGCGACGGCCTTCGAGGGACCCTTGCTCGGAGCGCTTTTTGAGTCGCTCGTCACGCTCAGCGTCCGTGTCTACGCCCAGGCGGCTGAAGCCACTGTGCACCATCTGCGCACCCGTAACGGCGATCACGAGGTCGACCTCATCGTGGAGCGCGACGACGGCCGGGTGGTGGCCATGGAGGTCAAGCTCAGCCCTTCGGTGGGCGAGGCCGATGTCAAGCACCTGCGTTGGTTGCGCGAGCGGCTCGAGGATCACCTGCTGGATTCCGTCGTGATCACCAGTGGGCGGCACGCCTACCGTCGAGCTGACGGGATCGCGGTGGTTCCAGCCGCGCTACTCGGTGCGTGAGGCTGTGCTGATGACGTGGACGCGGCGCTGGGGTCCCGGGCTCGCGGGTCCGTGCGGGGTCGTTCAGGCCCACTCAACTCCGCCGGGCAAACAGCCTCGGGACGGCTCAGCGCAGCAGGTCCAGCTGCAGCTGGACGGGGAACGGCACGGTGGTGGTGCATGTCGCACACCGGCGCGGGCTATACACAGCGACAAGCATCCATGTCGCGTTCCAGCGCGTCGGGGTGGGTTCTTCGTACCTGCGGTCGGCGCGGGCCGGTGTTCCGTTGCTGCCGACAGTGGCCGCGATTGACAGACGACGCCGCTAAACTGACCGACATGAGCCAAGAGCACCCCAGCCTCGGTGATCGGCCTCCCCGGATCCCCACTACGCGACGACCGCAGCGTGAGGAGCGTGAGGTTGGCATCCGGGAACTGCGCAACGCCGGAAAGGTCGTCGCAGACCTGGCCGGGGCGGGCGCGGTCGGCCGGGTGACCAGCGGCGGTCGGCTCGTCGGCTGGTAGGTTCCGGCGACCCCGGCTGAGCAACTGGCCGACGAACTTGAGGCGCGGGGCAAGCTCCGGCGCGGCCGATCCGGTGGTCTCGCCGGCAGGCGCCCGCTGCCGCGCCGAGCCGACACGCCTCCGTTGAGCGCTACGTTGGAACAGCTGCGGCGCGAGGAAGATCGATGATCTACCTCGACTCCTGCGCGCTGGTGAAGCTCGTCCGGACCGAAGACGGGTCAAGTGCGCTCCAGGAGTGGCTCGACGAGCGGTGCGACGAGCTGGCGGTGACGTCGGCACTCTCCCGCGCCGAGGTGCTGCAACCATCCGTCGCAACAACCACCGGGAGACCGGCGAGCTGATCGACCCGGCCGCTCTGGCCGATGATCTGGCCGAGGCGGCCGAAGTGCTCGCCGCGGTGGCGCAGGTCTGCGTGGACGCAGACATCCTCGACCGCGCAGGCGCGCTCACCTCGCCGATGATCTCCGACGTTGGACGCTATCCACCTCGTGTCCGCCGCCGAGTGGGATCCATCAGACGTGGAACTCGTGACGTACGACCGTCGATTGGCCGCCGCTGCAACTGACGCAGGCATGACGGTGGTCGCGCCTGCCGGCCCTTCCCAGGCTGGCGACCTGTCGGTATGAGCACTGGCAGTCGACACACCGAGCACCAGAGAGCGACACGCGGGAATGGGGGTCAGGGAACGCTGAGGTCGTCGTAGGAGTACCAGGCACTGGCGTCCAGCACGTCGGCGGGCCGCAGCGGCGCTCCCAGGAGCGACACCATGGTGTCATCCAGCCGGTGGCCGATCGGGGCGTCCGCGTCAGCCACGGTCGGTCGGTACTCCCGGCCGTGTTCGACCATCCACCCTTCCCAGATCCGGTCCACGTTGCAGTGATTGAGATAGAAGACCGGATCGTTGGGGGACGTCCCAGGGGCCATGTCCCCACCCACCCAGACGTGCACCCGGTTGTGCATCTCCGCGATCTCCTGAACGGGGTCTTCGGGTGTGGGGGGACGCGGGAACCAGCCCTCGACCTTGTTGCGAAAACTCTCGCTGGCCAGGCTCCACGGTGACCCGTCATAGCTCTTGTCCTCAAGCGTCCACCTGAGGTCGGCGATGTTGGGCAGTTTCGGGGTGTCAACGCCGGCATTGCGCGCCAAGGGGCGCGCGTCGAATGAGGTCAGCTCCGCTCCGTCGTCCTCGATCCGGACCCGCAGGGTTCCAAGCGGCCCGCTGACCACCTGGCCGCGGGACTCACCCAGGTACCGCTCGCTCCACAGGTCACCCTCGCGCTGCGCGGTCTCGGACAGCTCGCCGTGCGCGGCCCAGTCCCAGTACGGCAGAGCAGTGTCCGCATCCGTGACGCGTTGGAGCTGCTCCTCCAGCCGGATCAGGAACATCCGGTGCCAGGGGAGGAAGATCGGCCCTCCGTGGGCGAGGTTGCGCAACGGCTGCAGCGGCGGAGTGACGATCTGCATCGCGAGGTAGTGCCAGATGACGAACAAGTCCCACACCGACAGCTCTTGGTCCAGCCCAGACATGCGCAACAGGGGCACCGCCGACCTCAGCTGCTGGTAGAGGGCTCCGGCCGTGATACCCGTGTCGGCCCGGTTCAGCTCAACCACGGCCGCCAGGTACCGGTCACGGGCGTCCTCTGATGTCAAGATATTGCGTCTCGTCACGGTCATGGCCGTGCCTCCTCGATCAGCGCGCCCAGTTCGTCGGTCACCGGCGGTTTGGACTCGAAGTGGTCGACCACCAGTCGCAGCATGTCCATGGCCGAGGGCAACGCGTACTGCGGCAGACCGTGGTAGTGGACCCGCCCGTCGCCGAGGACCTCCAACATCCCCTTCAGCGGCTCGCCGTCGATCGTCACCTTGTAGGTGGTCTCGATTCTGATCTCTCGGCCCCGGTGGGTGACGGTCCGCACCGTCCTCGTCACGCCGGGCTGGTGGTGGCCCCCGTGCCCGTGGTCGTCGTGGCCGCCCGTCTCCGGCAGCCCGTAGCCGCCCTCACGCGCGGCTTCGAGCAGCGTGGCCGCGTCTCGTTGTTCCTGCCCAGCCTGTGCCATCGCTCACCTCTTCTGTGTCGTGCCTCACACAGACAAGAGCACGCCGCTCGGCGTTCTGATACACGCCATTCAGGTCTTAGGCACCAGACCGGCGTCCTGGGCGATGATCGCGGCCTGGACCCGGGAGCGCAGATCCAGCTTGGCCAGCACCCGTGGACCGCTACCTGACCCGTCCCGCGTTCAGCGGGCTGAGCGGGGCTATTCGACCCGGTGTAACCCCGCCCAGCCCGCTGAATGCGGCAGACTCGCGGGAACGTCGGGACGTGAAGGGAGAGCCGTGAACGTGTTGATCGCCCGGGTGCGGGTGGTGCTCCCGGTGGTCGGGGTGCTGCTGGTCCTGGTGGGGTTGTTCGCGGATGTCGGCTGGCTGGAGCTGGCCGGCTTCGTCGTGCTGCTCGTGGGGATGGCCTGCTACTTCGTACTCGGCCGGGTACGGGCGGCACCACGAAGGGTGCGGCTGCCGGTCATCGGACGGTGGGTGGCGCTGAACAGCCCAGCAAACCGGGTGCCCAGCCACGGACTGCACGCCTACGGCCAGACCTACGCACTGGATCTGGTGCACGAGCCACCGGATCGACCTCGCCCGTCCTTCGGCTCGGGGTCCGGCTTCCGGCCTCCTTCGGAGTTCCCCGCGTTCGGCCAGCCAGTGCTGGCCCCGGCCGACGGGGTGGTGGTGCGGGCCCGCAACCGGGCTCGCGACCATCGCAGCCGTAACTCCTGGGCGGGAATCGGCTACCTGCTCATCGAGGGGACGGTACGCGAGATGCTCGGCCCCGGCCGGATCCTCGGCAACCACATCGTGCTCAACCTCGGCGACGGGGTGTATGCGGCGCTTGCGCACCTGCGACGCAATTCCGCACAGGTCAAGGTCGGTGACCCGGTGCGGGCCGGCCAGCACATCGCCGACTGTGGCAACTCCGGCAACTCCACCGAGCCACATCTGCACGTGCAGCTGATGGATCACCCTTGGGTGGCCGTCGCCGCCGGGTTGCCGGTCGAGTTCGAGAGCTACGAGGTCGAAGGGGAGCGCCGGTCCGGGATCCCCCGCAACGGCGAGCCGTTCGTGGTGACGTCCCCCCACGGCGGAGGGCCATCGTCACCAGATGTGAGCTGATCGCGAACGGTAATCTCCCCCGGTGACGCAGCGGGCACTCATCAGCCGGATGGGCACAGCGAAGAACGCCATCAGCCCCAGCGCAGGTCCGGCACTTCGCGGCCTCCGGCTGCGGGTGCTCGTTTCGTGCCTGGTTGCGCTGGCTGCGTGCGGGACAGTCGAACCGACGGCCACTCCCACCGCCTCGCCATCGGTACTGGTACCGGCCACGACACCAGCAACCACCAGCCCCGATCCTGCACCACTCACGGCGCTGGCAGGGATAACTGTGGTGCTCGACCCGGGACACAACGGAGCCAACGCGTCGCACCCGGCGGAGATCAACCGCCCGGTCCCCAACGGCCGGGGGGGTACCAAGCCGTGCAACACCACCGGCACCGCCACCAACCGCGGCTACCCTGAGCACGCCTTCACCTGGGACGTCGCACTCCGGGTCCGCGATGCGCTGACCGCGCGCGGGGTCCAGGTGGTGCTGACCCGACCAGATGACGCCGGGGTCGGCCCGTGCGTGAATGACCGCGCCGCAATCGCGAACCGGGCGGGCGCCGACGCGGTGGTCTCCATCCACGCCGATGGGGCGGCGCCGTCCGGGCACGGTTTCCACGTCGCTTACTCCGACCCGCCCTTGAACGACAGTCAGGGCCCACCGTCAGTCGCGCTGGCCGAAGCGCTGGCCGGGGCGTTGCGCGGGGCCGGCTTCTCTGCCGCTGGCTACATCGGTTCCGAGGGGCTGGACTCCCGGTCGGACCTCGCCGGGCTGAACCTCGCCGAGATCCCGGCAGCGCTGGTCGAGTGCGCCAACATGCGCAACCCAGAGGAAGCAGCACTGGTCTCCACCGAGACCGGCCGCGCCCGCTACGCGGCCGCCATCACCGATGGCATCATGGCCTGGCTCACCTCGCGGTAAGGAGCCGACCGAGCTTCGCAGCACGAACTGGAGGCGCGAAACTCGTGAACGAACCCGCACCCTGGATCGAGGACCGGTGGCCGATGGACCCCGCGAGGGTCTGTTCGATTGTCCTGGTGTTGCATGGAGGACAGGCCCGGAGCCCGGCCACGGTCCGGCGGCGGACGCAGTTGAGCTACCTCCGGATGGTCCCCTTCGCACGCTTGCTGCACCGGCGCGGCGGCAGGCGCGGGATGTCGGTGCGCATCCTGCGGTATCGCTACCGGGGGTGGGACGAGCCCGAGCGGCATCCGGTGCAGGACGCGAGATGGGCCTTGACGAGCTCCGGGACCAGCACCGGGACGCGTCGATAGTGCTGTTGGGGCATTCGATGGGCGGTCGGGCGGCGCTGCGGGTGGCTGACCACCCGGCGGTAACCGCGGTGTGTGCGTTGGCGCCGTGGACCCTCGACGATGAGCCGGTGCGGCAACTCGCCGGGCGGTCGGTACTCATCGCGCACGGCGACCGGGAGCACAGTGGTGGTGACGTCAGCCCCGCGAGCAGAGGTCGACGGCCTTGGCCGCCAATACGTGGGCGACGGCGTTGTTCACCCGGGATTCGGGTAGGGACCCGGCTGCGACGGCCTGCTCAAGGTGGTCAAGTACCTCGGCGAGCCGATCCGTCGTGATCCACAGTGCCATGTCCACCCCGGCAGCGAGGGATTGACGCACCGCGCTGGGCAGGTCGACCCGATCGGTGACGGCCGCCATGGCAGCGAGATCGTCGGTGACCACCAGGCCGTCGAAACCAAGCTGGTCACGCAGCAGTGCCAGTGCCGCCGGGCTGAGGCTCGCCGGGGTGCCCGGCTCGGTGAGCCTCGGTACGTCGAGGTGGCCAACCATCACCGCAGCGGGCTGACCATCGAGCAACTGCCGGTAGGGCAGCAGGTCGACCTCGCGCAACCCCGTCAACGGTGGTGTCCTGACGGCGCCCCGGTGCGAATCACCGGTGGCTCGCCCATGCCCGGGGAAATGTTTGAATACCGGCAGCACACCGGCATCGCGCAGGCCCCGCGCGAATGCGCCGGCGTAGCGGGCCACGATCTTCGGGTCGCTACTGAAGGACCGATTCCCGATCACGGCGCGGTCCGGTTGGCTGGAGACGTCGACGCTGGGTGCGAAGTCGACGGTGACGCCGCGAGCGCGCAGTTGCTTGCCACGCTTCACGGCGAGCGCGTAGACCTGCTCGGCAGACAGGTTCGCCGCCATGGCTCGGGCGCTGGGCAGCTCACCGTCCAGCGCGTCGATCCGCTGCACCCGGCCGCCCTCGTCATCCACGGCCACCGCCACCGGCAACACAGCAGCGGCCTGCACCTGCCCCAGCGCCCCGTCAGAGAGCAAGCCAGTGGCGGAGCCGGGCAGGAAGATACCGCCGACCTGCTCGGATGTGACGACAGCGAGCGCCTCCCGCGGCCCCCGGGCATCCACCCCGACCATCAACAGCTGGGCTAACCGGCGCCGCAGCGGCAGCTGCGCGATGGCCGACTCCTGAGCGCACCGTACTGGCTCACGTGGCGGTGCTGGCTCGATCGACGGCGCTGGCTCGATCGGCGGCATGACCGGGGCAACGGCACTGGCAGACCTGGGTAATTCAGGTTCAGCCCCACCCTGCATCGTCCACGCCCCCACCATGATCGCAGCCAGGCAGACCACGAGCACCACGACCACCAGCGACGACCGCGGGCTGAGTGATCGTCTCGATCGGTGCGTCACCGATTGACGTGTCACCGGGTGCCGGTGCTTGCGTCGGCCCCCGCGAGCAGGGCAGCGAGGTCGGGGTCGGGTGCGGCGTCGAGGTCCCAGCCGGTGCCCGAGCGGGCCAGCCGGTACCACTGGCCGTCCTGGCCGAACCGCAGCTGCACCGCCCCGCAGGTGATCCGGTTACGCCACACGCGGGTCGCGCCGAGCCCGCCCAGCGCGGCCCGGCCCTCAGCGATCGCCTCGGCGTCGGGCTGCCAGGTGTCGTGCAGCACCGCAAGACCGCCGCAACCACCGTGGCGCCAGGCGATCGCATCCGAAGCCAGCTCGCGGGACGGCACCCCCGCGGCGGCCGCCAGCGCGGTGAACTCCGGGCGGCCCAGCAGGGCGGCACCGCGACGGGCCAGGTCCTGCCGTTCGTCCAGAACCAGGCCACCGTCACCGGTGCCGTCGGCGAGTTGCAGGCAGCGGGCTGCGGCGTCGGCGGCCAGGGCCACCAGGTCCTCCCGGGACAGCCCGGACGGCGGGTCGGTGGGCAGCACCGCGGGCCGGCCGGGCCGCGCCGGGGGCAGCGGCGGGGCCGGCAGCGGCGCCGTGACCCGCTGGTAGGCCTCGCGAGCCGGGACACCCTCGTCGACGGCGGGCGGTCCCGGGGCCGCGGTGGCAGGCGCCAGCCCCGTGCGGCGGCGGGCCCGCAGCCCGGCGAGGACCTCGTCGCGGTCCCGGCCACGCAGCCGTAACAGCGCGAACGGGTCGGCGTCCAGTGCATCGGCGACCAAGTAGCAGACGGCCGCGGCGTGCTTGCACGGATCGGCCCAGTCCGGGCAGGAGCAGCGGGGCTGCACCTCACCGGCGCCGGGCAGCAGGTCCAGCCCAGTGGCGGCGACGTCGTCGGCGACCTCGGGAGGCAGCTCACCATCGATCAGTGCCGCGGTGTGCCCGAGCTCGGCGGCGACGGCGTCGAGCACCCGGTCCCACTCGGCGGCGTCGAGCTCCCGGACCCGCACCGTCACCTGGTAGGGCCGGGCTCGGCTGCCCTGCACATCGGCTCGCACCAGTCCTGGGGTGATCTCCAGGGCGTCGACGGTGCCGCGCCGGGCGTATCCCCGGCCGCGGGACAGCCGGTTGGGGTCCAGCCGGGCCCGTTCCTCCAACGCGATCAGCCAGGCTCGCCCCCACCAGGTCGCGCCGAAACCCCGGCGGCTGCCGCGCCCGGTCGCGGGTGGCGGCCGGTGGTCGGGACCGCGCTGGGAGAAGCGACGCCGCCACATCATGATGGGCTCCCGAGGCGGACCAGATCGGCCAGCTCCGCATTGGACAGTTCGGTGATCCAGCCCTCGCCCGCGCCGACCACCGCGTCGGCCAGCTCCCTTTTGGTGGACAGCAGGGTGGCGATGCGGTCCTCAACGGTCCCCTCGGTGACCAGCTTGTGCACCTGCACGGCGCGCTGCTGGCCGATCCGGTAGGCGCGGTCGGTGGCCTGGTCCTCCACCGCCGGGTTCCACCAGCGGTCGTAGTGGATCACGTGGCTGGCCCGGGTGAGGTTCAGCCCGACGCCACCGGCCTTGATCGACAGCAGCAGCACCGGTGCGGCGCCGTCCTGGAAGTCCGCGACCAGCTGCTCGCGGCGCCGCGCGGGCACCCCGCCGTGCAGGAACAGCGTCGGGACCCCGCGAGCGGCCAGGTGCGCCTGCACCAGCCGGCACATCTGCACGTACTGGCTGAACACCAGCACCGACTCGCCCTCATCGAGGATGACGTCCAAGAGCTCGTCGAGGGCGGCGAGCTTGCCCGAGCGTCGCGGCAGCGGGCCGTCCTCGTGCAGGTACTGCGCGGGGTGGTTGCAGATCTGCTTGAGTGCGGTGAGCAACCCGAGCACCATCCCGCGCCGGGCGATGCCCTCGGACGCCTCGATCTGCGCCAGCGTCTCGCGGGTGACGGCCTCATAGAGGGTGGCCTGCTCAGCGGTCAGCGGCACCACCCGGTCGGTCTCGGTCTTGGCCGGCAGCTCGGGGGCGATGCCGGGGTCGGACTTGCGGCGGCGCAGCAGGAACGGGCGCACCAGACGGGACAGCGCGGCCGCCGCGTCAGGGTCCCGGTAGCGCTCGACGGGGACGGCGACGGTGCGGCGGAAGTCCTCCAGCCGGCCCAGCAACCCTGGCGTGGTCCAGTCCAGCACCGACCACAACTCCGTGAGCCGGTTCTCCACCGGGGTGCCGGTGAGCGCCACCCGGGTCGCCGCAGGGATCGCGCGCAGCTCCCGCGCGGTGCGCGACAGCGGGTTCTTGGCGTGCTGCGCCTCGTCGGCGACCACCAGGCCCCAGCCCAGCGCCGCGAGCTGGGGCCGGTCTCGGCGCACCACGCCGTAGCTGGCCAGCACGACCTCGTCGTCGGCCACCTGATCCAGGTGCCGGTCACCGCCGTGGTAACGCCGGACCGGCACGCTGGGCGCGAACCGGGCCAGCTCACGCTGCCAGTTGCCCAGCAGCGACGTCGGGCACACCACCAGTGTCGGCCCGGCGCGCAGCGCCCGGCGGTGCAGGTGCAGCGCGATGAGCTGCACGGTCTTGCCCAGCCCCATGTCGTCGGCCAGGCAGCCACCCAGCCCGAGGTCGCACATCTGTGCCAGCCAGGCCAGCCCGCGCTGCTGGTAGGGGCGCAGGGTGGCGTCGAGCCCTTCCGGCGGTGCCAGGTCCCGGTCGCCGGCGCCGGCCAGCCGCGTCAGCAGCTCGGCCAGCGGCGCGTCCGGGCGGAACTCGACGGTCTCGCCGTCGACGGTCAGGGTGCCGGTGAGCGCCGCCGCGAGGGCCTCAACGCCGGTCACCCGCCGGGCGCGGCGGCGGCGTAGCCGCTCCAGCAGCTCCGGATCCACCCGCACCCACCGGCCGCGCAGGCGCACCACCGGCCGTTTGGCTTCGGCCAGGGCGGCGACCTCCTCGTCGGTCAGGACCTCCCCGCCGACGGTGACCTGCCACTGGAACTCCAGCAGGTCCTTGAGCCCGAAGGTGCTCTTGGCCGCCGAGGCCGGTGTGGGGGTGGCGGCGGTGGCGCGCAGCTTCGGTCCCTCACCGAGCAACTCGGCAGGCCAGAGCACCTCGATGCCCGCGCCGCCCAGCACCTCGGTGCCGGTCTCGAGCAGATCGGCGATCGCGTCGTCGTCCAGCGCCAGCTCGGTGGGGGTGGCCGCGCGCAGCACCGGGGCCAGCGGCGGCCAGGCCCGGGCGCCCCGGCGCAGCGCGAGCAGCAGGTCGGTCTCGGCCTGCGCACCGAGCCTGGCCAGGACCGCGGCCGGGGCGTCCCACAAGTCGGCGACGTCCAGGGTGAGGCTGGGGTCGGCGACGCTGCGCAGCGCGAGCACTCCGGCGAAGGGCTCGTCGGGCTTGCCGGGCGGCTCGACCCGCAGGACGGTGCGGGCGCCGGCGGTCAGCGCCGCGTCGGTCCCGGCGAGCCAGCCGGCCAGCTCTGCGGTCTCAAGGGGCTCGCGTGCGGCGAAGGCGGGTGCGGTGGTGACCCGGGCAGCGGCGGCGGTGCGGACGGTGACGTCGGCGATCGCGTCCCACAGTGCCCGGACCAGCGCCTCCGACGAGCGGACCCGCAGCGGGCCGGCTCCGGGGACCGGCAGTGCGTGGGCGTGCGCGGGCATGGCGGCGGTGAGCTGCGCCAGCCACCGCGCGTCGGCGGGGTCCAGCGGTCCGGCCCGCCAGGCGCCGTACCCGGCTGGGGTGGCGCAGGGCAGCAGCCGCCCCCGCGCGATGAGCCCGACCCCGGCCGTCGCGGCAGTCGCCCAGGCGGCCAGCGCCGGGTCGGTGCCCTCGGTGGGCAGGGCGAGCAGTTCGGGCAGCGCCTCGCCGATCCCGACCAGCCGGGCGGGCACGGTCTTTCGCCTGATGGTGCGGCCGGCGGGCAGCGCCAGCTCGACCTCGTCGGGGCCCTCGCCGTAGAGCGCGAGCCGGCCCTCGCGGGGCGGATCGGCGGGGAGGAACACCGCGGGACGGCGCTGGTCGAGCAGCACGCGGGGCACTCTAGCGACTCGCTGCTAACGAACCGAGCCGCACCGGCGATTACGTGAAGTGGTGGACCCGTCACAGCCCGTCACAGAAAGTCACGGCTGAGCGCGGTGGCCATCCTCGGACAGTTCGTTCGCGTGGTACTGCAGAAAGGAACAGCTAAATGATGTTGAGACGTGTCGGAGCGTGCCTCGCGTTTCTCTCGTCGATCCTCCTCGTCGCCGCCCTGCCGGGCACCGCGGCCGCGCACGACGACGGGAGAGCACATCGGCACGGTGACTTCTCCGTGCGGTTGGTGCCCTGGGAGGTCCCCGGCGGAGGAGACCGTGGTGGGTACGGCTTCGCCCGGATCACCTTGGACGAAGCCGAGGAGAGAGCCTGCTACTTCATCGGATGGGAACAGCTCGAGGGCGACGTCACCGCCGCACATCTGCACTACGCACCTCGCGGCCACAACGGCCCCCATGCGATCGATTTCTTCAACGACCGGCACTTCGACGGGCAGCGAGATGGTGCGTTTGGCTGCGTCCGGGTGACCGACGATCGCCACAAGCGTGGCATGAGCGCCCGGGACAAGATCCGGGACATCATCGACAATCCCGAGGACTTCTACATCAACATCCACTCGACCAGATACGAGGATGGCGCAATCCGTGGCCAGCTCCGCTAGCTGAGGGGGGAACGCACTGGCGCGGCTCCGCCGAGATCCGGCGGAGCCGCGCCAGCCGCGGTCAGGACTGGTTCAGCGGGATCGCCAGGTCGACAACGTTACGGTCGAGTGCACCGGCCAGCTCGGCTTTTCCGGAGAACAGGGTGATCCGGTAGAGCCCGTACTCGCCGCCGACCGACAGCGTGGCGAAGGCTGTCTGCTCAGCGATCGAGCCGTCGCGCAGCGTGCTGTAGATGTCGAACCCGGAGTCGGTGCCGGCGTCGACGGTGAGCTTGCCGGTGGCGGCGAGCTGCCCGGAGTTGGCCGGCGACTGGATCACGATCTGGTCCGTCGTGGTGTCCAGGTCATACAGCGTGGTGCCGGTGTTCGGGTCGGCGTCGTTGTTCGTGTACGCCGCCCCGGTGATGCCAGGGGCCGCCGGTGCCGGCGGGGTGGCCGGCGGGACCGGCGGGAAGCTCAGCTGGGTGTCGGCCACGGTCGCCGCCAGGGGAGTCGCGGCGAACGGCTGCCGCAGGTTCTGGCCGGTGTCGCTGACCACCCGCAGTGCGTTGGCGGCGGGGTTGAAGTCGACCCCGAAGTTCGTGCCCTGCAGCACGATCGTCAACCGGCCCACGCTGGTCGCCTGGCCGTTGGTCTCCACGGTGTAAAGACCACCCTTGTCACCGACGCCGTACAGCTTGCTGTCCTGGACCCGGTAGTCGATGCCAACCAGCTTGGTGTCGCCACCGGTGAGGCCGCTGATCGTGCCGGTTTCGCGGGGGGCGGGGTTGTCCGAGGAGAACTCGACGAGCTTGTTGTCGTCGGTCAGGCCGACGATGTTGAGGGCGGCTTGGCCGCGATCACCGGCTGGGGCACCCTGATCACCGGCGGGTGGGCTCTGATCACCGGCGGGGGCGCCCTGATCACCGCTGGGTGCGCTTTGGGCGCAGGCCACCGAGGTGGGTAACAGGAGCGCGGCACCGGCAATAAGTACGACTAGGCGGGCGTTCAAGGGCTTGCCCATGGATAAATCCCCCTCTTCGAACGGATGGCGGGGACGCAGATCCGACCCCTCAGTACATTCGCCATAGTCTGCCAGCGGGTTCGCCGTTCATGGGTCACAACGTGATCACAAGCGGTCCGGCGGTGGGAGGTCAGAACATGGGTGACCGGCGGGTGGACCTGCCCAAGGTGGCGCTGCGTGGCCTTGAGAAGGCCATCGGCATTCAGCAGTCACCGGTCGCCGGTTACGTCGCGCGGCTGCGCCGCGCGCGACCCGACGCGACCCCGGCCGAGATCATCGCTGTGCTGGAGAAGCAGTACCTGGCGACGGTCACCGGCACCGGAGCCGCGGTGGGTGGTGTCGCGGCCGCGCCGGGCGTCGGGACCGTCGCCGCCCTCGCGCTCAGTGGTGCGGAGACCGCGGTGTTCCTTGAGGTCACGGCGCTGTTCACGCTGGCCGTCGCCGAGGTGCACGGCATCCGGGTCGAGGAGATCGAGCGACGCCGGACGTTGGTGCTTGCCGTCGTACTCGGCGACCGCGGCGCCATGCTGGTGGAGAAGGTGGCCGGCCGAACGGGTCAGCACTGGGGAGATCTGCTCCCCGAGGTACTCCCGATGTCCTCGATCACCTCGCTCAACACGACTCTGGGCCGCTGGTTCCTGACCAGATACGCGCGCAAGCAGGCAGCCGTGGCGATTGGCAAGGTCGCACCGTTCGGCATCGGAGCGGCGATCGGCGCCGCCGGGAACCGCGCGTTCGGCCGCCTGGTGGTGAACACCAGCCGGCGCGTGTTCGGCCCGGCACCGACAAGCTTCCCGGACGGGGTCAGCCCTGCTCGGCGGCCCGCTTGATCGCTTCCAGCGTGGCCGTCATGTTCCGTTCATGCTCCTTCAGGCGGCCGGCGATGATGCGCTCCTCGAGGTCAGGCGCCTTGGCGATCACCGCGGTCAGGCCCGACGGGCCGGGACCCATCACGGCCCGGTAGCGCAGGACGGTGCCGCCCGACCCGTCCGGGGCCAACTCGAAGCGCCAGGTGGCGGCGGCGTTCGCGGCGTCCTCCACCGCCCAGCCGAAGCTGACGCCGGGCTCCGCTTCGGTGACCACCGAGCAGGTCTCCCAGGCACGGCCCTCCCGCAGCTGCCGGCCCCGGAAGCGGGCACCGACCTGCGGCCCGGCGGCGCTTGCCTCCCACTGCGCGTCCACACACTCGCCGCCCCAGTCACCGACGCGCGTGACGTCGCTGACCAGTGCCCAGACCCGTTCCGGCGGAGCCGCCACCGTGAGGGAGACCTCAAGGCTGGGAAGGTCCGACATGCGCACCCAAACACGGTACCCATCCCCCGACGCGGTAACCAGTCTATACGTGGACGACGGTATCGAGATGGCGCTGCAGCCGCCCGAAATCCAGCTGACGCCCGACGAAAGCTCGCTTGCTCGCCACATTGGTGAGACTACCAGCGATGTTAGTCTCACCAATGTTAGTCAGAAATGGCTGCCACGTCACCCTCGATGACGACGCCCGAGGCCCGCGCCTGCAACTGCCGCGCCATTGCGATGAGCCGCTTCGCGAAGGCGTGCTGCTCGTCAGCCGTGACGCTCTCTCCCATGATGCGCATCGCCAGCGGCACCACGTCACTGTTCAGCCGGGCTAACTCGGCCAGCAGTTCACGGTCAGCGCGGATCATACTTCACTCCTGCTGCAGGCAGCGGGCGCATCGGTACGGAACGCCGAGTGGAGTGTGTAGCGCAACGAGGCACGCGCACCGTTCGCTTTTCGGCTTAGTTGACTCACCCGTATCCCATCTTTGTGCTTCGTGGCTGGATGGCGCCCAGCGCCGGGGCAGCAAGCCGGCCGGACATCCGGGGCGTCCGTCGGGGTGCCGGCTCAGGCACAGCCCGACGCTGGGGCCTGCCGAAGTGAAGCGGTGCGTCCGCTGTGTCGGCCACCTTCCGACACGATCTGCGACACTTCATGCACCATTCACGGTCGTCGAACGGGGCATGCCTTGACCGATCGTCACACCATTTCCGACGCCCGGCGCAGGCTGGGCCGCCAGCTCGCCGAGCTGCGCAAAGCGGCTGGTTACAGCCAGCACGAGTTCGCCCCGCTCACCCATTACACCCGCAGCACGATCGCTAACGTCGAGGTCGGGCGCCAGCATGCCCCGCGCACATTCTGGCAGCTCAGTGATGATCTGCTGAGCGCCAACGGGGCGCTGAGCAGCGGCTACGACCAGCTCCAGGAGCTCATCCGCCAACACCATGAGGAGGTTGCCCGCGCACTGCGCGAGAAGTCCGAGGAGCACGTCGGCGCTGGTGGCTACCAGGAGCAAGGCGATCTCGCGCGACGCGGGGTACCGTTTGATCCCATGAGGCGGCGGACACTCGTCACCTGGGGTCTGGCGACCACGGCCGCTGGTGGGCTGGGTCTTGCCTCGGTCGGCGCGGTGGGTACCACCGACGTGGGACGCCTCCAGCGCACTGAAGCCCGGCTCCAGCGCCTCGCTCACCGGCACGGCGGCGAGAGCCTGTGGCAGTCGGCCGCGGCGGCGGCCGATGAGGGTTATCTCATGCTGGAACAGGGCAACTACGGGCCGAGCGTCGGGGACCAGCTATTGATGGCGACCGGCACGATGCAGCTCTGTGCCGGTTGGCTCGCATTCGATGCCGGACGGCACCATGCTGCCTGGACGTGTTACACGGATGCCCTGGCACTGGCACGGCAGCTTCATGATTCTGAGATGGAGACAAGGGCCTTCTGCGGCTTGGCCCGGGCGAGCTACACTCTTGATCGGCCGCGTGAAGCGCAACGATTGGCGACCGCAGCCGAGCATGTTGCGGCATCCCCCGGTGGATCGCCTCGGTCGGCCGCCCTCTCCCACTGTCGCCATGCTGTGGCGAATTCATTGATGGCGGACGTTCAGGGAACGAGTCTGGCGATCACCCAGGCCCGCAAGGAGCTGGATCGCGACTGCGATGAGCCGGTCGAGGAATGGAGCGCGTTCCTCACTCCGTTCGAGATTGACGGTGTCGAGGCCACCTGCGCATTGGAACTGGGGCAGCCATCCCGTGCTGGAGCGCTGTTGGAGCAGGTCGTCGCCGCCTATGAAAGTAGCCGGTTCAGGAGGAATTGTGCCCTGAATCGAGTGCGGTTGGCCCGGGCCCGCCTACACAGCGGTGCGGTGGATGGCGCTGCCGAGGCGGCGAACGCGGCCGTCGATGATCTCTCCGGTGAGTTAGCGAGCTGGCGGGTGAGCACCGAGCTGGATGCTGTCGCCCACCGTCTAGCCCATTATCCCGAAGTGCCCGGCGTCGACCGCTTTCTCACTCGCCGCGCTGCGATGAGCGTCTAGTTTGCAGAACTGGAGGTTTTCTCGATGGACGTCGTCGTGCCCGAACTGGCTATACACCAGCACGATGCCCGCAGTTTGCACGAGCAGCGACAAGACGTCCTTTCCGTTTATTCAGACGCCAACGCTGATCGGCTCGATGATCCGTTCTACTCGCTCTCGCGTTACTGGGAACGCCTGCTGGCCTACGCTTCACGGGATGGATTCGGCTTCGTCACCGGTCGGCTCGGCACTGAACTGGTCGGTTACGCGCTCGGCTACCCACTCCCAGCCGGATCAGGCTGGTGGCGTGGCATCCGGGGAGAAGTCGACCAAGCATTGCTGACCGAAACCGGGCAGCGCACTTTCGCGTTCAACGAACTGATGGTACGCCCGCAGTGGCGCCGTCGCGGCTATGCCAGTGCGCTGCACGATGCACTGCTTCGTAGTCGGCCCGAGGCGCGGGCTACCCTTCTCGTGCGGCCGGACAACACTGCGGCCCACCATGCCTACCTATCATGGGGCTGGTACAAAATCGGCGAACTCCAACCATTTGATGACGCGCCGATATTCGACGCGATGGTATGCGAGTTGCATGAGTAAGCAGACCCGCACGGCGGCCGGTCAGAGGGCGATGACGGGCAGCTCGGCACCGGTTGCGTCGGCAAGTCGCCGGATGTCATCGGGATCCGAGGTCACGACGGTGGCGCGTCGTGGCGTGGCGACGAGCACGACTGACGCATCGACCGGATTCGATGTCCCCGCGCGCCCGCAGAGCTCGCCAGTTGCCCGGGCCCTCCCGTGGGTCAGGTCGACAACCTCGCTGGCGGCCAGCACGCGAGCGATCCTGGCCGCGCGTGGTCCCCCGCGCCACACCTCGCCCACCACTCCAGCGGGGACAAGTGGTACGACCCCGAAACGGACGAGATGGTCCCACAGCAGAACCCACCGGCGATCCGCGCGCTCAGCCGCAACGAGGGCTCCGGCGTCGAAGACGAAATCATTGCTCATGGCCAATCAGATTCTCATGCGGAGCGCCGCGCCCGTCCCGGCCCGTCCGGCTGGGCGGATCGCCGGGCTGTCGCGATCTCGGCGTCGATCGCCGCCCTTTCCTGCTCGGTCACGGCGCCGAGCTCGGCCTCGTATTCGGCTAAGAGTTGACGCCCGGCGTCGAGCCGGAGGCGGTGCTGGGCCGCGGTGGTGAGCCAGCCCGAGATGGTCTCGGAGGCATCTTCGGCCGCCTTCCGCACCTGCTGGGCGATGTCGGCGGGAACCGTCACCGAGATCCGTTCATACGATGACATGATCGAATCATATCAGAATACTACCGCGGTCGAGTCGCCCACTGGTTAGCCCGAGGCCCCGGCGGTGCTGCCTGATGAAGTCGAGCACCGTGAGCACAGCCCTGCCCGGCGTGCGCCGCGGTGTGCCTATGGAAGAAACTCCGCACGTCGACGCCGTCACTACGTTCCGGGTGGCCGTGAGCCCGAGTAACTCGCCGGGATGCACGTGGTCCGGCAGCCAAGGACCACTGCTCCGCGGTGAAAGTTGTTCCGTCGCGCGCCTCGGCATGGCGAACGGCGGCCTCCAGGTCGTGGGTGATGTGGATTCGACGATGTGGATGTTGCGTCCCTCGGAATGTAGGCGCCCACTCCACACGATCGAGCAGGCCTTCGGCGATGCCGGACGCGCGCTTCGCGGCGTGGCGCCGTAGATCATTGAGGTCGGTCAGTCGAGGTGCATGAGGTAGGCTGCGAGGCTGGCTTGCCGATCGGGTCGTTCTGTCGGTGGTCGCTGCTTGAGTGCTCCTCATGCCATTGAAGGTGGGTGAGATGATCAAGCTGCTGGAGGCCGACGGATGGTACCTCGTCCGGTCCCGGGGCAGCCACCGACACTACCGCCATCCGACCAAGCCGGGCACAGCCACAGTGGCCGGCAAGCCGAGTGAGACGTTGCGGCCGATGACCGAGAAGAGCATTCTGAGACAGGCCGGCATTGGGAGGACCCAGCAGTGAACGGATACGTCGTCGTCATCGAGGGTGACGAGGCTGGTGGTTTCAGCGCATGGAGCCCCGACCTGCTGGGCTGTGTTGCCGCCGCTGCCACCTACGAGGAATGCGTCGCCCTGATGCGTGAAGCGATCGCCGGCCACCTGGAGGTCATGCGCGAGCACGGCGACCCCATTCCGGTGCCATCGGCGATCGACGCCTTTACCGTCGTCGCGGCCTGAACCGCTCTTATCCGCCGTCCTGCGCAGAACTCGCGCGACGCGCCGTTACCAGCACCTCCGCCTGAGCGCTCATCGCCTGGGCCACCCGGGTTGACGCCGTCAAGCGAGGTGTAGCCATGCCCCTTCGACGCCTATGCCCACGACGAGGCCCGCCGTGTGTTCCGCTTCGCGCTGGGCTGGGCTGGGAGGAGGCTGATGACTGGCACCTGTAGGCCCATGCCCTGTCGAGTATGGCGATGCAGGTGACCGTCGATACTCGGTTGCAGACCTTCGCTCCGACGCATCGACGGGATCTGATGGACTAGCCCAGGCATCGTTGAATCCAGCTCCGAGTAGCGGGGACCGAACATGAGCACCGAGTTCGACACGCAGCTCCGACGTGAGGCGATGCGGTGGCTCACGGTCCGCACACACGACGGCGCCGCGTCGATCTCGTCGGTGGATCTACTCGACTTCGAGATCGACGGCAGACAGTTCCGCCTGATGGACGCCCAACGCGGGATCCGCAAGCCGAGGGAGCTCTCCGCTGCGCTGTCGATCAGGACGGTCTATACGCCCGACGGTCAGCAACGGCCATACGAGGACTCCCTGGGCTCAGACGGGTTGCTCCGCTACAAATGGCGCGGCGACAATGCCGACCACGCCGAGAACAAAGCACTTCGGGCGGCGATGGAGGGCCGGCTGCCATTGATCTGGTTCTTTGGCGTGGGACCCGGCGTGTACGAGCCTATCTATCCGGTCTATCTGCTGTGGGAAGAACCGGATCAGCACCAGTTCGTCATCGATCCCGATGTGGCGCGGGGTCTCGTCTCGGCTGGAAGTCCCGTCGAAGAGCGACTCCGTCGCTACATCATGCGTGAGACCAGGCAACGGCTCCACCAGCCGGTGTTCCGCGCGACAGTGCTCCGGGCCTACAAGACACGCTGCGCCGTGTGCTCCCTCCGACACGCAGAGCTGCTCGATGCAGCTCACATCATCCCTGACCACGATCAAGCCGGCGTTGCGTCAGTTCGTAACGGGCTGTCATTGTGCAAACTCCATCATTCAGCCTATGACAATCATATCCTCGGGATCAGGCCCGACCTCTTCGTCGAGATCCGCGCGGATCTGCTACACGAGATCGACGGTCCGATGCTGGAGCATGGATTGCAAGGGAGGCATGGCCAACGTTTGATGTCGATTCCCCGCATTCGGTCCGAGAGACCGGACTCGTTGCTCCTACAACGACGGTACGAGGAGTTCCGAGACGCCGGCTGAGCTCAGCGGCGCGCGGGATTCCCACCTAACTGTCAGGAGGCGGTGTGCCACGGATCGAGGCGGTGTTCTTCGACGTCGGAGAGACGATCGTCGACGAGACCCGGGAGTACGGCACCTGGGCCGACTGGTTGGGCGTGCCGAGGCACACCTTCTCCGCGGTGTTCGGTGCGGTGATCGCTCGCGGTGGTGACTACCGGGAGACGTTCCAGTATTTCCGGCCAGGCTTCGACCTCGCGACCGAGAGGGAACGCCGGGCGGCGGCGGGCCAACCCGAGACCTTCGCCGAAGCGAACCTCTACCCCGACGCGCTTCCGTGCCTGGGTGAGCTGCAGCAGATGGGGCTGCGGGTTGGCCTCGCCGGTAACCAGACCGCCCGCGCTGAGCGGATCTTGAAGGCGCTCGGCCTGCCAGCGGACGTCATCGGCACGTCGGACGGTTGGGGGGTGGAGAAGCCCTCGCCCGCGTTCTTCGCTCGGGTGATCGAGGAAGCCGGCTGCGCGGCCGGATCGGTGGTCTATGTAGGGGACCGGCTGGACAATGACATCCGGCCCGCACAGCACGCCGGTATGCGTACCGTGCTGATCCGCCGCGGCCCGTGGGGCTTCATCGTCGAGGACGAGACCGTGAGCAGCCGGTGTCTGTTCCGCCTGAGTGGGCTCACCGAACTCCCCGGCCTGATCCGGGAGTACAACGCACACCAGGGCTAACCAACAGCCGGCAGTGATCGCACCCGCTCGTCCAGCACCCGTGCCTGCGGGGTGCCTTCCAACGCACGCCGCACCGCCGGGATCCGCCCGTGGGCAGTGCCGTAGGGCTCACGTTCCAGCTGGTCGAAGGCCTGCGCGGCGAGGTCCATCCCGTGCTCGGCGTCGGTCGCGGCATGCGCGACCGCGAGGTCGAGCAAGACCACGGATCGCTGTTTACCCGCTCGGTCGTCGAGCTGATCGAGCGCGCAGTGCAGGCTCACCACTGCGTCGGCAGTCCGGCCGGCGATGAGCTGGCTGTAGCCGAGGAAGCCGGCCATGCGGGCCGAGTCGAAGAAGTCGAGCCACTCGGGATCCTCACCGCGGGTGGACAGCGAGTCCTCAGCCTGGCGGGCGTGCCGCACGTTCTGCGCAGTCTCCCCCGTCCGCGCGCTGACCTCGGAGTGCACGCAATGCAGCCACGAGCGCAACAGCGGACCCCCGGTGTAGCGGGCGTGTCCCGCCGCAGCGTCGAGCAACGGCGCAGCCGCCGCGCCGTCCCCGGCGAAGCCCGGCACGAAGCTCCAATGCGCGTACACGACGGCGGCCAGCGCGTGATCACCGGACTCCCGCATGGCTGTCGTGGCGATCTCGAAGCACCTCTCGGCGAGCGCGACTTGCCGCAGGTCGAAGAAGGCCAGCCGCGCGCCAAGCAGCGCCGATTCGGCCAGCGAACCTGCCATACGCCGTCGCACCTCGCCCTTGCCATCGCTGAGGAGCTGTATGCCGAGTTGGATGTGTCCCAGCGCGGAACGGAGCAACGGGTCCGCCGGCGCCGTCCAGTACATCTGACGGTGCTGTGCAGTGATCGTCGTGTAGGACTCGACGACCCGGGCGTCGACCCGGCTGCCCCGGTCTGCTGCGAGCGCGAGCGGTTCGAACACCTCCGCGGCGGTCTCCAGCGGGGCCACGCCGGGCAGCACCCCCGCCGCGATCAAGGTGCGGAGGAACCGCTGGCGACTGATCCCGCTGTCACGCGTCTGACCGTCGAGCATGGTCAGCAGTCTCTCCAGCGGGTCAAGAAGTTCCGGTGAGTCGGCTCGTACAGCGAGCTCATCCGAGGTGAGCAGGCCCAACTGGCTGGCCGGTTTGCCCAGGAGCGTCACGAGGTGCTTGCGGAAGCGGGGATCGGGCGACCGCTCGCCGATCTCCCAGCGGCGGACCGTGTTGCCCGTCAGCCCAGTGTCCGCCTCGCCGGCGTCGCGCATGCTGCTCTTGATCTGCTCGCACAGCTCTTCATGACTCCAGCCGCGTTCGAGCCGCTCCCAGGTCAACTGCCGGTTCGGCGGGTTGGCCATCGCGCATCGCCTCCGCCCATCGCACGCACCGCGGCCAGCGTATGGCTCGCGATCGCGTGGCGTCACCAATCAGTCACTACTGGCTCATCAATGGCTGTCCCGTGGCCGGTACCGCGGCCGTGCGTCCCGCGATTGGCTTACTGCCGTCTTGGTGCGACAGCGTGAGAGCGGAGCGTCATGGGATTACGACCATCGAGATGGGTGCCCGAACGGGATCGACCCGGTGTTCGTCATCGCGGAGGAACACCCTGGTACGCGGCGCAGGTCCCGCACCGGTGGCACTCTTGCCGACCCCAGACCATCGAACTGCACCGCGCCAACGGCTTGCTCATCGGCGTCTGCCACTGCGCGTGCGGCGCTGTCACCGACCGCACCGGTCGCTGGGTTGGCCGCAACTCCCGCAGGCGCATCCACGACCCGGCTGGTCTGCGGCGCGCTCCCGAATCACCGCAGCCCGCCCGCTGTCGATGATCCGCGCCGACCGCGAACTGCTGGCAGACCTCGCCCGGCTCAACTCCGACGTCGTGCCCCTGGCCATGAAGATGGACGACAGCGTCACCCGCGAGGAACAGCAGACATTCGCCGACCTCTTCGATCTTGGAAAACCCGTCAGCATACGACCATCTCCGCTGCACACGAAGTCCCGGGGGGCCCGACCAACTCGGCCTGACCGGAGAGCAGGGTGATCAGGTAAAGCCCGTACCGGCGGGTTGGTGTCCCGCTGACTACCCGTAGCGCGTTGGGGACCGGCTTGAAGTCGACGCCGAAGCTCGCGCCCTGCGGGGCAGTCGCCAGCCGTCCCACGCTGGAGCAATCTTCGTTGGTGTTCCGCGGAACACCAACGGCCAGACCAGATGGGTGGGCCGGGCGAAACCGGGGCAAACAGCCGGCATCCGGTACCGCTGTCGTTCTTCGTCGGATTCATATCGGGACGATCAGCCGCGGCCTGCCTTGATCGGCTCCATAGTGGAAGGTGTACCAGGGCCCGCTCCGCGGATCGTCGCCGTGTGGGAATCCGATGACGAGATCGGTGCGTCACCATCCAGCGGTTGCGGGTGTGGTAGGCCTCCGGGCCCAACTATGGGGCGCCGAGCTCGACCAGCGCCACTCGCTGGGCACGGCGAGTGGCGCAGGACGGTCTGCCTAGCCTGTTCGGGTTGGTCAGCCAACGTGCACGGGACTACGACGGTCAGGGGGCTTTGTCGAGCGTCCACAGCCGGACGGGTGTGGCGCTGGGAACCCTTGCCCGATGGCGCTCGATCTCCAGCAGCAGGCTGGCGTCGCCACTTCCGATGCCCATGGTGAGCCGTCACCAAATGGGAGGCACGGAACAGCCGGTGTGGGTTGCGGCCCTGCTTGCCGTTCCACAGCTTCGTCTCGATGTCCGCCCGGTAGGCCTCGGGGCGAGCGTCTCGAGGAGCACGCGACGACGCCCGGCGACGTTCCCGACCAGCCGCTCCCACAACACCTGCACCTGAGGCCGCGCCTGGATCCGGACGTCGAGCCGGATATCACCGCCGCTGGCCTGCCTGACGGTGACGCCGAACTCGAAGGTGTCCGATCCGAGCGGGGGACATCCCTCGACGCCGCCGCGCACCGGTCCCGCATCCCGGCTCACCCCGTCGAGCGCATCCCTGATCTCGATCCCTTCGCCAGGCGGGACAGCACCTCCGGGGCTGCTCGACATCCAGAGCGAAGCCGGTCGAAGTAGCCGTGCCCGGGCGCGACATCGATCAGGAGATCCAGGTCGCTGCGCTCGTCGGCCTCCCCGCGGGGCAACGGAGCCGAAGAAACGAATGTTGGACCGGTGCATGTTTCGGATCAAGAAATCGGACAGTTCGGGTAGCTCTTCGCGATCCCTGGAGATCGACATTGGGTTTAAGGCAACGTCATCCGCATCAAGTCGTTGTCTTAGCAGCGTCGCCCCGTCGGGGCACCTCGGAGGGTCGTGGTGGCCAACCTGGACCTACGGGCTCTCGTTGATCTCTGTGAGCGACTGACATAAGGGGACCCGATGGATGGATCTTCCACAGGCCTACTCCGGTTTAAGCCAGAGGGCCAAGACGAGTTCGATCTTGAGAAGTTCTTCCGGGAAGGGCTCTCCCAGGCACTGCGGGGAAAAACTCGCCTCAACGTCATGCTCGCCGGTCGTGTCGGTGTCGGAAAGAGCACGCTGGTCAACGCCATCTTTGGCCGGCCGATCGCCCCGACCGGTGTTGGTTGTTCAATCACCCAGAATATTCAACGTTATGTTCAGCCGAATCTCCCGATTTCAGTGTACGACACCCCGGGCATTGAGCTCGGCGTAGACCCGGAGCTGATAGCGAAGACCTATCTTACTGAAATCAAGAGACAGATGGGCGACGACGACACCCGTGTCCATTTTTGCCTGTACTGCGTACGGACCCGGGATGAACGCTTTGAAACAGTTGAGTCAGACATCGTAAGAGCACTGGCGAAGGACGTTTTGGTAGCCCTCGTGCTCACGCAGTGTCCCACTCCCGACGATGCCCGTGCAAACAAGTTCGCCCGATACCTCACTTCGCTCGAACTCCCCGTCCTCGACGGACAGTGCTTCATGACGCTGGCCGAAGAGGACGACGTCGCCGGCGTCACGCTCCCCCCGTTCGGCCTTCCTGATCTCGTGAGTTCGATTTACCATCAGCTGCCGGATGCGGAACGGCATACCCTGGCAAGCTGCCAGCGGGTATCGCTAGAGCTCAAAATCGCCGAGGCACGGCGCTCGGTGAACTTCAACATGGGCACGGCCGCATTGATCGCGGCCAGTCCGATCCCGCTTGTTGACTCCATTCCGTTGAGCGCGCTGCAGATCAGCATGCTGGGTCAGATCGCCACTACCATGGGATTCAGGGTAGACCCCAAAGCTGTCGCCACCGCCTTCGCGACCGTCCTCAGCGTGGCCTCTATGGCCCGAACGACGGCAAGCCTCTTCAAGATCTTCCCTGGCACTGGCACTACCATCAATACGACCATCGCGTCCACTACGACGAAGGTTTTGGGCGAAGTTTTCATCAACGCGTGCACGAACGTGCTCATGCGTCAGATGGCAGGCGAGCACATACACCAGGATGACATTGTGAGCGAGCTTCTTAAAGAGCTCCCAGTCCTGCTCAGCGGAGGTCTTCGTCATTCGGCCTAGGCCGAGGACATCATCGCCGTGAACACGACACCAGCGACGTTCCCGATAGGGAAAACGTCCGCAGCGTCGAGTTCACGGGCCTTACCCGCCAGCAGCAGGTGGCGCTGGTGGCGGATGGACGAGTGGGAGTGCATCTTCGGCTACTCCCATTTCAGGTCGAACCCCATCAGAGACTTGTATCGCTCGAGGAGCTCCTCGTCACTCAACTCCGAGGGTGGGGTGCGGAGTCCTTTGGGCTCGGGACCGTAGACCTCTGCTGCCACCTCCAGCTCCTGCTCGAGCTCCCATCCCGTCGATGCCTGCCGGAACTCCTCGAGTGCGTCCTCGCTCATGGCACCTCCTCCGAAGGGGACACACCGACGGTACCTCTTGATTCTCGGGTGTGCCGGGGATAGGGAGGGAGATCATGGCACCTGATCACGAGGGGGTCCGTCGATGTGCGGTCTGATCGGGGCGCTGCTTGCGCAGCCGCGCCTGACGCAGGAGCGCATCGCGGGCGCACTGGCGACGATCGCGCACCGCGGACCCGACCACACCGGCTGGTGGTGCTCGGCCGATGGCCGGATGATGCTCGGCCACGTGCGGCTGAGCATCATCGGGCTGGGCAACGGCAACCAGCCGCTGACCAGCGAGGACGGCGAACTGCGCTGCGTGGTCAACGGGGAGCTGTACGGGTACCGGGCGATCCGCAGCGCCTTGCAGGCGCAGAACCGGCACTTCGCCACCGACTCCGACAGCGAGATCGCCCTGCACCTGTACGAGCAGCTGGGTGGCGACTTCGTGCACCAGCTGCGCGGGGAGTTCGCGGTGGTAGTCGCCGATCAGCGTCGGCGCCGCCTGATCGCGGTGCGCGACCGTTTCGGGATCAAGCCGCTGTACTACACCGTCCGGGGCGGCGACGTGCTCGTCGCTTCGGAGATCAAGGCCCTGCTGGCGCTGGGGGTGCCGGCCCGCTGGGACGCAGCGGCGTTTTTCGCCGAGTGTCACAACGTCCGGACCGCGGATCGAACCCTGTTCGCCGGCATCCGAGCGGTGCCCCCCGGCTGCATGCTCGTCGCCCGCGACGGCCAGCTGGAGATCCGGCGGTACTGGGACACCGGCTACCCCAGCCGCGAGACCCTCGCCGCCGACGGACGCTCGGAGGCCGAGATCGTCGCCGGGTTCCGGGAAGTCCTCGACAACGCCGTCGCCGAACGGCTCATCGCTGACGTGGAGGTGGCCTCCTACCTCAGCGGCGGGATCGATTCCAGCGCGGTGCTGGGCCTGGCCCAGCGGAGGAGCAACCGTCCGATCCGGGCATTCACCATCGCCTTCGGGGACGAGCTGTACAACGAGGAGCGGCTGGCCCAGCAGACCGCCGAATGGCTTGGCGCCACGTTTGTGCCGGTGCCCGTCAGCCAGCGCGACCTGGCGCAGGCCTACCCCGACGCGCTGTGGCACGCCGAGACGCTCATTGCCAACGGCAACGGCGTCGCCAAGTACCTGCTGTCCCGGGCGGTGCGCGACGCGGGGATCAAGGTGGTCTTCACCGGCGAGGGTGCCGACGAGATCCTCGGCGGCTACCCCCCGTTCCGCCGGGACATGCTGCTGCACAATACCGAGGGGCAACGACCAGAAGACGTCGAGAGACTGCTCGCCGAGCTCAACGCGACCAACCAGACCTCGCGTGGGCTTTTCATCGCTGACGGCGTGCCCGCCCCGGGACTCGACTCGATCGGCGTCCGTCTGGGCTGGGTCCCTTCGGCGATCGAAGCGTTCTCCACCCTCGCCGCCAAGTTGTATCCCTACTTCGCCGATGCATACCGCGAGGCCGCCGTGCGCACCGACCCCTACGCCGAACTGCTCGATTCCCTCGACGTGCCCGGCCGCCTCGCCGAGCGCGATCCGGTCAACCAGGCGCTGTACATCTGGACCCGGACGGTGCTGCCCAACTTCATCCTCACGGCCCTCGGTGACCGCATGGAAATGGCGCATTCGGTCGAAGGCCGGGTGCCTTTCCTCGACCACCACGTGGCCGAGTACGCCGCGCAGATCCCCGTACACCACAAAATCCGCGGACTGCGAGAGAAGCACGTGCTGCGCGAGGCCGTCCGCGACTGTGTGCTGCCCGAGGTGTACGACCGCCAGAAGCACCCGTTCCTATCGCCCCCGGCTCGCGAGATCGGCGACCCACTCACCGTGTTCTGCCAGGACACCCTGCGCTCCCGGTCCGTCGAAGACCAGCCGTTCTTCGACCCATGCCGGATCCGCGGGCTGATGGACCACGTCGCCGCGATGGAACCAGCCGACCGGGCCGCGTTCCAAACCGTCGTTCTGGGGATCGTCAGCACCTGCGTCCTGCAACAGCGCTTCGGCCTCGCCGCCTGATCGGGATAGTCCGGTCGCGCCCGGGCTATCCCGATCAGCTCATGATCACGCCGATGGCATCGTCCCCACCACGAAGAAGGTGGCCCCGTGCGGGTCGGTAATCCCTGCCATCCGCCCGTACGGGGTGTCGAACGGCTCGGCCAGGATGGTGCCGCCGGCCGCGCTGGCGCTGGCCGCCGCGGCATCGGCATCAGCCACCAGGAAGTAGGCCAGCCAGTGCGCCGGGGTGCCCGCCGGGGCGCCCATCATCCCGCCGATGCCACCGACCGGCTCGCCGTCCCTGGCCGCGTCGACGTGGATGGTCGTGTAGTCCGGTGGCCCGCCCTCGATGGGTTCGTAGCGGTAGCCGAAAACCGAGCTGTAGAACGTGCGGCCGGCGTCCGGATCGGGCAGCCGTGCGTCGGTCCAGACCAGCGACCCTGGCTCGGCGTACACCTCCGCACCGTGCGTCCCTGCGGCCTGCCACACGCCGAAGGCGGCACCCAGCGGGTCCTGCGCTATGCACATCCGCCCGCTGCCGGGGATGTCCATCGGCTCGGCCAGCACCGTCCCGCCGTTCTCGCCGATCAGTTTCGCGGTGCCGTCGGCGTCGTCGCTGGCCACGTAGACGGTCCACACTGTGGGCTGGCCCTCGCTCTGGCACGGAGCGATGGCCGCCGCGGCGCGGCCGTCGACCTGGCAGATCTGGTAATGGCCGAACTCCGCTCCGCTGTCGACGAACGACCAGCCGAAGACTGCGCCGTAGAACTCCTTGGCGGCGGCGAGATCGGGCACCGACAGGTCGACCCAGCAGGGTGTGCCGGTGGGCCACGGGTTTGTTCGGGTGGGCATGTGAAACCTCCAGTTCGGTATCTGACGGCGCCAGCAAAGCACCGACCCCTGACAATCTGAAGTCCCGCGAGCCGGCCTTCAGTTCACGTCGATCACGGTGAGCACTCGCTGCAGCTGGCGAAGATCCGCCCCGTTGCGGGTGGCCAGGGAGAACCCGTGTCGTACGGCAGTGGCGGCAATCAGGAGATCCATCCTGCACGGCCGGGGGTTTCGCCCGGCCTGGCGAACGACGTTGGCGAGTAGGCCGTAGAACTCAGCCACCTCGGCGTCGAACGGTAAGATGTCGTAAGCAGACGGGAGGGAACGCTGAGCGGGACGTGCGGTCTTGCCGTCCGTAGGGCGCTGCTAGTTTGCGTCGGCACCAGTAGCTGCCAGATCGGAAGCCGACGTGTCTCAGAAGCAGTCGCAGCGGTCGTCACCCGTGGTGGCGCTGTTCGTAGCGCGGACCCGCCGCTTCCGCCTGTGGCGCACCGTTTCCGGACTCTCGATCATCGGTGGGCTCCTGCTGGCCAGCGTCGTGGTCGGAGAGCGTTGGCTAGGCCTGCTGGGCATCGTGATCTACGCGCTGGGCAGCGTCTTGGTGGTGCGTGACATGACTCGACATGTCTCGGAGGCGCAGCGCCCGGATCGGCAGGACCGAGCTGGCAACCACAGGCAAGCGATTCGCCCGCCTCGGGTGGTTCTTGCTCGGCATCGCACTGATCGCCGGTGGTTCGATCATCGCCGTCATAGCATGAGCCTGGAACCGGCAACGTCATAAGGACTTAAGCAACCATGCGCATGAGCTTCACCGTCGAGGACGAGGACGCCTTCCATACCCGCCGCGACGAGTTGCTGGACGACTACGCGGGATGGCTCGCCTCGTCGAACGTCACCGAGGCGCAAGCCGGTGACGCGGGGTTGGCGATGGACTGGAAGTGGGGCTACCAGGACGGTGAGCTCGGCCGATGGACGATCGCCGACCTGGAAGAGTTTCTGCTCGGCTGGTGTCCTCGCAAGCTGTCCATACCGGCCGAGGCGTGCGCCGACTTTCCCCGCTCGATCCGCGCCTTCATGACCTTCCTGGCCGCCCAGGGGTTGCTCGCACCTGGCAGCAGCACGCTGTCGCAGCTGCAGCGCTGCTGCGAACGCAATACGTCGCGCTTCGTGACCGAGATGGCGGACCCGGCGAACTACGGGTTGGCCAAGGGCCTGTTCGCCGGCGCGGGCGGCCTGGAACCGGGCATGCTGGAATCGGGCATGGATGTAGACGACGACGCCCTCGCCGCGGTGATGCAACAGATGAACGACCTGGCACCCGACGGTATCGACGACGTGCCGATCCTCACCGTCGGTCCGGCCACGCTGCCCGAGCCGCCGCAGCGAGCGGCGTCCGCCGCAGCCGCCCCGGCGCTGGTCCAAATGCACAAGCTCTGGCAGTTCTGCGCCGCGCCGGGGCGCCCGCTGACCCAGAAGGGCAACCTGCGGCTGGCCGACGTCCGGCATCTGGTGGACGCACTCGGCACCGGCGACGTGCCCGATGTCGAGATCGGCGACTACCGGCGCACCCTGCGCTCAATCGAAGACCTGCCCAACCTCAGCTGGCTGGTGGAACTGGCTGTCGAGGCCCGGGTGCTGCGCCGGTACCGGGGCCGCCTGGTAGCGGTGGCGCGGTGGCGCGAGCTGTCCTCGGTGGAGGCCATCGACCGGCTGGTCGATACGGCCGTCGAGGCGGGCCTGTCCGGGGCCCTGTCGCCCTACCTGTCCGGGATAGAGACCGTGCAGGAACTGGTCGATGAGGGTGTCGGGCGGCTGCTCGCCGAGCTGATCGACTGGCGAGCGGCCGGCAAACCGTTGCCCATCGAGGAACTCACCGAGTTGATGGTCGAGGGCGTGGTCCGGTCGTTCACCGGCCTGAATGACTTCCACCTCGGCTTCGTGCGCGAGTGGGTCCGCAGTCAGCTGGACCGGTTGGCCGCACTCGGCGTTGTCACGTTGCGCGACGTGCAGCACATCCCCTCTCAGTGGGGGGCCACGGTGGCGCAGGGCGGTATCGCCGAGCTCACCCCCGCCGGTGTACCCGTCGCGATCCGGCTGGCCGAGGAACTCGGCATCATCGTGCTCACCCGGCTGGATCCGGCCACCTCGACCGCCCGGGATGTCGTCGGCCTGATCGAGCACCTCGAACCGGAGGCGTGGCTCGCCGATACCGCTGCGTGGGTGGCGCACCGCGGTGCCGAGGCGGCGGCTCGGCAGATCGTCGGCGTGCTCAACGACGCTGCGACGTCGGCACCGGTGGTGCTCGCCGTGCTCACCCAGCTCGACGGGCTGGTCGGCGAGCACGCCATCCCCGCCATCACGGCCATGCTCGACGGGCCACACGACAGCTTCGCGGTACAGCTACTGACCAGTGCCGGCGCGCTGGATCCCGCCGAGGTGGGTCCCGACCGGTTATTGCGCGCCGGGATCGACCTGATGGTCGTCACCTACGATGTCGGCGGGCCGGAGGACCTGCTCGCCACGCTGGCGGCCGGGGATTGCGGGCCGGACGAGCAGGCCGCGCTGCTCGAGCACTTCTGGCGTACCGAGCATCCCCGGGTCGCGGAACTGCTCGAGGTCATCGGCGAGCACCACCCCGACAAGCGAGTTGCCAAGTCGGCCCGCAAGGCGCTGCTGCGCCACCGCAGCTTCATCGCCGGCCGCCCGTGAGGTCGAGCCGTCAGGACCGACCGGCGTCCCGAATCGCACAAATGCCGGGGCAGCCGGCGCAGGGGATATCGCAGGCGGCTTCTTCGCCGGATGACTCGCCCTGCCCGGTGAGGCTCCGCTTCTCGTCCTCGGTCATCTCAGTGAACTCCTGCGCGATCCGCGCGAAGACCACGTCACTGAATGCTGCCGTGCCCGACGCCTCGGTCAGCGAGCAGCGTCCGGCCAATACGTCATCGACCAGGGTGCGGAACTCGTCGTTGCCACTGCGGTCCCGTAGCAGGGCCAGCGCGTCTCGAAGTTCCTCGGACAGCTCCGGGTCACCGCACGCGACGTCCGTCATGGGCTCGTGGTCAGTCATCGCTCCTCATCAGTGGCAGTCGTAGGCGCCTGGGTAGCGCGATCCGGCATGTCGCCAACGCACCACGCCGCCATTGTGCACGCCGACCGCCCGACCCCACACATCGAGACGCCCATCGAGTTCAGGATGTGAGTCGCGCGAGCCAGCTGCAGACGTCTTGCGCGGTGGCTTCGACGCTACGGTCGGTGGTGTCCAATAGTGTCACCGGTGGGCTCAGCGTCGCGGCGCCGGCGGCAAGCCATGAGGCGTAGTCGAGCATCTCGGCGATCCTGGGTTCGTCCCACTCCCGCCACGCGGGCCGGGCCCGGAGCCGCTGGGCCAGCACATCGGGCCGGCAGGTCAGCGCCAGGTAGTGCACGGCGCTGAACAGCGCGCGTTCGGGCAGCGGTTCGAGCTCAGGGGGGACCACAGTGCCGCAGAGCAGCACCGGCCGCCCACCCTGCCCGATCATCGAGGCCAGTCGCAGCCACGTCGAGCGGAACAGCCGGTGCTCGCCGGTGGAATCACTCAGCTCAGGAAGCCACAGCACGTCCTGTTCGAGGACCACGAAGCGATCAGACAGCCGCGGCAGCAGCGCGCGGGCAACGGTGGACTTGCCGGTACCGCTGGGACCCGTGAGGCAGAACAGGGGCTGGCGGGCCAGAGCCTGCCGGTGGCCGCACTCACCGCAGACCAGCGGCCGTTCCACCAGGCATCCGCAGCGGTCACAGATCCGCGGGTTCACCCGGTACCGGCGCGCGGCCTAGCCGAACAGGTCACCGAGGAAGCTCCCGCGGCTGCGCCGGTGTCCGTAGGGCCGCGGCGAGTCGGAGTGGTGCCCGTGGTGTTCTCCCCGGTAGGGCCGGGGTGAGTCCCGGTACGGCCGGGGCGAGTCCGAGTGGCCGCGGTGCCCACTCGAGTGGCCCGCGTAGGGGGGCACACCGCCACCGTAGTAGTGCTGCTCGGCATGCAGGATCTGCTCCAGCTCACCGTGGTCGAGGAAGAGCCCCCGGCAGGTCTCGCACTGCTCCAGGTGCACCCCTTGCTTGTCGAGGGTACGCATCGATCCTTGACACTTCGGGCATATCACCGCGCCAGCATACGATCCGTTGTGCCCGGCCAGTGCAGCGAGGCCCGTGAAGTAAGCCTTGCTTTACCGAAGAATAGCTGCTTCACTCTTTCGAGTGATCGCTCACTGTGTGCAGCTAGCCGGGTGACCGGGCTTGCCACGGCCGCGGGCTGTCGTTACCGGCGGGGCAGGGTTTCTGGGCTCGCATCTGTGCGAACGCCTCCTGCTCGAGGGCTACAGCGTGCTATGCCTGGACGACTTGAGCACGGGCTCAGCGGCCAACGTCGCGCATCTCACGGAGGTGGGCCCGTTCCGGCTGATCCGGGCCGACGTCACCGACTTCGTGCACGTCGTCGGCGACGTCGACGCGGTGTTGCACTTCGCCTCCCCCGCGTCGCCGATCGACTACCTGCGGATGCCCATCGAGACCCTGAAGGTCGGGTCCATCGGCACCCTGCACACGCTGGGCCTGGCCAGGGAGAAGAAGGCGCGCTACCTGCTGGCCTCCACGTCAGAGGCTTACGGGGACCCCCAGGTGCACCCGCAGCCGGAGAGCTACTGGGGGCACGTCAACCCGGTCGGGCCGCGGGGCGTCTACGACGAGGCCAAGCGGTTCGCCGAGGCGATGACGATGGCCTACCGCCGTGCGCAGGGCGTCGACACCGCGATCGTGCGCATCTTCAACACCCACGGCCCGCGGATGCGACCGGGCGACGGGCGGGCCGTTCCGACGTTCATCCGGCAAGCGCTGGCCGGCGAGCCGTTGACCGTGGCCGGCGACGGCAGCCAGACCCGCTCGATCCAGTACGTCGACGACCTGGTGGAAGGATGCCTGCGGCTGCTGCGGTCGACGCTGCCCGGCCCCGTCAACATCGGCAACCCCTACGAGGTGTCGATCGACGAGCTGGCCGTTCTGATCCGGGACCTGGCCGGCTCGTCCAGCGCCATTCGCTACGTTCCGCGCCCGGAGGACGACCCGACCGTGCGGCAGCCCGACATCACACTGGCCCGCCGATCGCTCGGCTGGGCGCCGACCATCGACCTCCCCGACGGGCTGCGCCGGACGATCGAGTGGTTCCGGGAGAACCTCGACCGGGCCACTACCCCGCGTGCGGTCTGACGCCGTGGCTCGTTCATGTCCGATTTGTACGATATTAGGTTAGGGTGCCCTTTATGCACCCGGCGCATGCTCCCCACCCGGAGCCCGAGGTCGTGATCATCGGTGCGGGGCCGGCCGGCCTCACCGCCGCCTACGAGCTGACCCGCAACCAGGTGCCGGCGACCGTGCTGGAGGCCGACGACATCGTCGGTGGGATCAGCCGCACCGTCGAGCGGGACGGGTGGCGGTTCGACATCGGGGGTCACCGCTTCTTCACCAAGGTGTCCCGGGTGGAGGCGCTGTGGCACGAGATCCTGCCCAACGGGGAGTTCCTGCTCCGGCCCCGGTGCAGCCGCATCCTGTACCGGGGCAAGTTCTATGACTACCCGTTGCGCCCGTTCGGCGCCCTGCGCAACCTCGGTGCGGCCGAGGCGGCCCGCTGCGTGCTGTCCTACGCATGGGCGAGGCTGCGCCCACCGGCCGATCAGTCGCATCTGGAGGGATGGGTCGCGGCTCGCTTCGGGTACCGGCTCTACCGGCACTTCTTCAAGACCTACAACGAGAAGGTCTGGGGGGTGGCGGCCACCGAGATCCAGTCGGACTGGGCGGCCCAGCGGATCAAGGACCTGTCGCTGGCGAACGCGGTGCTCAACGGGCTGCGGCCCGGGCGCAACCAGAAGGAGATCACCTCGCTCATCGAGGAGTTCCACTACCCGAAGTTCGGGCCGGGGATGATGTGGGAACGCTGTTGCGAGCTGGTCGAGGCCGCCGGCAGCAAGGTGCACCTCGAGGCGCCGGTGACCAGAATCCGGCACGAGGACGGCCGGGTGGTCAGCGTCGAGGCCACTGCGGACGGGGCGGTGACCAGTTACCCGTGCACCGATCTGATCTCCTCGATGCCGCTGCCCGACCTGGTGCGCGCCATGGACCCGCCGGCACCCCCCGCCGTCCTCGCCGCCGCCGGCGAGCTGCGGTTCCGGGACTTCCTCACGGTGGCCCTGGTGGTGCCCGAGAGTCAGGCATTCCCGGACAACTGGATCTACGTCCACTCCCCGCAGGTGCGGCTGGGCCGCATCCAGAACTTCGGGGCGTGGTCGCCCGCGATGGTGAAACCCGGGCGCACCTGTCTGGGCCTGGAGTACTTCGTGTTCTCCGGCGACGAGCTGTGGGAACTCCCGGACACCGACCTCATCGAGCTGGGCACCCGCGAACTGACCACGCTCGGGCTGGTGGATCCCGGGCAGGTGCAGGCCGGCTACGTGATCCGGATGCCCAAGGCCTATCCCGTCTACGACCAGGACTTCCAGGCCAACGTGGGCGTGCTGCGCGGCTGGCTGGCCGAACACGCCCGCAACGTCCACCCCGTCGGGCGCAACGGCATGCACCGGTACAACAACCAGGACCACTCAATGCTCACCGCCATGCTCACGGTGGACAACATCCTGGGCTGCGGCGACCACGACATCTGGTCGGTCAACGTTGAGGCCGAATACCACGAGCAGAACACGGTCCCGGGCACCGGGCGGGACGCCCCGATCATGCGCCGACGCCGCGGGCCGGATCTCAGGCCGACTCCGCCGATCGGGCGGCGGGATGCAGGGATGGCAGGGACCCGAAGGACTCCGCCGGGAGGCGAGTGAGCCGGCCGTCCTCGACGACGTTGTAGCCAAGCCAGCGCCAGGCCCCCGCGCTGGCCCGGACGAGTTGGTCGGTGATGGCGTCGAAGACCGCGATCTCGCCCCGCGGGAGGGTGACGACGGTGAACCCGAGGGGTTGCCCGCTGGTGGCGTCCCAGACCCGGGCGCCGTCGGCGCCGCCAGTGAGCAGGCGGGTGCTATCGGGGGACCAGGCCACCGCCCGCACCCAGTCGGTGTGGCCGCTGAGCTGGCGCAGCGGCTTTCCGGTGGTGGCATCCCACACTCGCACGGTGTCGCCACCGCCAGCGAGCAGGCGGGTGCCATCGGGAGACCAGGCCACCGCCCGCACCCAGTCGGTGTGGCCGCTGAGCTGATGCAGCGGCTTTCCGGTGGTGGCATCCCACACTCGCACGGTGCCGTCCTCGCCACCGGTGAGCAGGCGGGTGCCATCGGGGGACCAGGCCACCGCCCCGACCCAGTCGGTGTGGCCGCTGAGCTGATGCAGCGGCTTTCCGGTGGTGGCATCCCACACTCGCACGGTGGCGTCCTCGCCACCGGTGAGCAGGCGGGTGCCATCGGGGGACCAGGCCAAAGCCCACACCCCACCGGTGTGGCCGCTGAGCTGATGCAGCGGTTCCGCGGTGGCGACATCCCAGACCCACGCACCGTCGGTACTGCCGGTGAGCAGGCGGGTGCCATCGGGGGACCAGGCCACCGCCCGCACCCAGTCGGTGTGGCCGCTGAGCTGGCGCAGCGGCTTTCCGGTGGTGGCATCCCACACTCGCACGGTGCCGTCCTCGCCACCGGTGAGCAGGCGGGTGCCATCGGGGGACCAGGCCACCGCCCGCACCCAGTCGGTGTGGCCGCTGAGCTGGCGCAGCGGCTTTCCGGTGGTGGCATCCCACACTCGCACGGTGCCGTCCTCGCCAC